>DATJRH010000009.1:0-9688 GCA_035504945.1 Candidatus Aquilonibacter sp. | reverse complement strand
CCGGAAGGCGTTGCAGAGAGCCGCCGGCGATGCGTCGCACAATTGCAGCCGCAGCTTCGCCTGCGCCGCCACGCGGAACAGTCCTTCGACGACATCGGATTTGACCGCAACCAGCAGCACTTCGAGTTCGCCGCTGGCCGCCGAGCCGAGGATTTGATAATCCCACACGACTTCCGCCAGCGGGAACGGGACGTTTTGCTGCGCCTCGTATTGGATGATTTGCGTGACCTTGTTCGCGTCCACCGGCGGCAGCTTGACGAACTTGGAAAAAACGTGGAACCCCGGCGCGCAGACGTTGACGTCCTTCGCCTTGATTCCTTTTTCAACCAGCGTTTCCTGCAACGCCTTAAGGATGACCGCCTCGCGGGACGCTTCCTGCGAACCCTCCGCGCCGAGCGGTTTGATCGCAAAAGTTTTCAGGGATAAGACACCGGCGTCGGTCGTTTCAAACTCCGCGAGCTTGAGGCTGCCCGCCCCAAAATCAACCGCCAGAAATGATTTCGAATTCAGCATTGCTGTTACATCTGTTGCCGCTGCAAATCAGACTCGTCCGTAAATTCTGATTTTTGTTAGAGGCAGCCGGAAGTGATTACGGCAAAATGCCCAGGCGGTCAAACAGAAATCACTGAAAAAGCAAAAAAGTTTTTGACGCGCGCCAAAAAACATTGCGCCAGGACGCCAACTTTGGCTTCATCCTGCCGTGCCAGTTCAACTGCCAAACATCGCGCCAGCCGCCGGCCGCCAGCGCCTGCATGTTTTTTATTCAGGCCATGTGCAGGGCGTCGGCTTCCGCTACACCGCCAAAACCATCGCCGCCGGTTTTGAAATCACCGGCGCCGTCCGCAATCTGCCCGACGGCCGAGTCGAACTCGTCGCCGAAGGCACGCGCGAGGAACTGGAAGCATTTCGCAAAGCCATCCGCGAGGCGGGACTTGCCGGTTTCATTCGCGATGAAAACATAAACTGGAGCGGCGCGCAAAATGAATTCCGCGGTTTTGAAATCGTCCGCTGAACGCCATGAAATACGCCATTATCGCCGACATTCACGCCAATCTGGAGGCGCTCCAAGTCGTTTTGGAGGATATTAAGAAGCAAGGCGCCGACCACATCGTCTGCCTCGGCGACGTCGTCGGCTACAACGCCAATCCAAAGGAATGTCTTAAAATCGTCCGCGACATGAACATTCCGTGCGTGAAGGGAAATCACGACGAATATTGTTCCACCGACGAAGTGCTTGAAGGTTTCAATCCTCACGCCGCCGACGCCGTCCACTGGACACGCAATCAATTGACCGCTGAAGAACGTCAATGGCTGCGCGACCTAAAATACTCCCGCATGGTCGCCAATTTCACCATTGTCCACGCCACGCTCGACGCGCCGCAACGCTGGGGCTACGTCTTCGACAAACTCGCCGCCGCCGCCAGCTTTCCCTATCAAAACACCCAGGTCTGTTTCTTCGGCCACACGCACGTGCCCGTCGCCTTCATGCGCGATACCGCCGTCCGCGGCGGAACTTATTCCAAATTTAAGATTGATCCGGCTAAAAAATATTTCGTCAACGTCGGCGCCGTCGGCCAGCCGCGTGACAACAACCCCAAGGCCGGTTATGTCATTTACGACATGGACGCCGGAACCATTGAATTGCGCCGTCTCGATTACGACATCGCCGGTGCGCAGAAAAAAATCCGAGAAGCCGGCCTGCCCGACCGGCTCGCGGAACGGCTGGAGTTCGGAAGGTGATTTTCCTGCCGCGGGCAAATACAGATTTTCACAGATAATTTTTGATCTGCGAAATAATTGTAATATTCATTTGTGTTTATCCGTGTCCATCCGTGGCTGAAAAATTGAAAATTCTCATTCTCAAACCAAGCTCGCTCGGCGACGTGATTCAGGCGCTGCCCGTGTTGCGCCTGCTGAAACTGCATTTTTGCCACGCCAAAATTTTCTGGTGGATCGATTCCTCGCTCGCCCCGCTGCTCGAAGGCGATCCCGATCTGGCTGGCGTGGTCCGCTTCGAACGCCGGCGCTGGGCGCATCCGCAAAACTGGCCGGAAATGCTCCGCAGCATCCGCTGGCTGCGCGCGCAAAATTTTGACCTTGTGATTGACTTGCAAAGCCTCGCCCGCAGCGGTGCGTTCGCCTGGCTCGCCGGCGGAAAATTTTTAATCGGCTTGGACGAAGTCCGTGAAGGCGCGCGCGGTTTTTACGATCTCGCCGTCCGGCGAAAATCATTTCACACGCACGCGGTGGACTGGTATTTGTCCGTGCTGCCGCCGCTCGGCGTTCCCATCCACAAAAATTTCCAATGGCTGCCGGAACGTCCGCAAATCGCCGCCGGCATCAACTCAAAATTCAAAATTCAAAATTCAAAATTGATTTTGCTTCAACCCGGCGCGCGCTGGAACAACAAACGCTGGCCGGTCGAAAGTTTTGCCGGACTGGTCCGGTTGCTCGCGGAAAAATTTTCCGAAACGCATTTTGCCATTCTCGGCGACGCCGGCGACAAACCGCTCGGCGCAATCATTTCGCGCGCCGCACCGGAGCGCTGCCTGAATTTGTGCGGCGAAACTTCGTTGCCGGAAATGATTGAATGGATCCGCGTTTGCGATTTAATGATCACCAACGACACCGGCCCGATGCACGCCGCCGCCGCGCTCGGCAAGCCGCTCGTCGCGCCGTTCGGCCCGACCGAGCCGCGCCGCACTGGTCCTTACGGCCAGCTTGAAAATGTTTTGCGGATTGAACTCCCCTGCTCGCCTTGCATGAAATCATTCTGCCACTGGAAAAATCCGAATGAATGTCTGACCGCGATTTCTCCCACGATGGTTTTCGAGCGCGCGGAAAAACTGCTTTGTCCGCGTGGCTGATTGGTTTAATCATTGGCGGATGAAATCCCGCAAATTTATTTTTTGTGCCGCCGTAATTCTTTCCATGGCAGTCACACTGCCGGCTTTTTCCGAGCCTTCGGAAATGGTTTCGACCGAACAACTCGCGACCAACGTGACGCAATTTTTGCAAAAGGAAATAGCCGCGAACGTCGTTGCCGTCACAAATCTCAATCCGCCGCAGAAAATTGTTCTCGGCGTGCCGACGGCGGGCGATTTCACCTGGGGTTCGTTCATGCGCGCGTTGTCCGCCGTTTCCATGCTCACCGGCGAGACGAACGTCGCCGGGCGCGACGTGCCGCAATTTCTCGGCCAGCTCGGCCTCATCGAATCGCGGCAGGGCGGAAAAACTTTTTCACAACTCGGCGCGGCACTGACGTTGAAGCAATTCGGCATGAACCTGGAAACGAACGCACTCTGGCAAAGCCTTTCGCCCTCGGAGCAAAATGAATGGCGTGCGTTGCTGAACCCGGCGCGCTTTTACGATTTCAAAACGCATCACGTCATTGATTTGCCGGAAAATTACATGGGCGTCGCGTCGCGCATCATCACGATGGACGTGCAATTCGGCCTTGTGACGAATCTCGACGTGGCCGACGACATCTTGCAGCACGCCGCCGGACAATTTTTGCGCGGCGCGCATTACACGGATGACAACGTGCCGGTGGGCCGCTACGACCGTTACTCGCAGGAATACGCGCGCTTCGTTTATCTGGCGGCGGGAAACATCGAGCGCACGGATATTCAAGCCGCCGACGCGCCCGCGCTGAAATCTGTGATGAAAACGTGGTGGGCGCTCGTCTCGCCGGACGGTTACAGCTATCCGTGGGGCCGCACCATCGGCGACATGAGCTACATTGACACGCTGGACATCATCGGTTTTCTCGCCGAGCACCCGGAATTTCGGCCCGCGCCGCTGGCGGATTTGGCGAGCGTTTATTTTGCCGCGTGGAATTCGTTGCAGCGCGATTACGAACCGGACCGGCATTTGCTGAACATGTTCGGTTTCGGCCGCGGCAATTATACTTACATGACACCCGACCGTCAGTGGCAGCAGACGACCGGCTTCGAGGCAAAAGCGGCGGACTCGCTCCGGCTGCTCGTCGCCGCGTTGCGCGCCGAGGGCATTTCGGAATTCCCGGCACAACCGAATTTGCCGCCGGTCGCGCGTTTCGATTTCTTTCGAACCAGTTCATCACCTCAAAGCGCAGTGGAAGACGGTCGCGCAGCCGGCGTCTGGCTCGTTCGTCAGGGACTAATGCGATTTGCGCTGCCATTTACCACCGGCATTCGTCCGGGCATTTCGGATTATCTGCCAGCACCGCATGGCCTGCCGGGATTCGCCGCGCCGGTCGAGCAACTGGCGCCGGTGCTGACGCCATATCTGGAATTGACGAACGGACAATTGCTCGTCGCCGGCGACGGCGCGGACGAAATCATTCCGGCGAAAAATGGACTCGGCGTGACGGCCATCTGGCATCGCTTCGCGGAAATCAACGTGGCCGCCGGAAACACGACGAACGCGGATTTTCCGTGGGGCGAGCCGGAGAAATTCGCCGAGCCGGGCTTGACGAACGAGATCGTTTGGAAACTCGACGGTAAGACTTTGATTCGCACCGAAAAAATTTCCGCAGCAAAACCGATCACGATCCAAAAATTCTCCGTGATTTTTCCGAGCACGGCCAATTCCGTTTCGACGCGACTTGAGCGCGGTCAGCGCATTGACACCTTTACCAGCGCTGACGCGACGCTGGAAGTTTCCGCCAAAAACAACGGCGTGCCGTTCACAGAAAATCTACAGGCGACCGGCAATTCTGTGATGGGCAAGGGCGCCCGCGAACCAATCCCGCTGATTTTGCAAATCGAGGCGGACAATTTGCAATTGAAGCCGGGCAAGCCGTTTGAGTGGACGCTTCGGCTGCGCGAACTGCCCCAGTAGCCACTTGACTTGCGCCAAGAGCGCCTCAATGCTTGCGCCATGAAAATCACGGCCATTCTTTCCGCCGCATCATTTTGTCTCGCATTCATATTGGTTGAATGCCGGACCGCAAACGCACAACTCCCCAACGGCGTCAATCCCGGCGGCCCGATGATTCCCGCGCAGCCGCCAGCGGAAACACCCAGGAAAACCGTCGAGCTTTTCAACGGCACAAATTTCGATGGCTTCAAGTTTTGCATGAGGAACAACGCTGACCCGGTAAAAACCTGGAGCGTCACCAACGGTATGATTCATTGCAACGGCTCGGCGATTGGTTATCTGCGAACGGAGCAAGCTTACAGCAATTGCGTCGTCACCGTCGTGTGGCGATTTCTGTATGTCACGCCAAAGAAAAATAATACCGGCGTGCTCGTGGACATGCAATTGCCGGACAAAGTCTGGCCCGTGTGCATCCAGAATCAGGGCAAGTCGGGTCGGCAAGGTGATTTTTTCGTGATGTCCGGCGCGGAATGCAAGGAACATCTCGCGCTCGGCAAGGATGCCAACACGCCGGTTCCCCTGAAAGGCGAACCAAATGAAAACCCGATCGGCGAATGGAACACCAACGTCACGGTCTGCTTGGGCAATGATGTCCAAGCCATCATCAACGGCAAATTGTTGAACGAAATTACCGAATGCACCATTTCCTCGGGCTTCGTCGGCATCCAAAGCGAAGGCGCGGATTTTGAAATCCGGGAAATGTATTTGGAGCCCTTGTCCGCCATAATTGGCGGCCCAACGATAACTAATTCCGACGGCACTGTTATAATCGACAATTAAGAAAGGCACGCCGTTTAATTAACAAATTCACGTTATTGTAAATTTTTCTTCGCCCACGCCTTCGCCTGACGCGGCGTTTTCAATTCCTCCGCCAGTTGCATTTCGCGGATTTCGTTCAGCAATTTCCCCATCGCCGGACCGGGTTTCATGCCCAGCTTGATTAAATCGTCGCCGGTGAGCAGCGGCGGACGAATCATCGGTTTCCTTTTCAATTCCGCCGCCTGCTCAATCAAAAAATCATAATGCTCCAAGCTTCCATGCGAGCCGAGGCAATCCAGCCGGTGCAATTGCAGTTCCAGCGGAAATGTCTCGCGCAACAGCAACCGGCGCAACGTCGCCTTGCGCATTTGTTTCACGTCCTTGAATTGCATGTGGTTTTTCACGCACGCGACAACTTCGTCAATCTGCTTTTTGGGAAAGCGCAGCCGGTTCAAAATCGTCCGTGCCATTTCCGCGCCAATTTTTTCGTGTCCGTAAAAATGTATCGCGCCCGTCTGCAAATCCTTTTCCGCCGTCACCGGCTTGGCAATGTCGTGAAGCAAAACCGTCCACGACAAACGCTCGTTTGAATCCGGCGGCAATTTTTCCAGCATCAGTTTGATGTGCTCAAAAACCGTGCCTTCGGGATGATAATCCGGCGATTGCTCGCAGGTAATCGTCGCCGCCAGTTCCGGCAAAATCTGTTCCAGCAACCCGCTGTCGCGCAGCAAAACCAATCCGCGTGCGGCGTGCAAAGGCGAAAATAATTTTAGAAGCTCGTCCCGAATCCGTTCGGCGCTGATGAGCTTGATTCTGGGCGCGAGTGATTTGATTGCCGCAAAAGTCTGCGGCTCGATTTCAAAATTCAGTTGCGTGGCAAACCGAACCGCGCGCAGCAGCCGCAAATGATCTTCGCCAAAGCGTTCCTCCGGCTTGCCAATCGTCCGAATGATTTTTGCACGCAAATCCTTTTCGCCGCCGACCCAATCGTGGATTTTTTTTGTGAGCGGATCGTAAAACAATCCGTTGACGGTGAAATCGCGGCGTAGCGCGTCGGCCTCGGCGTTGGCAAAGACAATTTTCTCCGGCCGCCGGCCATCCCGGTAATCCGCCTCGGCGCGAAAGGTTGCGACCTGAAATGGCAATTTGTTTTCGACGACGATCATCACGCCGAATTTTCGCCCGACGGCGATGGTGCGTTTGAAAAGTTTTTCGACCTGTTCCGGCTTCGCGTCCGTGGCGATGTCGTAATCTTGCGGTTCACGCCCGAGCAGAAAATCGCGCACGCAGCCGCCGACCCAAAACGCGGCAAAGCCCGCGTTTTGCAGGCGCTCGACGATTTTCTTTGCAACAGCTTTGGGCAAATCGAACGTCATTTACGATTTACGATATACGATTTACGCGCCAGTTCGCCAGCAGTCTCATCAATCGCAAATTCACTCGTTTCCCCAAATCAATTTCAGGTGCGCGATGCCGACTTTGACGGCTTCGACGGGCAGTTTGCTGCTCAATTCGAAAACCTTGATGTGCTCCGGCTTCACGAACGGCTTGAGCGCGGCGAAATCAATTGTGCCGGTTCCGGGCGCGGCGTGGTCGCCCGCTGGAAAAATCACGTCGTGGATGTGAAATCCCGCGAGCCGCGACGCAAGTGATTCGAGCTGGAGCGCGTGATGGATGAAGCCGAGGTTGTCCTTGATTTGCGCGTGGCCGCAATCGTGCCAGTAACAAACGTTCGGGCTGGTGAACTCGCGGAAGAGAAACTGGAAGTCGCCGTCGGGCGGAATTTCCTCAAGCGCCTGCCGGTTTTCGCAGCCAAGCTTGAGGCCGAGCTTTTCGGCTTCGGGCAGAATTTTCTTCAGCGTGTCGTAAACGCGCTCGATGGGTTTTCCCTTTTTGGCCTCGATGGCCGCCGCCGCCTCGACACGGAGCTTGTGAAACTTCGGTGAATTTTTCCCGCCGCGTTCGAGCATTTCGCACAGCCGTCCGGTGTAATCCTTCAACTCCATGCTGCCGAGGTGCAGTACGACGAGCGGCGCCTTGACGCGCGCGGCAAATTCAAACGTCTTGAGCGTGTGCTTGATGGCCAGCTCGCGCTGGCGTGGGCGCTCGTCGGAGAATTCATAAAGGTTCGGCGCAGCGTGCGTGACGCCCATCGGCAGCGGACAAAAATTGTGCAGACTGGAAATTTTGATTTCGCCCGTGTCCACCGCTTCGAGGATGCCCGGCATGAGGCTGACGCGGATGCCGTGGCTCAACTCGGCGTATTCAAAGCCGAGGTCGCGGATTTCGCGCAGCATGGCGCGCCCGTCCGTGTGGCGGTGGGAATTCCAGCAGGTGGAAAAGGAATACATGAGTGTCAGTGCTTAATCTTAATCGTCATCTTAATCTTGATCCGCGTTATGATTACGATTACTGGCGGAATTAAGATTAGGACAAAATAAAAACCGGACGCGATGAAAAATTATCACGCCCGGCCTGGATGCGATTCAAAATCACAAATCCGCGTAGCGCGCGGACAACATCGCGGAGAAGCGCGCGATTTTCTGCTTGCGGCGGCGCTTCTCGCTCGGCTTTTCAAACGTGCGATGGCTGCGCACGATTTTGAGCGTGCCTTCGCGGTCCACTTTTTTCTTCAGCCGGCGCAACGCGCGATCCACGGGTTCGCCTTTTTTTAATTTAATTTCCGTCAAAAAAATTCACTTCCTTCCCGACGCGGGACAAAGCCCGCAAGTTAAATGAACGCGCAGTCTGGCTTTTCCCCGCCGATTGTCAATGTTCAAATCTCGGCCTTTATCTTGGTCTTAATCTTAATTTTGCTCTTAATCCTAATCAGCCAAGCGAGATTATGATTACGAGCCCAAAACGGCGCGACCCCTTGCTTTTGCCCGCCGCAAAGTTATTCTCCCGTCGTGAACAAACGGACTGCCAAACCCGCCGACCCCGGATTACGAAAGCGCATCGCCGAGTTGATTCAACTCAAGGGCGGCGGCCACAACGAAAACGAAGTCGCCGACATCATCGAAAACGCCCTGAAACTCCTGACCGACGTGCGCGACACCGGCGACGTGCGCGTCATCCAGACCGCGTTGCGCGAATTGCGCTACGCCTTCCGCCTCTTCGCGCCTTACGCCGGCAAGCGCAAAGTCTCCATCTTCGGCTCCGCGCGCACGCAGCTCGACAGCGCGGAATACAGGCTGGCCTTGGACTTCAGCCACAAAATCGTGAAGGCCGGTTTCATGGTCATCACCGGCGCCGGCCCCGGCATCATGCAGGCCGGACACGAAGGCGCCGGGCCGGCGAACAGTTTCGGCGTAAACATCCGCCTGCCGTGGGAGCAGGCCGCCAATCCCGTCATCGCCGAGGACAAAAAGCTCGTCACCTTCAAATACTTTTTCACGCGCAAACTCATTTTCATCCGGCACTCGGACGCCATCGCGCTTTTTCCCGGCGGCTTCGGCACGTTCGACGAAGGCTTCGAGGCGCTCACGCTCATGCAAACCGGCAAGAGCCAGCTCATGCCGCTCGTGCTGGTGGACAAGCCTGGCGGTATTTTTTGGAAGACTTGGGATCTCAACATCCGCGGACATTTGCTCCGCGACAAATTGATTTCGCCCGACGACTTGAGCCTTTACCAAATCACCGACAGCGCCGACGAAGCGGTAAAAATTATCACGCGCTTTTACCGCAATTTTCATTCGACGCGCTTCGTGAAAGATTTGCTGGTGGTCCGCTTGAAAAATGCGCCGGGCCATTCTGCGTTGATGGCGATGAACGAAGATTTTTCCGACATCATCGTCAGAGGCAAAATCCAAATCATCAAGCCCACGCCGGAAGAAGTTGAAGACAACGACAATTTAGAACTGGCGCGGATTGCGTTTCAATTTGATCGGCGGAATTACGGCCGGTTGCGGCAATTGATTGACGTGCTGAACGGGTTTTGATTCGCCGCGCGCTCGACACTCCCGCCGGTTGGCCTTATCCTTCAGACGGTTGCTATGCCGCTTTACGAATACGAATTGTGTGAAGGCAGTTGCGTGGTTTGCGGCGGAAAATTCACGCTGAACCG
>DATJRH010000008.1:0-110296 GCA_035504945.1 Candidatus Aquilonibacter sp. | reverse complement strand
TTTCCAGATGCTTGCGCGCGGTGTCATCATCGGGAAAGCGGTCAATGATTTGAATCAGCGTTAAATCCTTCAGCGGCGATTTCGTTTTCATGGCTCAAAGATGCCATGACGCTGATTGTTTGTCAAGTAGATAATCCCAAATTTTTTTCGTAATCTACGGGATTGGACAGCATTTGTCCGACCCTCCCTGTCACAATGTCGCGCAAGAAAGGTCAATTATGACGACAATGAACGCGATAAACGGACAACTCGAACTCGGATTCAACGGCCTTAAACCGCGTGTGAACGCCGCGCGGCGCGAGGGGCGAATCGCCCGTGCCAACTGGTGGTTTGCCAAAATGCGCGAAGCCGTGGCGGGCGCGACGGACTGGCAGGCCGCCGATGAGCCACGCCCGGAGCAAATCTGGATTCCCGGTGCGAACCGCGAAGTGAAGGTGTGAGCTTCGGTGGGGCGAGACTACCAGCGGGCCGGCTTCTTCCACCACAACACGGCTCGCGGTGACGCTCGCCCCACCAACTCATTCGTAGCCGTCGCGCACAAAATCGCGGATGACGGCGAGTTCCCGCTCGACATGAATCGTGTGTGCCTTGGGAAATTCATGCCATTCGACATTAAGGGCGGCCGCCTTGAGCAGCGGAACCTGCGGGCGCACTTTTTCGATGGGCACAATTGGATCGCGCACGCCGTGCGTCATGAGCAAACGCTGTTGCCGCGCGACCGGCGAAAGTTCTTTCACGGTTTTTTCCAAATCAAACACCCAGCCGCTGATGCCGACCAGTCCGGCGAATTTGTGCGGATAACGCAGGCCGACGTCAATCGTCATCAAGCTGCCCTGCGAAAAGCCGGCGAGCGTGATTTGCTCCGCCGGAAAATGTTTCGCGCGAAGATCGTCGAGCAAGGCAAACAACAGCTTGCGGCTGCGCAAAACGCCGGGCGCGAGATCGTTCAAATCAAACCACGACCAGCCGCCGTAATATTCATCCGGCGCGTTGACGAGGAGATAATTCAGCCACGGCAGGTTCATCGCTTCCGGCAGCCAGCGCCAGCCTTCGATGCTGTCGCCGAGGCCGTGCAGCACCACCATCAGGCGGCGGGAATTTTTCTCGGCGGCGGGAATCAGTTCGCTGCGCAGCATGGAGTTATTTCCCGGTTGCGGCGGCGGCTTTCAAACGTTTCGCCTCCTGATCGGCCCATTGAATCAATTGCTGCCGCTGGGCGGCGGTGAGTTGGGCCAGCGGGTGCATCCATTGATACTGGGCCGGCGGCATTTCGTCATAGCCCAATTCATCGCTCATGTTCTCCAGCCATCTCGCCGCGCGCGACGGATTATTGAACGGCCAGTCGGAAAAATTCACGTGCTGGCGGCCGTCCTCGACGTCATCCGCGATCAGCCACGAGACTGGCGCGGCGTGCGAATACCACGGCCATTTGGTTTCGTTGGAATGGCAATCGTAACAGGCCACGTGCAGCAGCGCGGCGATTTCCGGCGGCGGCGGATTCGTCGCCATCAAATCCTGCGCGACCGGCGGATTCGTGTGTGCCGGATTTGTAAATTGCAGCAACCCGAACACCACGGCGAGCGCGGCCAAAATCCATTTCCATTTTTTCTTCATTCAAAATCAGATGCCCAAACAATGAAGAAATTTCCCGCTTGAGGCAAATCTGAACCGCGCCATTTTTGAATCCTGAAGTTTGAAGTTGAGAATTTTATTTTTTCACATATCCATTCGCGCGGAACCATTCGACGGCGTCGGCGAGCGCCTGTTTGGGCGGCGTTTGCGGCAAACCAAGTTCACGGATGGCTTTCGCGGGATTGAACCACATTTTATATCTGGCCATGCGGACGCCGGCCAGCGGCACGCGCGGCGGCCGGCGGGTGAGAAAGGAAATCTTTTCGTTGAATTCCGCTGCGCGATACGCGACCCAATATGGAATTTTGACTTGCGGCGCACGAACGCCGCTGACTTCCTGAAGCGCGAGCAGCATTTCCTTCATCGTCCAGTTGCCGTCCTTGTTGCCCAGGATATAACGCTCGCCGATGCTTCCTTTTTCCGCCGCGAGGATGTGGCCGACAGCCACATCGCGGACATGAACCCAGTTCAGGCCGGTGTCGAGATACGCGGGCAGTTTGCGATTAAGAAAATCCACGATGAGCTGGCCGGTGGGCGTCGGTTTCGCGTCGCGCGGGCCGACGGGCGCGCTGGGATTGACGATGATGATGGGCAAACCTCTTTTGCGCACCAGAGTCACCGCCACATCTTCGGCCCGCCATTTGGAACGTTTGTAATCATTGCTCAACTGGTCGTTGGGCATTTTTTCCAGTTCAGTTGACGGAGTGATTTTTCCATTCACCGCCTTGGGCGAACCGATGCAACCGACCGTGCTGGTGTGAATGATGCGCAGACAGCCGACCTTGCCGGCGGCTTCCAGCACATTACGCGTGCCTTCGACGTTGACCTCATACATCGGCGCATAATTACGCATCCACAAATGGTAGCTGGCCGCGACGTGGAAGCACCAGCCGCAGCCTTCGATTTCCTTTTCCAGCAGTTTGCGGTCGAGCACGTTGCCATGAACAAATTCAATCGGCAGACCCGAAAGCCCCCGCACGTCGCTTTCCGAGCGCACCAACGCCTTCACGCGATGGCCGCGCGCAACGAGTTCATGGACGAGGTTCGAGCCGACGAAGCCGGAGGCGCCAGTGACGAAACATTTCATAGGTCGGCGAATTTCCTTTGATTTTGTGGAAACCGGGCGTCCGACGCCACAAAAAAAGTTTTTCACATCCGGCGGCTTGACTTGGCCTTGTGACTTGGAAAAACTGTCCGCGTTGTATGCCGGTTCAAAGCAGTGCCAGAAAAAAGATGAATCGCGCCACCCGGCGTGACCTCGACACGAGGATTGAATTCATGGAGGGACTCGTCCGGCGCGACCCGAATTACGTGGACGCGCTTCAGCTCTTGGGCGACCACTACACCCAACGTGGACGATTCGACGAGGGCTTGAAGGTGGACGAGCGCCTCGCGCGGCTCGAACCGCAAAACCCGCTCGTGTTTTACAATCTCGCGTGCAGTTATTCGCTGACCGACCAGTTTGACCGCGCCGTGCTCGCGCTCGAAAAGGCCCTGCAGCTCGGCTACCGTGATTTTGACTGGCTGGCCAAAGACCCCGATTTGAAAAAGCTCCGGGGTCAGCCCGTTTACGGCAACATCCGCGAAAAAATCCGCCGGCTGAAAACCAAGATGCGGTAAAAGTTGGTGGTTGGCCTTGTTTCAACAGCAAGCGCTGCAAATCACTGAGTCTCTGTTAAAAATTATGAACGTCACTTTTCGCGGGCGCGTCCAACACTTTCGCACCGTCGCCTTCGACGCCGCGAAAAATTCTGTTCTGCTCATCGAACAACGGTTGTTGCCGCATGAGTTCAAAATTATCGCCACCAAGAATTTTCGAGAAACGGCAATGGCCATTCGTGAAATGATTGTCCGCGGTGCGGGTGCCATCGGCGCGACGGCGGCTTATGGTTTGGCGCAAGGCGCGTTTGAATTTCGAGGACATGATTTGAAAAAGTTTTCCGCACATGTTGGAACCGTTTATCAAACGTTAAAAGCTGCGCGACCCACGGCGGTTGATCCGGTCAACGCCATGAATGATGTTCGCCATCAGATGGAGCGCGGCAAAACTGTCGCTGAAAAACAATCACTGGCACTCGCCGCTGCCGAGGAATTTGCCAACGAAGACGTTCGCCATTGTGAAGCCATCGGCCGGCACGGCGCGAAATTAATCCGCAACGGCATGAAAATTCTGACGCATTGCAACGCGGGCTGGCTTGCGTTTGTGGACATTGGCACAGCGACCGCGCCGATGTTCGCCGCGCAGGCACAGGGCAAAAAATTTCATGTGTTTTGCGACGAAACCCGCCCGCGCTCGCAAGGGGCGACGCTGACAGCATGGGAGCTGGCGCAGCAAAAAATTTCCCATCAGATCATCGCCGACAATGCCGCCGGACATTTGATGCAGCGCGGCGAAATAGATTTGGTGATTGTCGGCAGCGACCGCACGCTCGGCCGCACCGGCGAAGTGACGAACAAAATCGGCACTTACACGAAGGCGGTCCTGGCCGCGCGACAAAAAATTCCATTTTACGTCGCGATTCCGCTTTCAACGATTGATTGGAACTTAAAGCGCGGTTTTGACATTCCGATTGAAGAGCGCGACGAAAGCGAAGTGCTCGGCGCATGGGGAAGCAATTCACGCGGCGCGCGCGAATATGTCCGCATCGCCAATCCGTCGAGCGGCGCGCGCAATCCGGGTTTCGACGTGACACCGCCGGAACTGGTCACGGGCATCATCACGCCGGTTGGAATTTTCAAACCAAAGGAACTTTGGAATCGGCGGCATGAGTTGGGTTTTGCCGGATAAAGCGTTTTCGGGAAAACTTGAACTTGCTTCAGGCGCGAAACAAATTTAGCTTCAACGTTCCGTGCGGCGGGGTAGCCAAGTGGTAAGGCAGGGCTCTGCAAAAGCCTCATCCGTCGGTTCGATTCCGACCTCCGCCTCCAACTCCAAGTCGCTATTTTGCAACGAGTTGCAGCTTCCAGAGGAGGCCAGTGCCAGTGAAAGTGCCAGTGAAATCATTACCGGGCTACTACTCAACAACTACTCCGGTAAAACTCGGCAATCACTCGCGACGACGGGATTCGCAGCCCGTTTGGTGTAGCTGATACGCCCAAAGCCGCGTTCAACCTCATAGCTTCGGACCAAAAGTCTGAAACTATGAAACGTCGTTACATCCTCTACCGCCGCAAACGTGGTGGCATGTTCTACATCGAAGACACCGAGCCTTCGGGACTGGTATGGACGTAGATGTCTTTCTCGCCTTGTCAATTTTAGAAGAAAGGCAACAAAGCTTTCAGGATTTCTGTCTCAATCTCTTTAACAAAATGCGGATAGATGGCAATAAGAACCCAGCGTAACCGGCGATAACTCGCCGCTTACTCGCTAACTCTTCGGAACCGGCCTCGTTTATCCTCGCGGTTGCGTGAAAAATATGAAGACACGTTACCGCCTGACCCGGCGAGGAATCCGGGGAGACAAATACTATTGCGTGGATAAAACCACCGGCAAAAGAACGAGCTTGGGGACGACCAACGAAGACGAAGCCAGACAGATCGTGGAGGCGAGAAATAATTCCGAACGGCAGCCCGTGCTGAATTTGCAAATCGCCAAGGCGTATCTGGCAGGGACAGACAACGGGATTGCGATCCGCACCTGGGAGAGCGCGCTAGAAAGCTTGATCAACACCAAAGAGGCAGAGAACCAGAGACGATGGAGAGTGGCGGCGAGAGACAAGGCATTTGCGCCGTTATTACCGAGAGTCATCATTGAGACGCCGGGAGAATTGCTGTTAAAAGTCCTGCAAACGGGGAAGGTGTCCACGAATGTGTTTCTGCGGCGATTGCACAATTTTTGCGTGGACATGAATTGGCTACCGTGGCCGCTGGTTCCCAAACGACAGTGGCCGCAAGTGAAGTTCAAGGAGAAAAGAGCCATCACGAGGGAAGAACACGAGAAAATAATAAAAGCGGAAAAAAATCCAGAGCGAAAGAAGCTGTATGAATTGAGCTGGCATTTGGGAGCGAGCCAGGGAGACATAGCAAATTTGAAGGGAGAAGACGTGGACTGGAAAAACAAGACGGTAAGTTTTCTGAGAAAAAAGACGGGAGTGCCAGTGATTGTGAATTTGGGAGCAGAGGCGTTGAATTTGTTCAAAGACCTGCCAGCGGAGGGCGTATTGTTTCCGTATCTGGCAACTGACGCCGCCATCAACGCCATGCCAATCATCTGTCGCTTCTTAATCTTCATGGTGCGCTCATCCGCCTAACGATCCAAAGCTGAGCCACGCCGACGGGCGAGTGGCTTCGCAATCTCGATAATCGTTTTATAACTCAAACCCTCCACAAACTCAAGGGGCAGTCGGCGTTGGCCAAACCAGTTTTTTCCGGAAGTTGCTGGCCTATGAAGCGACGTGGGCGCAGAAGATTCACCAGCACGACTTCGGCATTCATCGTTTTCGTGTCCTGACGGTCACGACGGATTCAGAACGGGTTCGGAAAATGATTGATGCGTGCCAACGGTTGAAACAGGGCCGGGGACTTTTCCTGTTCACCGACGCGAAAACATTGCAGGAGCAGCCGGAATTTTTTTCTCTGCGCTGGAAGACCGCCCGTGACGGCCAGACAACCGGCTTGCTCGATTGAACCCAGATTTTCGGTTCTTGCAACCAACCGGCGTACACTGTCGGAAACAGAAATGACTCTGGCACTGCTCGCGCGCATTGTAAATCGCGAGCGCGAAGGTGAAGAGTTGTTGGATGAATTTCGTGAACGGCTTGCCTCGCGTCACCGAGTGACAACGGTTCGCGTGTGACCAAGTTCAATTCGCAGGAATGAAAACGATTGACTGAAATTTGAAACAGTCGTAGAGTTTTTTACCAAAAAGAGGGCACAAGGCATGAAGCTGATGCTGCTATTGATTATGGCGCTGCCTGCCGTGGCGCAGGCCCAATATTATTACACGAACAGTTACGGCGTTTGGTCTTACACACCCAACAACGGCCCTATCACCATCACCGGAGTCACCGGGATCCCTGACAACGGTGTGGTAGTCATTCCTGACACGATTAATGGCTACCCGGTCACCAGCATCGGGGATTCTGCATTCAGTTACAACTTCAGCCTAACGAACGTAACCATGGGCACCAACCCCACCAGCATCGGGAACTATGTATTCATTGATTGCACAGGTTTGACCAACGTAACCATCGGCACCAACGTCACCAGCATCGGGACGAATGCGTTCTATTACTGCACCAGCCTGACCAGCGTCACCATCCCCGACAGCGTCACCAACATCGGGGATGGTGTGTGCGACTACTGCACCAACCTGACCAACATCGCTGTGGCTGGGTCCAATCCGGATTACATCAGTTTAGGCGGAGTTTTGTTCAACCACGCGAAAACAACCCTCCTCCAATTCCCCTGCGGTGTGGACGGAAGTTACACCGTCCCCGACAGCGTTACCAGCATCGAGGACGACGCGTTTGAAGGCTGCCCCAGCCTGACCAGCGTTACCATCCCCGACAGCGTCACCGGCATCGGGGATGATGCGTTCTTTTTCTCCCTTAGCCTGACCAACGTAACCATCGGCACCAACGTCACCAGCATCGGGTCCTATGCGTTCGATAGCTGCTTAAGCCTGCCCAGCGCCACTATCCCCGACAGCGTCACCAACATCGGGGATGGAGCATTCGGCGTCTGCTCCAGCCTGACGAACATCACCGTGGCTGCGTCCAACGCGGATTACAGCAGTTTGGACGGAGTTTTGTTCGACCAGGCGAAAGTAACCCTGCTCCAATTCCCCGGGGGGCTGGGCGGAAGTTACACCATCCCCGACGGCGTCACCAGCATCGGGGACTATGCGTTCTATTACTGCTCCAGCTTGACCAACGTCACCATCTCCGACAGCGTCATCAACATCGGGGATAATGCGTTCGATTACTGCTCCAGCCTGACCAACATTACGATTGGCACCAACGTCAACATTATTGGGGATGCTGCGTTCGATTACTGCTCCAGCCTGACCAGCGTCACCATCCCCGACAGCGTCACCAGCATCGGGGACTCTGTATTCTCTTACTGCTTCAGCCTGAGCAGTGTCACGATCGGCAGCAGCGTCACTAGCATCGGGGACTTTACATTCTATTACTGCTCCAGCCTAACCAGCGTCACCATTCCCGACAGCGTCACCAGCATCGGGGACTTTGCGTTCGAATACTGCCACAGCCTGACAGGAGTCTATTTTCAAGGGAACTCTCCGACCCCAACCAATGATTTAACTGTTTTCTCCGGCGAAGCTCCTGGAACCATCTATTATCTGCCAGATACCACGGGCTGGGGCACGTTATTTGACGGTTGGCCTGCCATGCTGTTGATTTCCAACGGCGCCCCCTTCTCCATCAGCGTCAGCAGCGTCGGCGTGGGAGCAGGCGGCTTCGGATTCACCATCACCGGCACAAACAGTGAGATCGTCGTGGTGGAAGCCAGCACCAATCTCACGAACTGGCAACCGATCCAGACCAACACCCTGACCGGCACGTCCTTCAATTTCAGCGATCCGCAGTGGACCAATTATTCTTCACGTTACTACCGCCTCAGTTCGCAGTAACATGGCCGTTTAGCAAGCCATTCGTCTGATTATCTCTCTTGGCAGCATTTATCTTTTGCCAGTGCTGATTCAACGCATTCACGGCTTTAACCGAATTTGTCAAAACCAAAACAGGGAACAGCGAACTCGTTTTGAACGAGCACTCATGAAGCGCCTTGTAAGGTTAGGAGTTCGTAAAGAAATTTTAATTCTTTTGATGGCTCGGTGCAAATTCTGCCGGCGTTATAGTTAAGTCGAGTTTCTCTGTGTGGCGGAGCACGGTGATCATCGTCGGAATGCCGATGACCCGGGCGACCAGATGGCGATGCAATTCGTCAATCCCGGAAACGGGTTCGCCCGCGAACGTGACAATGACGTCGCCTTCCCGCAAACCGGCCCGGCTCGCGGGGCTGCTGGGTTCGATGCCGGCGACCAGCACGCCGTGGTCCGCCGTCAGCCGGTGGAAGCGCACCACGCGCCGGTGAACCGGCACGTTCTGGCCGATGACGCCAATCCAACTGCGCCGGAGGCGGCCTTCCTTGATCAGCCACGCCGCGACGAATTCCGCCGTGTTGCTGCCGATGGCGAAGCAAATTCCCTGCGCGGGCAGAATGATGGCCGTGTTCACGCCGATCACTTCGCCGCGCGAATTGACCAGCGGTCCGCCGGAGTTGCCGGGATTCAACGCCGCGTCGGTCTGGATGACGTTGTCAATCAGCCGGCCGGATTGCGAGCGCATCGAGCGGCCCAGCGCGCTCACGACGCCGGCGGTGACGGTGCGATGAAATCCGAACGGACTTCCGATGGCGACGGCAATCTGTCCGACCCGGATGGATTGGGAATTTCCCAGCCGGGCGTGGGCGAGCTGCGACGCGTTGATGCGGACGACCGCCAAATCCGTTTCCGGGTCCTCGCCAACCAAGCTGCCGGCGAACACCTGCCCGTCGGCCAGCGTGACTTCGAGTTTGTCCGCGCCGTGAACAACATGGCTGTTGGTGAGAATGAAGCCGTCCGGCGCGATGACAAAACCGGAACCGGCGCCGCCGCCTTCGGCTCCCTGGCCGGTTTTGTGAACACGGATGTTCACCACCGCCGGCCCGACTTTTTCAACGGCACGGGTGACGGTCTGGGAATAGCTGTCCAGCAAAGCATCGTCGTCCGCTGCCGGTTGAACCGGCACTCCGGCGGTCGCGGAACCGGTTTCGTTGAACGTGCGAACCAGTTCCAGCGTCTGGCGGCCTTGAAAGGCGGTTGGAATTTTCATTTGTTTTCAGTTGATGGTTCACGCCGGCACGGCGAGTTTCTCCAGCTTGGAAACAATAAGACGCTTGCCAACGGCGCCGATGGTTTGGTCGCGCAGTTCGCCGCCGGCGAAATACAGCAGCGTCGGAATGGATTGAATGCCGAAACGCACGGCCAGTTCCGGGTTGGCGTCCACGTTGACCTTGGTGACCTTCACGCGGCCGGCCTGTTCGGCGGCAATTTCGTCGAGCACGGGCGCGAGCATTTTGCACGGCCCGCACCACTCGGCCCAAAAGTCCACCAGGACGGGTTCGGACGATTGGAGAACTTCCGCCTCGAAGTTTGTTGCATTGATTTCAATGGTCGGTTTCATGGTTCAGCGGGGATGTTTGTTTCAGTGATGACCGCCCGAAACCAGCAAAGTTTCGCCGGTGACCCACGAAGAATCATCGGACGCGAGATAGGCAACCGCGGTCGCGATGTCCTGCGGCCGGCCAATGCGGCCCAGCGGCGCGTTCCGGACGTATTGATCGTGAAAATCGCCCTGCGTGAAACCGCTGCTGACCGTGCCTTCGGTTTCCACCAGGCCGGGCCGGACGGCGTTGACGCGAATCTTGCGCGCGCCCAGTTCTTTCGCGAGCGAAAGGGTGATGGTGTCCACCGCGCCCTTGGTCGCGCTGTAGACCGCCGCGTTCGCCGGCGCGAGCGTGCTGACGAGCGAACTGATATTGATGACATTGCCGCCCGTGGCCGGGAACAACTTCAAGGCTTCCTGCGTGGCGAGCAGCAGGCCAAGCACGTTCAAGTTGAATTGTTTGTGGAAATGCTCCTCGGTGATCTGTTCGAGCGGGCCGAATTCATAAACGCCCGCGTTGTTGACGAGAATGTCCACGCGCCCGAACGCCTGCTTCGTTTCCGCAAACAATTTCTCGATGTCGGCTTTTTTGGCGACGTCGCCCTGCACCGCGACGGCTTGGCCGCCGCTGCCGGTGATTTCGCCGACGACCTTGTCCGCGCCGGTTTTGCTGGTGGCGTAATTGACGACGACGGACGCGCCTTCGGCCGCCAGATGTTTTGCAATGGACGCGCCAATGCCTTTGGACGCGCCGGTGACGACGGCGACTTTGCCGGCCAGTTTTTTCGTGCTCATGTTATTTTCCTTTCGGTTGATGGTTGGTTGGATTGCTTATCAAGAGGTCAGTGGCGGACCGGGCCGCCGAGCCGTTGCTGACGGCTGTTCCAGTCGGCCAAGCCGCGAATCTTCTCCGTCGCGAGCGCGGGAAACATAAGTTGCGGATACAGCGTCTGCCACGCGAGCGCCTCGGCTTCGTTCAACGCCAGCCGCAGTAATTGGTCTTGGACTTTGAAGGCGTCGCGCGCCTCGGCAAAGATGGCGGCCCTGGCCCGGCTGATCTGCGACAAGAGCTTTTGGCAGGTTTTCAAGCCCGCCCGGCGGGAGAAAATTCCGCCATCCGCATTTTCCCGGTCGCAATTCGATTGTTTCAATTTCATATATCGCCTTTCCTTTAATGTAACAACTATGATTACATAATTGCACAAAAAAATGTTTGTCAAACGGCTTTTTTCCGGCCGCACACGCCTGACGCCTTGACAGTGTCAAGCACATCGCCCAAGGTGGTTTTTTCCAAATCCCGTTCCAGCGCGCGTTCCGCCGAGGCGAAAATCTTTTGCAGCGCCTCCTGGATGCAATGGCCCACCGGGCAGGCGGCGTCGGGTTTCCGCGACGGCGAGGCAAACGGTTCGGACGCTTCAACGGCCCGATAAACTTCGGCAAGATTGATGCGCCGGGGCGAACGATTCAGCCGCGAGCCGGCGCCGGCACCCTTGGACGTGTCCACCAATTTGGCCCGTTGCAGGGCCAGCAGGAGCCGCCGGACGATGACCGGATGGGTGTTGACGCTGCCGGCCAGGCAGGCGGACGTGACCCGGTCGCCCTCCTTGTAGGCGAGGACGGCCAGCACGTGAACGGCCATGGCAAACCGGCAACTGGTTCTCATAAAGTCCGAATTTAGGTAACACCAATTATTACATTAGTCAACTGGATCAAGTCAACCATTTGTGCAACGAACAACCTGCCGGCTGCAAAAACTGAAACACTAAATATCAAAAGCTCGCAATCGCCCGCTCGATCCGTGCCAGCGATTTGTCTTTGCCCAAAACTTCGAGCAGATGATACAGACTCGGGCCGGCGGTGTTGCCGGTGGCGGCGAGGCGCGTCGGATGAACCAAAACGCCCGCCTTCACGCCAAGTTCTTTTGCAGCTTCTTTGAGCGCGGCTTCGAGATTCGCGGCGGTAAATGAATCCAGTTTTGCAAAGGCATCGCGGAGTTTTTCCAGTCGAGATTTGTTTTCGGGAACAAAATCTTTTTTCGCGCCGTCGGCGTTGTATTCAAATTCGTCGCGGAAATAAAATCCGGCGTAGGCGGGCAGTTCGCTGAACATCTTGAACTTGCCCTTACAGGTGTCGAGCGCGGTTTTGACGTAGGCGAGCGGAAATTTATTTGTATCAATCCCGGCTTTCGCAAAAGCGTGGACGGCGAGTTCGTAAAAACGGTCGTCGGGCAGTTCGCGCGCGTATTCGCCTTGTAGCCAGAGCAGCTTCTCGTAATCGAACCGCGCGTTGTGTCGGAGAATCTGCGGCAGGTCGAAGCGTCCAATGGTTTCGGTGAGCGACAGTTTTTCGCGATTGTCCTTGGGCGACCAGCCGAGCAGGCAAAGATAATTCACGACGGCTTCGGGCAAAAACCCTTCGTCCAAATAGCTGGCAAGCGACGCGCCTTTGTCGCGTTTGCTCATCTTGGAGCCGTCCTTGTTCAAAATGAGCGGAATGTGCGCGTAATGCGGCGGCGGCACACCGAAAGCCTTGAAGAGCGCGATGTGCTTGGCGGTGTTGCTCAAATGGTCCTCGCCGCGAATGACGTGCGTTATGTCCATCTCCAAATCGTCAATGACGTTGACGAGATGGAACACGGGCTGTCCATCCGAGCGCAGGATGACGAAGTCGGGATCAGCTTCCTCGCGATCGGTCAATTTGCGGACAACATCGCCGACGACGAGATCGTGAATGGTGATCGGCTCGCGCTGCATTTTGAATTTGACCGCGCCTTCGTGTTCGTAGGCGAGGCCGTGTGACAAAAGCGCTTCGACACGACGCTGGTAGTTTTCCTTCCGCTGGCTTTGAAAATACGGGCCGAAGTTGCCTTTGCTCGCGCCGGTGGCGTCGGCAGTGAGCGGGCCTTCGTCCCAGTCGAGTCCGAGCCAGCGGAGGCCGCTCAAGATGACTTCGACGGCTTCCTGAGAATTGCGCGCGGTGTCGGTGTCCTCGATGCGCAGGACGAACGTGCCGCCGGTGTGGCGGGCGTAAAGCCAGTTGAAAAGCGCAGTGCGCGCGCCGCCGATGTGCAGATAGCCGGTCGGCGATGGAGCGAATCGGACACGAGGTTTCATTTTTGCAGCAGATTACGCGGATTGGCGCAGATGAAAAACAAAAAAGGCGCACGCCATTTTAAGTTGGCGAAAATCACCGAAAGGAAGTTAAATTACTTATTGCCATGCCGTTTCATTTCAAGAAAAGAGAATCCATGCTCGACGCCATCCGGCGTTTATGCCGCGAACGGGTTGACGCGGCGCTGGACTATTTGAAGGCTGGCGGGCCGCAGGCGGTTCACAATGTCCGTCGTGAAATCAAAAAGCTGCGCTCGATTTTGCGACTGGTGCGCGGTGAAATCGGGAAAAGTGTTTATCGCAAAAATACGGTGGCGTTACGCGCGGCAGCAAAGCGATTGACGGCATTGCGCGACGCACAGATGGAGTTGAATACCTTCGAAAAATTGGCGGGCCATTTCGGTCATAAACTCCCGGCGCGGACTTTGTCCAAAATGAAAAAGGCGCTGCAAAACAATTGTCGCGCTGAAGAAAGAAAATTTTTGCGGGACGGTTCAATTCGCGCCGTGAACCAAATTTTGCGTAAATTGAAAAAGCGGGCCGGCAATTGGGTAGTTAAATCCAATGACTGGGCGGTGCTGGAGACGGGCTTGAAAAAAACTTATTGCCGGGGCCGGGAAACTCTCGAAACGGTTCGCGAAAAGCCCTTGCCGGAAAATTTCCACGAGTGGCGCAAGCGGGTGAAGGATTTGTGGCATGAATTGCGGTTGCTCGGTCCAGCCCGTCCGAAGCGATTGCACATGGCGGTGGACGAATTAGAAACGTTGGGAAAGTATCTGGGTGACGACCACGATTTGGTCATGCTCGAGGGATTTCTCGCAAGCCGACTCAAGGCGGCAGGGGACGCGGACAAACTGAACGAGTCGGTTTGCTCGCGGCAAAGGAAGCTGCGCGCGGCGGCGTTGAAATTGGGCGGGCGGTTTTATTCGGAAAAGCCGGACCGTTTTTGCCGGCGGATTGGAAATTATTGGAGGATTTGGCGCGGGGGAAAATAATCGCTCTCCAGCAGTCGATTTATGAGGGTGGCGATGAGCATGAAGAGTGTTTGAAAACAAAAAAGGCGCCCCGAAATTCTTCGGAGCGCCTGTGACAAGGGGAATTGAAATTACTTCGCGCCGAGGATGGCTTCCTTGGCGGCTTTGGCGACGCGGAATTTCACGACGCGCTTGGCCGGAATTTGAATGGTTTCGCCGGTCTTGGGGTTGCGGCCCATGCGGGCGGCGCGGTTTTTCAGAACGAGCTTGCCGATGCCGGGCAACGTGAAGGTGTCCTTCGCGTGCTTGTAGGCGAGTTGGGCGAGGTGTTCGAGAATTTCGCCGGCCTGCTTTTTGGAGAGTTGCGCCTTTTCAGCAACGGCGGCGACGAGTTGTGATTTCGAGAGTGCTTTTGCCATACGGTGTCCTTCCTGTTGGTGGTTGTTATGTTGTTGTTTGTTTAAAAAAGTCGCGTGACTTGGCTCGAATTAAAGGATTTTGCAGGAAACGTGCAAGCAAAAAATCGCAAAAAATTTTCAGCCCTTCCCGGCGGCCAAGGGCGGGACTTGACTTCGCGGGGTAATTTCACACCATCCGCTCGTGCCTTTGTTCACGATCCAGAACGAATTTCGCTACGAAATCACGCGCAAAATCTTTGAAGGCGGCATGGGCGTGGTTTATGAGGCGGAGCAGCATGGCGCGCGCGATTTCGTCAAACGCGTGGCCATCAAGGTCATCCGCCCGAATTTCGCCAGCCAGAAGGTGTTCATTGACAACTTCATCGGCGAGGCCAAGCTCGTCGCTGATTTGATTCACACGAACATCGTGCAGACTTACCATCTTGGCGACGCCAACAACGTTTGTTTTATCGCCATGGAATTGATCCGTGGCGTGAATCTGGAACAGTTCGCGCAACAACTTATCGACAAATGCCGGCAATTGCCGAAGGAACTCGCAGTGTTCATCACCAGCCGCGTCGCGCGCGGGCTGGCCTACGCGCACGCGAAGACCGACAAAAACGGCAAACCGCTCGGCATCGTCCACCGCGATGTGAGCTTCAAAAACATCATGATCGCATTCGAGGGCGACGTGAAATTGACCGATTTTGGCATCGCCAAGGCGCGCGGATTTCTGACCGATCAGGAAGGCGAAATCGTGGCGGGCAAGGCCGATTACATGAGTCCCGAACAGGCGGATTTCCAAGTCACCGACAAGCGCTCCGATTTGTTTTCCACCGGTGTCGTGCTTTCGCATTTGCTGCTCGGACGCAATTTATTCAAAGGCGCGACTCCCGAGGAATCGCGCCAGCGCATCATGAACCAGCCGATTCCCGATTTTTGCGCGCTCGACCCGCGGATTGACGACAAGCTCAACGACATTTTGCATCACTGCCTCGCCCGCGATCCGGTGCGGCGTTACCCGACCGCCGACCAGTTGATGTATGACCTTGAATACTACATTTATCACAGCGGCTACGGGCCGACCAACGAGACGCTGGGCAAATTCATCCGCGAACTTTTCGGGCAGGAAACGCCGCGCGCCGCTGCCGAGGACGCGCATGGCAAAACCATCATCCTCGAAGAAACCGCACGCCTCAAAGAACACGCTGCGAAAAAATGAGACGCGCCGCCGCCCAAATCGTAAAAATCGGATTGCTCCAAACCGCTTGCTCCGCGAATCCCGGCGCGAATTTGAAGAAAACCCTCGCGTTCGCCGAACGCGCGGCCAAACAAGGCGCGCAGATCATTTGCACACAGGAGCTTTTCCGCTCGCAATACTTTTGCCAGAGCGAAGACCATAAAATTTTTTCGCTCGCCGAAAAGATTCCCGGCCCGACGACCGAGGCATTTTGCAAACTGGCGAGGAAAAACAAAGTTGTCATCATCGCGTCTCTGTTCGAGAAACGCGCCGCCGGCGTTTATCACAACACGGCCGCGATCATTGACGCCGACGGCTCGCTGCTAGGCATTTACCGGAAAATGCACATTCCCGATGATCCGCTGTTCTACGAGAAATTTTATTTCACGCCCGGCGATTTGGGGTTCAAAGTGTGGCAGACGAAATTCGGAAAAATTGGCGTGCTGATTTGCTGGGATCAATGGTATCCCGAAGCCGCGCGGCTGACAGCGCTGCAAGGCGCGCAGATTCTTTTTTATCCGACGGCCATCGGCTGGCATCCAGCCGAGAAGAAAAAATTCGGCGAACTCCAGCACAATGCTTGGGAAACGATTCAACGCAGCCACGCCGTTGCCAATGGTTGCTACGTTGCCGTTCCAAATCGCATCGGTCACGAAAAAATTTCCGGCGACGGACTGGAATTTTGGGGGCAAAGTTTTGTTGCCGGAACTTCCGGCGAAATTCTTGCGAAAGCTTCCGCGAACCAAGAGGAAATTTTAATTGTGCCCGTTGATTTGTCGGAAGTGGATGTGACGCGCACGCACTGGCCGTTTCTGCGCGACCGGCGAATTGACGCCTACGGCAATTTGATGAAACGATTTGTGGATTAAGCCATGAATTTCACTTCGTTCAAACGCTACATTCCGCTCGCCGTTTGGATGGTCGTTGTTGCCGTCATTATTTTCATTCCGCTGAAAATCATCAGCTACGGATTTTTGCCGATGGACGACGCGCTGCGCCACGCGGCCAAGACGGTTTCCGGCAAATCGTGGCAGCAAATCCTCGTCATGCGGAGCGATTTCCCAATTGATCCGAGCCCCGGCTGGCAGGCCATTCTCGTGGGGGTTCACGATTGCTTTGGCGGCAACGCTGAATCGCTCGTCGTTTTTTCCGTCGTTGCACTGATGTTGCTCGTGACACTCTGCGCGCTGCCGTGGTTTCGCCGACCGGAAGCGTGGCTGGCCGCCCTGTTTATCGCGTCCGTTTTCGTTCCGGCCTGCACGACGCGATTTGCGCGCGGACGCCCGTATCTTTTGACCGACGCCGTGCTCATCACGATTTTATTCCTGTGGTCGCACCAGGAAAAAGACTGGCCGCGGCGCGCCGCAATTATTTTTACTCCGCTGCTCGTCGCCGCGTCCGCATGGATTCACGGCTCGTGGTATTTGCTTTGCTTGCCGGGCGCGGCAATTTTGTTCGCGGGATTTTGGCGTTCGGCCATCGTCTACGGCGTGTGCTGGCTGGCGGGAAGCGTTCTAGGCTGTGGATTCACCGGCCATCCGTTCGGATTCTTGTTTCAATCCGTGCGGCATATGTTTGGCGTCTTCGGGGATTTCATCGTCAGTCGCCAGCTCGAACCCGAATTGCAACCGTCCGACGGCCAAACGCCCGCGGTCCTTGCAGTCGCCGTTTTGCTTTTGTGGCGCACAATTTCCTCCGGCTGGAATCCTCGCGCGCTGCTCAATCCGATTTTCATGATGATGGCCACGGGCTGGCTGCTCGGGTTGAAAATGCAGCGCTTTTGGTGGGATTTCGGCACGCCCGCGTTCATCATCTGGGTTGCGCAGGAATTGCAGGGACATTTCGAGCAACGGCTCATTTTCGATTCGGCCAAACGTTTGTTCATCACACTCGCCATCGCCGCCGGAGTTTTTCTGGGTTTTACGAGCGACCGTGAAAGCCGCTGGACGGGAAATCTCACGACGGAATATTTTTGGCCGGGCAATCCCGCCGCCGTCGGCTGGCTGCCCGGCGACGGTGGAATCATTTATAACACCGACATGGACATTTTTTTTCAGACTTTTTTCAAAAATCCGACCGCTGACTGGAAATACATTTTGGGATTTGAATCCGGATTGATGCGTCCCGAAGATTTGGCGGTGCTTCGCGATTTTGAATGGAACTTTGACGACCCGCGCGCCTGCGAGCCGTGGGTGAAAGAAATGAAGCCTGCTGACCGCATGATCATTCGCGGGGGCGGCAAGCCGGACCTTCCCGAACTGGAGTGGCACTACGTTGGCAGCGGATTGTGGATTGGACGCCTGCCGCCAAAATCATCCGCCGATGGAACGCAAAAATAAACTGGCTTGGATTACCGGCGCGAACGGGCTGATTGGGAATTATGTGGTTCAAACCGCGCCGAAATTTGCCCCGCAATGGCAAGTGCGCGCATTGACACGCGAACAATTTGATTTGCTCAATTTTGAAACCGTCGAGCGTGAATTCAAAAAAGACCGGCCGCAAATCATCATTCATTGCGCGGCAATTTCCGTCATTTCCGAAGCGCAAAAAAATCCGGCGCGGGCAAAACAAATAAATGTCGAGATGGCAAGATTTCTCGCCGGACTGGCAGCGGAAATTCAATTTGTCTTTTTCTCGACGGATTTGGTTTTTGACGGGCGAAAGGGAAATTACGCCGAAATGGACGCACCGAATCCGCTTCAGATTTACGGCGAGACCAAACTGGCGGCCGAACAAATTGTCCTAAAAAATCCCCAGCATCTCGTCATCCGCACTTCGCTCAACGTCGGCGTTTCACGCGCGGGCAATCGCGGGTTCAACGAGCAATTGCGGCTTTCGTTGCAAAATGGAGAACCGATGAAACTGTTCACGGACGAATTTCGCTGTCCCCTGCCGGCTGCCGAGACAGCGCGGGTAGTCTGGGAGCTGGCGAACAAAAAATGCGCGGGAATTTTCCACGTTGCCGGCGCGGAAAAACTGTCGCGCTGGCAGATGGGGCAATTGCTCGTCCAACGTTGGCCGGATTTGAAATCCAAAATCGAGCCGGGCCTGGCCAGAGATTTTCCCGGCCCGGCACGCGCATTGGACACCTCATTGAATGTTTCCAAGGCGCAAAAAATTTTGTCCGCGCCGCTGCCGGATTTGGGCCAATGGCTCGCGTTGCATCCGAATGAACCGTTCTGAAAAATACCGTGGCCGTCTTGCGCCGTCACCGACGGGATTTTTGCATCTCGGCCACGCAAAAACATTTTGGATCGCGCAGCAACGCGCGCGGGCGAACGGCGGCGTGTTGGTTTTGCGCAATGAAGATTTGGATTCCACCCGTTTCAAAATGGAATTTGTTCCGGCGATGGTTGAGGATCTGCGGTGGTTTGGCTTTGAATGGAGCGAAGGCCCGGACGTTGGCGGAAAATTCGCGCCTTACAATCAAAGCGAGCGCATGAGTTTTTATCGCGCCGCGCTGGAAAAATTACGCGACGGCAATTTCATTTATCCCTGCACCTGCTCGCGCAAGGACATCCAGCAAGCCGCGACCGCGCCGCACGCGGAAAACGACGAGCCGATTTATCCGGGCACCTGCCGTCAAAATCGCCAGTCTGAAATCACGAATCGTAAATTTAGTTGGCGTTTTCATGTTCCCGATAGCGAGACAGTTTCCTTTCACGATGGAAATTTCGGCGAACAGAAATTCATCGCTGGAAAAGATTTTGGCGATTTCGTTGTTTGGCGGCACGATGACGTTCCGGCCTATCAACTGGCCTGCGTCGTGGACGACGCAGCGATGCAAATTAGCGAAGTCGTCCGCGGTGCGGATTTGCTGGTCAGCACGGCCCGGCAGATTTTACTTTATCGCGCGCTGGGTTTGCCGCCGCCGGAATTTTTCCATTGCGAATTGTTGTGCGACGCGAACGGCGAACGGCTGGCCAAGCGCCACGACGCCTTGAGCCTGCGAACGCTTCGCGAGCGGGGAAAAACGCCGGAATCATTGCGGCAAAATTTCTCCAAAATTTGCTTGTGAAATTTTTCACGACAAGGCATTTTCTCTGTCTTTTCAGGCCGCAACCAGTTTAATCAAACGGGGAATTAACGCGGGCTGAAGAGATTTTTAGTGAAGCGACTTGGTGTCATCATTCTTGCCTGCGCGATCTTCGCCGCGGTTTTCGCGGCGGATGCGGCGGCGTCTTTGCCGGCTGGCGCGAACGTCCCGGTTGAAATGGCGGCTTCAAATCCGGCGGTGACACAAGCATCGTCATCCACTGATTCATCGGCGGAAAGTGACCTGCCGTCCCAGTCCCCGACGGTGCTGTTTCACGTCGGCCCGTTGCCGGTCACCAATTCCATGATTTGCACGTGGATTGTGGCCGCGTTGATTTTGATCATTGTGCGCGCGACGACGCCCAAGCGCATCCAGGAAATTCCCGCGGGAATACAAAACGTGCTGGAGGCGCTGGTGGAAGGCTGGGAAAATCTGATGGGCGACATTCTGGACCCGCGGGTTGCGCGCTGGGTTTTTCCGTTCGCCACGACGTTTTTTATCTTCATCCTCATGTCCAATTTCGTGGATGTGATTCCGGGCGTCGGCAGCATTGGGGTCGGAACACCCGTCGCGCACAGTTCGCTGCCATTTGCTGTCCATATGCAGAAGCCGTTTTTCCGCCCGCCGACGACGGATGCGAACCTGACGGTGGCGATGGCGGGTCTTTTTCTGGTGATGAGCCTTTTCTGGGCCGTCCGTCACAATGGATTTTTGGGGTTGATCAAACACATTTTTGGCGTAAAAGTCGAAACCAACAAGTGGTTGCTGCCGGTGTTTCTGGTCATGTTCATGTTCATCGGCGTGATGGATTTGGTTTCCATTCTGTTTGCCCGGCCGGTGGCGCTGGCCATGCGTCTTTATGGCAACATTTTTGCCGGCTCAACCATTCTGGACATGACGCTCCACATGAAATCGTGGCTTTGGTCTATTCTGCTTTCGGTGGTGGCTTATGGTTACGACGCATTTGAGTGCTTGGTGCAGGCGTTTGTATTTGCGATTCTGGTCGTGGCATTTGTCGGCACGATGTGCTCCCACACGGAAGAATCAGGCCACTGAATTTTTTAATTTCCCCGGCATTGGATGCCGGAGCGATAACAAAAACAAAAGAAAGAAAAAGCATATGATGCTCGCAGAAATGACAGGTAATGTTCATATCGGTCTGGCCTTCGCCGGCGCATCCATCGGCGACGGCATTGCGACCGTTGGAGTGCTCCTTGCCTTGGCACGAAATCCCGGCATGTCCGGCAGAATCCTCCTGTGGTTCTTCGTCGGCATTGGCTTGATTGAAGCCTGGGCAATTATCGGTTGGCTCGTCGTCAGCAAAACCGGCTTATGAGCGCATTGGGAATTGACTGGCGGATGCTGATCGCCCAGTTGATCAGTTTCTCAATTGTCTTCTTCGTGCTGTGGAAATTGGCTTACAAGCCGATTTTTACCATGCTGAACGCGCGCCGCGAGAAAATCGCCGAGGCGCTCGCCAATGCCGAAAAAATCAAGGCTGACGTTGCGCGCACGGAAACCGAGCGCCAGAAAATTCTGGCCGACGCCGGCGACAAAGCGAATCAGTTGATTGACGAGGCGCGCGGGGCCGCCGCCCGCGTGCGCGAAACGGAAACGCAAAAAGCCATCACCGCCGCCGGACAGATTGTGATAAAAGCGCGCGAGGCCGCCGAGCAGGAACGTTTGCAAATGCTGGAAGAATTGAAGCGCGAAGTCGGAAGGCTCGTCGTGCAGACCACCGCAACGGTCACCGGCAAAATTCTTACGTCGGAAGATCAACGCCGATTGGCGGAAGAAACCAAGAAACAATTGGCTGCATGATTTTCAACGCGAACGGGCAAACGAGAAAAGACGCAAAAAATCAGAAAATGTTTTTGCTTTGCGTTTTCCGCATTTCCGCGTCTTTGCGTTAATTTTATAAATGAAAATTTCCAAACTGGCATTGCGCGAAGTCCGCGAATTATTTCGCAGTTGTCGCGTCAACGATGTGCTGGACGAAAATCGCGTCCGGCGGGCCGTGTCGCTGCTGCTGTCGCAAAAGCCGCGCGGTTACATGGAAATTTTGGCGCGTCTGCAACGGCTGGTGAAACTGGATTTGGAGCAGCACGCCGCGCGCGTGGAAAGCGCGACGCCGCTGTCCGCCGAATTGCAGGCGGAAGTGACGTCCGAAATCAAACGGAAATATGGCGCGGGCATGAGCCTTTCGTTCAGCCAGAATCCGACGCTCATCGGCGGTTTGCGGATTCAGGTCGGCAGCGACCTTTATGACGGCAGCGTGAAAATGCGTTTGGAAAAATTGGAAGAAAGTTTTTAACAAAATTTTATGAGCAACTTATTGCAGGAAATTGAGGCGCAAATCAGCGGCGCGAAGCTGGCAACCGCCAAACAAAACGTCGGCACCGTCCGCGAAATCGGCGACGGCGTGGCCAAAATCGAAGGCCTTGCCGACGCGATGCTCAACGAGATGCTGGATTTTGGCACCGGCATCACCGGCATTGCGCTTAACCTTGAAGAAACGGAAGTGGGCGCGATTATTCTCGGCGATTTCACCAAAATCGAGGAAGGCGACGAAGTCCGCACCACCGGCAAATTGTTGCAGGTGCCGGTCGGAAAAAGTTTGCTCGGTCGCGTGGTCAACGCCCTCGGCCAGCCGCTTGACGGCAAAGGTCCGGTTAAAAGTGAAGCATTTTATCCGGTCGAAAAAATTGCGCCGGGCATTGTGAGGCGCCGGCCCGTCAGCCAGCCCGTGCAAACCGGCATCATGGCGATTGACGCGATGATCCCGATTGGCCGCGGCCAGCGCGAGCTCATCATCGGCGACCGCTCGACCGGCAAAACCACGATTGGCGTGGACACAATGATCAACCAGGCGCGCATCAACAAGGCGGCGGAGTTGCGCGGCGACAAGGAATGCCGTCCGATTTACAACATTTACGTCGCCATTGGACAGAAGCAATCGAACATCGCCCGGGTCATCAACACGCTCGAAGAAGCGGGCGCGATGCCTTACACGATTGTCGTCGTCGCGTCGGCTTCCGATTCCGCCACGAACCAGTATCTTGTGCCATTTGCGGGCGCGGCGATCGGCGAATGGTTCATGGACAACGGGATGGACGCGCTCATCATTTACGACGACCTGTCCAAGCACGCGGTGGCGTATCGCCAGGTGTCGCTCATCCTCAAGCGTCCATCGGGCCGTGAAGCGTATCCGGGCGACGTGTTTTATCTCCACAGCCGGTTGCTGGAACGCAGCGCCCGAGTTGGCGAGCAAAACGGCAACGGCTCGCTTACGGCGCTGCCCATCATCGAAACCCAGGCGGGCGACGTTTCGGCCTACATTCCGACGAACGTGATTTCAATCACCGACGGTCAGATTTACTTGGAAACGGATTTGTTTTATCAGGGCGTGCGTCCGGCGATTTCGGTCGGCTTGTCGGTGTCGCGCGTCGGTTCGGCGGCGCAGGTCAAGGCGATGAAACAAGTCGCCGGTCGCATCAAGGGCGACCTTGCGCAATTCCGCGAACTGGCGGCGTTCGCGCAATTTGGGTCCGACCTCGACGCGAAAACGCAGGCGATGCTTGAACGCGGCAAACGCATCATCGAAATTTTCAAGCAGCAGCAATATGATCCAATTTCAATGGAGGCGCAGGTGGCGGTTCTCTGGACGGCCCAAAATAATTATTTCGATGATGTCCCGGTTGACAAAGTGAAGGATTTTCAGATCAAGTTGTCCCAGTATCTTCACACGCGGAAGCCGGAATTGTTGGAACGGGTTTTGAAGGAAAAAGCCATCAGCGACGCAATTGCGGCCGAATTGAAGACGGCGGTGACGGAATTCAAACAGACGTATCACTAGAATTTTATGGTCAGCTACAAAACCAAAATCGCGGCGGCGCGGCGGATTGAGGAAATGGTTTTTCTCATTCGCGGACAGCGCGTCATACTGGATTTTGATTTGGCGAGGGTTTATGGCGTGACGACGAAACGTTTGAACGAACAGTTCCGACGAAACGTTGAAAGATTTCCCGGCGACTTTGCGTTTCAGCTTACAAAACAAGAGCTTGCAAACTTGAGGTCGCAATTTGCGACCTCAAGTTTGCACGGCGGACTTCGCTATTTACCGATTGCGTTCACGGAGCACGGCGCATTGATGTTGGGGAATATTTTAAGCGGCAAAACCGCGATGGTGGTGAGCATTCGGGTTGTGCGCGCATTTGTCTGGATGCGTGAGCAATTGGCCGCAAACAAAGAATTTGCACAGAAGTTGAAAGAATTGGAAAGTCGCATCAGCGGACATGACGAGTCCATTCAAAGTTTATTTGAAGCCATCCGACAATTGGTCGAACCGCCGTTGCCGGAGGACCGCAAGCAAATCGGTTTCATGCGCGAAACCGCGCCGCCATATCGCCTCAAATCCAAAAAGCGATTTTAATTTTTCATGCCCAGCACGCACGACATACGCCGGCGCATCAAGTCGGTCAAGAACACCGCCCAAATCACCAAGGCAATGCAGATGGTGGCGGCGGCCAAAATGCGCAAGGCGCAGCAGGCTGCGCTCTGTGGACGGCCGTATGCGGATTTGATGAATCAGATTCTGGCCGAGGCCGCCCCGCGCATCGCGGCGTTCAAACATCCGCTGATGGAAATCCGCGGCGTGAAAAAACGCGCGATTATTTTGGTGGGCACGGACCGCGGCTTGTGCGGCGCGTTGAACGGCAACTTGTTCCGCGAGGCGGCCAAGCTGGACAAAAATACGACGACGTTCATCGCCGCCGGAAAAAAAGGCGCGCATTTCGTCGCGCGCACGAAGCGCCAGCTCGCGGCGGAATTTTCCTACAAGGACACCCCGACGTTCGCCGAGGCGCGGGCGATTTCCAAGTTCGCGCAGGATTTGTTTTTGAAGGGCGAAACGGACACGGTGGACATTTTGTTCACGAATTTTGTTTCGACCTTGGTTCAGCAACCCAAAACTGTTGCCTTTTTGCCCGTCGGAAAAATCAAGGCCGTAACGGCGGGCGTCGCCGCGCCGGCGGAAACGTTGTCAGGCAAAGGCACGCGCACGGACGTTTTTGAATTTGAGCCGGACGAGAAAACGGTTTTGGGTGAATTGCTGCCGCACAGTTTGAATTTTCAAGTCCACCAGATTTTGCTGGAAGCGAAAGCCAGCGAGCACAGCGCGCGGATGGTCGCGATGAAAAACGCGACGGACAACGCGAAGCAGCTTATCAAAGACCTGACACTCGAATACAACAAATTGCGCCAGTCAAACATCACGAAGGAATTGCTGGAAATCGCCTCCGCGCAAATGGCGGTGGGCTGAAAATATTTTTATGAACAAAGGCAAAATCGTTCAAATCATCGGCCCGGTCGTGGACGTGGAATTTCCCGAGCCGCTGCCCGCCATTTACAATGCGCTGACCGTCGAATACGACATGCCCGGCGGAAATAAAACCCGGCTCACGCTCGAAGTGCAGCAGCACCTCGGCGACAACTGGGTGCGCACCGTTGCCATGAGCACGACCGAGGGACTCAAGCGCGGCTATGAAGCCGTTGACTCCGGCGCTCCGATTTCCATGCCCGTCGGCGAGGCCGTCATGGGTCGCGTCTTCAACGTCACCGGCGAGGCCGTGGACGAGCAGGGCCCGGTGAAGGCCGACAAGTTCAGTCCAATTCACCGTCCCGCGCCCGCTCTCGTGGATCAATCCACGTCGCCGCAAATTTTGACCACCGGCATCAAGGTCATTGATTTGATTTGTCCGTTTTTGAAAGGCGGCAAGGTTGGCGCATTCGGCGGCGCCGGCGTCGGCAAGACCGTCGTCATCATGGAACTCATCAACAACATTGCCAAACTGCACGGCGGCATTTCGATGTTCGCGGGCGTTGGCGAACGCACACGCGAAGGCAACGACCTTTACAACGAAATGATTGAGGCCGGTGTCATCAAGGTTGAAAAGGACGAAAAAGGTCATCCGAAAAGAGGCGCAAACGGATTGCCGATCATCAAGGAAGGTTCAAAGATTGGCCTGGTCTATGGCCAGATGAACGAGCCGCCCGGCGCGCGCCTCCGCGTGGCGCTGTCCGCTCTCGCCGTCACCGAGTATTTCCGCGATGAAAAAAATCAGGACGTGCTGCTGTTCATTGACAACATTTTCCGTTTCTCGCAGGCTGGCTCGGAAGTTTCGGCATTGCTGGGCCGCACACCGAGCGCCGTTGGTTATCAGCCAACGCTTGCCGCCGAAATGGGCGACTTGCAGGAACGCATCACCTCGACGAAGAAGGGTTCGATAACAAGCTTCCAAGCCGTCTATGTTCCCGCCGACGATTTGACCGACCCGGCGCCGGCCACGACGTTCGCGCACTTGGACGCGACCATCGTGCTGGAACGTTCCATTGCCGAGCTGGGAATTTATCCCGCCGTGGATCCGCTGGCCTCCAACTCCCGTGCGCTTGCCCCGGAAATTGTCGGCAATGAACATTACGACGTAGCGCGCGGCGTCCAAAAAGTTTTGCAACGCTACAAGGATTTGCAGGACATCATCGCGATTCTCGGCATGGACGAACTTTCGCCCGACGACAAACTCATGGTGTATCGCGCGCGCAAAATCCAGCGCTTCTTGAGCCAGCCGTTCTCGGTCGCGGAAGTTTTCACCGGCCGCCCCGGAAAACAGGTTCCCGTCACCGAAACCGTTCGCGGTTTCAAGGAAATCCTCGACGGCAAACACGACGACGTCGCCGAGCAGAATTTTTATATGAAGGGCGGCATTGACGAAATTAAAGAAAGCTAAATGGCCGCAACGCTCAAACTCGAAATTGTCACGCCGGAGGCGAAAATCTTCTCCAGCGACGTGGACATGGTCACGCTTACCGGCAGTGAAGGCGAGATGGGCATTTTGCCGTTGCACATGCCGCTGATGACGCAACTTGTCGCTGGCGAAATTGTTGCGCGCAAGGGCAACGAAAATATTTTTCTCGCCGTCGGCGACGGCTTTGTCCAAGTAACCGGCGACCATGTGGCCATCCTCACCGACATGGCGATCAAGGCCGATGACATTGACGAGGCCAAGGCCGAGGAAGCCCGCCGGCTGGCCGAGTCCCGGCTCGCCCAAAAAATCACCGACGAGGAAGCCGCGCACATTCAAGCCGCGCTCGCGCACGCCACAACCCAGCTCAAGGTCAAGCGATTGCGGAAGAAGTAGATTTCTGAAAAACAAAATCGGCGGCAGAATTATTTCCGCGTTGTTTTGCTTTTCCTCACAAATAACTCAACCGGCAATCACGCCGATTTCCACCGGTTCAACGCTCACGCCTTGTTTTTCCATCCATTGGATTGCCGCTTTCACCTCGTCGCGTTTGCCTTCAATTTCCAGACAAACGATGCCGATCTCATCCGTCACGCTGGCCTGACGGATGTTGGTGACGACCTTGAATTTTTTGGCGACCTCCCAGATGAACGGCTTTTTGATCAGCTTGGGCGGATACATCAGCCAAAGCCGCTGTTGCGTCAGTGAATTCGGCTTCGTCGCGGAAGTTTTTTTCTTTGCCATAAATTCTAGCCGCCGGCGATGGCGGGAATGATGCTGATTTCGTCGCCATCTTTGAGCGGCGTCTCGCGGTTTTTGAGGAAACGGATGTCCTCCTCGTTGACATAGACGTTCACGAAGCGGCGCACCTCGCCCTTGTCATCCACGAGGCGTTCCTGGATGCCTGGGTAGCGCGTCTGCAATTCGACAATCGCCTCGCCGATGGTGGCGGCGTTGATTTCGACCAGCTCCTCGTTGTTGGTCAACTTGCGGAGCGGCGTGGGGATGCGAACTTTTTTTGGCATAAATTAAATTTTAATTGCTTAAACTTTTCTGGCTAACTTGAGACGAGTTAGTATTTCGCTATCAATAATAAAATGTTGGTCTGAATGTTTCACTAACAATTCTGGGACTTCGCTACAAATTCCAACAACTGCAGTGCGACAACCAAAATCTTCAACTCGGCTGATTGCGCGAACAAAATCTTGATCTGCGCTGACAAGAACGGCGTAGTCGCAATTTCTCGAAGCGGCATGGTAAATTAAATCAGCTACGAGCAATGCGTCGACAGCTTTTTCTTTGATATTGCCGTCTTTGGTTGGAATTCCATGACCAAGAACTACTCGGATCCCATCAACGAATTTAGAGCCATTCCTTTTAATTGCTCGGTCAAGCTGTTCTTGAATTGTGTAAAGGTAAATCCGGCTAATTTGTCTGCCGCCGGTAACATTTGTAAAACTGCGAAATACATTTGCCAATTCTTCAACTACGAGGCGCGCGCTTTCGAGGCGGTAAAATAAATTTGTGCCGTCGATGAAAATCATTGCGCGTTGCAATTGCATGAGATTCACTCCGCCGCCACCTGAAATAGTTACAGCCATACACAATTGCGCAAATCACGCATTCACTTTTTCTTCCTGCGCCAGCAGCGCCTCGAACTCGCGCAAGCTCGGCTTGATTTCGCGCGGCTTGCCACAATGGCCTTGCACGGCGTCGAGTGTCTTCAATCCGTTGCCGGTGACGCAGATGACGGCGGAAGAATCCTTCGGAATCTTGCCGCACGCAATGAGTTTCTTCGCCACGCCGACGGTCACGCCGCCGGCAGTCTCGGCAAATATACCTTCAGTCTCGGCGAGCAGCTTGATCGCATCGCGGATTTCATCATCCGTCACGTCCTCGGCCGCGCCGCCGGTGTCGCGCATCACCTTGAGCGCGTAAAAACCATCCGCCGGCGTGCCAATGGCAAGCGATTTCGCAATCGTGTCGGGTTTGACCGGCTTGAAGAAATCGAGTCCGGCCTTCTGCGCGACGGAAATCGGCGAGCAGCCCGTTGCCTGCGCGCCGTAAATTTTCGGCTGCGTGTCGGAAATAAGACCGACCTTCACAAGTTCCTGGTAGCCTTTGTGAATTTTCGTGAGCAGCGAGCCGGAGGCCATCGGGATGACGGTGTGCTGCGGCGCGCGCCATCCGAGTTGCTCGGCAATTTCATACGCCATGCTCTTGGAACCTTCGGCGTAGTACGGCCTCATGTTCACGTTCACGAACGCCCAGCCGAATTTGCCGGCGATTTCTGCGCACAGGCGGTTCACTTCGTCGTAATGGCCTTTGATCCCGATGACGTTCGCGCCGTAGATCAGCGAGTTCAGAATTTTGCTCTGTTCCAAATCCGACGGAATGAAAACATAAGCTCGCAAGCCAGCACTGGCGGCCTGGGCGGAAACCGCATTCGCTAAATTTCCCGTGGACGCGCAGGCGACGGTGTCGAAGCCCAGTTCCTTCGAGCGGCTTAACGCCACGCTCACAACGCGGTCTTTGAAGGAGAGCGTCGGATAATTTACGGCGTCGTTTTTCACCCATAATTCGCGGATGCCAAGTTTCTTAGCGAGCCGGTCGGCCTTGATGAGTGGCGTGAAGCCGGCTTGCGTGCCGACGGTTGGTTCGCCGGCGATGGGTAACAGTTCACGGTAACGCCACATCGTCTTCGGGCGCGAGGCGACGGCCTCGCGCGTCAAAGATTTTTTGATGCGGTCGTAGTCGTAGGCGACTTCGAGCGGACCGAAGTCGAATTCGCAGACGTGGTTGGCCGTGAGTGGATATTCGCGTCCGCATTCGCGGCACTTGAGCGCCTTCATGAAACCGTGTTGTTCACTCATAAATATTCGTGTCCGAAGATTGTTTCCGGGCAGCAAAAAAGCCCCGACTCGTGACGAGAAGGGGCGACAAAACGGTTGTGCGCTTCTCATTTTTCCCAAGCCAATGGTGCTTGAGCTGGAATTGGCACCTGACATTGAGACCAAAGCTCAACCGGTTGCCGTGGTGTCATCGGGCCAGTCCCTCGACCACTCGTCATGAGTCCGTCAAATCAACGGATGCGGATAAATTGATACAATATGGGGAAAGTGTCAAAACTTTTTTACCGGAAGGCGGGGCGACGACTTTGCCTGCTTGCGATTCGAGTAAAAAATAATTTCAAGGCCCTTCAGATTTTCGTTGCGCAGATTATGCCGACGCTTTAAGCTTGTGGGTGGCAGAGAGTGGAGGCTCTGAGCCATAAAACGAGTGTTTGCGGTTAACCATGAAACCAGCATCCATGTCAGTCACTAAAAAATCGCCTGAACACGCGGCGCGAGCAAGCACCGCAAAAACGCCGACGGAAAAGACGGTTGCTGAAGCCGACGCGCCGTCAAAAACAAAATCGCCCCGCGCAAAAAAATCCCTGTTCGAAGGAATTGCCGACGCCGCGCAAAGCATTTTGAGGCCGAAGCGCTCGAAATCCACCGCGCCGAAAACCGAGGTTACGTCTGAAACCAAGGTCCGCCGCACTTATACCCGCCGGAAAAAAATCGAAGTCCCGTCCATTTTGCTCGAAGGCGACGCGCCCGTGCCGACGCCCGTCAGCGGGCCGGGACAAAAATACGCGCTTGGCCCGACGCCGCCGTCGCAAAGTTTTCCGACGGCGGAATCCGAGCTGCCCGAATCCTATGGCACCAAAAAGCTTTTCCTCACCGCCCGCGACCCGCACTGGATTTACGCGCACTGGGATTTGACACAGGCGCAGCAGTTGAAGCTGAATGCGCTGTCCTCCGACGGCCATCTCGTCCTGCGCATTTATCCCCACAAGCTCGAAGGTCATCCGCTTTATGAAATCCACGTCCATCCCGAATCGCGCCACTGGTTCGCGCACGTCGAGCGCGCGGGAGATTCCTATGTGGCCGAGCTTGGCTACTATTCCGCGCTGGGACGATGGACGCGCATTTCCATTTCGAGCGGCACAATGACGCCGCCCGATGCCGTTTCCGCCGACGAAGCGGCCGAGTTCGCCACGATTCCGTTTGAATTTCCATTTGCCCGCCTGATGGAAATCGTCAAGGCCGCCGTGCGCGAAAATCTTCCGCTCGCGCAGGCCATCGAAGAATTGCGCCACAACGGCCATCCTGATTTGCCGCGCGTGACGAGCAAGCCGCCCGCGACGTGGACGCCGCAGCAGGAACACGCGCTCGCCAAAGTCATCAACATTGACGAAACGCGCCGGGTGTGGATGGGGTCGCTCGAAATCACGGAACTCATCCGCCGCAAACTCGCGCATGAAATTTCCTCGCTTGGCGTTTCCTCGTTTGGCGTTTCCAGTTTGTCCAGCCCGTTCGGCGGCTTGGAACGGGCGAAAGGCTTCTGGTTCAACGTCAATGCCGAGTTGATCATTTATGGCGCGACCGAGCCGGGCGCAAAAGTCACGCTGGGTGGTCACGAAATCAAATTGCGTTCCGACGGCTCGTTCAGTTTCCGCTTCGCGCTGCCGGACGGTAAATATGATTTGCCCGCTGTGGCCGTTTCCGCTGATGGCGCTGATGCGCGCGCGGCGGACTTGAAATTCAGCCGCGAGACGGAATATCTGGGCGACGTCGGCGCGCATCCGCAGGACCCGTTGCTAAAGACCCCGCTGCCGCAAAATCTTTAATCTTATGGACGCGCCCGCCCGCGGAGCATTGATGCTCGTCCGCTTCATAGCTGTTTCTATCATGGGCATGAGCATTGTGGAACTGTCATTGTCCTGGGCCGAATACCATTTCCGGCAGACGCCGGTGAGCATCCCGGAGGTCGTGCTCTGGGGCATCGTGTTTTTGGCCGGCGTCGTCATTTTGATAATGGCCAAGACCGTCGCGGACTGGATTGCCGACAAACTCGAATAGTTATCAAGGGCCATGCAAGGGTATCTTTCACTCGTCCTGCACGCGCATCTGCCGTTCGTGCGCCATCCCGAACACGAAAAATTCCTCGAAGAAAGCTGGCTGTTCGAGGCCGTCACGGAAACCTACATCCCGCTCGTCCAGATTTTTGAAAACTGGCGGCACGACGGCGTGAACGGGCGCCTGACGCTTTCGCTTTCGCCGCCGCTGTGCGCGATGTTGCAAGACGAATTGCTCCGCCGGCGCTACGGACGCCATCTCGACGGTCTCATCGAACTGGCCGAAAAGGAAATTCACCGCACGCACTGGGACCGCGCCTTCCGCGAACTTGCGTGGATGTATCACCACAAACTTTCCCTCACGCGCGAAACGTGGCGTTACTACGAGGGCAATCTCGTCGCCTGCTTCAAGCGATTTCAGGACGAAGGCCGCCTTGAAATCATCACGACCGCCGCGACCCATGCGCTGCTGCCGCTGCTGGCCAACCATCCGCCGTCCATCCGCGCGCAGATTTTGACCGCGCGCGACCACTATCAAAGCTGCTTTGGCCGCCCGCCGCGCGGCATCTGGCTGCCGGAATGCGCCTACGTTTCCGGCGTCGAAACGTTTTTGCAGGAGGCGGACATCCGCTGGTTCATCCTCGACACGCACGGCGTCTGGCACGCAAAACCGCGTCCGCGCTACGGCACGTTCGCGCCGATTTTCACGCCGAACGGCATCGCCGCGTTCGGGCGCGATTACGATTCCTCGCGGCAGGTCTGGAGCCGGCAGGAAGGCTATCCCGGCGACCCGCGTTACCGCGATTTCTACCGCGACATCGGGTTCGATCTGGATTTCGATTACGTCCGGCCGCATCTGCCGTCGCCGGAAAACCGCGGCTTCACCGGCATCAAGTATTTCAAAATCACCGGCGCGGGCGAGAAACAGATTTACGACCGTGGCGCGGCGCTGTCGGCGGCGAGCGAACACGCCGCGCATTTCCTCAACGAGCGCGTCGCGCAAACCCGGAAGCTCGCCGGGCTTTTGGACCGTCCGCCGATGATCGTCGCGCCGTATGACGCGGAATTGTTCGGTCATTGGTGGTATGAAGGGCCGGAGTTTCTGGATTTCTTCGCGCGGAAAGTTTCCAACGAGCAGAAAATCATTTCGCTCATCACGCCCGGCGATTATCTGGCGCGCCATTCGATGAACCAGATCGCCGAGCCGAGCGCGTCCACCTGGGGCGAGGAAGGTTACCTGCGCGCGTGGCTGAACGAAAAGAACGAGTGGATTTATCCGCACTTGCAGGTCGCGCAGGAACGCATGAGCCGGCTGGCAAAGAAATTTTCAAGACGGGCGAGCGTCCTGCAAAAGCGCGCGCTGAAACAGGCCGCGCGCGAACTGCTGCTGGCGCAGGCAAGCGACTGGCCGTTCATTTTGCGCGCCGACACGAGTCCCGACTACGCGCGCCGCCGCGTGAAGGACCATTTGCTCCGGTTCATTGCGCTGCACGACCAGTTGACGGCGACGGGTGTGGACGAAAAATGGCTGGCCGAAACCGAGGCGTCCGACAACATTTTCCCCGACGTGGATTGGAATTATTGGAAGTCGCCCATTTGACGCGGAAAGCGGCCCATTTCGGCGGAATGTATTCGTGTCCAGCCAGCGCGGCGGGGCGTCGGTGCTCATGATGTCGCCCTTGGTCAATTCCACCGGCACCGCCGAACCTTGCCAGCTTTTGTTCCCGAGCGAAATGTCCGGCCACACTCCCACGACGCTCAAAATGACATTGGTGTCCGGGTCGGCGGCGGCGAACGGATAAAAATGCACCTTGGGCGATTTCAGAAACTCCATGGTTTGGTCGTCGAAAACCCCGCGTTGATGCAATTCCTCCGCCGTCAAGGCCGGGTAATTGGTCTGCGAATGGCAGTAATTTTTCAACTCGTTGAAGATGTCGGCGAACGAGCGGTTCACTTCCGACTGCCAGGCTTCGACGGACTTGGCCTTTTCCCTCAGATGAACCCGGATGGCGACGATTGCCAGAATCAGAATCAGGACTGCGGCGATGACGATGAGCAATTGCGTGCCCTGGCTTGAGCCGGTTTGGTTTGATTTCATGGCGGATTTTTGCCCCTCAACCTCCGGCTGGCAAATATAAATTCAAGGAGCGGCATCTTGCCCGCAACGGCTTCCCGCCTTTAACTCCCGCGCGGTGTTGGCATCGTGGTCTTACCTCACTCTGCACCAAACAATCGCAAGCAAACCAATGCTGGCGATGACGAAAATATATGCCAGCCAATAAACTCGGCGATGATGGCGGTCTAGCGCTCGCGGCCCGAATGTAAAAAACCGCCGCTGCCGGTAAAGTGGCAGTCGCGCTAAAAATAGCAGAATCGTCCCGATGCCTGAAAATCCCAGTGCCGCGTAAAAAATCGCCAACACGTCTCCTGACCTCAACTTGGAAATCAACGACAGAATGCCACCGGCAAGAATCGCAATTAATCCAAACCAAACCCATGAGAACAGCAAACAGCCGAGGTCGGGCGGAAAATACCAATTTGACGATTTCTTTTCCATGTGCGCGAACGATGCCTAACGATCCAAATCCCGCATTTGCGGGACACGCCGACGGGCGAGCGGTTCCGCATTCTCGATAGCCGTTGTATAACTCAAACCATCCATAAACTCAAGGGGCAATCGCCTTTGGCTCCAGCGCGGGGCTAGGCATTATCATCGAATCCATGAAACGTCTCCTTTCCCGTCTGAACCTTGATAAACGAGATTCTGGCTATCTAAAACTACAATTTTGCAATGGTCGACACGCCCGACTGGCACCGCGACTGGTGCATTGCTTGCGGTGCTGTTGGTGATGCTCAAAATCAAGAAACCGTTCTTAACATCCCATGACCCGTCTTGCGCCCACGCTACTGTCGTGTTGGATATAACTCCACTAAATCTGGTGTGAAAAATACCTCCTGAATCAAAGGTCATCGTGTCTGGCTGGCCGAATATCTTCCATGTGCCCAGAAGCTGCTTGTGCAACTCCGCATCGCGGCAGCTACAACCGCTCACCAAGCCGCTCAATAGAATAAACAAAACGATGAATCTCATGGTGCGATGATGTCTAACGATCCAAAGCTGAACCATGCCGACCGGCGAGTGGCTCCGCAAACTCGACAATCGTTGTATAACTCAAACCAGCCATAAACTCAAACTCAAGGGGCGGTCGGCGTTGGCTCCAGCGCGGTGTGGCAGCATATCGTGACTATCCTCGTGCCACACAACAAAGCGAATGATTGCTAACCCAGACAGCCTCACCGCTAGGAGAGACAATTGTCACTTCGGATGGGTTTGTTAAGGCGATGCAGCAAAACATATCGGCGTCTTTTTGAACGCTCACTGAAAGCAATCGCTTGTGATTTGTCTTCTGCCAGTCATCCATCTGCTCGTAGAGTGCGCGAACTGACCGGCTCTCAAAATATACCAAGTTGTGTTTGTTGTTGTCTGACATATTTATTCCTTTTTTTGTGACGTGTAATGCTGCCTAACGATCCAAATCCCGCATTTGCGGGACACGCCGATCGGCGGGTGGCTCCGCAAGCTCGATAATCACTGTATAACTCAAACCATCCATAAACTCAAGTGGCAGTCGGCTTTGGCTCCAGCGCGGGGTTAGGCATCTGCTTCCAAGCTTTGATAACGGCATCGAGATTGTCTTGATACTCGCGGTTGTCCTGGTCGTCACCCTCTATCTCATGTGACTTAAAAAACTCCAGAAATGTGATTACCGCTTCTTTCTGCTGACGGCTGAATAAACGAAACCGCTCCAAGTCAAAAGCGTCGAATCCAGCTATGCCAAGCCCTTGAAAAGTGAAAAAGGCAACCTCGGAATCTGGATGAGCGAGCGAATAGTGCATATAAGCCGGCACAAAGTAACGAAATGCCGATGGTGACAGAAGCGGCAACGACTGACAGCGACGCTCCAAAATATCATCCGCCAGAAGTTGGGATGGCTTCCCACGGAAATCTTCGCGTATTTCACGGCACTCCGGGCACTCATGCAAAGCGATGCAATCATCACCCGGATATGGCACCTTCTCAAACGCGGAATCAATGGACTCTTGAACGGTCATAGAATCGAATGATGCCTAACATTCCGAAGCCGGGACACGGCTGCGGGCGGCTGGCTCACGACTGCAATCTGAACTTTCAAATCTCATTGTTCAACCATATTCATTCGCCCTTCGCCTTTCAGCCTTCCAATGGCTTCAGCGCGGTTTCAGGTGCGCGGTCAAGTAAATCTCTAGCTCTCTTAAGTGTAGAAGCCGCCCGCTCAACAGTCGGTGGCAGAACCTTGCCGATATGCCTGAGTGCGCTTAATGTTCAAAGTTAGGCTGCGATTTTCTTGGCTCCATAATTCCACAAAAAATAAACGGCAGCCACGTCAGCGACTAACATCAGGCCAAGCAAAATCTCGCCGGGGCGCTCATTACGCGAAACGTCTCGCTTTGTCTGCTCCAACAACGCTGCTTTTGTTTTCACCGTAGGACTCGCTTGATAAGCATGTATCGCCTGAACCGTCTCTGCACTCCTCGGAAATGAGAAATTGCGAGGTTCTAACGCCCAGCATATCTCTGCCAAAATAACCGCCAAAATTGCCATCCTGATGAGCCAAGTTTTCATGGCACTTTCTCGCAGCCTAACGATCTAAAGTTAGGCCACGGGGTCACTGTCTCTCCCTTTTGATAGCCCATGTGCTCGCGAAAATTATAGGTAAATAGAGCGCCGAAAGGCTCACGAGGCATCCGAGGCGAACTGAACCATCAAGCAACCGAAACACGGTGATAATCCAAAAGACAACGCTGAAAATCATCACGGCTAGGAATCCATAAATCAACGCTATGTGACCGCGCCAACACCGAACGATTCGCCACGACACCAATAAACCGAGAATGAGTGCTCCGACTGACATGAAAATCCATAACATTGTCATAAACTCTCGCAGCCTAACGATCCAAAGCTGAGCCACGCCGACTGGCGAGTGGCTCCGCAAACTCGATAATAGTTGTATAACCCAAACCGTCCATAAACTCAAGGGGCAGTCGGCGTTGGCTCCAGCGCGGGTCGTGGTGTCGCGGATTGTTGCTAATCGGACTCAAGGAGATTTAACTGGTTGTCGCTGACGGCGGCTTGCGCCTTTTTTAACACTTCAAGGTTCATCGGCAATTCCAGACGCTTGTTTTCCTCGATGATTTCTTTGACCGTCACAATCTGAATCCTGTCGTAATTTTTTTGCATCAACGGATGCGGATAAAGTCCGGCGGATTTGGCTTCACGTTGCATCGGCGCAGTCGCGTGTTCAAGAGTGATTAACGTCGCCAATTCCGCGCCTTCACGCGCCATGTCACCGCGCAGCTTGGCGATGTCGCCACGCCCAACGCCGCCAGATTTGACCTGCAAAACCATCTTGGCGGTTTCCGTTGCGCTGGTTTGAAAATAAGCTATGCCATCAATTCCAGAATCCGCGCCCTTTTTCTCATTGATGACGGCGCGGTTGTTTGTGTATGTCAGGACTGCCCATTTTTCAAATTCTTTCCGCACGCGGTCGTCTGCCTTGTTTGCCAATGCGCGGGCAGATTCCATGTCTCGCGGCACGCCGTCGAGCGTGATATTATTTAGGACTTTTTTATCAAAATGTTCGTCAAATCTTTTTAGAATAACAGCAATTGCTTGATAGGTGATGTCAATGCCTATCCATTTCCGATTAAGCCGCTGTGCAACTGCAACCGTTGTCCCGCAACCGCAATATGCGTCTAAAATGACGCTTCCCTCTGCCGAACTTGCTTGTAAAATTCTTTGAAGAATCGCCTCCCTTTTTTGCGTTGGATAGCCGAGATATTCTGGGTTGGTGGATGCCTGCTGAAAAGAATCTATATCGTCCCAAACATCTCCAATTGTTTTGCCCTTCAAGTCTTTTAAGTATTGCCGCCGTCCGCCCGGCCTGTCGTCGCGGTATTTTTCCCCATTTTCGTCAACTTTTTTGAACCGTTTCAAATAGTCAGGGTTATTGTCCCAATATAATTTTTTGAAAAAATACTCATCCGACTTTGTGAAAAAAAGAATCGTATCGTGTGAACGAATCCAGTTTTCGGCTCGGCTTTTGAATCCAGAAGTGTCGGTTGTGCTCCAAATAATTTCTATCTTAAAATCGCCCCCCCCCCGCAAAAAATACTATCCATGACGAGTTTCAAATAATGACTCGCAGTTTGATCGCAATGCAGATAAAAGCTGCCAGTCCGTTTCAACACTCGCCGGATTTCCACAATGCGGAGCGCCATGTGAACGAGATAGGCGAGCAGGCTTCCCTCTTTCAAAACTTTGTGCAGCCCCTTGATGAGTTCAATCGTCTGCGACGTGAAGCGGTTGCCTTCGTTGCCGATGATTTGTGCAAAACCCTCAACGGCGCGGTCATCCCAAATCCAAGTGTCCACAAATGCCTGCGACTGTGCCCTGTCCTCGCTGCCGATGTTGTTGTAAATCTGATTGTAGTTGCGCTTGGAATTGAACGGCGGGTCAATGTAACAAAGGTCAACGGACTCATCTTTAATCTTGCCCCGCAAGACATCAAGATTGTCGCCGTAGAAAAGTTTGTTCACGCACACCTTCTTAACAACAAATTCCCAAAAACTCAACATTAACTGGAATCACTCCCTCCATCGCTTTAATTTTTCCCAATTGATTTTTCCTGTTAAATCTTGGCCGTCGTAAATGAATACATTTTCCGCTCTGAAACCGATTGGAAACAGGCCAGAATTGCCTTTTTTTATTGCGTCAAACGCATTTTCTGACGTTACGAACACAGTTTTTTGATTAGCATAGCACACTTTCCTTAAAAGTGGTCTATGCGCAACATCTTTAACAATAACAAGTTGTCCATTCATGCCAACCATTATCTGCCAGCTTGTTTTATGCTACAACATTTATTTGAAAATAATCTGAAAAAGTCCTTTACAAAAACATAAAATCTGCGAATATGTCCTCGCGCATAACCAGCGCATAAAATGAAAACTGAAAACATAATCGAATCGAAGCCGCCCTATGTGGCGTTCAAAACATTCACAAACTTCATCGCAAGCTTGCGTCAGTCTGGATTGCCCGGAAGAATTGACCGCAGTGTTTTTGTCGGCGTGTCAGGGGCTAATCAGTCTTTTTTACTCGCAACCTTAAAATTCTTTGGGCTGATAAATAATGATGGCATCCCAACGCCATCATTCAAAGATTTGGTGGAAAATCCACAGAATGAAAAAGCGGTGCTGTCCAAAGCCGCCAAAGAAAAATACGATTTTATTTTCGACGGGACGTTTAACATTGGTTCGGCCACCGCCGCCCAATTGACCGAGAAATTTAAGGAACGGGGCATTGATGGTTCAACAATTGTTAAGGCTATTTCGTTTTTTACTTCTTTGTGCGAGGCGACGGAAATAAAAATTAGCCCTCACCTCAAAAGCAAGCGCGGTGCAAAGGGATCAGGCGGTTCAACGCCTCGAAAATATAAAAAGCGCAAGCCTGTGGATGAACCGCCATTTACTACGCTACCGCCGCCGCCACTTCCGCCGGGTGCAGAAGCACACACGCTTTTCTTGGACACAGACAAACAGAGAAAGGTTTCGCTCACCGCGCCATTAAGTATCACGCGGGCTGAATACAGCCGCATTTGCAAATGGCTTGAGGTCGCGCTGATTGTCGAAGAAGAAAAAACAAAATAAAGAATTTCGGGAACGGGCGGCGGGCTGTCGAGGCCATAACATCGTGTTCCATTCGCACGAGGACACGCCGCCCTAATCCCAAAAACAACTAAAATCAAGCCCCGCCAGTGTTTCAGCACTGACAGGGCGCAACCAAGCGCAGGGTTAAGCTGCAAAAGGTCGCATATCTTGTCAGATACGACTTCACGTTAGCTTTCCTTGCCTAGAAAGCAAGTTTGAAATGTCATTGTTGCTCCGGCGAAGCCAAGAAATTTGGCCGCTTCAAAAACATTAACGGCATCGTGCAACGCTATCGTTGCGTGCGCTGCGCCAAAACCTTTTCCGAATCTCCGTTGGACGGATTGCGAACGGAACATGAAAAGGTCGTTCAAATCGTCAAACTGCTGGTCGAGGGCGTTGGTGTTCGCGCAACCGCCCGCCTGACAGGTTGCCAGCACAAAACCGTTTTGGCCGTGTTGGAAACTGTCGGGCAAAAATGCGAACGGCTTCACGACAATCTTGTGCGCTATCTCAACGTGGACGCGCTACAAATTGACGAACTCTGGTCGCGTGTCGCGTGTTCACAAAAGCGGGCGAATCAACTTGGCGGTAGCGATGAGATTGGCGACCAATACACTTTCCTTGCCGTCTCTGCCCGCGAGAAATTCATCGTCAGTTATTACACTGGCAAACGGAACTTGGAAAACACGGACACTTTTATTGCCGATGTTGCGGAGCGGATTGTCGGCACTGTCCAGATCACAACCGATTCATTCCGGCCATACCAGCAAATCGTTCGGAAACACCTGCTAGGGCGTTTGCATTTTGCAACTATGCAGAAATTATACGCCGTGCCATACAACATCAAAGCAGAGGCGGCACGCCGCTACGCTCCGGCACAATGCACTGGCGTCAAAATCAGAATCCAAGCTGGCGTGCCGCAAGCCGACAAAATCAATACGTCATACGTTGAACGCTCCAATTTGACCGTCCGGCATTTCAACAAACGCTTTGCCCGTTTGGGTCTGGGATATTCACGGAAGCTTTGCAATCATCGTTACGCGATTGCGCTTTTTGCGGCTGCGTATAATTTTTGCAAAGTTCACAACACGCTCGGATGCACTCCGGCTGTTGGAATTAAACTAACAAATGAAACGTGGACAATTGAACGGCTGATTGATGAAGCGACTAAATCAACAAACTAGGACACCACGACCCCAGCGCGGTGTTAGGCATCATCATCGAATCCATGAAACGTCTCCTTTCCCGTCTGAACCTTGATAAACGAGATTCTGACTATCTAAAACCACAATCTTGCAATGGTCAACACGTCCGACTGGCACCGCGACTGGTGCATTGCTTGCGGTGCTGTTGGTGATGCTCAAAATCAAGAAACCGTCCTTAACACCCCATGACCCATCTTGCGCCCACGCTACTGTCGTATTGGATATAACTCCACTAAATCTGGTGTGGAAAATACCGTCTGAATCAAAGGTCATCGTGTCTGGCTGGCCGAATATCTTCCAAAGACACGATATGTCTGCGGTCTAAAGCCGGCAATCAGCCACGGTCGCTCCTTCTCAAGCACAATCTTGTGTGTCTCCGTCTTGCCAACGGAAAACTTGTAGCGCCGCTTCCGAGCGCCGTAGAAATGAGTGAATGGTGAAAAAGGACTCTGCCGTGCGACTCTCCGACCATCAACGAGAGTCTGCATCGCACCCGTCCAACAATTACGAGAGAACTCTATTTTCGACTTTTCTCTGCCACCAACTTCAAGTGTGAATTTCATAATTTCTCCTCGTGCTCAATGCCGCCTAACAGACATTCGGCCAAAGCTGGGTTTGGCCTAAGTCGGCAAGGGGTGTTTGTGGTTTTTGGTTTGATATGCCTGCAACCAACGGAGTTGCGGGAAAATGGTGAACGCCCGGTTTGGCCTAATTCGGGAAGGCGGATCGGGGACTTGGCACGGGGCGTTGGCGAATGCTCCGCAAATGGAGCGGTGAGGCTTGCTCCAATCAAATTGGGCCACCGATTTTTCACTGGATTGGACTTTAGCACGGTATTTAGGCCGTTTTCAAGCCAATTCACTGTCCAACGCACCATCAAAAGGCCAAATCCCGGCCTTTTGGCCGCCAAATTGTTCGGATGGGCATTGTCAATTTTGACATGGACGTCCAGCCAGCAGAATGGCCGTTGCCCATTTTCAACTTGGCCGTCGAAACGTTGGGATGGTCATGTAAAATTTCAACATGGCTGCCGACACGTGTAGATGGTCATGTAAAATATTTTCAAGCCTTTCGCGGCATTTTTTGGGCAGATTTTCCAATTTTTGCCGTTTACGGGGAGAGCGGGGCGTATTTGATGGAGTGCTTTCCGCAGGGCCGGTCGGTGTTCACCCACGCCAAGGATTCGGATTTGGGCGAGGAATTGCAGACGTTGGTGAACGGGGTGACGGCGCATCAGGCGGATTTGGGGGCGGACGTGGTGGCGGAGGCGGGCGGCCTGCTGACGGGCTGGCAGGCGGTGTTCCAGAACACCGGGGATTCCAAAGGCGGCAAGGCGGCGTCGCAGGCGGACAAGGCGGCGGCAAAATCGGCGCTGGCGCTGGAATTGTTCAAGAACCTGGTGACGCTGGCGCTGAACTTTCCGGGCCAGCCGGACAAATTGGATATTTACATGCAGGGCAGCTTGCTGGAGCCGCACACCCATTCCACTGGCACGACACCCGCGCCGGCGCCGTCCGCGGGCGCGGCGGGGAAATAAGTTTTCAGAAAACAATCAGCGCGAAGGGCAAAAGCCGTTCGCGCTTTTTTGTTTTTGGAGGGTTCAGCTTGGCTGGCGTGGCGTTAAGCAAATAGAAAAGGATGCTCATCGTTTGTAAATCGGTATGCCGAGCCGTTCCAATATCCAAGCCATAGCGAAAAATGAAAGGGAAAAAACAATGCCCACTGGAATTACAAACATCAGAATTGGATAGCTGCCGGTTGGAAGCTGTGGGAGGAAATCACAGATATACAGGGACAAGCCGCCGAGACCGGAAAGCAGATGAACCAAAAGCAACAGGCGTCCCGCCAACGTAAGCTTGCTTAGCGGCGATTGATATTGTTCCATAAACGTGCAATCGGCCTCACGTAGAAATCCCACAACTGCGGATTTGATTACACTTCAATCCCGTAAGCCTTGATTTTGTTGTAAAGCGTCTGGCGGCCGATGCCGAGGCGTTTGGCGGTTTCCAGCTTGTTGCCGTTGGTTTCCTTGAGCGTCTGGACAATGGCGTTGCGTTCCACGCCTTCGAGCAGCGTGAAGCTGGTGTCGGATTCCGCGTTCGAACTCGCGCTGACTTTGACATCGGTGATGGAAAGGTCGGCGGCGGCCACTTCGTCGCCTTCGCTCAAGAGCACGGCGCGCTGGATTTCGTTCTGCAACTGGCGGACGTTGCCCGGCCAGTCGAAGGCGGTGAGCCGGTCAATCGCGTCGGGTTTGAACCCGCGCAAATCGCGGCTGGCCTGCGCCGCAAACCGTTTCAAAAATGAGTTCGCCAGCGGCATGATGTCGTCGCGGCGCTCGCGCAACGGCGGCAGATGGACGGAAATGGCGCTGATGCGGTAGAACAAATCTTCGCGGAGCTTGCCTTCCTTGATGGCGTCGTCCGGCTGGCGGTTGGTCGCGGCAATGATGCGGCAATTGGTCTTGTAACTGGTCTTGCCGCCGACGGGGCGGACTTCCTGGTCCTGCAAGACGCGCAAGAGCTTGCTTTGGGTGTCCACGGGCATTTCGGAAATTTCATCGAGGAACAGCGTGCCGCCCTCGGCCAGCCGGAACAGTCCCTCGCGGTCGGTGTGCGCGCCGGTGAACGCGCCCTTGACGGAGCCGAAGAGTTCGCTTTCGATCAATTCGCGGGGCAGGGCGGCGCAGTTGATCTTGATGATTTTTGCCTTGCTGCGCGGGCTCAAGGTGTGGACGAGGTCGGCGATGACTTCCTTGCCGGAGCCGCTTTCGCCGGTGATGAGCACGGTCACGTCCGCCGCCGCAATGCGCTCGATGGTGCGGACGACGTGCTGCATGGCTTCGCTGCGGAAAATGGGCGAGGCGGTGCCGCTCATGGTTTCGAGCGCGCGGCGGAGCGTGGTGTTTTCCTCGGTCTGTTGCTTACGTTCCAGCGCGCATTTCACGTCGGCGAGCAGCTTTTCATTTTCAAACGGCTTGGAGAGGAAGTTGAACGCGCCGCGCCGCCCGGCCTCGACGGCCATGGTGATGGTGCCGTGGCCGCTCAAGACGATGACTTCGGTTTCAGGCCAGCGTTTTTTGATTTCCGGCAGCAGGTCGAGGCCGTGCGCGTCCGGCAGCTTCACGTCGAGCAAAACAACATCCGGCGGCGGCAGGGGAAAGAGCTTGTGCAGGGCGGCGGCGTTGCCGGCTTGCTCGACTTCGTAGTAATTATCCAGCACGGCGGCAATCAATTCACGCAAGTCCGCCTCGTCGTCCACGATGAGAATTTTGGCTTTCATAGCTTTTGTTTCCGAATGCACGCTTGAATGAAGCGGCGAAAAATCGCGCGATGTTCGGCGTGGCGTTCAGTCAACCGTTCAGGGTGAAACTGCACGCTCAGTAAAAACGGCATCCGCTTCATTGCTTCCGGTTTCAATTCCATCGCTTCCACGATTCCGTCCCGCGTTCGCGCCGTGACCGTCAGCGGTTCTGCCGGTTCCAACACGGCCTGATGATGCGAGCTGTTCACGCCCAATACCCGCTTGCCGGTTATCTTGGCGAGCAATGAACCGGCTGTCAACGGCGCTTCGTGGACGATTTCGCCCGCCTGGTCCAATCGCTGATGATTCAGCGCGCCGGGAACCTGCGTGCGGATGTCCGCAATCAACTGCCCGCCGAGCGCGATGTTCAGCAATTGATGGCCGCGGCAAATCGCCAGCAGCGGTTTGCGCTGGCGGAAAACTTCGCGGAGCAGAATCAGTTCGCGCAAATCGCGCCCGCCGCCGTCGGGCGTCATGTCCACGGTGTCGCGGACGGCACGCGGAAGTTTTTTGGCGTAAAGATCGGGATTGATGTCATCGCCGCCGGTCAGCAAAACGCCGTCGGCGCGGCGGACGGCTTCGGCGAGCAACTGGGGAGCGGTTGTCGTGGGCGCGGTAACGGGCACGCCGCCGGATTGGGTGACGGAGAAATCGTATTTCACGGAAAGGCTGGACGACAAATCGTGAAATTCGATGCCGCGCTTCTCAATGCTCGGCGAAACCAAAATCAAAGGCAGTCTGGCCACGAACGAAATGTAAATCGGCCGGCAGGAATTGTCAGCGTAAAATCAACGGTCGAGCTTTTGCGGCTGCATTTTCCGCGGGCGATTTTTAACTTTTAATCGGGCGGGAACAATGAAATCGTCTGCGCCGGAGAAAATGCCTGCGGAATTTGTCAACGACGCGGCTTTCAAGCTGAAGCGGTTTTTGCTCGGTCCGCAGCGCACGCGGCGGACGCGGCTTTACGGCGTGGGCATGCCCAAGAGCGGCACGCATTCCCTCGCCGCGATGTTTTTCAAAGGCGTGCGCGCCGGCCACGAGGCCGGGGCAATGGAGTTGATTGACAAAATCCTCGACCGGCGCGCCGGGCGGATCAGCGAGGGGGAGATGACGGCATGGTTGCGGGCGCGCGATCGTGAACTGGCGCTGGAGGTGGATTCCGCCTCGTTAAATTTTTGGATTCTGAACATTCTGTTGCGCGAATTTTCCGACGCGCGTTTTGTTTTGACCCTTCGCGATTGTTATTCCTCGGTCAACTCATACCTCAACCATTTGTTGCGGTTTCCAAATGCGGATTTGTGGTGGCTCAGGATGCGGGAACTTCGTTTGGGTCCCCAAGCCGGCGACTACGAAGCCGGCGAAGAGGTGCTCAAGGAGAAAAATCTTCATTCACTGGACGCGCATTTTGCGAATTGGACGGCGCATAATACGCAGGTGCTGGCGGAAGTTCCGGCGGCGCGGCTGCTGGTGGTGCGAACCGATGAAATCGGGCAAAGGGTGTTTGAAATCGCGGATTTTGCCGGGCTGCCGCGCCGCTGCGTGTGCCCGCAACGCGCCCATGAATTTCGAAACCCGGCGAAACAGGAAATCATCCGGCAAATTGACCGCGATCTTTTGGAGCGAAAAGTGGAACAGCATTGCCGCCCGCTGATGGCGCGGTTTTTTCCCGAAATCAAATCGCTCGACGACGCGAAGCTTTGAATTTTTTGAGTGGAAACGGGACAGTTCCCCGGGGATTGCGGCGGCACTTCCGGCATTGTCTCAAAATAGGTCGCTGCCTTCCCTGAAGCGATGATTTGCACGCCTCGCAGCAGTTGGCCTGCTTTGTGCTAAAAGGGCAGCGTGAAGACAAATGTCTCCAAAGTGAACCGGAGCGCGTTTTATCGGTTGATCAACACCATCGTGCCGATAAATCACGTCTTGCGGGCGCGGTTTGACATCTGGGGAGCCATTTTGCTCGTCGGGCTGATGATTATTGCGATTTCCGCGATCAGGATGCTGGAGCTTGCGTCGCAGTGAGCTGACGGCGGTTGTTCAAACTTTCGCTTCCGGAAAACGTTCGCGGATTTGGCGGCGCAGGCGCACCTCGTCGTCCGGCTGGTAACGGCGGCGGGTGATGAGGCGCTGCACGGCGTCCAGCAATTCCAGCCAGTCTTCGAGCGGCGGTTCCGGCACCGGCTGCCACTGGTCAAACCGTTTGGCGCGATGGAAGAATTTCCATTCGCGGCTCACGCGCTGGACGTAGACCTGCAATTTTCCACCGTCCCCGGTTTCGCGCTTCCAACTGATTTCGGCTTTGGGCATTTTGTTAAGGCAAATCCACGCCCGCCACGGCCATCGCCGCGATGCCTTCCTCGCGACCGATGAAACCCATCAACTCGTTCGTCGTCGCCTTGATGCCGACGTGAGCGAAATTGATCTTCAACGCTTCCGCGACGCGGATTTTCATTTCCTTGATGTGCGGATAAATCTTCGGCGCCTGCGCGATGACCGTCGCGTCCACGTTCACGATTTTTCCGTTGCGCAACGCGATGATCCGCGCGGCCTCCTCCAGAAAAATCCTGCTCGGCACGTTTTTCCAGCGCGGATCGGTGTTCGGGAAAAAGTGGCCGATGTCCGGCTCGCCGAGCGCGCCGAGGAGCGCGTCGCAAATCGCGTGCATGAGCGCGTCGGCGTCCGAATGGCCGTCGAGGCCCTTCGTGTGCGGAATCTCGACGCCGCCGAGAACGAGCTTGCGCCCCGCGACCAGCGCGTGAACGTCATAGCCGATGCCAACGTGAACCATGCCGCACTATAAAATTTTCGCGCGAGCCGAAAAAGCAATTTCCGCCACAAATTGCCTTCACGCCGCGACCGGACAAACTTCCGCGCACCATTGCTCGATTTTCGTCCTGATGGCGTCGCGCACTTCGCGGGTTTTGGCCAGCTTCTCCGCGCCTTGAAAAGCGGACGGGTCGGGGAAGCTCCAGTGCAGCCGCGTGGTGACGCCGGCAAAAATCGGGCAGCGTTCCGCGCTCGCCTCGTCGCAAACGGTGATGACGTAGGCAAACATTTTGCCGGACTTGATGAAATCAAACACGCCCTTGGTCTGGTTGCCGGAAATATCTATGCCGGCCTCCTTCATCACCTCGACGACGGTTGGATTGAGCTTGCCGGGCTCGAGTCCGGCGCTGTAGGCCTCGAATTTTTCGCCGCTGATTTGTTTCAGGAACGCCTCGGCCATCTGACTGCGCGCGCTGTTGTGGATGCAGACGAAGAGAACTTTTTTCTTCATAATTTTACGATGCGGTTTGTGGTTTCTGGTCATACCAGCCGCGTGACTCGTTGCAAACCTTGCAGACGGACAACATGACCGGCACTTCCACCAGCACGCCGACGACGGTCGCCAGCGCGGCGGGGGAATCTGCGCCGAAGAGCGTGATGGCGACGGCCACGGCCAGCTCGAAAAAATTGCTCGCGCCGATGAGCGAGCCGGGCGCGGCGACGTTGTGCTCCACGCGCAGCCGCCGCATGAGCAGATAGGTCAGGCCGGAATTGAAATAGACCTGAATCACAATCGGCACGGCGATGAGCAGCACGGCGAGCCAGCGGCCGGTGAGATTTTTTGACTGAAACGCAAAAATCAGCACGAGCGTCAGCAGCAGCGCGCTGATCATCACCGGATGAAATTTCGGCAGGAAATTTTTTTCAAACCAGTCCGTGCCATGCGATTTGAGCAACGCCGTGCGCGTCAGCCAGCCTGCCGTCAACGGAACCACGATGAACACGACGACGGACGTGACGAGCACCTTGGCCGGCACAACGACATGCGCCACACCGCAGAGAAACATTACAATCGGCGCGAAGGCAACGAGCATGATGAGGTCGTTCACCGCCACCTGGACGAGCGTGTAGGCGGGATCGCCGTCGGTCAGATAGCTCCAGACGAAAACCATCGCCGTGCAAGGCGCGGCGGCGAGGATGATGAGTCCGGCGGTGTAATTCTTCGCCGTCTCCGGGTCAATCCACGCGGCGAATACGTGCTGCATGAAAAACCACGCCAGCAGCGCCATGCTGAATGGTTTAATGAGCCAGTTTACAAACAACGTGACAGCAAGTCCTTTCGGCTTGCACGCGATACCGCCAATGGCGCTGAAATCTACTTTGAGCATCATCGGATAAATCATCAGCCAGAGCAGGACGCCGATGGGAATGTTGACCTGCGAGCCTTGGCCAAATTGCATTTTGCTCAACGCCGCCGTCAGGTCTGGAAAAATTTTTCCCAGTAGGACGCCGGCGATCATGCACAGAAAAACCCAGATGGTCAGGTAACGTTCAAAGAACGCGAGGCGTTTGGGCGTGGCAGTCGGGTGGCTCATAATCTTCAACGGCATTGTCGCCGGCAGATTTCCTGCACATGCATTTTCAAAATTTTCTTGAGCCGCTTGCTGTCAGCGACGGCCTCGCTCGATTTGCCAAGCAATTTTTTCGCCCAATCAAGCGCCTCACGGACAACCATCGGGGCGGATTTGTCCGGCAACCGGTAATAAACCCAGCGCTCGGATTTGCGCGACAAAATCAGACCGGCGTGGTGCAGCACGGAGAGGTGTTTGGAAATGGTGGAGGGAGCGAGACCGAACAACTCGGTAATCTAATTCGCCGCGCCGCAGGGCGAGCAACACCCGCACGCGTCCCGGATCGGACAGCGCCTTGGTGACAGCCATGAACTCACGCATAAATCTATATTTCGCCAAATGACGAAATAATAATGCCGCGGAATTTCACCGGAGGCAAGGAATGATTTATTCTGCCGTCGCCGCCGGCAGGGTGAAGAAAAATGTCGCGCCTTTGCCGGATTCGCTTTCCACGCGGACGTCGCCGCCGTGCGCCTGCACGATGTGCTTGACGATGGAAAGGCCGAGGCCGGTGCCGCCCTGGTCGCGCGAGCGCGCCTTGTCCACGCGGTAAAATCTTTCAAAAACGCGGTCCAGCGATTCGGGTGGAATGCCCGGCCCGTCGTCTTGCACGAAAATTTCCAGCTTACCGTCGTCCAGTTTTTTTCCGCCGACGATGACCTCGCCTTGCGCGTGGCCGTATTTGATGGCGTTGTCCACGAGATTGGCCACGACTTGTTCAAGGCGGTTCGCGTCGGCGGTTGCGGCGAGTTCAGGCAATTGGTCAACCAGCTCGATATTTTTGTTGTCGGCGGGCGGTTTCAAGTCGGTAAAAACCTTTTCGACGAGAGCGTGCAAATTGACCGGCTGCAAATTCAATTTCAATCGCCCGGATTCAAGCGCCGAAATCGTCAGCAAATCTTGGATGAGCAAATCAAGGCGCAGCGCGTTGCGCTCGATGATCTTCAGAAAACGCGCGGCGGTTTCGGGCTGGTTGCGCGCGCCATCGAGCAGCGTCTCGACGTAGCCCTTGATGAGCGAGAGCGGCGTGCGGAGTTCATGGCTGACGTTGGCAACAAATTCCTCGCGCGTGCGTTCCAGTTGCTTCAGGCGCGTCAAATCGTGAAAAACCAGAATCGTTCCTTCGCGGTCGCCGGCGGAATTGGTGATGACGGCGGCGTTGACCTGCAGCCAGCGTTCGTTCAATTCCGGCAGCTTCAGTTCGTATTCAAAAACCTGCTTTTCGGCCTCGACGCGCTCCACGAGATCGGCGAGTTCGTGCAGGCGCAGGGCTTCCATGACGGTTTTGCCGCGCAACTCGATTTTGATGCCGAACAGATTTTTGAAGGCGCGATTGGCGAGGTAAATTTTCCGGCTGCGATCAAGCAGCAGCAGTCCTTCCAGCATGGAATTGAAAAGCACCTGCTGCTGCGCCTGCGCTTCGACGGTCGTTTGCTGCTGCCGTTTGCGCGAGTCTTCCATCTCGGTTTGAACCTGCCTTTGCTGGCGGCGAAATCTTGAACGCCAGACAAAGTGAACGGTGATGGCGGCGACGATGGCGAGAAATGTTGAAATCTGCCAAATCATTCTACAAACCGATACCCGACGCCGCGAACCGTGTCCAGATGCTTCGCCGCCGCCCCGACTTTTTCGCGCAGCCGCCGCATGTGCGTGTCCACCGTGCGCGTGTCAATGACGCTGTCGTATTCCCAGACGTCGCGGAGAAGCTGGTCGCGCGACTGCACGCGCCCGACGCGTTGCGCCAGCGTGATGAGCAGTTTGAATTCTGTCGCGGTGAGTTCGATCGGTTTGCCTTTCCAGCTTGCCAGATGCCGGGGCAAATCAATCAGCAAATCGCCGAAGCGCATCTGGTCGCGCGGCTTTTCCTCGGCGGTGCCGCGCGAAAGGATTTTTTTTATGCGCAGCAACAGTTCGCGCGGGCTGAACGGTTTGGTTAAATAATCGTCCGCGCCGAGCTCAAGGCCGAGGACACGGTCAATTTCCGCCGCCTTCGCCGTCAGCATCAAAATCGGCACGCGCGCGGTGGCCGGATCAATCCGCAGCGTCTTGCAAATTTCAAAACCGTCCATTTCCGGGAGCATCACATCGAGTACGATCAAGTCGGGTGAAAGTGACCGCGCCTTTTTCAGCGCCTCCGCGCCGTCGGTGGCGGTGGTCACGGCGTAACCGGATTGCTTGAGATTGAACTCCACAAGTTCAACCGCTTCGGGTTCGTCATCCACGACTAAAATCTTCTGCTTCACGACCCTCATCATGGCAGGCGGGAATTCGTCACACAATTCCAAACCGGCGACAAAAAAGTGACGATTGGGTGACGAGGATTCTGCTTTTTCCAGCGCGAAAAAAGTTTACCCTGCCGCCATGTCTTTGCCGATTATTACTGTCGCTCAAATGCGCGAATGGGAGCGCGCCACCTGGGCCGGTGGCCAGACCGAAGCCGAGGTTATCCGCCGTGTCGGAAAGAAAACCGCGCGCCGCGCCCGCCGGCTCACGCGCGCCGACGACGTGATTGTGATTCTCGCCGGCAAGGGCAACAACGGCAACGACGCCCGTGCCGCGCAGGAATTTCTGGACGGGCGCAAAATCGAACTGCTCGAGATCGCCGCGCCGGAAAATTTCCTGCCCGCGCTCGAAAACGCGCTGGCGCAGAAACCCGCGCTCATCATTGACGGGCTTTTTGGCATCGGCCTGAACCGGCCGCTCGACGCCGGCTGGACTAAATTAATCCAGCGCGTCAACGAATCGAAAATTCCCGTTCTGTCCATTGATGTTCCTTCCGGCCTGAACGCGGACACCGGCGAAACGTTCGGTGCCGCGATTGAAGCTGCCGTCACCTTGACCGTTGGCGCGCCGAAAACCGGCCTGCTCGCCCAACGCGCCTGGCCGTTTGTCGGGCGGCTCGAAATTTTGGACGACGTGGGTTTGGTTGCCTGCCCGCACAAATCGCAATTAAACTGGACGCTGCCGGAGGATTTTGAAGATTTTCCGCCGCGCCGCGCTGTGGCCGGGCACAAGGGCGCGTTCGGGCATTTGGCAATTCTCGCGGGCAGTTTTGGATTTCACGGCGCGTCGGTGCTGGCCGCGCGCGCCGCGCAACGCGTCCAACCCGGACTCGTCACGTTGTTCACGCAGGAACCGGTTTATCACGTCGTCGCGTCGCAGTTGCAGGCTGCGATGGTCAATGTCTGGCGACCAGAAATGAAATTTCCCGAAACGACCAGCGCGGTTTTGATCGGGCCGGGGCTGGCGGCGCCGGATTTGCCGGATGAAATGAAGGCGCTGACCCGGCGGCTGTGGCGGGATTTGGAACTGCCGGTGATTGCGGACGCGAGCGCGCTTGACTGGCTGGCCGCGCATATTTTGCCAAAGGATTTGATTCGCGTCATCACGCCGCATCCGGGCGAGGCCGCGCGGATGTTGAACACGGCGGCGAAAGAAGTGCAGGCAAACCGTGTGGAATCATTGCGCGAACTCTCGCGTCGTCACGGCGATTGCTGGGTGGTTTTGAAGGGACATCAAACACTCGTGGGCCGAAGCGAAGGAAACATTTTCGTGAATTCGTCCGGCAATCCGCATCTGGCGCAGGGCGGCAGCGGCGATTTGCTGGCCGGCTACATTGCCGGTCTGCTTGCGCAGCCGGCGCTGCAAACGGACGTTGGAAAAGCAATTCGCTGCGCCGTCTGGCGGCACGGAAACGCGGCGGACCAATTGCAGGCGGCGCGGGCAAACTGGGTCGTGGAAGATTTGGCGGACGAATTGGGCAACGTGCGGTGAAAAATGAAAAATATCGCGCGAAGACTGCGGGGAAAAATCCTGCCGCAAAAGCTCAGCAACCACCGCGGGGCGGGATGCCGAAACGCCACAATAATTTCGTGCCCTTCGAATATGCAGCAAGCCGCACTTGAACAAACACCATTTCCCAGCTAAACTAAACATTCGTCTATGAGCGATGAAGCTAAAGTAAAATTAACATACAACGAGGAAATCAAGGCTGCGATCCCGACGCTGGCCGGCGGTATTGCCGCGACCATCGCCGACGCAGGCGCGGATCATTTTTCCGAGGACGACAACCAGTTTCTGAAATTCCACGGTTCCTACCAGCAGGACGACCGCGACCTGCGTAAGACCGGCAAGAAATATATCATGATGATTCGCAGCCGCGTTCCCGGCGGCGTGATGACGGCAAATCAATGGAAGACTTTTGACGAGCTTGCGTCAACTTACGGCAACAACACTTTGCGGATTACCACGCGCCAGACGATTCAATTTCATGGCGTCGTCAAAAATAATTTGCGCGCCGTCGTCAAGGGCATCAACGAGTGCCTGCTCTCGACGCTCGCGGCGTGCGGCGACGTGAACCGCAACGTCCTCGCGCCGCCGACGCCCGCCTACACCAAGGCGCGCGACCAGGTCTACGCCGACTGCAAACGTGTTGCGCTCGCGCTCGCGCCGCAGACGAAGGCGTATCATTCAATCTGGATTGACGGCGTGCAACTGGATTTGAACGCGGACGAAAATAAAAATTTCGCCGACCCGCTTTACGGCAAGACTTATCTGCCACGGAAATTCAAAATCGCATTTGCGATTCCGCCGGTCAACGACGTTGACGTTTTCGCAAACTGCCTCGCCCTCATCGCGGTCGTCGAAAATGACAATCTCGTCGGCTACAACGTCGCCGTTGGCGGTGGCATGGGCCGCAGCCACGGAAACGTGCAAACGTTCCCGCGCCTCGCGGATGTCGTCGGGTTTTTTACGCCGGACAAAGTTGTGGAAGTGGCGAAGGCCGTGCTGACGATTCACCGCGATTTTGGTGACCGCACCGACCGCAAGCACGCACGGCTTAAATATGTCGTTGCCGGGCGCGGCGTGGATTTCATGCGCGCCGAAATCGAAAAGCGCGCGAACTTGAAGCTTGCGCCCGCGCGCGATTTCAGATTCACGACGACCGCCGACCTTTACGACTGGCATCAGGCCGTGGACGGAAAATGGTTTCTCACCCTGTTCGTCGAAACCGGTCGCGTGAAGGATGTCGAAGGCCGGAAATTGAAAACCGCGTTGCGCGAAGTGGCGGAGAAATTTCCGCACCTCGAATTTCGCCTGACGACAAATCAAAATGTGATTCTCGCCGGCGCCAATCACCATGAAAAGGCCGCCATCACGGCGCTGCTGGCGATGCATGGCGTGAAAACGGAAAATCAAGCGAGCGTTTTGCACGCGGCGGCGATGGCTTGTCCCGCGCTGCCGACTTGCGGCCTCGCGCTCGCGGAATCCGAGCGGATGCTGCCCGGACTCATTGACCGCATCGAAAAACTTCTCGTTGAAGTCGGCCTGGCGGGCGAGGAAATCATCATCCGCTCAACCGGCTGTCCGAACGGCTGCTCGCGGCCTTACCTGGCGGAAATTGGTTTTGTCGGCAAGGCCCCGGGACGCTATCAAGTCTGGCTCGGCGGCACCAACACCGGCACGCGGCTCAACCGTGTCTGGAAGGACATGGTCAAAGACCCGGATATTGAAAATGAATTGCGCCCGTTGCTGACTCGTTTCGCAAAGGAAAGAGATTCCGGCGAACGCTTCGGCGACTGGTGTGACCGCGTGTTTTTGAAGGAGCAAGTTTCTACGACCAATTAAAACAACAACGGGAACGAGGTTTAGTTTCTTCGTTTCTTGGTTGTTAAAAAATGACACCAGAACAAATTTCCAAGGCCAACGCCGGGCTGCGAAACCAATCGCCGCTCGAAATTGTTCGTTGGGCAATCGCCCAAGCCAAGGGCCGCGCGATTGTCTCGACGAATTTCCGGCCTTACGAGGCGGTGATTTTGCATTTGTGCGTGCAAGTCCAGCCGGACATCCCGGTGCTGTGGGTTGACCACGGCTACAATCGTCCGGCGACTTACAAGCACGCCGAGGCGTTGAAAAAATCGCTCAAGCTGAATCTCAAACCGTTCCTGCCAAAAATTTCCGCGGCGCATCGCGACGCGATTTACGGCGAGATTCCGTCCACCGACGACGAAAAAGCGTTGAAGGAATTCAGCGCGGTGATGAAACTGGAACCGTTCCAGCGCGGCATGAAGGAACTGGCGCCGACGATTTGGATCACGGCGTTGCGTAAAGTGCAAAATCCTAGCCGCGCGGAACTGGACATTGTTTCCGAGGACAAAAATTTCGGCGCGCTGAAAGTCAGCCCGGTTTTTTACTGGAATGACGCGGACATGGAAAATTATTTGACGCAACATAATTTGCCGAACGAGTGGGATTATTTCGATCCCGCGAAGGCCGACGACAAGCGCGAGTGCGGCTTGCACGCGAATTGGGGCGGCGAAAAATTGGGGTCTGGCATCTGAGGCCGGAAGAAGTTCATGAGTTCATACCATCTCGATCATTTGCAGTTTCTGGAAACGGAGGCGATTCACGTCATGCGCGAAGTCGCTGCCGAGTTCGAGCGCCCCGCCATTTTGTTTTCCGGCGGCAAGGATTCCATCTGCCTGCTGCGGCTCGCGGAAAAAGCGTTTCGCCCGTCCGACCTTCCGATGCCGCTGCTCAACGTGGACACCGGTCATCATTTTCCCGAACTGAACGAATTCCGCGACCATCGTGCAAAGGAACTCGGCGCCAGGCTCATCGTTCGCAAAGTGGAAGACGCGATTGCCAACGGGACCGCCATTCCGCGTCCCGGTGAAATCAGCCGCAATCAGTTGCAAATTCCCACGCTGCTTGCGGCGGTCGAAGAATTCCAATTCGATTGTCTCATCGGCGGCGCGCGGCGTGACGAGGAAAAATCCCGCGCGAAGGAAAGATTTTTCAGCTTCCGCGACGGCTTCGGCCAGTGGGATCCAAAAAATCAACGGCCGGAAATCTGGAATCTTTACAACGCGCGCATCAATCCCGGCGAACACATGCGCGCGTTTCCGTTGAGCAACTGGACGGAGATGGACGTTTGGGAATACATCAAAAAGGAAGCGCTCGAAGTGCCGACGATTTATTTCAGCCACATGCGCCAATGCGTCCGCCGCCACGGTCAATGGCTGCCGGTCACGGATTTGCTGCCGCCCAAGCCGAAGGAAAAAGTGCAAGAACTCGTCGTGCGCGTGCGCACCATCGGCGACATCATCAGCACCGGCATGGTCGAATCGCCGGCGGATTCGGTGGACGACATTATTGCCGAAATCGCCGCCGCCCGCGTGACCGAACGCGGCTCCCGCGCTGACGACAAGGCCAGCGAAGCGGCGATGGAAGACCGCAAAAAGGCCGGATATTTCTAATTTTGATTTTCATGCCCCACACGCAACATCCAATCGAAATTTTGCGCTTCAACACCTGCGGGTCCGTTGACGACGGCAAATCCACGCTCATCGGCCGGCTGCTTTACGATTCCAAATCGCTGATGGAAGACCAGCTCGAAGCGCTCGAACGCAGCGCCGACATCACCGGCGGCGGCCAGATTAATCTCGCCAACCTCACCGACGGCCTCCGTGCCGAACGCGAGCAAGGCATCACGATTGACGTCGCCTACCGCTACTTCGCCACACCGCGCCGCAAATTCATCGTTGCCGACACGCCCGGCCACGTCCAATACACGCGCAACATGGTCACCGGCGCCTCGACCGCCAATCTTTCCATCGTGCTTGTGGACGCGCGGCAGGGCGTCATCGAGCAGACGCGCCGGCACACCTACCTCGCCGCGTTGCTCGGCATCCCGCATCTCGTCATCGCCATCAACAAAATGGATTTGGTGGACTGGAGCGAGGAACGCTATCTGGAAATCCGCGACGAGATTGAGGATTTTCTCCCCAAGCTCGACATTTTCCACGACGTGAAATTCATTCCCCTCAGCGCGCTCAACGGCGACAACGTCGTCGAACCTTCCAGACGCGCGCCGTGGTTTGAAGGCCCGACGCTCCTCGCGCATCTCGAAACCATCCACATCGCCAGCGACTGGAATCTCAACGCCCTGCGTTTCCCCGTGCAATGGGTCAACCGCCCGAACAATCCGCGCGACCCGGCCCTCCACGACTTTCGCGGCTTGAGCGGCCAAATCGCCGGCGGCATCGTGCGGCGCAGCCAGGAAATCATTGTCCTGCCCGCCGGCTTGAAAACCACCGTGAAGGAAATCTGGACCCACGACGGCGCGCTGGACGAGGCCTTCTGCCCGCAATCCGTCACGCTCTGCCTCGCGCACGACCTCGACGTGAGCCGCGGCGACATGATTGTCGGCCTTGAAAACCTGCCCGGCCGCAGCGCCGAATTGCACGCGCGCGTTTGCTGGATGCATGCGCAGTCGTTGCAGGCCGGCAAAAAATATTTTCTCAAGCACGCCACGCAGACCGTTCAGGCAATCGTCACGCAAATTGAAAGCCGCATCAACATGGGCACGTTCGAAGCCGAGCCGGAGCCGGCCGAATTGAAAATCAACGACATCGGCGTCGTCCGCTTGAAAATCTCCAAGCCGATTGTCTTTGATGGTTACAGCACGAACCGTTTGACCGGCTCGTTTATTTTGATCGAGCAAGGGACGAACGCGACGGTCGCCGCCGGCATGTTGACCGCGCCCACCGAAGCCGTGAAGCCGGAATACACCGATTTCGCCATCTGACGCGAAAAGATTGACGGCGTCCGCAGTTCGGCGGATGATTCGGCATTGGAGTTTATGCCGCAAAAGTTTCGGAGCTGGTTTTGGTCGCGCCGCCGCAAATTCCTGCTTTGGATTTTCGGGTTGTTGGCTCTCTATGCGGTCGTTGGGTTTCTAATTCTACCACCCATCGTCCGCGCCATCGCGGTCAAGCAATTGTCCCAGCAGCTTGACCGCGAAGTCTCGATTGAAACAATAAAAATCAATCCGTTCGCGCTCTCGACGACCATCCGCGGACTGCTTATCAAGGACAAGGATGGCCAGCCGTTTGTTTCGTGGGACGAAGTTTATGTCAACTTCCAGCTTTCGTCGTTTTTCGGCAAGGCGTGGGTGTTCAAGGAAATCAGCGTGGCCAAGCCGTTCGTGCGCGCGCAGATGAACAAGGACGGGACGTTCAATTTCTCCGATCTCGTCGCCAAATTTTCCACCAACGCCGCGCCGGCGAAGGAATCGAAACCGCTCGCGCTGGACATCGGCCTGCTGCGCATCACGAGCGCGAAACTGGCGCTCGCTGATTTCACGCCGCGCGAGCCGTTCCGGCGGACGGTCGGGCCGCTGGACATCACGCTGGAAAATTTCCGCACCGACCCGGACAACAAAAATCCCTACGCCTTCAGCGGCACGACGGACGCGGGCGAGCAAATTTCGTGGAGCGGCCATTTTTACCTCGACCCGCTGCGTTCGACGGGCGAATTGAAGCTGTTCAATTTCACCTTGAACAAATACGCGCCGCTCTATCAGGATTTGGTGCGGTTCCAAATCCGCGGCGGCGCCATCGCGTTGGACTTGAATTATCGCGTGGAATTCAGCGCGACAAACCGCGAGGCCATCGTGGAAAATTCGGCGTTCGCGTTGCGCGATTTCAAGCTCGGCGCGCCCGGCGACAGCAACAATCTCGTGGAACTGCCGTTGCTGGACGTGGCCGGCGCGAGCGCAAATCTGGAAAGCCGTTCGGCCACGGTGAACTGGGTGCGGGTGGACGGCGGAAAACTTTTTCTGAAGCGCAACAAGGATGATTCCGTGAACGTGGTGCAACTTTCCAAGCCGGCGGAATCGTTGACGAACGCGCCGGGCGGAATTTTGTTCCTGCTCCGCTCGGTGACCAACGCGGTCGCTCTGCTGCTGCAAAGCACCAACCAATGGAGCGGCACGGTCAATAACGTGGAAGTGACCAATTGCGCGGTGCATTTCGAAGACCTGGTGAATTTGCGCCCGGCCACGCTGGACTTGAGCGATATCACGCTCGGCGCGAAAAACATCTCGAACCTTCCCGGCACAAATCTCACCGCGGAATTTTCCCTGCGCTGGAACACGAACGGCTCCATCAAAATCGCAACCACTGCGTCGTTCCTGCCGCCGACCGCGGATGTTCAACTTGATCTCGATCAACTTGATCTCGGCACGCTCGATCCGTATTTGGAGCCAGAAGTGAACCTCTACATTCTTGGCAGCAAGGTCGGCTTGCATGGCAACGTCACGTTGCGCACGCCGCCGGACGGATTGCCGGAGGTCAAATTCCACGGTGATGCGAGCCTCGACGAATTCCGCACGTTGGACGGCGTCACAGCGGAGGATTTGGTCAGATGGGATTCCATCCGTTTCACCGGCATTGACGCGAATCTGAATCCTGAAACCGTGGCGGTGAAAAAAATCGCCGTGAACGCCGCTTACGCGCGGCTCATCATTGAAACGAACAAGACCATCAATTTGCTCATGGCCATGCGCCCGGCGGAAACCAACGCGCCGGTCGAAACCAACGCGGTCGCCTCCGCGAAAAATTTCACCACGACAAACTTGGAAAGCGCGTTGCCGCCGATTTCCATAGGCGCGATTGTCGTTTCAAACACTACTGTCAGTTTCACCGATTGCTCAGTTCAGCCGAACGTCAACCTGACCATTCAAGACGTGAACGGAAGCGTTTTGGGAATTTCATCTGAGCAGCTTCAGCACGCGATTGTGAGTTTGGATGCGAAAGTGGACGGCGTCGGACCGGTTGCCATCACCGGCACCATCAACCCGTTTAGCGAGCAATTGACGAATGTCATCAATATTTCCGTGAAGGACGTGGATTTGACGCCGGCCAGCCCGTATGCCGGCAAGTTCGCCGGCTACCGCATCGCCGAGGGCAAATTGAACATGGATCTCGCGTATGAACTCGTCGGCACAAAATTGCAATCAACGAACATCATCACGCTCGACCAGTTCACGTTCGGTGAAAAAGTGGACAGCCCGGACGCGACGCATCTGCCGGTGCGTCTTGCCATCGCGATTTTGAAGGATCGCGACGGAAAAATCGTTTTGGACGTGCCGATTGACGGCAGCATTGACGACCCGAAATTCCGCATCGGCAAAGTCGTCGAGCGCGCCATCTTGAACATTTTGGAAAAAGTCGCCACGTCGCCGTTCTCGCTCATCGGCGCGGCGTTTGGCGGCGGCGAGGAATTGGGTTATCAGGATTTCGCGCCGGGCAGCGCCGCACTGACGGCTGACGATACAAAAAAACTGGGTGTGCTGGCCAAGGCGCTTTACGAGCGGCCCGCGTTGCAATTGGAGATTGCCGGGAGCATTGATCCCGCCGGCGACCGCGAAGGTTTGCAACGCGCCGCGCTCGACCGGCAAATCCGCACGCGCATCTGGATGAACCTTCGCAAATCCAGCCAGGCCACAAATTCCGTTGACCAGATTGTTCTTTCACCTGACGACCGCGCGCGTTGGATCAAAAAACTTTACGACGAAGCCGTCGCCAACGGCAAAATCACGCCGCAACTCATCGCCGCCAATACGAACCTCGCCGCCTTTGCTGCGCAAGTGCTGCCGCGCAAATTGACCATCGAAAAAGGCGCGCCGCGGCTGGTGCAATCTGAAAAATCCGTAACGCAAAATCCGCCGCCCGCCGCCTCCCCGGCTTACCAAACCAAACTCGTTCCGCCGCCCGACCCGATGGAAGCCGTGTTGCTGGCGACCATCCCGATTGACGAAAGCGATTTGGAAACGCTTGCGGCCGCGCGCGCCGTAGCGGTTCAGGCTTATCTTTTGCAAACCGGGAAGGTTGAGGCGTCGCGGTTGTTTCTCAAGGAAAGCCAGACGGAAGGCTTGCGGAGCGACGGCAGCCGGGTCTATTTGCAATTGAGGTAGCACGCTTTCCATCCACGATAAATTTTCTCCGCAAAGAAAATCCAGCAGCGGTTTTATTTTATCGCCGTGAACAATTTGCAACAGCGAATTTTCCCCGGCTTCTGACTTTGAAAATCGAATCGGAGCAAATCTTGTTGGAATTTCAAGGAGTTATCCGCCCGTCAGCAGTCCGGAGATAAAATTGGTATAAACGTTGCTTTGCCACATTTGTTGACTCTATGACAACACAGTTGACACAAGGAGGTGGGGTGGAGTTGCGAGATGAAATTCAATCGCAACTCTGTTCTTTTGGAGCACGGCTGCGGGAACTGCGGTTGCAACGCGGTTGGACGCTTCAGGAACTCGCCTGCCGCAGCGCTCTTTCCAAGGCGTTTTTATCGCGGCTTGAATCCGGTGGCCGGCAGGCTTCGATTGCGGCGGCGCTCACGCTCTCAAGAATTTTCGACGTTTCACTGGCTTCGCTTTTTGAATCGCCGCTGGCCGTCGAGCCTTGCGTGGTCATACGCGCGGCGGAGGCCGTTGAAAAATCCACGAACGGATTGAAATATGTCCCGCTGTCGAACGCTGGGCGATTTTTTAATTTGCAGCCGCTGCGAATCAAAGTCTCACCCTCGCGCCGCGGCAACGAGCATTACCACCACTCCGGCGAGGAATGGATTTACGTTTTGTCGGGCAAACTCACGCTGTCGCTTGCGGGCAAAACCCACGATTTGGAGCCGGGCGACGCGGCACATTTTGAGTCGCGCCTGCCGCACCGGCTGATTGCACGCGGCGAACGCGACGCTGAAGTTTTGGTGGTTGCTTCACCAGTTTCCAGTCCGCCGATAAGTCCAAATTTGTTCAGCCAGCATCGTGCAATTCCAGCAATCGGGCTGCTGCCGTTGCCGAAAGAAGGAATTGCCGGAACCATCGCGTTTTCACGCCTGAGAAAATCTCCACCCAAAATCAATTTGAAGAAACAAAAACGTTAACCAAGGAAATATTATGAACAAACTCCGCTCCAATTGCCTGAACTTCATGGAACTGCTGGCGCAAAACGTCGCGCTCATATCGCCGACGATGACGGCGGCACTCATCGTGCCGTTGATGTTTGCCACAGTTGGCAACATCAGTTGGCTTGGCTACGCGCTGGGCACGGTCATGTTGTTGTTTGTCGCGTTCAGCCTGAACCAGTTTGCCAAGCGCACGACGATGGCCGGTTCGATGTATAATTATGCCTCGTCCGGGCTGGGCTTCGGCGGAGGTGCGTTGTGTGGGTGGTGTCTGGTGTGGGCGTATTTGTTCATTGGATTGGCTGGAACAACGGGCTTCACTATCTTTGCCGGCAAGTTGTTGGATGCGGTTCATGTTAATTTGCCGCCGGTGGTTCTTTTCGCCATCTGCTTGGGAACCTGTTTCTTCATGGCCTACAAAGACATTCGAATTTCGACGCTCATCATGCTGGGGTTTGAAGCGTTCTCGTGCTTCTTCATCTTGTTGTTGGTGATGATCGTTTTGGGGCATCATCATTTCGCTCTCGACACGACACAATTCAGTTTGAAGGGGGCGTCCCTATTGAGTCTCGGCATGGGTGTCGTCGTGGCAATCTTCAGCTTGGTTGGATTTGAAAGCTCAACGGCCTTTGGCGAAGAAGCGGTCAATCCACTCAAGACAATTCCACGATCCGTAATTTGGAGTCTCGTGCTCGCGGGCGCATTTTTCATTCTGGTCAGCTATACGGAGGTGCTGGGCACGCGCGGCTACAAGACCACGCTTGATCAGATTGACGCGCCGCTGAATGTGCTGGCCAGCATGTATAAAGTCTCCTATTTGTGGCCGTTGCTTTCGGCGGGGGCGATGTTCAGTTTCTTCGCGCTGGCGTCGTCCTGCATGAATGCCGGCTCGCGCGTGATGTTTGCGATGGGACGTCATGATTTCTTCCATAAAGCCACCAGCGCCGCGCACCAGAAACACGGCACCCCGCACGTCGCGCTGATCGTGATGGCCACCGTGATGTTCAGCGTGGTTACCATTTGCTACTTTGTGCTGACTCATTTTGGCATGGCCGTGCTCGATGAATTCAACGACGCTGGCACGATGGGCGCGTTTGGCTTTCTGGGTGCTTACACTCTCATCACGCTTGCAGCCCCGCTTTTCCTCAAAAAACGTGGCGAACTCAAGGCCAAAGACGTCGCGCTGTGCGTGGCCGCGTTGGTCTTGCTGTTGATACCGACGGCAGGAATGTTTTATCCTGTGCCGGCGGCGCCGGTCAATTATTTCCCGTATGTTTTCGGCGCCTATCTTTGGTTTGGCTTTGTGCGTGTCATGGCGATGCAACATCAGAAACCGGAGCGCCTCCAGGAAATTTCCACGGAGATTCAAAAACTGCACGCGGAGGCCGCATGACCAGTCAAATTGGCGTCGTCGCGGCCATTCACCGCTATCCGGTCAAATCCATGATGGGCGAAGAATTGAACGCCGCGCGCGTCGGAGCCAAAGGTGTTCATGGCGACCGTGTTTTCGCGCTCGCCGACCGGACAACCGGAAAAATCGCCAGCGCGAAAAATCCATCCAAATGGCCGGCGCTCTTTTCCTATCGCGCCGCGTTCACCGAGCCATTTGACAATGGGACGTTCCCGCCTGCGCGGATCACCTTTCCCGACGGCAGCACAATTTTGAGCGGGGACAAAGGCATTGACGAAAAATTGTCGTCGAGTTTGGGCAAGCCCGTCCGGTTTTTGGCCGGAGCGCCCGGCGCCGGCACGCTGGAGGAATACTGGCCGGATATTGACGGGCTGGCGCGGCGCGATGTGGTGACCGACGAAGCCATGCCCGCCGAAACTTTTTTCGATTGCGCCGCAATCCATCTTTTGACGACGGCGACGCTCGACAGCCTGCGCGGATTTTATTCCGAAGGCCGGTTTGAATCGCGTCGCTTTCGCCCGAATCTCGTCATCGAAACGCCGCCCGGAGTCAAAGGCTTCCCCGAAAACAATGACTGGAATGAAAAAGTTCTGTCCATCGGCAGCGAGGTGAAATTAAAAATCACCGGCCCTTGCGGACGCTGCGTGATGACGACCCTGTCGCAAGGCGATTTGCCCAAGGACACCGGCGTTTTGAAGACGGCGGTGAAGCACAACGAGGCGCGCGTCGGCGCGTATGCCGCCGTGTTGCAAGGCGGCTTCATCCGTGCGGGCGATTCCGTGCAAATCGAACCCGCCTGACCTTGCGCCGGCGATTTTGTGTTGCCGAGATGCAGCCTTTCGCTGTATCAAAGTTCCATGCAGCTTGGACGGATAATTATTTTCCCAATCAAATCGCTTGACGGCGTGGCGCTCGACGAAGTTCAAATCACTTCGGGCGGTATTCTCGAAAACGACCGCATTTACGCCATCTTCGACAGCGCGGGAAAAATCGTGAACGGAAAACGCACCCCGCGCGTTCACGCGTTGCGCTGTGCGTTCGACGCCGGAATCAAAGAAGCGCGCCTTTGGCAAAACGGCGGCTCCGTGCCGGCGCAATTTCCCCTGGACGAACCAACGGCCATCAACAAATGGTTGGGTGATTTTTTTGGATTTCCCGTTACGCTGCGCCGCGACTTGCGAAAAGGTTTCCCGGACGATAACACCGCCTTCGGCCCGACCATCACGAGCGAGGCCAGCCTGCGTGCCGTTCAGGAATGGTTCCCGGAACTTTCGCTCGAAAACGTCCGCCGCCGTTTCCGCGCCAATTTGGAAATCAGCGGCGGCCCGGCGTTTTGCGAGGACAGCCTCTACAATTCGCCGGCCGCGGTGAAACCGTTTCAAATCGGCGGCGTGCGATTTTCGGGACACAACCCCTGCCAGCGCTGCGTCGTTCCCACGCGCGATCCTGACAGCAGCGAACCCGTCGCCGAATTTCAAAAAAAATTTATGCAACTGCGCCGCGAACATTTACCCGAATGGGCGGACGCCGGGCGCTTCAACCATTATTACCGTTTCGCCGTCAACACCTCCATCGCGCCGACTGAAGCCGGAAAACGATTGCGCCTCGGCGACGTCGTGAAGCTTGAGCCGGGGTAAAACGCTCACATGGCAAAAAGCCATTGCGCCAATTTTTTCCCGCCAAGAATCCAAATCGTCGCCGCCAGCGCAATATAGGGGCCGTAGGGCATCCTCGAAGACCATTCGCGCTTGCGCATCAAAATCAAACTTACGCCCGTTGCCGCGCCAATGAAGGAACTGATGGCCAGCGAAAAAATCACCCCCTGCCAGCCGATGAATGCGCCGATGGCCGCCATAAATTTTACGTCGCCCAAACCCATCGCCTCGCGCGGCAGAATGATTTCCGCGCTCACCGCCTCCAGATAGGGCACGTCGTCGGGCGCGATTTCTTCGTCGCCGATCTTCAGCGCGGCGGACGAAAGTTGCACCCGCGCGTTTTCGTAGCCGCGGTCCACCAGTTCCACCGTGCGTGCTTGCAGCACAATTGTGTCGGACTTGCGGTAAAAAATTTCGTCGTAGGCAATGTTCTTGTCCGGCAGATGCAGATGTGTTTCGGAAAAAACAATTTTTGTGTCCGCCGGCAGTTTCAATTTTTGCCGGCCGAACAGCAATTTCCCCAGCCGCAAAATCGCATACACAATTCCCGCGCCTGCCACCGCGCCGAGAAAACTTCGCCACAATCCGACGCCGTTGGAATTTGCGTCCTGTAGTCGCGGCAGAAAAAGTGACGCGACAATTCCCGCAAAAACTCCGCCGAGCGTGATTTCGTCGGGAATAATGAAATGCTCGAAGTCAATGAACGTCGCCACAATCAGCCCGGCCAGAAAAACCGCATAAATCAGGGCGACCGGCATGGATTGAAGCGGATGGCCTGGATTTCCGAACTCCAGCCAGCAGGCGAGAAACGCCGCGCCAGTCAGAAATTCCACGACGAAATAGCGCGGTGAAATCGGTGCGCCGCAATTTCTGCACCGGCCTTTTAGCGTCAGCCATGTTACCAGCGGGATGTTCAGGTAAAACGGAATGGAGTATTTGCAATGCGGGCAATGCGACGGCGGCGTAACAATGCTCAAGCCCAGCGGCAGCCGGTAAATGCAGACGTTCAGGAAGCTGCCAACGATGCAGCCGAGCACAAAAAAACAAAGCGACCAGAAATGGAACGGCACAAGCGCCCAATTTTCAGGATTAAAAATGGCGTCAATGCCCATAGACATTTTGTTCCAGCGCACGACGCATCACGGCAAGCGGCGCGGGTTTGGCGGTCCAGATTTCAAACGCCTTCGCGCCCTGGTGCAGCAACATTCCCAAACCGTTCGCGGTTTGGCAGCCGGATTTTTTTGCGGCTTGCAACAATTTTGTTTCCACCGGGCGATAAATCATGTCATAAACGGCCCGCGCCCGCTTCAACGAAAATTGTCTTTCGTCCAGCGGCGAGGCGTCGCCGATTTTCAAACCGAGCGATGTGGCGTTCAAAATCAAATCCACATTTGTTTTGGGAAAGCCGGCTGCAACTTTCACGGATGGGAATTGTTTTTTAATTTCAGCGGCAATTTCTTCGGCCTTGCTTTTCGTGCGGTTGACGAGAAAAAGTTCCGCGGCATTTTCCGCGGCAATTTTCAGCGCCGCCGTCCGTCCCGCCCCGCCCGCGCCAAGCAGAAGAACTTTTGCGCCGCGCAATTTTATTCTCAAATCTTCACGCAACGAAGTGGCAATCGCGTCGGCGTCCGTGTTGAACCCGACGGCGCCTTTCTTGTTGAACAGAATTGTGTTGACCGCGCCCCATTTATTCGCGGACGCATCCAGTTCGTTCACCATTTTCACCGCGAGCAATTTGTGCGGCACGGTTAAGTTGAGGCCGGCGAAATTCATCGCCTTTGCTCCTTCGATGGCGGCGCGGAGATTTTTCGGGTCCACTTCGAACGCGAGATAGCGCCAGTTCAATCCAAGCGCAGCGAACGCGGCGTTGTGCATCGCGGGCGACGCGGAATGCGCGACAGGGAAGCCATAAACCGCGCACAGGCGCGTGGCGGCGTTGATGGTGGGCTGGCCGGATTGTGACACGCGCAATTTATATTCGGCAAACGCGTGAGTTCAAAGCGCAAAGTCTCGGACACCAGCCAGAACGAGCGGAATTTTTGCGCGCCATCACAATTTCTCCGGCTTCGACATCAATTCCGAGACGCGCTGGAGCAATCGGCCCGCCGCGCCGCCGTCCAGCACGCGATGGTCGAAGCTCAACGTCAAATTCGCCTCCATGATCGGCACAAACTGGCCTTTGACGGAATCCCAGTGCGGTTCGTGCCGCGCCGCGCCCATGCCGAGCACCAGCGTTTGTTCCGGCAGCGGAATCGGCGTCGCCCATTCGAGGCCGAACGTGCCGAAGTTGGTCACGGTGGCGATGGAGCCGCCGGTGGCATTCACGGGCAGCTTGCGTTCACGCGCGAGTTCGACGAGTTCGTTGTAGGGCGCGATCAAATCCTTTAACAATTTTTTATCCGCGTCGCGAATGACGGGAACGAGCACGCCATCCTCGGCTTCGACGGCAAAGCCAATGTCAATCGCCGACGGATGGACGATTTTGGTGCCGACGAGGCGGCCGGCGGGCTTTCGGTTTTCCGCCAGCGCCACCGCCAGCGCCCGCAAGGCGTAAAGCCCCGGCCCGGGTTTGGGCCGCGTGATTTTGCGAAAGGCAAAAAGCGGATCGAGGCACACGGGCATTCCGACGTGCGCGATGGGCCGAGTCCAACTGCGCCGCATCGCGTCGGCAACGGCCACGCGCATGGACGAGGCATCGCTCGTTTTTTGTTTTTCAAGCTGCGCGATGAATTTTTCAAAATCCTCGACGGTCACGCGCCCCGCCGCGCCGCTGCCGGCCACGCCGGACAAATCCGCCGCGCTCAAACCGAGTTCGGTCATGCGCGCCTTGAGCCGCGGCGAAAGATAGCTCGCGCCCGCGGCGTTGGCCGGCACGGGTAATCCGCGGATGGTCGGCTGGACGCGGCCACTCCGGCGGTTTTCTTCTGATTTTGAAACGCGGTCGGTGTCGGAGATTTTTGCCGGAGCCGCGTCCAGCCCCAAACGCGCGGCTTCTTCCTTCGTCGCTTCAATCTGGCCGAGAGTCGCGCCGACGGCGTAACTTTCGTTCAATTGGACGATGAATTTTTCAATTTGCCCCTTGCACGGCGACGTGACGGTCATCGTGGCCTTGTTCGTTTCCACTTCAATCAAATCCTGATCGGCTTCAACGTGGTCGCCGGGCTTGACGAGAAAGGCGATGATGTTCGCCTCGGCGATGGATTCGCCGAGTTGTGGCATGATGATGGGAATGGAAGGCATTTTGAATTTACGATTTACGATTTACGATTTTCATTTCATTGCCTCAAAAGATTTCTCGCCGCTGCGGCCACGCTGCGCGCGGTCGGGCGATGCGCGGCCCAGAGATTTGGATGATATGGCACGGGCGTGTCCTTGGCGTTGAGGCGTTGCGGCGGCCCGTCGAGCAGGCCGTAGCCTTCGCTCGTGACGCGTGCGATTATTTCCGCCGTAACACCGCCCCACGGCCACGCTTCGCCGACGCACAACAGTTTTCCCGTCCGTGCCACCGAAGCCATGACGGTGTCGGTGTCCAACGGTTTGACGGAGCGCAAATCAACCACTTCAACTTCCCAGCCGTCGGCGACAAGTTCGGTCGCGGCTTCGAGCGCCTCGTGGACCATCGCGCTGTAAGTGACGATGGTCAGGTCGCGGCCTTCGCGGGCGATGCGCGCCTTGCCGATGGGCAGCGCCTCGGCCGGCAATTTTTCCGCCTTGAGATGATAGTAAAGAAATTTGTGCTCGCAAAAAATCACCGGGTCGTCGAGCGCAACGGCTTCGAGCAGCATCGCGTAGGCGTCCTCGACCGTCGCAGGCGTCAGCACGATGAGACCGGGATAATGCGCGTAAATTGCCTCGATACACTGGCTGTGAAACGGCCCGCTGCCGGACGTGCCGCCGAACGGCAGGCGGACCGTAATTGGACACGGCACATTCGTCCGCCAGAACAGCGTCGCGGCCTGGTTGACGATTTGATTGAAGCCGACGGTGGAGAAATCCGCGAATTGCATTTCGATGATCGGCCTCATGCCTTCAATTGCCGCGCCGACGGCCAGGCCAACCATTGCGTCCTCGGAAATCGGCGAATCGAGAACGCGACCGGGAAATTCTTTTGCCAGATTCTTCGTGGCCTTGAACGCGCCGCCGAACGCGCCGACATCCTGTCCGTAAATGAATACGCGCGGGTCGTCGCGCAAGGCATGTGCCTGCGCTTCGCGGATGGCGTCAAGGTAGGTGATTTCAGTTCCCGTTTTCATCGTGCGTTTCGCTCAAATGCCCGGATGAAATCGCGCGCCATGCTTCGGAGAACGGGTCAGGAGCAGGTTCGCGCTGGACTTGCGCGACGGCCTCCTCGATTTCATGGATGATTTCGTTTCGTAAATTCGCCAGTTGCGAAACATCCATCCATTTTTGGCGAAGCAAATTTTCCTCAGCCACTTTCAAACAGTCGCGTCCGAGCGGTGAATTTTTCAATTTTGCGTCAACGTAATCGGCGGTGTCGTGTTCACCGTGGCCGCAAAGGCGGAGCAATTTTGCCACGACCAGTTGCGGGCCGCCGCCGTTACGCGCGCGCGCAACGGCCTCGCCGACAGTTTTGAGGCACGCGGACAAATCCGTGCCGTCCACGACTTGAACTTCAATTCCATAACCGACGGCCCTGTCCTCCAAACTGTCGCAGGCGAACTGGCGCGACGTGGGCGTCGAATAGGCGAATTGATTGTCGGCCACGACCAGCACGAGCGGGAGTTTTTCAACGGCGGCTTGATTAAGCGCCTCGTGAAACGAGCCGGTGGAAGTCGCCCCGTCACCAATGCACGCCGCGCCAACGGTCCCGGATTTTTTCTGGAACCGGCGCGCGAACAACATTCCGTTCACGACGGAAATCATCGCGCCGAGGTGGCTGACCATCGGCAACAGGCCTTCGCGCGGCCGGCCGCGATGGACATTGCCGTCACGTCCGCGCATGGGGCCGAGCGACGAGCCGAGATAAGTCCGCACGGCGTCCAAAACCGTTTCGCCAAAAGCCAGCCGGCCGGCCGCGTCGCGGATGAGCGGCGCGAAGACGTCGCTTTTGGCCAGCGACAGGCCGACGGCGACACTCAAGGCTTCCTGTCCGCGTCCGAGGAAAACCCCACCGTGGATTTTTCCGGCGCGGTAAAGCGCGGCGAATTTATCGTCGAGCAGCCGAGCCAGCAACATGAAGCGATAAGCGGCGAGCGTCTGTTCGCGGCCGGCCACGATGTCTTCCGCTGGTCTGGCGTCGAGCACCGTTTGCAGCATGGCGGGATTTTATCGTGGACATTCCGCGCCAGCAATGTTTCTTTCAGGTTTCAAAATTGCGCGTGTAAAAAATCAGATTGGCTTGCCACGAAAAATCGTATTCAATGGCAGCAATCTTGCTGAAAGTATGGCGATTGAAACCGCCAATATGAATCAGACCAAATTCCAGATTTTGCTGGTCAGCGGTGACCAGCAATTGCCGGCGGCGTTGTCCGACTTGTTGTCGGCGTGCACCATCGTGCTCCGGTCCGAACGCGAAGCCGGCGTGGTGGCGCAAATCATCCGGGACCAAACGCCCGACCTGCTGCTGGTTGATTTGGAGTCGGCGGAGGCCGAAGGGTTCGCGGTGCTGCGCCATCATAAAGAAACCCCGCCGGCAAAATTCATGCTGGTCTTCGCGCTCACGGACGCGGGCGCCACGGGAAAAAAGTTGCGCGCTTATGAACTGGGCGCGACCGATTGCATCAGCAAGCCGTTTGACCACGCGATTTTCAACGCACGCTTGCAGGCCGCGCTCCGGACCAAAACACGGCTCGACGAAGCGATTCAACGGCAGAATGAATTGACCGAGGCCTGTCTCGTTGCCGAATCCGCCGCGCGCGCCAAGTCGGATTTCCTCGCGGCGATGAGCCACGAAATCCGCACGCCGATGAACGGCGTCGTCGCCATGGTGGGCCTGCTGCTCGAAACACCGTTGAACACCGAGCAACGCAGCTACCTCGAAACCATCCACACCAGCAGCGAATCGTTGCTGGCCATCATCAACGACATTCTGGATTTCTCGAAAATTGAGGCGGGGAAAATGGAATTGGATTCGCGGTCGTTTGATTTGCGCGCGTGCGTCGAGGAAACGCTCGACTTGTTGTCCGCGCGCGCTTTCGAAAAAAACCTCGATCTGGTTTATCAATTGGACGGCGACATTCCCGAAAAAATCGAGGGTGATTCGCTCCGTCTCCGGCAGGTGCTGGCAAATTTGTTGAGCAACGCCATCAAATTTACCGACTCGGGCGACGTGCTGGTCCGGGTCAAACGGGTTTCCTCCAAACCCGCCGACGCGGAAAACCGTTCGCTTTTGCAACTGCATTTTTCCGTGCGCGACACGGGCATTGGCATCACGCCGGACAAATTGTCACGGCTGTTCAAGCCGTTTGCGCAGGCGGACGTCTCAACCGCGAAGAATTATGGCGGCACGGGACTGGGTCTGGCCATCAGCAAACGTCTCGTCGAATTGATGGGCGGAAAAATGTGGGCCGAAAGCGTCTCGCGCGAAGGCTCGACGTTTCATTTCACCGTGAACGTTCAGGCGGAACCGCAGGCCGCGCCCGGCGCATTCGAAACTCCCCAGCCCAAGCTGGCCGATTTGCAGGTTTTAATTTTGGACGACAACACGACCAGTCGCCGCGTGCTCGCCGAGCAAATGTCCAAATGGGGAATGATTCCGCGCGCCGCGGAAAATTCGCAGCAGGCGCTTGACTGGCTGCACAGCGGCGAATCATTCGATTTGGCCGTCATTGATTTGAAGATGCCCGACGTGGACGGCATTTCACTGGCCACGGAAATCCACAAGTTGCCCGCCGCCGCCATGCTGCCGTTGGTGCTGCTCACGCCGTTGGGCCGCCACTCCAGCGCGCCAACCGAGGCGCGCCTCACATTTGCACACACTGTCGCCAAACCTGTCAGGCCTGCGCAGCTTTGCGAAACTCTCGTGCGCGCCCTGCTGAGTCCGAAAACCGCCGCGCAGCCGGCGACGCCGCGAAAGCCGGATCAACTGCTGGTTGAAAAACTGCCGCTGCGGATTCTTTTGTGCGACGACAACGAGATCAATCAAAAAGTCGCCACGCGCATTTTACAGCAACTCGGTTATCAGCCCGACCTGGCCGCCGACGGACGCGAAGCGCTCGACGCATTGGATCGGAAACGTTATGATTTGGTTTTCATGGACGTGATGATGCCGGAAATGGATGGTCTGGAAGCCACGCGCACAATTCGCGAGCGGCAGAAAGACGGCATGGCATATCCGAATTACCAGGCGCGCATCATTATCGTCGCCATGACCGCGCACGCCCTGCAAAGCGACCGCGAAAGATGCCTGGCCGCCGGCATGGATGATTATCTCGCCAAGCCGATTCGGCCCAAGGACCTTCGCAATATCATCGAACGTTGGGGCGAAAATCCGGAGGAGAAAGCCATGGCCGCGCCCGAGCCAAAGGCCGAAGCATCCGAGAAATTGCCCGTGGAAATGGACCGGCTGAACGACATGGCCTGCGGCGACGCCGACGCTTTGCGTGAGCTCGCTGAACTTTATGTCGCGCAAACTGCGGAACAACTTGCGCAAATTGAAGCCGCCATCCGCGCGAACAAAGCCGAGGAAGTCCGCCGCGTTGCGCACAGTTGCGGGGGCGCGAGCGCGACGCTCGGTATGGTGCGGATCACGCCGATGCTTCGCAAATTGGAAAATCAGGCTGCGTCCGGCGCATTGACGAACGCGCTGCAAATTTGCGAAGATGCAGAACGCGAGTTCAAACGGATTCAGGAATTTCTGGCGGCACAACCGGGTTTGGCCGTGGCGACCGCGACTGTTGACAAATGAAAAAAGTTCTCATCATCGAAGACGACCTGATTGTAGCGAACGTTTACCGGAACAAGCTGGCGGTGGAAGGCTACCAGTCCGAATCCGCACCCGACGGCGAAGTCGGCTTGAAAGTGATGCGGACGTTCAAGCCCGACGTCGTTGTGCTCGACCTCATGCTGCCCAAAATGTCCGGGGTCGAGGTCATCAAACAAATCCGCAGCGAGGCGGAATTTTCCAAGCTGCCCGTCATTGTTTTTTCCAACACCTACCTGACCAACATGATTCAAGAGGCGTGGAAAGCTGGCGCGACCAAATGCCTTTCCAAAGCCAACTGCTCGCCCAAGGAAGTTCTCGACGTGGTGCGCCACACCATCGGCGACAGCGGCGCGATTCCACAAGCCGGCCAGCCGGCTGCCGGCACGCCTGACGGCCCGGCCAAACCCGCCACGCTTACCGGCGAGGCTGATTCTGAATTTCAGGCTGACCTGCGAAAGTCATTCATTGACAGTCTGCCTTCCACGCTCGCCGCGTTGCGCGTGACGCTGCAAGGCCTCATCAAGGCTGACAATGAAATGGCGCGGCTCAAGGAAATTTACGAGCTTTACCGCCGCATCCACGCGCTCAACGGCAACGCCGGCATTGCCGGACTCGTCCAGATCGCGCACATGTCTGCCGCCGTCGAAGCCCTGCTCAAGGAACTTTACGAAAAGCCGAAAAACATCAACCCCTCGACGCTGCGCACCATCGCGGCGAGCATTGACTTTCTCGGCTTCCTGTTTGAACGCGGCACGCTGCCCGAAAAACAGGAAGTTCCCAATGCCAACATCCTGGTTGTGGACGACGAAGCCATTTCCCGCCGCGCCATTATTTACGCGCTTGAAAAAGCCCATCTGCAATCCGTCAACCTTGAAGACCCCAATGCCGCCTTCAATCTTCTGGTCGAAAACCATTTTGATCTCGTATTCCTCGACGTGGATATGCCGGGCATGACCGGCTTTGAACTTTGCACCAAACTGCGCGCCTTGCCCGCGCACAAAAAGACGCCCGTCGTGTTTGTCACCAGCTTGAGCGACTTCGACAACCGCACCAGTTCCACGATTGCCGGCGGCAACGACTTCATCGCCAAACCCTTTCTTTTCATTGAACTCACCGTCAAGGCGCTCATCCACGTCCTGCGCGGAAAATTGCAGCCGGCGAAATGACGAGTGCCGGCTGACCCGTTTATGACAATCATGCAAATGGCCGTCTTGCTGATGCGCCTTTTCGGCGTCTATCTTTTTTTTGATGTCGTGATCATTCTCACCGAACTGCCTGTTTTGATTTTTGGAATTTTAAATTCCCGGTTCGACAATATGACTTCGGAGCGAATACTGACGCTGATAATGGTGTTTGTCAGACTGTTTGTTTATGCCGGTGCCGGGGTAACGTTTCTGGTTTTTGCCCGTCCTTTGGCAAAGCTATTTACCAAAGGTTTGGAAAATGTGTAGCTCGACTGGCCTGCCCAATAACACAAGGAAACCAACCGCCATTGTTTGACCGCGCAAAGTATTCCCGCGCGTTTTTGAAATTGGCGGATTTTCAATGGCGGATGAAGGTTGGTAGGCGCTGAGGGATTCGAACCCCCGACCAACAGCGTGTAAAGCTGCTGCGCTACCGCTGCGCTAAGCGCCTACCAGCTTCAAGCTATCAAATCGCGTTGTTTTGACAAACTTCAAATCCCGCCTTTGAACCCCTGCTGCCGCAGCGCCTCGAACAAAACCAGCGCGACGCAATTCGACAAATTCAGCGAACGCGACTTCTCGTTGAACATCGGGATCCGCAGCCAGCGTTCGCGGTTCTTTTCCAAAAGCTGTTTCGGCAGACCCGCCGTCTCGCGGCCAAAAACCAGATAATCGTCCGGCAAAAATTTCGCCTCGCTGTAAATTTTCGGGCCGCCGGATTCGACAAACCACAATTGCACCTTCGCCGGGAGTTTTTCCGCAAACGCGCTCCAGTTTTTCCAGCGATGCCATTCGACGTGCCGCCAGTAATCCATGCCGGCGCGCTTCAATTGCGCGTCATCCAGCTTGAAACCGAACGGCTCAATCAAATGCAGAACGGATTTCGTGGCCGCGCACAACCGCGCCACGTTGCCCGTGTTCGGCGGAATTTCCGGTTCGACTAAAACAATGTTCATTTTTGTAGCGGCGGTCTGTGACCGCCGGAAAATTCCACGACGCTCATAGAGCGCCGCTACAATCTATTTGTAAAACACCTTCCACAAAACCAGCCCATGCGCCGGCGCGGTCATGCCGGCCACGCGGCGGTCTTTCTTTGCCAGCATCGTTTTGATTTCTCCCGGCGGAAATTTGCCGAGACCGGCCTGGACAATCGTCCCCACGATGCCGCGGCACATTTTGTAAAGAAAACCGCCGCCTTCGATGACAAACGTGAATTGCGAACCGGATTTCTTCACGTCGCAGCGCGTCAGCCGGCGCACGGTGGATTCTTTTTGATAACCCGGATTCGCCGCGAACGATTGAAAATCATGCTTGCCGACAAATAATTTCGCCGCCGCGCGCATCGCCTTTAAATGCAGCTTGCGCGGGACGTGCCATGCGGTTTTGCGCAACAGCGGATTCATCGCCGGGTGGTTCCAGACAAAATAGCGATATTGTTTTCCCGTCGCGTCAAATTGCGCGTGGAATTTTTTGTCCGCGTTCGCCGCCGACAAAACGCGCACGTCATCCGGCAGCCACGCATTGACGGCCAGCGCGAGCTTGCGCACGGTCATTTTGAATTCAGCCCGTGGAATTTCAAAATGCGCCACCATGCCGAGCGCATGGACGCCGGTGTCCGTGCGGCTGGAGCTGTGCAGGCGGGGCGCGGACAAGAACAATTTCGCCAGCGCCGTCTCGACGATTTGCTGGACGCCGGTGCCAGTTTTCTGCACCTGCCAGCCTTCGTAAGCCGCGCCGTCGTAGGCGATGACGAGTTTGAACTTAAGTGACATATGACAGGTGGCAGGTGACAAGCAAATCCATCATGTCACGCGCCACTTGTCACTTGTTCCGTCCAAGTAACTCTGCAACAAAATTGCCGCCGCCATTTTGTCCACCTTCTCCTTCCGCTGGTCGCGGCGGACGTTGCCCTGGACCAAAATCCGGTTCGCCATTTTCGAAGTCAGCCGCTCGTCCCACAATTTGATCGGCGTGATGATGGCATCTTTCAGCACGGCAGCGAACGTCTCGACCTTTTGCGCCGCCGGGCCGTAGCTGCCGTCCATGTTGCGCGGCAGGCCGAGGAGCACGAGGTCAACTTCCTTCTCGGCCAGAATTTTTTTCAATCGCGCCAGAAAATCCGCGAACGACTCGGTGGGAATGTATTCCAGCGGCTGGGCGATGGTTTTGGTTTCATCGCTCACCGCGACACCGATGCGCCGGGTTCCGTGGTCGAGGGCAAGGATTCGCATTGCGGCCACAGTTTTGCAACAAAAGCCTGGCGAGGCGAGCCGATTTCAGCCAATCCTGACCATTTTGCCGCGTGGAAACCGGCCTGCGACGGCTATTTTCCGACCTGCGACGGCTTGCCGACGAGTTGCGACGGGCTTCCGGCGACCTGCGATGCCGAAAACCGGGTTGCGACGGCGATCCGCCTACTTGCGACGCCTTTCCGACGACTTGCGATGACCTTCCGACGACTTGCGATGGCCTTCCGGCCAGTTGCGACGGCGAAAAACGGGTCAAAATTGGCATTTCGGGGTTTGCTTGTGGTCAAAAAAAGACAGTTGACACGGATTTCACGGATTTTCACCAATTAAATTCGTGTTAATTCGTGCAATTCGTGTCCAAAGAACGCTTGCCAGAAACTGGATGGCAAAATAAAGTCGCAAGCGTGACTCCGAGCGTGTTCAATAAAATCTGCGCTTATCCCGTGATTGTTTCATGGGTCTTGGGTGCGTGCGCTTTGAATGTATTCATTTTCGCGTCCATTTTGCATGGCGCATCTTTGTCCAGTATTATTTTTGATTGGCAGACAATGTTAATTTTGGTGTTTATTTTCATACCTTCAACTGGATTGGGATTTTTCTTGGGTATGTTCACTTGCTGGCCGCTGGTTCGAATCATTTGTAGTAAATACAACGGAGCTCCACTTAAGGTTGGTGATCAGGTTTTGATTCTGACTGGGCCCGATAAAGGCAAAACAGTTGAAGTATGGGAAATCACTGTCGGACAAGGAGGATGGGAATTGGCGAGATTAAATCTCGGCGAAGAACGCAGTCAGAAATTCAGAGATATTTTTGAAGAATATTCTTTGTTCAAGATTAAAGATAAATTGCAAACCGCTTCTTCGCTCGCCTAAATTTCTTTTTCCTGCGCGCGGTTCGTGGTTAAATTTTTCCCGCGATGATTCAATACCTCGATTTGCTGCGGCACGTGCTCGAACACGGCAAGTTCAAGGCCGACCGCACCGGCACCGGCACTTATTCCGTGTTCGGCGCGCAGGCGCGGTTTGATTTGCGCCAGAATTTTCCCGTGCTCACGACCAAAAAGCTGCACCTGCGCTCCATCATTTACGAACTGCTCTGGTTTCTGCGCGGCGACACGAACGTAAAATATTTGCACGACAACAAGGTGACCATCTGGGACGAATGGGCGGACAAGGAAACCGGCAGCCTCGGCCGCATTTACGGCGCGCAATGGTGCGACTGGCGCACGCCCGACGGCCGCTCCATCAACCAGATTGACGCCGTCATCGCGCAAATCAAAAAAAATCCCGACTCGCGCCGGCACATCGTCACGGCCTGGAATCCGGGCGAAATCGAGCAGATGGCGCTCGCGCCCTGCCATTGCCTGTTTCAGTTTTACGTCTGTGACAGCGAGTTGAGCTGCCAGCTTTACCAGCGCAGCGCGGATTTGTTTCTCGGCGTGCCGTTCAACATCGCCAGTTACGCGCTGCTCACGCTGATGATTGCGCAGGTCTGTGATTTGAAGCCGGGCGAATTCGTCCACACCTTCGGCGATTTGCACCTTTACAAAAATCATCTGGACCAAGCGCACGAACAATTGCGTCGCGAGCCGCGTCCACTGCCGCGGATGAAATTAAATCCGGCGGTGAAAAAAATTGATGAATTCAAGTTCGAGGATTTTGAATTGATTGGCTACGACCCGCATCCGGCCATCAAGGCGCCGATTGCGGTCTAGGAAAATCTATGAGCCGTCGGCGACAATCAAAAGACGCCGCTTTTGCCGAAGCAATTGTCGGTCTGGCTGCACTTGGAGGATTGCTTTGGTTTTTCTCCCCTGAATTTCGCACAATAGTAACTTGGGTTATTTTTATCGCACTCGCCTGTCTTGCAGCGTGGATTTGCTATCGACTGGTCAAACGCAAGTCTCAACGACCTTTTGAATGGGAGCCGCCAGAGAACTTTGCTTCCAAGCCAGCAAGCCTAACTCTTTCCGAACAGTTGCGCAAAATAGATTGGTTTCAATTCGAAAAATTGATTGAACTGATTTATCAGAATCGCGGCTATTCCGTTCAACGGTTGGGTGGCGCAAATCCAGATGGCGGTGTTGATTTGATAATTGAATCAGGGACGGAAAAATTCATCGTCCAATGCAAACACTGGAGAAAATGGTCTGTCGGTGTGCGCCACATTCGTGAATTTTTGGGAGCGATGGCAGACAGCGAAGTTACGAATGGAATCTTTATCACGCTGACGGGTTATTCCGGCGACGCCAAACAACTCGCCGACAAACATGGCATTCAAATTCTGAACGAATCAGATGTAATCAAAATGTTGGAAGATTCCGGGCTTGCCGATTCTCAAGAAGTTATAGAATTGTTTTCTGACTCAAGAAAGTTTTGCCCAAAATGTGAAAAGGAAATGGTTTTGCGGACAGCTCGCTTGACTGGAAAACAATTTTGGGGATGCTCTAATTATCCTCGTTGTAAGTTTATTTTGAATTTGGAATGAAACATTTCAAGGCCATCGCCGCGATGTCGCTGAACCGCGTGATTGGCGCGGGCAACAAAATCCCGTGGCACCTGCCGGAGGACTTCAAGTGGTTCAAGCAACAAACTGTTGGGAATGTCATTTTGATGGGGCGCAAGACGTTTGAGGGTCTTGGCAAGGCATTGCCGAACCGTAAAAACATAATTCTTACGCGACATCCGCGGCGGTTGATCAAAAGTCACCCGGAAATTTTCGGACAATACCATGAATGGCGCGGCGGACAACGAGTTGGCAGTTTCTTAAAGAAGCTACGCCAATCTGAATTTTATTTTACGAAGTCGGACAAGGGCAAACAAACGGACATTCTGCTCGCACGTTATTCCATTGGAACATTTGATCCTGAAAGTTTTTCAACCGACATTTTCATCTGTGGCGGCGCGGAAATTTATGCTCAATTGTTGCCGCAGTGTTCCGATCTTTATCTTACTGTGGTCAAACGTAATTACGAAGGTGACGCTCTTTTCCCACCGTTTGAGGACAAGTTTGAACTGGTGGAGAAAATTCGCGACGAACCGGAGTTCAAAATTCTGCATTACCGACACAAATCGTTGCCGAAATAAAAAAAGGCGGGCCGTTTCCAGCCCGCCCTTTGAATTCTTCAACGCAAACTACTCCGACTGCACCGCTTCATTGGCGGCGTCGAAAGCGTGTTGCAGGGCCACGAGGTCTTCACCGGGCTTGAGCGCGTCGAGGATTTTCTGTTCCTCCTTCAACTGCTCGTCGCTGTAGCTGGCGGCCTTGATGGACAGACCGATGCGGCGTTCGCCCTTGTCAATTTTCACCACGCGCGCGGAAACGTCCTGGCCGACCTTGAGCACATTTTTGATTTTGTCCACGCGCTCCTCGCTGATTTGCGAAATGTGGACGAGGCCGTCAATGTCATGCTGCAAGCCGACGAACGCGCCGAAGCTGGCGAGCTTCGTGACCTTGCCGGTGACGAGATCGCCAACTTTGTAAAGCGTTTCGATGTTTTCCCACGGGTCGGTGCCAAGCTGCTTCATGCCGAGCGCGATGCGCTGGTTCGGACGGTCCACTTCGAGCACAACCGCTTCGACTTCGTCGCCCTTCTTCATCACTTCGCTGGGATGATTGATCTTGCGCGTCCACGAAATGTCCGAGACGTGAATCATGCCGTCAATGCCTTCCTCCAGTTCTACAAACGCGCCGTAGCTGGTCAGATTGCGGACCTTGCCTTTGACCTTGGTGCCGACGGTGTATTTGTTCGCGGCGCTGTCCCACGGATTGCTTTCCAACTGGCGGACGCCGAGGGAAATTTTCTGTTCCTCGCGGTTGATGCCGAGCACAACCGCTTCAATCTCCTGATCCTGTTTCAAAACGTCGCTCGGCTTGGCAACGCGCTTCGTCCACGAAAGTTCCGTGACGTGAACAAGTCCTTCCACGCCCGGCTCGATTTGCACAAACGCGCCGTAAGGCACGAGGCTGACGACCTTGCCCTTGATGCGCGCGCCAACGGGATATTTCGTTTCGATGTTGTCCCACGGATTGGTCATCTTCTGTTTGAGGCCGAGGCTGACGCGTTCCTTTTCCTTGTTCACGTCCAGCACCACCACGTCCAGTTCCTGCCCGACCTTCATGATTTCCGACGGATGGCCGATGCGGCCCCAGCTCATGTCCGTGATATGGAGCAGTCCGTCCAGGCCGTTCAAATCAATGAACGCGCCGAAATCCGTGATGTTCTTGACCGTGCCCTTGCGGATGTCGCCGGGCATCATTTCCGAAAGCAAATGCGTACGCTTCTCGTTGCGCTCGGCCTCGATCAATTCGCGGCGCGAGAGTACGATGTTCTGGCGGTCTTGATTGATTTTGACGACTTTGAATTCGTAACTGTTGCCGACGAATTGCTGGAGATTTTTCGGCGTCATCACGTCAATTTGCGATGCGGGCAAAAACGCCTCGACGCCGACATTGACGACCAAGCCGCCCTTGACGACCGACTTGACTTTGCCGGTGATGCGGCCGCCTTCGTTGCAAATCGTGAGAATTTTGTCCCAATTCTTTTTGAACTCCGCCTTCTCGTGTGAGAGGACGACCGTGCCTTCCTTGTTTTCAAGCTTTTCGATGAGGACATCAATTTCGTCGCCGACTTTCACGGCGTTGGGGTCCTGAAATTCGTTCATGGGGACGACGCCCTCGCTTTTGTAGCCGATGTCCACCAAAACTTCCTTGGGGCGGACTTCGATGATTTTACCTTTGACAATTTCGCCTGCCGCAAAACGCATTGCGCTTTGCTTCAAGGCTTCTTCCATGGTGAGCATAATTTAACTGTGTTGAACTGCGGGAACTTGGAAACCGCAATGGCGGGAACCGAAGCTCCATTGCCTAACTAACGAACGCTGCCGTGGCAACGGAGGTTAAAGGTTAGGTTGTTGGTTGACTGTTTTTTCTCAGCCTCAATGAACGTCCGCACACGCGGCGTTCAGGCAAGATGGAAGATACGGAAAATTCGCGGAGAATGGCAAGCGTAAAATCGTCTCGCTTAATAAACCACAATTGAGCGGATGGGGTAATCCTTCAATTTGTCGCGCCCGCTCAAAAATTTCAGTTCGATGAGGAAGCTGATTTCCAAAATATGCGCCCCGAGCTTCTTGACGAGCGCGGCGGCGGCGGAAGCCGTGCCGCCGGTCGCCAGCAGATCGTCAATGAGCAGCACACGCGCACCTGGCTTGAGCGCGTCCACGTGCATGGCCACGGTCGCCGAGCCGTATTCGAGCGCGTAATCTTGTTCGATGGTTTGGTAGGGCAGCTTTCCCTTTTTGCGGACGGGCACAAAACCGGCGTTCAATTTTTTCGCGGCGGCGGCGGCGAAAATGAATCCGCGCGCGTCAATGCCCACGATGGCGTCCACCGCGTTTGGCCCAAACCCGTCGCAGAGCAAATCCACCGCGCCGGCAAAAAGCCGCGCATCAGCCAGCACCGGCGTGATGTCTTTGAATTGAATCCCCGGCTTGGGAAAATCCGGGACGTTGCGGATGGCGCGTTCGATTTCCGCGGGCGTGACGGTTGGGTTATTCATCTTTCTTTTTGGTGTTTTCGAGTTTCTCGATCATTTTGCGGAGCTTTTTCAGCGCGAGGTTTTGAATCTGGCGAACGCGTTCGCGCGTGACGCCGAATTTCACGCCAACTTCCTCCAGCGTCTTTTCCGTGCCGCCGTCGAGGCCGAAACGGTAGCGCAAAATCGTCGCCTCGCGCTCATCCAAATGTTTGACCATGTCCTGCAACATGCCGGTCACGGTTTTGTCCTCAAGGTTGTTGTAAGGCGAAATGGCATTTTCATCCTCGACCACATCGGAAAAATTATTCGACTCGTCGTCACCAATGGGCGCGTCGAGCGACGCGGGACGGATCGCTGCCTGCCGCATTTGGCGGACGCGCGCGGCGGTCATGCCCAATTCGTCGGCGAGTTCCTCGTCGGTTGGCTCGCGGCCCAGTTCCTCCTGTAGCTTCATGGACAGGCGGCGCATCTTGGAAATTTTGTCCACGAGATGCACCGGCAGGCGGATGGTCTTGGACTGGTTGGCGAGCGCGCGTTTGATGGCCTGCTTGATCCACCAGGAGCCGTAGGTGGAAAGCTTGCCGCCCTTTTTCGGATCGAACCGCTCAACGGCCTTCATCAAACCGATGTTGCCTTCGCTGATCAAATCCAGCAGCGGCAGACCGATGCCTTCGTAGTCGCGCGCGATTTTCACGACGAGGCGGAGGTTGGCCTTGATCATTTGTTCACGCGCTTTTTTGTCGCCCTTCTTGATGCGCGCGGCCAGTTCGATTTCCTCCTGCGGCGTGAGCAATTTCACCTGCCCGATTTCGCGGAGATAAAGCCGGATGGCGGTGTCGCCGTCGTAACGCTCGCTTTCCCGCTTGAAGAAAGCGGTCGTGTCGCCTTCGGATTTTTGTGGAACAGGCGGCGGCGAAGGTTTGATTTCCTTCGCCGCGGGAATTTTCGCGCGCCTTGGAGATTTCATCACCTTTGCCTTTTTAGCCTTAGCCGCCATAAAGTCGGGAGGAACGTTAAACGCGCGAAAAGCCCATCGGCAAGCAAATTAAAAGTTGATTTTTATTTGCCGCGGAACTTGTTAGACTTTTTGCAATGTCCGTGTCCGGTGCAAAACGCAATTTGATTTTCTGGCTGCTTGCCGGTGCTGCGGCCATTGCGCTCGCGTGGCAATTCGACGGCAAGGTTGACGCCGCGCTGGACGTGGCCAGCCGGCCTTTCTTGCAAAAGGTCGCGTGGTGGTGTTCGCAAGCTGGCGAAGGATGGGCCGTTGCGCTTTGGGGAATTTTATCCGCCGTGATTTTTCTCCTGGTTAAACGCCCCGAAATCGCGGCGAAAGTTTTCTTTGTTGCGTTCACCTCGGAAATCGCCGGGCTGATTTCGACCATTTTCCGGGTGCTGATCGGACGAACCCGCCCGAATGCCCATGTGCCGCAGGGTATTTACGGCGTGTGGTATAACGGCCACTGCATCATCGGCAAATACGAATTCAGTTCCTTTCCCTCCGGCCACTCGGCGGTCGCCGCCGGACTGGCGGCGGCGGCATGGCTGTTCAACCCCGTCTGGGGCGCGGTCGCGACGGTTTATGCGGTCGCGGTTATGTGGTCGCGCATCGCGCAGCAATGTCATCACCTTTCCGACGTAACAGCCTCAATTGTCCTCTCCGTCCCGATCGCCGTGTGGATGAATCGAAAGTTTGCGCGCACGAATGCAAACTTTTTCCAGAAACTTTCCCAAAAAATGGCGGCGAAAAAAACGGCGTCAGACAAAATGTAGAACCACGGCGTGCCGTTCTTCCCAAGAGAAAATCAACGCCGGCCGCGCAGGGTGAGCAAATAGAGCAGTTGCAAGACCGAACTCACGAGCGCGGCCACATAAGTCAGCGCCGCGGCGTTGAGAACCTTGCTGACGCCCGCCCGTTCGTCTTCGTGAACAAGGCCGAGCCGGAACAGTTGCTCCTTCGCGCGGCGGCTCGCGTCGTATTCGACCGGCAGCGTGACGAGTTGGAACAAAGTCGTTACGGCGAAAAGTGCGATGGCAATGCCAATTAAAGTCGGAAACAGCGTCCGGAAAATAAATCCAGCAAAGAAAATTCCCATGTAAGCCATGCTTGCGAACTGCGTGACCGGCACAATCGCCATGCGGAAATTGAACAGGCCGTAAGCCGCCTGATGTTGCAGCGCGTGGCCGGATTCATGCGCCGCCACGCCAACCGCCGCGACGGTGCGTCCACGAAAATTGTCCGACGACAAAAACAGCGCGCGTCTCGTCGGGTCATAATGGTCGCTCAAATGGCCGGGAATTTCCTCGACCGGCACGTTATCGAGACCGGCCTGGTCCAGAATTTCGCGTGCCGCCTGCGCGCCCGTCATGCCTGACTCGACGGGCACCTGGCTGTATTTGCCGTAGGCATGATGCAACTTCACCTGCGCCCAGATGCCGAGGAGCAATCCGGGAATCGCAAACACCAACCACAATGGATCAAAATAAAACATAAACTCGTTTCAATTGACAGCGCACCGGCTGTTTCCATTCAACCGAGCTGTTCGCGTGCCAATTTAATTGCACTGAATTTAGAGGAATTTGTGACGATGGAAAAGTTTTTTGCGCCAGCTCGTCTCAATTGAGACAAAATTATTTGGCGCATCAAATCTCCAGCACTTTCTCAAATCGCGTCAGGTTTTTTGCGCCGTTGGCCGTGACCAGCGCGACGTCTTCGAGCCGCACGCCGCCGATTTCGGGATAATACAGCCCCGGCTCAACGGTCACAACGTGGCCGGACCGCAAAATTTCCGTGGAACTTGTGCCCACGCGCGGCGCTTCGTGGATTTCCAGTCCGAGTCCGTGTCCCGTGCCGTGAAAAAATCCCTCCATGTGGCCGTTGTGCCGTCCGGTTTTATAGTTTTGCTGGACAAAAAATTTCTGGACGGCCTTGTGAACGTCCGCTGTTTTCACCTTCGCTCGGATTTTTTCAAACGCAATTTTTTGGCCCTGCAAAACCGTGTGGTAAAGTTTTCGCGCAGCCTCGCCCGCGCGCCCGCGAACGATGGTACGCGTGATGTCACCGAAATAACCGGTCTTTTGCGAGCGCGGGAAAATGTCAATGATGATCAACTCGTTCGCGCGCAGCCGGCCGGAACCGCGCTCGTGCGGATCGCAGGCCTGTTTGCCGCCGGCGACAATCGTATTCGCCGCCAGTCCGCAAACTTGAAGAATCGCGCAGTCAATCACGGAGCGCAGGCGTTCGGAAGTCAGCGGCGAGCCGCGATAAATCAACTGCCGCCGCTTGTCAATTTTCGAGAGCCGCAACGCCTGCATTCCTTCGGCCATGCCGACTTCGGCCATCATCAGCGCGGCGGAAATCTTTTTTACTTCGTCGGCGGACTTGATTTCGCGGCGCGGGAAAAAATTCGCGCGCGGCTTTAATTTGACGCCGAGCTTCCGCAATTCGCGCGCGAGGCCAAACGGAAAATCATCGGGCACGACGGCGCGGCGGATTTTTTTCTCGCGTAGAATTTCGCGGATGATCCGGGCGAAGCCGATTTTTTTGACTCCGTCGGCGCGCAATTTTCTTTGATACGCGCTCAACGAAGCGGCGCGGCAATGCGGCGCTTCGCGGCGGGCGCGATCAATTTCCAAGTCGCTCATGACGATGAGCGGACGGCGTTCGGAGGTCTGGAGGAAAATGAACGGGTCGGGCGCGAACAGGCCCGTGGCGTAAAGCATGTTCGCGTCGCGCTCGCTGTCGGCGACAATCAACAAGTTTTCAGGACGCTTCATTTTTCTTCGTCCCCGCACGCGTTCTCGTCCTCAAAATTAAAATTAAGGACGAGAACGGGGACAAGGAGGATTTTCAGGTTCCAAACAACCGGTCGCCCGCGTCTCCGAGTCCGGGTAAAATGTAGCCGCGTTCGTTCAATTTTTTGTCCACGGAGGCGGTGAAAATGGGCACGCGCGGATGATTTTTTTGCACGGCACGGATTCCTTCCGGCGCGGCAACCAGATTCACGAGGCGGATGCGTTTCGCGCCCTGCTCGGCCAGCAGATTCATCGCGGCGACGGCGCTGCCGCCGGTCGCGAGCATCGGGTCAAGCAGGAGCACCTCAAATTGTTCGAGGTTTTTCGGAAAACTTTTGTGGTAAAACATCGCGCGCAACGTTGTTTCCTCTCGTTTCAAGCCGATGAAACCGACTCGCGCGTGCGGAATCAACTGCAAAATGGAATCCAGCATTCCCAGCCCGGCGCGCAAAACGGGGACGAGGACAACTTCGCGCGCGAGCTGAAATCCGTTCGCGGCCGCAAGCGGCGTCTCGACGGAAACTTTTTTGACGGAAAAATCCCGCGTGGCCTCATAAATCATCAGCGACGCGATTTCGCCGAGCAAGCGGCGGAATTCCTGCGGCTGTGTCCGTTTGTCGCGCAGGCGCGTGAGGTTGTGCCGCACGAGCGGATGCGCGATGACGGTGACCCCGTTCATTTAATCCCCGGGCGCCTGCCAGAGAAAATACATCGCGCCGGCCTGCAATTTCGGAATGTCCAGGCCGAGGTCGAGCTTGATGTCGGGTGACTTGCTGCTTTGGCCGAACATGGAAAGGAAATTGCCGATGTCGTAGCGCTCGCGATATTCGATTAAATTGGCCTTGTGGATGCCGGCGATTGCTTCCGCCCGGCTCACTGCGGAATCGAAATCGCCGAGTTCGTCCACGAAGCCGAGTTGAAGCGCCTGCGAACCTGACAGCACCCGGCCATCGGCGAATTTCAACCAGTCATCGGCCAGCGGCCGGCCTTTGTTGCCGTTTTCCAAATGAGCCCGCGCGCGACCTTCATACACCACGTTGGTAAAGGTGTCGTAAGTCTCGTCAATCAAGTCCTGCACCATCTGATGTTCGCCGGCGGGGATTTCATTCGTCTCACGCATGCCGCTCAACATATCCTTGTATTTTCCACTTTTATAAACCATCGGCTCGACGCCGATTTTGTCCATGAGGCCGCGGTAATTCAGACCTTCCATGATGACGCCGATGCTGCCGGTGATGGTCAGCCGGTTTGCCTCAATCCAACGGCATGGCGCGGAAATGTAATAGCCGCCGGACGCCGCGAGACTGCCCATCGAGCAAATCACCGGTTTGTGCGAGTCTTCCTGAAACTTCACGATGGCTTTGTTGATTTGATCCGAAGCCATGACTTCGCCGCCGGGGGAATCTACCTTCAAAATTACCGCCTTGACGTGGTCGTCATCCGCCGCGTCGTCCAGTTGTGCCTTGATGACGTCCACCATGTTGTTGCCCGCCTGGTCCGCCGTGTGGCCGGTAATGATGCCTTCCACCGGGATGACGGCGATTTTATCGCGGGAACCGTTGTCTTCGAGCAGGCACTCTTCCAGTTTCGGCCCGACTTCGCGCGCATTCAAAGTTTGGAGTCCGCCATTAAAATTCAACGCGTGTGAAATGCCTTGAACAATAATCACCAGCCAGCTGAAACCCAGCAGCACAAACAAAACAATCGCCACAACCATCCACCCGCGGCTCTTGCGCGGTTTGGACAGCGGCGGCGCGGCGATGACCGGCGGCGGTGGCGGCGACGAAATATCCATAGGCACGCAAATTAACGCAAATCCGGCGCGGGAGCAAGGTCAACCCGCGCATCTAATCCCAATGGCTAAAATCAAGGCTGCAAACCGAAATGTCTGGAAGGCTCGAACGCGGAATCAAATTGCGCTTCCCACGCCAAACATTTCCTTCGACATCACGCCTTCGGCAACCTTCGTTACCGCGCCGGTCATCCGAATGGCAAAACCATCGCCAATTTCAATCTCAATTTTTCCGCCGGGCATGTGGACGGTGATGGCGCGGTCGCACAGGCCGAGCTTGTGCGCCACCGCCGCCGCCGCGCTGCTGCTGCTGCCGCTGGCCAGCGTGTAGCCCGCGCCACGTTCCCAAATCTCGATGCGGATGTTTTCGCGGTCGAGCACCTGCATCAATTGCACGTTGGTCCGGTTCGGAAAGCGCGCGTGCGTCTCCAGTTGCGGCCCGACGAGTCGCGCGAAGTCGGCGCTGATTTTGGGCAGCGGCAGCACGCAATGCGGATTGCCCACGGTGGCCGCGCAAAAATTGAAGCGCCCGGCGCGCAGATGAATCGGCTCGTTGATGACCTCGCGGCGCGGACCGGCCACGGGAATTTCATCGCTCCAGAAACTTACCCGGCCCATTTCCACGCGCACGATTTTCCCTTTTTCCAAAACCGTCGCGCGCACGACGCCGCCTTTGGTCTCGACGGAAAATTCGTCCTTGCCGACGGCTTTTTTGTCCCATAAATAGCGCGAGAAAATCCGCAGGCCGTTGCCGCTCTTTTCCGCCTCGCTGCCGTCGGGATTGAAAATGCGCAGCCCGAACGGCGCTTTTTTCGAAGGCAGCGGCCCGAGCAGAATCCCGTCCGAGCCGACGCCGAAATTCCGGTGGCAAATGATTCTGACCTGTTCGGCCGTCAACGGCGACGGCAGATGCTTCGGCTCAATGACGATGTAGTCGTTGCCAAGCGCGTGATATTTGGTGAACGCAAAACGCATGGCGCAAACATAACGCGCCGCGCCGCCGGTAACAAGCCGCACTGCTCGTGCGGCCATTAAAAACTTTTCAACCGGCGGCAAATTTCGGATGGTATGCGTGTGTCAACCGACATTGGAACAAGGGCGTCGTCGCCCGCCGCGATCCGCCCGCAAACGGGTTTTGCGAGGGATTTGGAAACCGCCATTCTGCGGGCGCAGGAAAACCTTTTGGGCCTCCAAAAGCCGGAAGGTTACTGGGTCGGCGAATTGATGGTGGATTCCACGCTCGTCTCGGACACGGTGGTTTATCACCATTGGAACGGCAAAATTGACCGCGCCTGGCAGCGCAAGGCCGTCCACCACATTTTTTCCATGCAACTGCCGGACGGCGGCTGGAACATTTATCACGGCGGCCCGTCCGAAATCAACGCCACCATTAAGGCGTATCTCGCGCTCAAGCTCGCCGGCGTCCCCGTCACCGACCGGCGGATGTTGAAGGCGCGCGAAGTGGCGCTGCGTTTCGGCGGCGTGCCGCGCATGAACACCTTTTCCAAATTGTATCTCGCACTCATCGGTTTGTTCCCGTGGGAATATGTCCCGACGATTCCCTGCGAAGTCCTGCTGCTCGGCAAATGGTTCCACGTGAACTTCTGGGACATGAGCAACTGGTCGCGCGCGATGCTCGTGCCGCTGGCCATTATCAACCATTTCAAGCCCACGCGCCCGGTGAGCGTGGATTTGGACGAACTCTATCCCGAAGGCATCCACGAACGCGACCTCGCGCTCGCGCCCGACCCGGAAAAAATTTCGCTCCGCAATTTTTTCCTCTGGCTCGACCGCCTCCACAAGCTCGCCGAATGGTTCGCCGAGCACAAAATCCATCCGTTCCGCAAAATGGCGCTGAAGAAATGCGAACGCTGGATGCTCGAACGCTTTGAAGGCACCGACGGACTGGCCGCGATTTTCCCGGCGATGCTCAATTCGCTCATCGCGCTCAAGGCGCTCGGTTATCCCGACGACCATCCGCAGGTCGTCCGCGCCGCGCACGAGTTGAAAAAGCTCGAGCACGAGACGGAAGACGATGTCCGCATCGAGCCGTGCTTCTCGCCGGTCTGGGACACGGCCATCGTTTTGATTTGCCTGCACGAATCGGGCATTTCGGAAAATAATTCGATGCTGCAACGTGGCGCCGAATGGCTGATGGAAAGAGAAATCCGCTTTGCCGGCGATTGGATTTACAAAAATCCCGTCCCGCACGGTAGCGGGATCGAGCCGAGCGGCTGGGTCTTTGAATACAACAACAAATGGAACCCCGACGTGGACGACACGGCCATGGTGCTGCTCGCCCTGCGAAAAATTCCCACGAACAACCCGCAACGCCGCGACGAATGTTTCCGCCGCGGCCTCAAATGGATGCTGACCTTTCAATGCAAGGACGGCGGCTGGGCGTCCTTCGACAAGGATTGCACCAAGAACATCCTCGAAAAAGTCCCCTTCGCCGACCACAACGCCATGCTCGATCCCGAATGCGCCGACATCACCGCGCGCATTCTCGAACTGCTCGGTTACGAAGGCTGGAAGGCCGACCACTCGCAAGTCGAGCGCGCGCTCGAATTCATCCGCGAACATCAGGAAGCCGACGGCTCGTGGTATGGCCGCTGGGGCGTCAATTACATTTACGGCACGTGGCAGGTCTTGCGCGGCCTGCGCGCGATGAATTGGAACATGAACGAAGACTGGCTCCAGCGCGCGCGTGGCTGGCTCGAAAGCGTCCAGCACGAGGACGGCGGCTGGGGCGAACGCTGCAACACCTACGATGATCCGGTTTTCAAAGGGCAGGGGCCCAGCACCGCGTCGCAAACCGCGTGGGCCGTCATGGGATTGTGCGCGTTCGACGACCCGGAAAATCCCGCGCTCAAACGCGGCGTGGAATTCCTGATGCACACGCAAAACCCTGACGGCTCATGGACGGAAGACGAGACGACCGGCACGGGTTTCCCGAAGGTGTTTTATCTGAAATACGACATCTACCGCAACGCCTGGCCGCTGCTCGCGCTCGCCACCTACCGGAAAATCCGCGAGCGCGCCGCTGCCAAATTGGACGGCCATCCGCATTCGAGCATGAACAATTCACCTGCGGTTTTCAAAAGCACAGGCCATGCTTGAACAAACCGTCCAGATTGTTTCCAACGAGCGCGACACGGATTCCTATTTCCGGCTCGTGCTGCGCGCGCCGCAAATCGCGCCCCTTGTCCAGCCGGGACAATTCGCCCACGTCCGCATCACGCTGCTCAAGGACGCGCTGCTGCGCCGGCCATTCAGCATTTTTCAAGTTGCCGGCGAAACGTTTTCCATCCTCTACAAAACCGTCGGCAAGGGCACGGACGCGCTGGCGCGGATGCGCGCGGGTGAGGAGGTCAGCGTCATCGCGCCGCTCGGCCACGGGTTCACCGTGCCGAAGCGCGGCGGGGAAACACCGCTGCTCGTCGCGGGCGGTTACGGCATGGCGGCGATGTTTCTGCTGGCGCAACGCTCGCCGCAAAAGGGCATCGTCTTCGTCGGCGGACGCAAGCGCGTGGACATTTTGTGCGAAAAAGAATTTGCCGCGCTCGGCTGGGACGTTCGGGTGACGACCGAGGACGGCAGCCACGGAGAGAAGGGCTTGGTCACGCAGCCGCTGGTGACAGAAATCAGAAATCAGAAATCAGAAATCAGAAATTACAAGCTGTTTGCGTGCGGCCCGACGGGATTGCTGAAGGCCGTCGGCAAAATCGCGGCGGATTTTGATTTGCCCTGCGAGCTTTCGATGGACGAGCACATGTGCTGCGGCGTCGGCGTGTGCCTGACGTGCGTGATTCCGGTCAAAGTCGGAGATGGCTGGGAATATCAGCGCACCTGCACGGAAGGGCCGGTGTTTGATGCAAGGCAGGTTTTGTGGGAGGCGGCAGGATGAATTTACCGATGAAAAAACATTCAACATTCAACATTCAACACCCAACGTCCAAGGACGATTGCGCCCGCCATTCGTTCGGTGTTGAATGTTCGGTGTTGAATGTTGAATGTTTCTTTTCCGGCCCGGAGGAAATGCTATGAACTTGTCCGTCCACATCGGCAAAATGCGGATGCAAAATCCCGTGACGGTGGCGTCCGGCACGTTCGGCTACGGCGCGGAATACGCGCGGCTGGTGGACTTGAACCAGCTCGGCGCCGTCACGGTGAAAGGCATCCGGCTGAATCCCGTCCGCGGCAATCCCACGCCGCGCACCGCCGAGGTCGCCAGCGGGATGCTCAACGCCATCGGCCTGCAAGGGCCGGGCGTGGACGGCTTCATCAAAAAATACTGGCCGTTCCTCAAGGAATTGAAGGTGCCGACGATCATCAACATCTGGGGCACGACGGTGGAAGAATACGCGGAGGTGGCGCGGCGGTTCGACGCGCTCGGCGGCGTCGGCGCTCTGGAATTAAATGTCTCCTGCCCGAACATCAAGGAAGGCGGCGCGCAGTTTGGGACGGATTTGAAATTGCTGGCGCAGGTCGTCGCCGCGTGCCGGAAGGCAACGAAGCTGCCGCTCATCACCAAGATGAGCCCGAATGTCGTCAACATCGCACCGTTCGCCAAAGCCGCCGAGGACGCCGGCAGCGACGCGCTGGCAGTGACGAACAGTTATCCGGCGATGGCGATTGACATCGAGACGCGCGAGCCGAAGCTGGCCAACGTCACCGGCGGTTTGACCGGCCCGGCCATCAAACCGATCGCCATCAAACTGGTTTGGGACGCGGCGCGGGCGGTGAAGATTCCCATCATCGGCATGGGCGGCATCCAGAACGCGGCGGACGCGATTGAATTTCTGATGGCGGGCGCGACGGCGGTGGCGGTGGGCACGGCGAATTTTTACGATCCGCAGACGGCGTTGAATGCTATTGCCGGCATCCGTGAATTTATGGAGCGGAAGAAAATCAGCGACGTGCGCGATTTGAAGGGAACTGTCAACGCGGCAAACGGCTCCTGCTAAAATTATTTCGAGAAGCTAAAACAAATTCTTGCTCACCGGAAGTTTTGAGGTAATTTACCGCTGTTTTCGTTTCCGAAACGCTTCTTGGTTTTCGCCGGAGTTTGCCAGAGGAAACAGATCCATTGTCTGATGAAACACATAATTGCCATCATTGTCGCCGCCGTTTTTGCCGGATGCGGTTTCGGCGCATCCGCCGCCCCGACCAATTCCCCCGCCGTTTTGAAAACGAATGCGCCGCCCGCATGGGGCGGCAACGTTGCCATCGGCCTTACTGCGACGGCGGGCAACAGCGATAGTGTGCTGTTCACCGGCAAGTTCACGGCCACTAAAAAGACAGCTTTGAATGAATTGACTTTGGGCGGGGACGCGGCGTATGGCGAAATAAATTCCATCGAAAACAACGAAACCCTGCACGGTTATGGACAATATAATCATTCGTTCAGCGACCGCTGGTATGACTACGCGCGCGCGGACGCGCTGCACGATGGCATCGCGGACGTGACGTTCCGATTCACATTCGGCCCGGGCGCGGGATATTATTTCATCAAGGAAAAGCAAACCACGCTGACGGGCGAAATCGGTCCCGGCGTCATGTATGAAAAGCTGGACGACGAATTCCACACCTACCCCACGTTGCGCCTCGCCGAAAACTTTGAATACAAATTCAACGACCATGCGCGCTTTTGGCAAAAGGTGGAATTCATCCCCCCGGTGGACAAACCGGACAATTTTCTGCTCAACGCCGAGGTTGGTGTGGAAACCGCGATTACGAAAAAAATCAGCCTGCAAATTTACGTGGACGATAACTTTGCAAACGAGCCCGCGCCGGGATACGAGGACAACGATGTAAAACTGGTCAGCGGCCTGGTTTACAAATTTTAAGGCGCGAGCCGCTCCAGTTTCCACGAGCCGTCCGCCTGCCGCGCATAGCCGAAGCGGTCGTGCAGGCGGCTTGGCCGGCCCTGCCAGAATTCAATCCGCCGCGGTTTCAGAACAAAGCCGCCCCAGTCCTCCGGCAGCGGGACTTCGTTCGGAAATTTTTTCTCCATTTCATTCCAGCGCGCTTCGAGCGCGGCGCGGTCGGCGAGAATGTCGCTTTGGTTTGACGCCCAGGCCGACAACTGGCTGCCGCGCGGGCGCGATTTGAAATAAATTTCCGTTTCCCCGCGCGGAACTTTTTCAACCGTGCCCGCGACACAGATTTGCCGCTCCCAATCCGGCCAGTAAAACGTCAACGCGGCGTGGGGATTTTCCGACAGTTCGCGGCCCTTGCGGCTGTCGTAGCCGGTGAAGAAAACGAAGCCACGTTCGTCAATGCCCTTGAGCAAGACCGTGCGCGTCGAGGGAATTCCATTTTTGTCCACGGTCGCGAGCACCATCGCGTTCGCGTCCACCGGCGCGTGGCCGAGGAGCGCGTGCCACAATTTGAAAAGTGCAATGCCAATTCGCCGCCAGTAGGAGCCGGAACCTTGAACGGCGGCCTGCGCGAACCATTTTTGGAATTGCGCGATGGGATTCGTGTCCAAATCCGCGCGCCGCAAACCGCCGCGCGAGTATTCCCGCCTGATGTCCGCAATCGCCATAATTGCCGAAGACGTTACAACGGCGGGAAATTAATTCAACCTTTCAGCTTGTTCAAAATCTGGTCCGTGATGGCTTGAACGGCGGCCTCGGCTTCGGGATCCTTGCCGGCAACCGCTTCATCGTGGGGCGGAACGGCGCAAGTCACGCCCGGACGCCATTCGTCGTTGTCGCAAAGTTCGCATTCCTTGAGGCCGTAACGCGGATCAGGAATGCCGAGGCTCTGCTTGATTTTGAGCAAATCCTGCAGTTGCGGCGCCGTCATCGTCTTGGGCGGCACGCCGAGTTGCGAGGCGACGAGAATCGTGCGGCAATATGCCTCCAGGATTTCCATTTTGAAGTAGGCGTCTTCGACATTGTTGTGGCTCCACGAGACGACGCCGTGATTGGCCATGAGCACCACGTTGTGCTTGTCCACAAGTTCGGCGACGAGCTGTCCCATTTCCGGCGTGCCCGGCGTGCGATACGGTGCGATGGCGACGGATGCGAATACTTCAAATTCGGGAATCATGCAAGTCGGCGGCAGCACGCCCGCGACGGCAAAGCCCGTCGAATACGGAGGATGGCAATGCACCGTCGCCTGTGCCTTCGGCTGGCGCTTCATGATTTGCAGGTGCATGAGAATTTCGCTCGTGCGCGGCTTTGCGCCCAGAAGCTGGTTGCCCTCGAAATCCACGAGGCACATGTCCTCCGGTTTCATGAAACCCTTGCTCACGAGCGTCGGCGTGCAGACGGCGATGTCGTCGCCGACGCGGATGGCGATGTTGCCGCCGTTGCCGTCCACGTAGGCGCGTCCCCAAAGCCGTTTGCCGATTTCGCAAATCTGCAACTTCAAATCGTGGCAAAAGGGCGAATTGAAAAAGGCTTCAAGTTCGGCCTTGGAACTTTTTGAATGGAGCGGCTTGGCGGGCGCGGAAATTTTTCCGTTTGACGCGGCAGTGGCCGGCCTGGTCCCGCGCGCTTCGAGTTCGCGTTCGAGCAGAAAATCGCGCGCGGACGGCGTGAGAATCGCGTCGGCGGGAATTTTTCCAAAATCCTGCCCGTTGCGAACCATCGCTTCCAAATCTTTCAAACTGATGACATTTTTCATTTTAACGGCGAATAAAAAATTTCGTCCACGAGCGCGGCGTTGATGGCGTCAACCGGCGTTGGCTGGTCGAACGGTTGCGCGGCCTCGCGGCCTTCTTCGTAGCCGACGACCTGCCGCACGTTGCCGCCGATGGCGTCATAAACGACCAGGCTCGGGTCTTTGCCAAAACTGACCGCCGCGCCGAGGCCGCGCTCGTATTGTTCGCGGCTGAACGGGCTGACGACAAGAAACCGCCCGCCGCGAAGCGAATCCACGCTGCGGCTCAAAGTGACGCGACCGATGACAGTTCCAAGTTTCATCAAATTCTTTTTCCCGGCTCGCTTTCGTCAATCACCGCCGTGACCATCCAGCGCACCGGACTTTTGTCGTTGCCGACGGCCTTGCGCGCGGCCAGTCCATCGGACGAAATCACGACCTGCTGGTGCAATCCCGCGCCGTGCGCGTCAATCGCCACCATCGGCGAGCCTTCCGCGTCGCCCGCCGCGCTCATCGGCTGGCAAATCACGAGCCGCCAGCCCTCGTAGCTGGGATGCTTGCGAGTGGCGACCACATTGCCTTCAACTCTTGCGAGCAGCATTTAATAAATCCTCAAATTATCCACCATCACGCAGCGGCGCACGCGCGTGAATGTGCGCGGATTGGTGATGCCTTCGCCGGTTGGCGTGGCGATTGAAAAACTCAAATAACCTTCGCCGCCCAGACCGAGGCCGGCCATGCACGGGCCGTTTTTGATGAACAGCGTTGTGTCCATCGCGCGCGCCATCGCCGTCATGTTTTCCACGTCGTGCGAATGGATGATGCTCGTATGCTTGTAATTGTGTTCGGCTTCGAGTGAGTATTCGATGCCTTCTTCGATGCTTTTCACGCGCACAATGGGGATGAACGGCATCATCTGCTCCTCTTCGACGAACGGATGTTTCGCGTCGGTCTCGGCGAAAAGCAACTGCGTTCCCGCCGGAACGTTCACGCCCGCCGCCTTCGCCAAAACCGGCGCGTCGCGACCGATAAAATCCTTGTTGACGCTCGCGTGCGCGCAGCCGCCGGCCTGCCCTTCCTTGAAAGTGAACGCCGCCTTCGTCAGCGCGTCCAACTGGGCGTTCGACAATTTCACCGCGGCGTTCTGCGACAATTGTTCCATCAATTTGTCCGCGATGTGGTCGAGGACGAAAACTTCCTTTTCGCCGATGCACAAAAGATTGTTGTCGTAAGCCGCGCCTTGAACAATCGCCTTCGCCGCGCGTTTCAGGCAGCAGGTGTCGTCCACCAGCACCGGCGGATTTCCCGGTCCGGCGCAAATCGCGCGCTTGCCGGTCTGCATCGCCGCCTTCACCACCATCGGCCCGCCCGTGACGAGCAGCAGCCGGACGTTTTCGTTTTTGCAAATCGCATTGAAACTTTCGAGCGTTGGTTTTTCGACGACACACGCGATGTTTTCAATTCCCGTCTCGCGGTAAATCGCCTCGTTATAGGCGCGAACCGCCGCCGCCGCGCAACGCGCCGCGCCCGGATGCGGATTGAACACGACGGCGTTTCCGGCGGCGGCGATGTTGACAATGTTGCCGCTCATCGTCGGGACTGAATGCGTGCTGGGCGTGACCGCGCCAACGACGCCAAACGGCGTATATTCCTCCAGCGTGATGCCATGATCACCGCTGCGGCCATAGGGATTCAACCAGTCCACGCCGGGAACAAGCTTGATGATTTTCAGCTTCTCGATTTTGTGGTCGAGCCGGCCGATTTTCGTCTCGTCCAATTCCAACTTGCCCCAGGCCTCGGCATTTTTATCGCAAAAGATTTTGACGATTTCCTCAATCTTGCGGCGCGCGGCGACGCCCTTTTCCTGAAGCTGCAAATACGCTTCCTGCGCGGCGGCGCAGGCTTCATTTGCATCCTGAAAAATTCCAAATTTCCCGCGCAAAGCGACCGCCGGGCGCAATTTGGCCTTGTGTTCGCAGCCGCAGGCAGCGTCTGGATTTTTCGAGGCGGTGGCCGGAACGGGTGCGGGCGAGGATTTTGCCGGCGCGGAATTTCCATTTAATCGTCCCATCACTTCGGCGACGACATCGCGGATTAATGTTTCATTCACTGCGCTCATGTTTTATCCGGCTTCACGCAGACTTGTTCGTGTTAAAAATTATTTTCCCCAAAACGTCCACGGTGTCCACGATGCCAATAATGACGGCGTCCACCGGCGTGTCCTTCAGATTCGGCGCAAGGCGCGCGGAACTGCCTTGCGTGAACAAAACCATTTCGCCGATGCCCGCGCCCACGCTGTCCACGGCGACGATGGTGTTGACGCCGGGACGAAATTTGGCCGGGTCCTTTTCGTCAACGAGCTGTGGGCGCAGCAAAAGCAGTTTGCGCCCGTTCATCGTCGGGTCCTTTTTCGTGGCGACCACTGCGCCTTCGACTTTGGCCAAGAACATAAAATCAGGAGTTAGAAGTCAGGAGTTGGAAGCTGGAATTATTTCGGCGGCGCGCGCCGTTCTAAATTCCAACTTCCCGCTTCCAGCTACTTTTTCTTCGGCAGCACCGCTTCCACGTCGTTGTGCGGACGCGCGATGACATGGACGCTGACGAGTTCGCCTTTGATGGCCTTGACGGCCTGCGCGCCGGCGTCGGTGGCGGCCTTGACCGCAGCGACGTCGCCAACGACGACCGAGCTGACGAGCGCGTTGCCGACCTGCGTCATCGGGCCGGCGAGTTCCACGTTCGCCGCCTTGAGCATGGCGTCGGTCGCCTCGACCAACGCGACCAGCCCGCGTGTTTCAATAATGCCAATTGCTTGTTGTGCCATAATTCAGTTGATGGTTGAGTGTTGAGAATCAATTCATTTTGTTTTCAAGAAATCGTCTGGCCTCGCGCGCGACGACCAGTTCCTCGTTTGTTGGAATCACAAAAATTTTCACGCGCGAATCCGGCGCACTGATGACGGCCTCGGTCGCGCAAACGGATTTGTTCTTTTCCAGATCCAGCTTGATACCGAGATTTTCGAGGTTCGCGCAAACCGCCGCGCGAATGCCCGCATGATTCTCGCCGATGCCGGCGGTGAAAACGATCGCGTCCGCGCCGTTCAATTCAAAAAACCACGCGCCAATCCAATGCCGCGCGCTGGCGACAAAAACGTCCAGCGTCAGATTTGCACGCGCGTCACCCTTGGCGGCGGCTTCCGCGATTTCACGAACGTCGTTGGAAACGCCGCTTAAGCCTTTCAGGCCGGATTCCTTCGTCAATTGCCGCTGCGCTTCCTCGATGGAAATTCCAAACGTTTTCACCGCGTAGGGAATCGCCTCGGCGTCGAGGTCGCCGACGCGGTTATTTTGCGGCAGGCCGGATTGCGGACTCATGCCCATGCTCGTGCCGATGGATGTGCCGTTCAAAATTCCGGTGATGCTCGAACTGCCGCCGAGATGGCAGGAAATCACGCGCAGCGGTTCGCCGGAAATTTTCGTCGCTCCGTTGTTCACGTAAAGTCGGCGCGCTCGCTCGGCTACGTCGCCGCGGCCGAGCAATTCCGCCGAACGTTCGGCGATGAATTTGTGGCTCGCGCCGTGAAAACCAAACCGGCGCACGCCGATTTGATGCCACGTTTCCGGCACAGCGTAGCGTTGCGAAGCTTCCGGCGCGAACTGGTGGAACGCCGTTTCAAAAAGCGCGATGAGCGGAACTTTTGGCACGCGCCGCGCGAACAGCTTGATACCCGCGATGTAAGGCGGGTTGTGCGCGGGCGCGAGGCCGTTGTAATCCGTCATCGCCTGCAACACGCGCTCGTCCAGCCGCACGCAGCCGGTGACATTTTTGGCGATGACAGTCTTGAAGCCGACGGCGCTCAAATCATTTTCGCTCCGGATGGCGTTGGCGTTTTTCAATTCCACGAGACAGTCCTCAATCGCCTTTGGATAATCAGCCACGCGCTCGAAGCCGCCCTTGTGCAAAAGCCGTTCGCCGCCGTCCGAGCAATCGAACAGCCGCCACTTGAGCGAAGTCGAACCGATGTTGGCGACGAGAATTTTCACAAATCACTGGAGCCATTTTCCGAGGCCGCTCAATTCCTCGTGCGGGCGCGGGATGACTTGCACGCTCACGACCGAGCCGACTTGCGCGGCCGCCGCCGCGCCGGCGTCAGTCGCGGCCTTCACCGCCGCCACGTCGCCGCGGAAAAACGCCGTGACATAGCCGCTGCCGATTTTTTCCCAGCCGGTGAAGCTGACGTTCGCGGCCTTGAGCGCGGCGTCGGTTGCCTCGAGCAACGCGCAAAGCCCCTTGCATTCGATCATTCCAACTGCTTGCTGTGACATAATTTTTTTGGTTGAGGGTTGAATTTATTTTGCGCCGGCGCTGACAAAGACCTTCAAAACGTCGTCGTGCGGTCGCGCGATGATGTGCGAACAGATGAGTTCGCCCACCTTGCTGGCGGCCTTCGCGCCGGCGTCCACCGCCGCCTTGACGCTGCCAACGTCGCCCTTGGCAATCACGGTGATCATGCCGCCGCCGATGGGGATGGTTTTCACTAGGCTTACGTTCGCCGCCTTGACCATCGCATCGCTGGCTTCGATGCTGCCGGTGTAGCCTTTTGTTTCAATCATGCCTATTGCTTCGCTCATATTTTATTTTGGTTGATGGTTGAGAGTTGAGAAAAATCATTTTTGCAATTCGCACGGCGTATCGGGCTGCAAATTGCAGGCGTTGCCTTCATCCGTGTCAATGTGGACTTCCAGCTTGAAACTTTTGTCCACGCGGCAAAGCATTTTGCCGAGGGTGATGCCGCAGGGGCCGCCGATTTTCAATTTCATTTCGTCGCCGGCTTTCACGCCGTAAAAATCCGCGTCGTCGGGGCTCAAATGGACGTGCCGCAGCGCGCGGATCACGCCGTCCTTCATCTCGAAAAATCCGTTCGGCCCCATTAACATCGCGCCGGGCGTGTCCTTGATGTTGCCGGATGCGCGCAGCGGAATGTCGAAACCGAGCGCGATGGAATCGGTGTAGGCCAGTTCGACCTGATTCAAATTCCGGCACGGGCCGAGAATCCGCAAATTGGAAATTACCCGGCTGCGCGGGCCGATGAGCGTCAGCGTTTCCTTCGCTGCAAATTGTCCTTCCTGATAAAGCCACTTGTGAACCGTCAATTGATGCCCTTTGCCAAAAAGAATTTCAACAGTCTCTTGTGTCAAGTGGCAGTGGCGCGCGCTGATGTTCACGACGAGCGGATTTGGCGCCGCCGCCGCCCGCGGCAACGGCCTGCCGAGACGCGAATAGACGGCTTGCCGAACCAAATGTTCGACAACGGCACGATGCGGTGCTGGCGTGGTCGCAATCACAAATTTTCAAGATTTTTACCGATTTTGAAAATAAGTCAACAATTTTCTTGCAAAATCTTTCAAAATCTATCAGATTCCTTTCAAATGACGGCAGATGAGCGGAAATATCGCATTGAAGAGTATCTTCAAAAGGTCGAATTTTCCTCGCTCGAAGAACTTTCCAAACAAGTTGGCGCGTCGGTTTCCACCGTCCGGCGCGACCTGACCGTTTTGGAATCGAGTGGAAATTTGAAGCGCACGCACGGCGGCGCGCGCATCGTGAATCCGAAAACGGACGAATTTATTTTTTCCGCGCGCGACACGCGTCAACTATCCGAAAAAGAAGCCATCGGCCGCGCGTGCGCCGGACTGATTCAATCCAATCAAACCGTTATCATTGATGCGGGCACGACGTGCTATCACGTCGCGCGCCATTTGGAAGACAAGCCGCTGCAAATCGTGACGGACTCGTTGCCCGTTGCCAATCTTTTTGCGGCCGCGACCCGCGTGGAACTTATTTTGAGCGGCGGCGTGATTTATCCGCGGCTTGGCGTTTTGGTCGGGCCGCTGGCGATTGAGGCGTTCTCAAAAAAAATTCACGCGGACGTTGCCATCATGAGCGCGGGCGGAATCACCCTCGACGGCATCACCAATTCGCACGGCGTCATGATTGACATTCAGCAGGCGATGATCCGCGCCGCGCACCAGGTGGTTTTCTGCCTCGACCACGCGAAGTTCGGCCGCCAATCCGTCCTGCCGCTTTGCGGACTTGACAGCGTTGACACCATTGTCACGGACGATCAGGCGCCGCCCGGCTTGATTGAACAATTACGCGCGAAGGAAATTGAAGTGATTGTCGCGCCGTCAGCGGGAAAAAATAATTCCCATTAAATCACATCGCGCGAAACGCGGTCAGGCCGAGAATCAAAACGAAGAGCGCAAAGGCCAGCCGGATGGTGCTGCCGACTCGGATGCGGGTTTCGGTTGCCGTTCCCCAATTCAAAAAATCGCGCAATTTCCACGGCGTGACCGTGAACCAGACTCCGGCGACGACCAGGACGTAAGCCCAGGTTTGAATCACCAGCACCCAGGGTGATTCGCCCAGATGCGGGCGTCCGGTGTCCACCATCAGCTTTGCCAGCAGCAGCATGACGACGGCAAGGCCGCGCACGGCGAGAAAATCCTGCACAAAAATGCACGACAAAATTCCCACCGCCGCAAACGCCGAAAGCATGTAAGGTTTGAAAGCGGAAAAATCCGCGATCGGCTCGGTGTTGACGTTCCAGACGAACCACGCCGTCCCGAGCAACATGAGAAAAATGCCGGCGGGCAGGTTGCGCGGGAATTTGCGGACGGACGCCGCGAATTTTTGCGGGCTGACGATTCCGTAAATCTGCGGCACGCTCATGCCGACACCGAGCAAAATGGCCAACAAGGACAATTTCATTGTAAAAAGCTAACCACGAATGGACACGAATGAACATGAAAAATTCAAGGGAAAATCAAAAAAGAACAAGTTTTTTGCGGCGGGCAATCTCTTGGCAGTGTCCGTTTCTGCGTAAACCATCAATCCGCCCGGTGAAGAATCGCGTATTGAATGATGAAAAGAATTCCGTCACAAATCGCAATGACCGCGAAAATCGTCTTTAGCACCATCGGGTTCGAGCGCCGGCTCAAGTAAGGCGCCAGTCGCGCGCCAAAAACGCAGCCCAGCCCCGTGAAGGCGGCGATGTTCCACGGTATTCCGTTCAGCAGAAATTGATGGATGAGCGTCAGAAAAATCGAATTGATGGACAGCAGCAGCACGCCCAGTCCGATGCAAGTCGTCACGTTCACGCCATAAACGAGCATCAACAGCGCCGCGACCAACTCACCTTCGCCGATGGCGATCCAGCCCGTGATGAGTCCGCCAATAAGGGAAATTACGAACAGCGGAATTGACGCGTTCGGGGGAATTTGATTGAGGGCCGCCGTTTTTCCGGCCCTTCGGGAAAGGACCACCGTCAGGACGCCCAGCAAAATTGAAACTGGACCGAAAAGCAATTTGACCAGCAGCGCGTTGGGATGAATCACAAGTGAACTGATGGAACTGCCAATCAACAATCCCGGCACGGTGAGTTTCAACGCCCGCAGCGGAACGACCCGTTTTTGAATCCAACCGATGGCACCGCTGGTCATGCCCCACGACTGGCTGGCCAGCGCGATTTTCAGCGCCGTCACGGGCGGCAGTTGAAAGAGAAACATGATGACTGGAATGAAAACAATCCCGCCACCCACCGCCGAGATGTTTCCCAGCACCGCCCCGCAAAAGCCGACCGGAATATAAATCCAATTCCGCCGGAACAATCCGACGGGATCGTGCGCCAGGCCGAAATAGACCGCCGTCCAAACGGCCACAAACAACAGCAGCCACCACGACCAATAACGAAAATGCTGTTCCGTTTCGTTGCTGCATGTTTTTGAACCTTCAGTCATGACGCGGGAAGGATTTTTGCCGATGGATTGTGCGACGGCAACACAACCTTCGCTTTCTTTGAACGGTGGCGCGGTTCGAATCAACAACCATACGCTCGTCGCGTCGAAGCGGTGTGAAGCCGGAAAAACCTGACTTGCCGCGCGAAAGTGACTTACTGTTTGGGCTTGTTACGATTCTTTTCCTCCTCTTGCATCTTCAAATTTGCAAACAAGATGGAAGTGTCGTGGGAGCCTTTGCGCGGCTTTTTGAGAGAAAGGGTGTCAAGGCGCTGGACCATTTTCATTTTATTGGAACAGTAGAGCAACGCAGTTTCATCGGTTATCAAATCCTGTTCGTAGGCTTTGAAAAGCGACTGTTCAAAACTGTGCCACCCATAGACGCTGCCGGCCTCAATGATGTCATCCAGATGACGGCCTTCTGCTTCGCCCATCAAAATGGCTTCGCGCGTGCGCAGGTTGCTGCCCATCATTTCCGTGGCCAGCAGCCGTCCGCCCGAAATCGCCGGAACCAGCCGCAGGCTGATGACATAACGCATCGCACCCGCCAGCCGTTCACGCACCTGGGTCTCCTCATCCGTACCGAACATGCCGACGATGCGATTGACCGTCATGGCCGCACTGGTGGTGTGCAGTGTGCTGAAAACCAAATGCCCGGTTTCTCCCGCGCTCAATACGATCTCCATCGTTTCGCGGTCGCGGATTTCGCCGATGAAAATAACTTTCGGCGACTCCCGCATGGCCGCGCGCATGCCTTTGTGAAAACTGTAAAAATCGCGCCCCAGTTCCCGCTGGCTGAACGTGGCCCTGACCGGCGTGAACACAAATTCAATCGGATCTTCCAGCGTGAGGACGTGGATGTCCCGTGTTTTGTTGATTTCGTTCAGCATTGCGGCAATGGTCGTCGTCTTGCCCATGCCCGTGCCGCCGGTCACAAAAATGATGCCGTTTTTCTCCTTGATGATCTCATGAAAGACCGGTGACAGTTTGAGCGATTCAAAAGTCGGAATCAGCGGCTTCAAGTGACGCATCACCATCGCGTAATTTCCGTTCTCGAAGTAAATGTTGACGCGAAACCGGCAGGCGCTTTTCAGCGTATAACCGCAATCGCACGAGCCTTGCTCCTTCAAATCCAGCAGCAGCCGCGGTTTTTTATCAATGATGACCCCGGCCATGGCTTCAATGTATTCGCTGGTAAGCGCCGGAACGGCCAGTTCGTGGACAAATGGCTTGAGCTCGCCTTGAGTCTCAACCTGCATCGGCCTTCCCGTCACGAAGACCAAATCTGAAACACCGTCGGCGGATTGAACCATCGCGTCCAGCAACCGATCCAGTTGCTCTTTGTTCATAAAGCGCCCCGACTATATGGCTCAAAATTTTCCGTGTCCACCCAAAATTCGTTGGTGAGTCAGTCTGAAATCCCGGCAGCGCCTCATTTGACGTTAAAATCTAAAAGCAGGGCTTTTCGCCGCGATATTGAAATGAAAAAAACCAGAGTGAGCGCCATGCCGGCGCTTGATTGTTCCGCAGATTTTCAGCCAGATTGCTGGCCGGAGCGCCGATGGTCAGCGACGCAATACCGCTAGAATGGAAATGATGACTAAGAAGAGCGCTCCGCTGGGGGCAACCCAAGCGTCGCTGGCCAGCATCGGCGTGAATAATAACAGATGCATAATTTTCCTTTCGTTTTCGACGGCAATTTATTTGCCGTTATTGGGTAACGACCTATAAATAACTCAAATTCAAATTATAAGCAAGTCAAATTAATTGGAAAAGGCGACGGGCTTCTGTGGTATGCGAATACGCCACACCTCGCGCTTCGATTAAATTGAAACTGCCGGTCGCGCAATCTGCTCGGCATTTACTTCAACTGCCAATGGTTGTCATGCGCGCCAAATAGCGCTTCGGCTGGACATTCGGCACCGACGGACCCTGCGCTTGGGCAAAGGCAATCTTCGAACGCAGCAACAAGGTTCCCAGGCACATGTCCGCCAGCGGCAGAACGACGTTGAAGTTTTTGTTCATGTAACGATGATGCAGCAGATGATGGCCGTTGAGCCGGAAGAAAATTCCCGAACGTTCCACGTGCCGCTTTTTAGGCAGATGCATGCACCAGTGCATGTATTCGTAAGCCGTGAAATAGAGCGAGCAGGCCACCGCCGCCCCGCACAAAATTCCCCATTTCTCGGAGATAAAGGCCGAAATCAAAAACGGCAGCAGGCCAACCGCCACCAGCACCGGCCCGTTCCACCACGCCATCGGGATGGTTTTTTTGTCCGGTTCGCGGACGAGGTGATAGGTGTGGTCGGCTTTGAAAATGTGATGATGCACGAGCGTGTGCCGTTCAAACGGATAGCGAAAGTATTTCACAAAGAAGGAGCGATGCATCAAATAACGGTGCAACGTCCATTCGAACAACGAGCCGAAAACGGTTCCGGCAACGATTCCGATGGCGCACCAAAAAAGAAACATGGACATAAAACAACTCTAACTTTCTATTTTGAAGACAGAAGGAGAACTTCCGGTGAACGCCTGAACTCGAATCGGTCTTGTTTGTTCAAGCAGATACTCGCTTCATTTGGGGATTCACTCAAGCTTTATTTTCGCCTTCCGGCATTTTCTCCGGTTTGCCGCCTGAAAAAATAGTTGCAGATAGTTGTTGCTATTGCCGGGAAACCGGCGATGCTTTCTCCGTGTCTAATAGCTCGCCCCTTTCAAGGCATGGGAATCTCAAATGAACTTCGTTCAATGATGATTTTAAACCGGTGTTCGGGAACAGTCTAAAAAGTGCGGTTAATCGGACAAAAACATTGCATGAATAATAAATTGTTTGTAGGAAATCTCTCCTTCAATACCACTGAAAACGACCTGAACGACGCGTTCGCCGCGCACGGCACGGTTACTGAAACGAACCTGATGATGGATCGCACCACCAACCGTCCGCGCGGATTTGGTTTTGTGACCATGAGCACGGAAGAAGAAGCCCAAAAAGCCATCGCCGCCCTGAACGGCGCGCAATTGGATGGGCGCGCTATTACCGTCAATGTCGCCAGACCTCGCGAAGAACGTCCTAGCGGCGGCGGTGGTCGCCGCGGATACGGCGGCGGCGGTGGTGGTGGTTATGGCGGACAACGTCGCGATCGCTACTAATCGCTGGCAAATTTCACGGCGGGGTTCGGGTGAACCGGACCCCGCCTCTTTTTTTATTTGCATGAGAGAAGAAGCGATTGAAATCGAAGGTAGCATCAAAATTGTCCTGCCCGGCACCATGTTCCGCGTCGAGCTGGACAACAAACACCTTGTCCTCGCCACCATTTCCGGAAAGATGCGCAAACGTTTTGTTCGCCTCACCGTTGGCGACCGCGTAAAAATGCAAATGTCCCCTTACGATTTGGACAAGGCGCGCATCGTTTGGCGGTTGCGCTGAACCTCCGATTCAATTTCGCAGCCTAGCCCCGCCGTTGGTCCACGCAGAGGCACCGTCCATCGAGCCACCCGGATATCGCAGCCAGCCCGGCGAAAGCGACGCGGTGGAATGGTGATGACAGCTTGGGCGCGCCACATAGACACGGCTTCAATAGTAATTACGCCGACCGGGGAATTTGTTACGTTTCCAGTGCCCGGAAACTCGGGTCAATATGCACCATCACCCCTCCAGTCGCGCCACTCATCCGCCCGGCGTTTGGCCGGGCTTGGATGGCGGCCTCACATTCTTGACCGCCGCCGCCGCGCGGTAGGTCACCGGCACTTGCCAGTCGGCATAATTCGGATTGAAGGTTTTCATGGCGCTGATGATTTGCTGGCGGAACGTCGTTTCAATCAGATTTCCCTGTCCCGGCCAGATTTTGAAGTGGACGCGGACAAATTCCCAGCCGCCGCCCGGCGCCGTTTCCACCGGCCCAATCACCGGTTCGGCCAGGATGATGGCACCGAACTGCATCCACATCCCGTTGGCGATGTCCCCGATGATCTTGACGGCCTTGTCCTGGTCTGCGCCCGCCGGAATCTGCACGTCCGCATACGCAAACACCCCGCCGTGCGGAAACCGGCTCACATTGGCGATGGTGCGGTTGGGGATGAACACCACCTGATTGTAAAAATTCCGCAGTGTGGTGAACCGCAGCCCGATTTCCTCCACCCTGCCGACGACAACGACCGTGCCGGCAATCTCCACCAGATCGCCCACGTCCATCGCGTCCGAAAAAATCAGCGTCAGGCTGATGACCACGTCCTGCACCAGCCCCTGCGAACCGAAGCTGATGGCCAGCGCGAGGATGGAGGCGCTGGCCAGATAATCCTCCAAATTAAGGTTGAACAATTCCTGCAACACCAGGCCAATTGCAAAAAAATACATGACGGACGTCACCGCGTTGGCGATGAGCTGGATGAGCGTGATGAACTTTGGCTGCTGCGTGACAAAGCCGAGCGGACTTTTCTGCGCGTGGCTTTTGCTGATGATCCATTCACTGATGTTCCGGATGGCCTTGACCGTCAGGTGCAGCAGAATGACCAGCACCACGAGGAGCAGCAGCCGCATTCCCGTGGACGATTCATGCCCGGAGAAATGGTGAAAAATGCGCTCCATCACCGTCGCGTTGTTCGTTTCCGACGACGATGACAGGGGTGGCAAATTGGTCGCGCTCATCAAAATTCTTTTGGCGGATTGAATGGCAACCCGCGCCGGAGGATTAAACACGGTTTTGCCGGCTTCGCAAGATTCTGCTCCCATGGAATTGCGGCGGACCCCGCAAGCCGGGGCCAATTTTAGACAGAATCAATAGAACGAACAAAATTCAATTCTTACAATTCTGTGAATTCTTTCTTACCGAATCAATTGCCCTTGCCAAGATGAAATGAATTTTTCAAGATGCGCGCGGAAAGGACAAAACATCATGACGCTCAAACTGCCGGCATCAAGGCCGGTTCCGTCAGGGAACCAGCCGCAGCGCCATGAAGAATCTTTTTCCGTATGAAACAATATTTGACTGTCGCCCTCGCTTTGGTTTGCGCCGTGTTGGTCATTGCTCTAATCGTGATAAAACACGTTGACAATGCGCAGCAGGCCGGTGATGCCGGCGCGATTGCCGATTTTTCGAACCAGTTGGACTCGGCGCAGATGCAAATCTCCCTGTGCAATGGAAGAATCATCGAATTTTCCAACAGCCTCGACCAATGCCAGTCCGCCGCCTTGACGCTTTCAAATCAGTTGAACGACTCCCAATCCACCGTTGCTCTCGATGCCGGACAAGTCACCAACTTGAACCAGCAGGTCGCGGAAATGAAATCGGAAATGGAATCGAGCAACGAAACCTTCAGCCTCCGCGTCACGGATTTGACCAACCAGGTCGCCCAACTCACGACCCGACTCGCCCTGACCGAGACCAATCTGGTCCAGGCCGACAAAAATTATGCCTCGGTGGAATATGGTTTGCGCCGGGACGTGGCCGCGCGGCTCGTGGTGGAGCAAAAATTCCACGACCCGGCGGCGTTGCAGGCCCAATTGGAGTATCTGAAGCAGAATCCGGAGGAAACGGTTTCCGCCCAGAGCATCTATGCCGGTTTGGATTTGGAAGTGACCTCGAACGGAGTCCACGTCATTTCCTCACAATGATTCGTCACGGTTCGGAATCTTCTGCCATTCTGTAATAAATCAGGGCAAAGGCTGCGGGCGTGTTTGCTCCCTCAATCGCATGGTTTTTTGCCATGTCTGCATGGATTGTTACCACCTCAACGGCATCGCGCGTCAAAAGTCCTCGGCCGATTTGGATTTTACCGTGAAAGAAGGGAATTTTAATGGCGGCACACTCCAAGCTTTAAGTGGAGGCATGAAAACAAATACAAAAATAATTGGCTTAATGACAGGTATTGCCAGCCTGGCGGCTTTGCCATTAATGGCAAGGCCTGCGATCGCAATCCAGATCGGCGTGCCCGCGCCGCCGCCTCCGACGGTAATAGTGCAGGCGCCCGTGCCCGCAGTAGCGGTGACGGTCGGGGTTCCTGACACCTATGTCTGGGACGGTACCGAATACGTCGGCATGGTCGGTGATCAATATTATTACCTCGGCCCCGGCAACGTCTGGATTGTCTGCAATCCCGTCCGGCTGGCGCGTTTCCATGCCTGGGTAAAAATCCATCCCGATTGGCGCGTCCACGCCACGGTCAATATGAAATACCGCCTGGACGCCCAGGGGCATGCACATCCGCGGACTGATGCGGCGACTCCCGATAAAAAGGACCACAACCACGGTCATTGAACGGAATTGCCGCCAAAACCACCGCACACAACATTATGAAAAATAAAATTGTTCTCGGTATTTGCAGCCTCGCGGTTCTGGCCTTGATGCCGGGTTGCGTGGTCGAAGGACCGCCGCCGCCCGTCGCGGCGGAGGTCACCGTGGTTCCTGATTCTTACGTCTGGGACGGTTACGAATACGTCGGCCTTTACGGCGACCAGTATTACTACCTCGGCCCCGGCAACGTGTGGATTGTCTGCGACCCGGTCCGGCTGGCGCGTTTTCACGATTACGTGAGAGTTCATCCCGACTGGCACGCCCACGCCACCGTCAATGTGCGGTTCCGTGGCAACGCTCCGAAACGCGAGCCGCCGCACCACGCGGCGCCGCCGCCCCGCAAAGATGACCACGACCAAGACTACGGCCATTGAACAAAGCTGCACCGCCACCGACGCCAGTCCCAACTTGATTTGACTATCCCGCGCGCCAGCGCATCGAGCAGGTTCTCCAGCCTGCTGATGGGCCGGGCATTTCTGTCCGGCGTTTCGAAACGGGCTGGTGGAAAGCCGCCCGCACCCGCAGACAGGAATGTCTGCGCTGCTTCACGCAGACGCCAGACGCGTTGACGGCATGACTCAATAATTTTGCGTCGTGAAGAACTTGAACCTGCGGTGGATTTTCCTTTCCGACTTGGCGGCCAGACAAGCTTCTGGCAAATTTACATCGTGACTGGAGTTAAAAAAATTCCGGCTGTGCTGCTTGCCTTGGCGGGCATTTGCCTGCTTGCCGGTTGCAACACCCCCGGCGGAGACACCGGCACAAGCAGCGGAGGCAATGCCACCGTCAAGGAACGCGGCGTCTATACCACCCTGGCCATGCCAGGAGAGAATCTTGATATGCCGGGATCCGGTTATGTCAGCCGCAACACCTTTGGACTCGGCCAAACCCCGGCGGCGGTGGTTGTTGGTTACGGCTTCTGGGATGGCAACAACAATCAGCCACAGCCGTTCGACTTGGAGTTGGACGAAGCGGCCACCGGCGCAGTCGTCTTCAAAGCGAGCGGCGACGCCTACCTCGACAAGGCGGCCATCTTCAATTTGCCCATCCGCAAAAGCGGCGATTACCATTTGAAGCTGATCATGAGCGGTTCCGTCGCCGATACCTGGGATTTCTCGGTAACCCGCAATGTTCCCGCCGACATCCCTTCCGCCACGGGACAACCGCCGGTGTATGCCCAGGGCAATTTCAGCGCCAGCATCGAGCCGGTGCAAACCACCGACGTCTTCATGGACTACGATGACACGCTGATGCAATACCTCCTCAACTCGGTCCAAAGGGAATTGGTCGGAGCCAGTCACGATGATTTTGCCCAGGTCCCTCCGGGTCAAGTCGTCATCCAGTTTGACTTGAGTGAAACGGGACAGGTCAGCTCGCCGCAAATCGTCCAAAACACCCTGACCGACGCGCTCGGACAATTCTTCCTCCACGCGCTTCAAGCCGGAGCACCCTATCCAGCCTGGCCCGCCGCCATCCGCGCTGCCTTCGGTTCCGATACGCGAGTGATGAAAGTCATGTTCAACTACCAATAATTCATTCCGAACCTTCTGTCATTCTGTCTGGAATTTCGGTATTGTATCATTTTGAAATCGTGAATTTCACTTTCCGCTGGCAATTCCGTCCGGCTTGGTGCAAATTCTGGCCATGCCTAGCCGCGCAAGCAAAAAGACCATTTTCTTTGGCCGCAACTGACACGGAAGAGTTGTCCGGTGACCGTCCGCAAGGACCTCAGGGCTCAAACAAACTTTCGGGAACCGGATTGCCGCAGTAAAGGCAAAGCCGCCGATGCGCCGACACCATCCGGCCGCAAGTTGGACATTTCTCCTGCGCGTCCTTGTCCGCTCCGCTGTTTCGCAGATCAATGGCGTTGATGGCCTTGACCAAATCATCATCTGAATATCCATGCTCCTTTTTCATGAACGTCCAGAGCGCCTCGGTAATCATCATCAACCGGTCAACGTCGTGCTTCAACAAATCCGCCTCTGATTTTGTTTCATCGGCCTCCGCCCTGGCCTCGTCCAAACCAACTGCCGCCATGCCTCGTTTTGAGAACATCCCCATGCCCGATAAGCTTGAATAAAACATAATTTCCTGAACTATCCCCGTTTCAAAAGCAATGTCAAGTTCGGCGGGGTAGTGGGATACATGGAAAACGTTTTTCTTTGGAGCGTGGTAAAAGATGCGTTAAAGTGTTTCGTGGCTTGGCTATGGCCTGCGCCATCCTTGCCCTGCCCACGGGCAAGGTTCTAGGGGAAATGGCATTTGTCAAGGGCTGGAGCGAAGATTTTTGGGATTATCTACTTGACAAACAATCAGCGTCATGGCATCTTTGAGCCATGAAAACGAAATCGCCGCTGAAGGATTTAACGCTGATTCAAATCATTGACCGCTTTCCCGATGATGACACCGCGCGCAAGCATCTGGAAA
>DATJRH010000007.1:0-29552 GCA_035504945.1 Candidatus Aquilonibacter sp. | reverse complement strand
ACATAGACCTTTCCAGAATCCAAATCGGCGCATTCCAAAAACTGCCGCAACGCCGAGATGGGGTTTGACCGCTCACGGGAAGCAATCATGCCCCACCTCCCCGCTTGGCGTCAAGTGGTGAGTCAAGGATATAATTGCCCTAAAAAGAGTTGTTAAATCTTAATGACAGGTTCTTCACATGCGATATTCACACTGTATTTATCGGGGTTTTTGCACATATGATACGCATTTCAAAAGTTGTTCACAAATTTCAAATTTTGTTCACAATTGCTGTTTTTGGGGGAAACGGCTGCGTTTAGCCAAGCGTGAAAAGCTCAGTTTGAAATTAAGGCGCTCAAGGGAACCGTTGTTTTTGTCAACGAACAATTTTCAGGTCTCCTCGTTTTCCGTGCTGACCGGCTTGCTTTCGCCTTTCAACGCCGCCATCACCGCGTGCCACGACAAAATCGCGCACTTCACCCGCGCCGGATATTTGTGGACGCCCGCGAACACGGCGAGTTTCCCGACGTCGCCCAAAATATTTCCAGTCGTGACCATTTCGCGGACCTGCCCGAACATTTTTTCGACGTCCGATTTTGTTTTGCCTTTCGCAAATTCCGTGAGCAGCGACGCCGACGCCTTGGAAATGCAGCAGCCGGAGCCGACGAAGCTGATGTCGGTAATTTTTTCGCCGTCGAGCGCCAGAAAAAGTTTCAACTGATCGCCGCACAGCGGATTGTGGCCCTGCGCCGAGCAGGTGGCCTGCGGCATTTCGTGGAAATTCCGCGGCTGTTTGCAGTGGTCAAGGATGACCTGCTGATAAAGGTCGTTGATGTCGTCGAACATGGCTGATAAATGAAATGACCAATGACTAAATCCCAATGACTAAAGAATGACGAAGCGCGAATGACAAACTGCCAAGGCCATTCGTCATTTGGATATTTGGGGATTCTTTAGTCATTCGCGCCAGCGCACGGTTTCATCATTTCGTCCTTGCAAGATGATGGTTCGCCTCCAGCCGGTCCCAAACCAGTTTGTTCAATTCTTCGCGCGCGGGCGCGCATTTCACGCGCTCGACAATTTCGTCGGCGAAGGCATGAATCAACATCCGCCGCGCCGTGTCTTCGCCAATGCCGCGGGCGCGCAAATAAAAAATGCTTTCGTCGTTCAACTGGCCGATAGTCGCGCCGTGCGTGCATTTCACGTCGTCGGCGTAAATTTCGAGCTGCGGTTTCGTGTCCGCCGTCGCGTCGTCGGAAAGCAGCAGGTTTTTGTTCGTCTGCTTCGCGTCGGTTTTTTGCGCGATGGGATGGACGTAAATGCGCCCGTGAAAAACGCCCTTCGACTTGTCGTCCAAAATCCCGTTGAAATATTCGTGGCTCGCGCAATGCGGCCGCGCGTGCTCGACAATCATGTGATGGTCGGCCAGTTGCTCGCCCTTCGTCAGGTAAAGCCCGTTCAAAATACATTCCAGACCCTCGCCCGCGAGCTTGGTGCGGATGTTGTTGCGCGACAATTTTGCGCCGAGCGCGAAGGAATGGACGTTCACGTTGCTCGCGCGGCCAAATTCACCGGCAATCGTCGCGATGTGAAATGCGTTCACCGCCTCGTCCTGCAGCTTGATGTGTTCGATGGCCGCATTGTCGCCGGCGACAATTTCCGTGACGGCATTGGTGAAATACGCCGCGTCGCTCGCGCTCAAATAACTTTCAACGACGGTCAGCCGGCTGTTCGCCCCGGCAATGATGAGATTGCGCGGCTGAATCGTTTCGCCGCTGTGTTTCGCCGAGGAAATGTAAATCAATTGGACCGGCTCGGCGATTTCCGCGCCTGGCGGAACAAAAATAAAAGCGCCATCGGAGAAAAACGCCTGGTTCAGCGCGACAAAACAATTGTCCTTCGTGTGCGCGTGTTTGCCGAGATGCTTTTCGATGAGCGCGGAGTCCTTGGCCAGCGCGGCGGAAAGATTTTCGATTTGCACGCCTTTGGCCGCTGGCTTGATGCTTGATAATTTCGCCGAGAAAAATCCGTTCACGAACACGAGCCGGTCTCCGGACAGCTTTGCGAAAACAGCATCGTTCAACACCTTGCTTTCCGCGCCGTTGACCGCGACCTCGCGCGCGGGTTGGAACGGCAGCTTTTCAATCGGCGCGACATTCGTGAAGCGCCAATCTTCATCTTGCAGCGTCGGAAAACCGAGTTCGGCAAAACTCGTGATGCCCGCCTGGCGCAGCGGCAAAAGCCAGTTCGGCTGCGCTGCGGATTCAAATTGCGAAAACTTTTCGACCAGCAATTCCGCCCCGCTGTCTGTTTTTTGCTTCATAGTCAACTTTCTATCGAACGAACAGTCTTCCATGCAATCAATCTTCGTGCAAGTCTGGAGCGCGCTTGTTTTCAGATGCGAAACTGGCATTTTGTCTGCCTAATGCTTTCGCAAGATACAGTTTTGGACGCGTTGAAAGCCGTCAAATATCCCGGCTTTTCGCGCGACATCGTTTCGTTCGGACTCGTGAAGGAAATTTCCGTGGCAAACGGCGCGGTGAGTGTGACGATGCAATTGACGTCGCCGAACCCCGAAGCCGCGCAACAAATCAAAGCCGAAGCCGAACAGCTTTTGAAAAATTTGCCGGACGTCAAACACGTTCATGTCGAAATCAAACTGCCCGCCGCCGGCCAGGCCGCGCCGCAAAATCCATTTGCGAATCAAACCAAGGTGCCGGGCGTCAAACGCGTCGTCGCCATCGCCAGCGGCAAGGGCGGCGTGGGCAAATCCACGTGCGCGGCAAATCTCGCGTGCGCGTTGCAGCATCTCGGCGCGAAAATCGGCCTGCTCGATTGCGACATTTACGGGCCGAGCATTCCGCTGATGATGGGCGTTTATGAAAAGCCGACGGTCAGCGCCGAAGAACGGCTCGTCCCGCCCGTCGCGCACGGCGTGAAGGTCATGAGCATCGGTTTGCTGCTCACGGACGACCAGCCGGTGATCTGGCGCGGACCGATGATCACGAAAACGATCCAGCAATTTTTGCTCGCGGTCGAGTGGGGCGATTTGGATTTTCTGCTCGTGGATTTGCCGCCGGGCACCGGCGACGCGCAGCTCTCGCTCTGCCAGACCGTGCCGCTGGACGGCGGCGTCATCGTGACCACGCCGCAGGAGGCGTCGCTCGGCGTCGTGCGCAAGGGCATCGCGATGTTCAACAAGGTGAACGTGCTGATTCTCGGCATCGTGGAAAACATGAGTTACTTCACCACGCCAAACGGCGAGCGCGTGGAAATTTTCGGCCACGGCGGAGGCAAAGCGGAAGCCGCGCGGCAAAACGTCCCGTTCCTCGGCGAAGTGCCGATTTTCACGGAAATCCGCGAAGCCGGCGACCGCGGAATGCCGGTGGTGGTTGCCGCGCCGAACCATCCGGCGGGCAGGGCGTTTGTGCAAATTGCCGAAACGTTGCGGAAGAAACTGATGTGAATTCCATTGGCCCGTTTCACCGCTCGCTTTCCAACTGATTTGTTTTGAGTCATTTATTTTAGTTGCCAGTTTGGCCGCGAAGCCTTAAAGTTTTAACTACATTTATGTCGAACGCTGCCAAAGAATCATCGTCGGCGAACGATTTGCTGAAGAACTCCTCGCTTTATCGCGAGTTTCAGGCGGAACGCGAGGAAATTCTCAAGCATAAGTGGATTGAGTCGGAAAAGGCCGGACATGACATCGGCTTCGAGCGGGCGCTGACGGATTGGATCATCAAGCACCGCTCAAGCTGGCGCAAAAATCGCCAGGCCGCCGCCTCAAATTGAACGGATAATTTGTTCCTTTAACGCGGCCCCGCGAGGTCGCAAAGGAAGTTATGAACGCCCAACGCGCCACGCGAATCGCCTCCGCACACCGGCGGAAAGGATTCGCGGTTTTCTTTTCTGGCTGTTCATCATCCTCAATTTTCGACTTTTCGAGGAAGACAATGAGGACGAGAATGCGGAGGATTTTTTACGATGCCTGATTCCACTGTCATTCTCGACGCCACCGCGATTCAGCGCGCGCTCACGCGCATCGCGCACGAAATCGCCGAGCGCAACGAGCATAGCGCCGAAGTCGCAATGGTCGGCATCCCGACCGGCGGCGACCATCTCGCGGCGCGGCTCGCCAAAATTCTCGCCGGCATCTGGAATCATCCCGTGCCCGTCGGCGTCCTCGACGTGAACATGCACCGCGACGATCTGGACCAGCGCGCCGCGCCGACGATTCATCCCACGGAAATCCCGTTCGACGTGACCGGCAAAACCATCGTGCTGGTGGACGACGTGCTGTTCAGCGGCCGGACCACGCGCGCGGCGATGGACGCGCTCAACGATTTTGGCCGGCCGAAAAAAATCCAGCTCGCGGTGCTGATTGACCGCGGCCACCGCGAACTGCCCATCAAGGCGGATTTCGTCGGCAAAAACGTTCCGACTGCGCTGGACGAAAAAATTTCCCTGCTGCTCACCGAATCCGGCGCGGCGCAGGACGAGGCGATTTTGAAGAAAAAATGAGCTGGCACCGCAAACATCTGCTCGACATCGAGTCGCTCACGGCGGATGAAATTGTCACCGTGCTCGACACCGCGCGCGGTTTCAAGGCCGTTGGCGAGCGCGCCATCAAAAAGGTTCCGGCGCTGCGCGGCAAGACCGTCGTCAACCTGTTTGTCGAGCCGTCCACGCGCACGCGCATCAGCTTTGAGCTGGCCGAACAGCGGCTTTCCGCCGACGTCATCAATTTTTCCGCCGAGGCATCGTCGCTTAAAAAAGGCGAGACGCTCAAGGACACCGCCAAAAATCTGGAGGCGCTCAACGCGGATTTCATCGTCATGCGGCACAGCGCGAGCGGCGCGCCGCATTTTCTCTCTCGCGTCCTCGGCGCCCACGTCATCAACGCAGGCGACGGCGCGCACGAGCACCCGACGCAGGCGCTGCTCGACGCATTCACCATCCGCGAGCACAAGGAAAAATTCGCCGGGCTAAACGTCACGATTCTTGGCGACATCCTTTACAGCCGCGTCGCGCGCTCGAACATCTGGGCGCTGACAAAACTTGGCGCGCACGTGACGCTGTGCGGCCCGTCCACGCTCGTTCCGAAAACCTTCGAGCAAATGGGCTGCCGCGTGACTTACGACGTGGAAGAAGCCATTCGCGAGGCGGACATCATTCATCTGCTGCGCATCCAGCACGAGCGCCAGCGCAAGACGATGTTTCCGAGCATCGGCGAATATACGCAGCTTTACGGCCTTAACAAGGCGCGCCTGGCCAAGGCCAAGCCTGACGCGCTCATCATGCACCCCGGTCCGATCAATCGCGGCGTGGAAATTGACAGTGAAATCGCCGATTGCAAACGTTCGCTGATTTTGGAGCAGGTGACCAACGGGCTCGCCATCCGCATGGCGGTTTTATTTTTGCTCAACGGCGGCAAAGGCCCGCAAGAAGCAGCGGGAAATTGACGGCGTTAGTTGGATTTTTTCGGCCAAAAAAATTGAGCCACGCCATAAATTGTCAGTGCGACACCGGCAATGTAGTAATACATTTCGCGCTTCGACGGCGCGCCCGTAAAAAACTGCTGGACTGTCGAATTGGGAGATTCCGCTATGCGATGTCCCCAAATGAGAAGCAGGATGCCGATAACCAAGCATATAATTCCGATTACTTTTTTCATACGTTTTCACCTTCAATATAAAGTTGCCGGGCTTTCTGCAAGTCCTTTTACGATCGCCACACCCGCCGAAACGCCGAGCCTTGTCGCGCCGGCCTGAATCATTGTCAGCGCGGTTTTCAAATCCCGGATGCCGCCGGAAGCCTTCACACCGAATTTCGGCCCGACGATTGCGCGCATCAATTTCACATCGGCAATCGTCGCGCCGCCGGCACCGAAGCCGGTGGATGTTTTCACGAAATGCGCGCCGCTTTCGATGGCCAGTTTGCAGGCGCGGATTTTTTCCTCGTCCGTCAGCAGGCAGGTTTCCAAAATCACCTTCACTGTCCGTTCGTTGGCGGCTTCCACCACGTCGCACAGTTCGCGCAAAATAAATTTGTCGTCGCCGTCCTTCAATTTTCCCACGTTGAGCACCATGTCAATTTCCTGCGCACCGTCGTCAATCGCCGCCTCCGTTTCAAACCGCTTCGCATCCGTTGACATCGCGCCGAGCGGAAAACCGACCACGGCGGCGACTTTGACCTCTGTGCCTTCCAAAAAATGCCGCGCCTCGGCAACGCGCGAGCCGTTGACGCAAACGGAGAAAAATCTATGTTCGCGTGCCTCGGCGCAAAGCTTTTCGATGTCTTTGGCCGTCGCGTCCGCCTTCAAAAGCGTGTGGTCAATGAAGGCAGCCAATTGCGCGGGTGAATATCCGTTCATGTTCATTGCCCGTTAAATTCTCGTTTCCGCACTTTTCTCGTGCGCGCCCAGGCCTTCGAGTTCTGCGAATTTTTTCACGGCGGCCAGCGCCTTTTTAAGCGAGGCGCGGTTGTATTCCATCAAGCTCGTGCGCCGCTGGAACTGGTCCACGGTCAAACCGGCGAACGACGCGCCAGCGCCGCCGGTCGGCAGCGTGTGGCTCGGCCCGGCAACGTAATCGCCCAAAACCGTCGGCGAAAATGCGCCGAGAAAAATCGCGCCCGCTGTTAGAATCTTTTCGGAAACCTTCCGGGGATTGCGCGTCATTACCTCGCAATGCTCCGGCGCGAGCTGGTTTGCCAGCGCCACGCCGTCGTCAAGCGATTTCACCTGAATCAAGCAACCGTTGGCGTCCAAAGCGCGCTGGACGAATTCGCGCCGCGCCAGTTTGGGCAATTGCTTCGCAATTTCGTTTTCGACCGCGCGCAAAATTTTTGCCGAAGTCGTCACCAGCCAGACGCGCTCGTGGCCAGAACCGTGCTCGGCCTGCGCGAGCAAATCGGCGGCGGCGAATTTTGGATTGGCCGTTTCGTCCGCGAGCACCAGCACTTCACTCGGCCCGGGCAGCAAATCAATTGCAACATGGCCGACAAGCAACCGCTTGGCCGCGACGACGTAGGCGTTGCCGGGACCAAAAATCTTCTGCACACGGCGGATTGTCTTCGTGCCATAAGCCAGCGCCGCAATCGCCTGCGCGCCGCCAACGCGATAAATTTCCGTCGCACCCGCCGCCCGCGCGGCGAACAACAGCGCGGAATTGATTCCGGCGTCCTTGCCGCACGGCGTGCAAACGACGATTTCCTTGCAGCCCGCGACCTTGGCCAGCGTGACGGTCATTAGCGCCGTCGAAACCAGCGGCGCGGTTCCGCCGGGAATGTAAATGCCGACGCGTTGGAACGGGTCAAATTTTTCCCCGACGCACGCGCCGTGCGAATTTTTCATCTGCCAGTTTTTGCGCAGGGATTTTCTCGCAAATGCAGCGATGTTTTTTCCCGCCTCGACCACGGCCTTGCGCAACGCTTCGTCAGCCTTGAGTGAAGCGGTCAGCAATTCAGCCTGCATCACGGCCAGCCGGTCGGCGGACAATTTCGCGCCGTCGAATTTTTCCGTGAATTCCAGAACCGCGTCGTCACCGCGCAAAAAAACTTCGCGCACAATGTCGCGCGTGCGCCGTTCAATTTCCTCGTCGAAGAGGCTGCTCGCGGCGGCAAGGTTGCGGAGTTTGGCGGCAAAATTCGCGTCGGTGTGGCGAATCACATTCATGCCGCAGGTTAGCCGGAATGCGCGCGGAAGGAAATCTTGATTATTTGCGCGGCAGAGGAGATTGTTTCGGAAATCTTTATGGACTTGCACGGAAAAAATTTCATCGGCGGGAAAGCTGTCGCGACGGTAAATGCAAAAACATTTTCAGCCTTCGACGCCGCCACCGGCGAAAAATTGCCGCCGCAATTCTGCGAAGCGACTTCGGACGAAGCCAGTGAAGCGTTGTTGCTCGCGGAAAAGGCGTTTGAAATTTATCGCGCCCTGCCGCCGGAACGCATCGCGGAATTTTTGGACAAATGCGCCGAGGAAATTTTGAAACTCGGCGACGAACTGCTCAAACGCGCGAACCTCGAAACCGGCCTGCCGGAGCCGCGCCTGACTGGCGAACGCGCGCGGACGGTCAACCAGTTGAAAATGTTCGCCGAAATCGTCCGCGAAGGTTCGTGGCTTGAAGCGACGATTGACCGCGCGATTCCTGACCGCAAGCCGCTGCCGAAACCGGATTTGCGCCGAATGCTGGTTCCGCTCGGACCGGTCGTTGTTTTCGGCGCGAGCAATTTCCCGTTCGCCTATTCCGTCGCGGGCGGCGACACGGCGTCGGCGCTCGCCGCCGGCTGTCCGGTCGTCGTCAAGGCGCATCCGGCGCATCCGGGAACTTCAGAAATGGTCGCACGCGTGATTCTGGCCGCGGCTGCCGCGACGAAAATGCCGGACGGTGTTTTCTCAATGGTCCACGGCATGAACGAAATCAGTTTGCATCTCGTGAAACATCCGGCGACCAAGGCCGTCGGCTTCACCGGCTCGCTGCAAGGCGGGCGCACGCTGTTTGACGCGGCGGCGACGCGGCCGGAGCCGATTCCGGTTTATGCGGAAATGGGCAGCACGAATCCGGTTTTCATTTTGCCGGGTGCGCTGAAAAAGAACGGCGCGGCGATTGCGGAAAACTTCGTGCAATCGTTCACGCTCGGCGTCGGGCAGTTTTGCACGAATCCGGGAATTGCCATCGGTTGCCAGGGCGACGAGTGGCGCGCGTTTGTCGAACGCGCGGGCGAATTGACCAAATCCGTCGCGCCCGGCGTCATGCTGCATCGCGGCATTTTTGAAAAATTTGGAAAGGGAGTGGAACATTTTAAAAAAGCCTCCGGCGTGAGCGTCGCCGGAAAATCTTCCGCCGAAACCAAAGCGCGCGCGGGTGCGATTCTTTTCGCCACCGACGCAAAAACCTTCCAGCAGCAGGCCGCGTTGCGCGAGGAATTGTTTGGCCCCTCGACCTTGCTCGTAAGTTGCGGCACGACGGAGGAACTGGAACAAATCGCGTGCAGCTTGCGCGGCCAGTTGACCGCGAGCGTTCACGGCACCGACGAAGATCTGGCGCGGCACAAAAATCTCATTGCCATTTTGCGCGAGAAGGCCGGGCGGCTGATTTTCAACCAATTTCCGACCGGCGTGGAAGTTTGCCCTTCAATGCAGCACGGCGGGCCGTATCCGGCGACGACCGATTCACGCACGACTTCCGTCGGCGCTTACGCGATTAAAAGATTTGCGCGGCCGGTTTGCTTCCAAAATTTTCCTGACGCCGCGCTGCCGGTGGAATTGCAAAACAAAAACTCGCGCAACCTTTGGCGGCTGGTGGACAATCAGCTCACGAAATCCGACGTCTAAGCTTTGATGAGCTACACGCGCTATTTCATCGTGGCGATGTTGTTCTTCGCCAGCGCGATTAATTACGCCGACCGCGGAATTCTTGGCATGGTCAACAAGAGTCTTTCGCACGACCTCGGGTTGAATCCGGCGCGGATGGGATATTTAATAACAGCGTGGGCTTGGACGTATGTTGCCGCGCAAATTCCCTGCGGCTGGTTGCTGGATCGTTTCGGTTCCAAGCGCGTCTATGGCATCGCCTTTTTCCTCTGGTCGTTTTTTGTTTGCCTGATGGGCTTCACGAAATTTTTGAACGGCACTGCGGCCTACGTCGTCCTTTTCGCATTGATATTTCTGACTGGATTTTCCTTCGCGCCAACGTTTCCCGGCAACGGACGGTTCGTCGCGGCCTGGTTTCCCACAAGCGAACGCGGCACGGCCTCGGCCATTTTTAACTCATCGCAATACGTCTGGCTCGTGATTTTCGCTCCGCCGATGGGCTGGATTATCGACAAATGCGGCTGGCAATATGTCTTTTGGATCATGGGCGCGCTGGGAATTTTACTGACGCCGCTGTGGTTCAAATTCGTTTTCAGCCCGAAGGAACATCCGCACGTGAACGCGGCGGAACTGCAATACATCGAGCAGGGCGGCGCGCTGGTCAACATGGATTTGGGCGCAAAAACCGGAGCACGCTTCAGCGTGAAATGGTCGCACGTCCGGCAATTGCTCGGCAGCCGGATGTTGATCGGCATTTATCTCGGGCAATTTTGCATCACCACACTGACGTATTTTTTTGTCCAATGGTTTCCCGACTATCTGGAAAGCCGCGGCCTGTCCATCGCCAAGGCCGGCTTCGCCGCAGTGCTGCCGGCGCTATGCGGTTGCGTGGGCGGTGTTCTCGGCGGCGTGTTTTCCGATTTTTTGTTGCGGTGCGGCTTCTCGCTCACTTTCGCGCGCAAACTGCCCATCGTTCTGGGAATGTTGCTGGCCTGCGTAATGATTGTGTGCAATTACGTAAGCGCCATCAGGCTGGTCATCGCCGTCATGTGCCTCTCGTTTTTCGGCAAGGGCATGGGCGCGCTCGGCTGGACGGTGGTGTCCGACACGTCGCCGAAGGAAATCACCGGCTTGAGTGGCGGCCTGTTTAACACCTTCGGCAACACCGCCGCGCTCACCACCGGCATCACCATCGGCTACCTCGTCGCTTGGACCCACAGTTACGCCGCCGCGCTCGTCTATATCGGCGCCAACGCCATCGGCGCCATTTTCTGCTACCTCGTCGTCGTTGGCGAAATCAAACGGCTTGAATTAAAATCCGGAAGCTGAATTAAATTTATCCAATGCCAAATCAAAAAATATTCGATGCTCCCGTTGTCAGCGAAATGCTCGTCATCCCCGTCGCCGGTCGCGATTCCATGCTGCTCAATTTGAGCGGCGCGCACGGGCCGTTTTTCACGCGCAACGTCGTCATCCTAAAGGACAGTTCCGGCCGTACCGGCCTCGGCGAAGTTCCCGGCGGCGAAAAAATCCGGCGGACGCTCGAAGAGGCGAAACCGTTCGTCACCGGCAAGGCGATTGGCGATTACAATTCCATTTTGAATTCCGTCCGCGAGAAATTTGCCGACCGTGACGCCGGGGAGCGCGGGATTCAAACCTACGATTTGCGCACGACCATTCACGCGGTGACGGCGATTGAAAGCGCGCTGCTCGATTTGCTGGGGCAATTTCTCGGCGTGCCGGTCTGCGCGCTGCTTGGTGAAGGTCAGCAGCGCAAATCCGTCGAGGTGCTCGGTTATCTTTTTTACATTGGCGACCGGAAGAAAACAAATTTTCCTTATCGCGCCGATGCCAAGGCAAAGGACGACTGGCTGCGCTTGCGTGATGAAGAAGCAATGACAACTGACACGATTGTCCGCCTCGCTGAAGCCGCGCACACGCGTTACGGCTTCAACGATTTCAAGCTCAAGGGCGGCGTTTTGCCCGGCGCGCAGGAAATGGAAGCAGTCGCCGCGCTGGCAAAACGTTTTCCCGCCGCGCGCATCACACTCGACCCGAACGGCGCGTGGTCGCTGGCGGAGGCGGTTTCACTTTGCCGCGGGCAGGAAAAAATTCTCGCCTACGCGGAGGATCCTTGCGGCGCGGAGAACGGCCGCAACGGGCGCGAGGTGATGGCGGAGTTTCGCCGCGCCACAGGCATCCCGACGGCGACAAACATGGTCGCGACCGATTGGACGCAGCTCGCCGACGCCATCCGGCTTAAGGCCGTTGACATTCCGCTGGCCGACCCGCATTTCTGGACGATGCAAGGCTCCGTGCGCGTGGCGCAGCTTTGCCGCGACTGGGGCGGGCTGACGTGGGGTTCGCACTCGAACAATCACTTCGATATTTCGCTGGCGATGTTCACACACGTTGCCGCCGCCGCGCCGGGAAAGATCACCGCGATTGACACGCATTGGATTTGGCAGGAGGGCAGCGAACGGCTGACGCAGGAGCCGTTGAAAATTGTCGACGGCCAAATCGCCGTGCCGGATTTGCCTGGATTGGGAATTGAAATTGACATGGCGCAAATCGAAAAGGCGCACGCGCTTTATCAAAGACTGCCGACGGGCGCGCGCGACGACGCGGTGGCGATGCAATTTTTGATTTCGGGCTGGAAGTTTGACCCGAAATGTCCATGCTTGGTGCGTTAAGCGATAGTCATGCAACCGAACGAACTCCGTAAAAAACTTCACGGCGTCATTTCCTTCCCGGTGACGCCCTTCAAAAAGGATTTGTCGCTCGACCTCGACGGCCTGCGCAAAAATTTGCGCGCGGTGCTGGAGCATCCGATTTGCGCCATCATCGCGCCCGCGGGCACGGGCGAAATCCATTGTCTGTCGCCGGCGGAGCATCTCGCCGTCGTCAAAACGGTCGTCGCCGAAGTCAATGGCCAAGTGCCGGTGTTGACGGGCGTTGGGTTCAATCCGCCGATTGCAGTGGAGCAGGCGAAGCAGGCGGCGGCGGGCGTCAACGGAATTCTCGCCTTTCCGCCTTATTACCAAAGCATGGACGACGACGGTTTGCTCGCCTACTACAAGGGCATCGCCGACGCGACGACGCTGGGAATGATCATTTATAGCCGCGACTGGGTGAATCCTTCGCCGGCGCTCGTGGAAAAATTCGCGCAGAATATTCCCAGGCTCGTCGCGTGGAAGGACGGCCAGGCCGACATCCGGCGTTATCAAATGATTCGCCAGCACGTCGGCGACCGGCTGCACTGGATTGGCGGCGCCGGCGACGACGCGGTGCCCGGCTATTATTCCATCGGTATCCGCACGTTCACATCGTCCATCGCCAACGTCGCACCGAAATTGTCGCTGCGGCTGCACGAGTTGGCGTCCGCGGGCCATTCCACCGAGTTGACGAAATTGATGAACGAATTGATTGTGCCGCTTTACGCGCTGCGCGCCAAACGCAAGGGCTACGAGGTTTCCGCGATGAAGGCGATGATGGACTTGATCGGCCTTGCTGGCGGCCCGGTGCGTCCACCGCTGGTGGATTTGCGACCGGAGGAAGTTGACGCCTTGAAAGCGACGATTAAACTTTGGAAACCTTGGTTGTGAGAAATCCCATTATCGCGGCGCTCGACGTGCCGACCGGCGAACAGGCGTTGAGACTCGCCGAAGAAATCGCGCCTGCCGTCGGCGCGTTCAAGATCGGCAGCGAACTGTTCGCCAGCGCCGGCCCGGACATCGTGAAAAAAATCCGCGCGCGTGGCGCACCGGTGTTTCTTGATTTGAAGTTTCATGACATCCCGAACACCGTCGCTAAGGCCGTCGCCGCCACAGTGGAACTGGATGTGCAAATGCTCACCGTGCATGCCAGCGGCGGCTCGGAAATGCTAAAGGCAGCCGAACAATCCGCGCAAAACACTGCGTGGAAACTCGGTCACACACCGCCGCTCGTCTTGGGCGTAACGGTGCTGACAAGCCTCGACGCCGCTGCGCTGCGCGAGGTCGGCCTCGATGTGAACGTGGAATATCAGGTGCGCCGGCTGGCAACCGTTGCAACAAAAGCCGGCCTGCGGGGATTGGTCTGCTCGCCATTGGAAATATCTGCGCTGCGAAAAACCGTGCCCGCGCAGGTGCAACTCGTCGTTCCCGGCATCCGCACCGGCGCGGAAAAGGCTGACGACCAAAAACGCACGCTCACGCCGAAAGAGGCGATGGCCGCGGGCGCGAACTGGCTGGTGATTGGCCGGCCGATTTATGCGGCGGAAAATCCGCGCGCGGCGGCGGAGAAAATTCTTGCTACTCTGGCGGGTTGATTTCGGAAACCAGCGGAGACGCTTTCACCGATTTCGCGGAAATTTCAAACGCAGTCTTCAATCTGGCAATCGCCGTTCCGGCTTGGACCGGATTCGCAGCGTGAATACGGCAAAGCGTCGCGGATTTTTCAACGCGTGCACCTGGCTTGGCAATTTGGTCAATGCCAACATCGTAATTGATCACCGAATCCTTCGTCAAACGCCCGCCGCCCAAATCGCGAATGACTTCACCAACGATCCGCGCGTCGCAGCGCGAAACAAACCCGGCGCGCGGCGATTCTAATTCGGCAACAACCGGCGCGGTGGAATCACGCGCAAGTTTTTGGTTGAAGGCATTCAAATCCGCGCCCTGCGCGGCGAGCATTTCGTTGAATTTTGCGCGCGGCACGCCAGAGTTAAGACAATCAGCGGCAATTTCTCTTGCGACATTGAGATTTTTGACCTTGCGCGTCTGGACGAGCAAATGCGCGGCGCAAATGAGAACAATCTCCCGCAAATCGGTTGCGGGCGCGTTGCTCGCAACGACAGGTGGGACGCCTGTGCCACCATTTAATATAACGACGCTCTCTTTCACCTCCAGCCAGTTGCCGGCGGCACGGCCCAGCGGCGTGTTCATGTCCGTTAAAATGGCGCGCGTGTTCACGCCACAATCGTTGCCGAGCGCAACCATGGCTTTGGCCAATTTGCGCGCATCGGATTTTGTTTGCATGAATGCGGCGCAGCCGAATTTCACATCGAGAACCAACGTGTCCAGATTTTCGGCGAGTTTTTTGGAGAGAATCGAAGCGACGATGAGTGGAATGCTCGGCACGGTGCCGCTGGCGTCGCGGAGCGCATAAATTTTCTTGTCGGCGGGGACCATTTGATCCGTCTGGCCGCAAATGGCGCAGCCGACCTTTTGGACTTGCGCGACAATTTTTTCGGCGGATAAAAGTGTTTGGAAACCGGGAATGGAATCGAGCTTGTCAAGCGTGCCGCCGGTAATGCCGAGGCCACGCCCAGAAATCATCGGCACGCGGAAGCCGAGGCACGCGAGCAACGGCGCGAGCGGCAGCGAAACTTTGTCGCCGATGCCGCCGGTGGAATGTTTGTCCACGAGCGGGCGCGGGTCTTTGGGAAATTTCAAAACGTCGCCGGAATCGCGCATGGCAAGCGTGAGCGCGGTGGTCTCGGTGGAATTCAGGCCGCGAAAATAAATGGCCATGAGCATCGCGGACATCTGGTAATCGGGAATTTTTCCGGCCGTGAATTCGCGTACGAATTCCTGAATCTGCACCGGCGCGAGAGTTTTTCCTTCGCGTTTCGCTTCGATGAGCGGAAAAAAATTCACGGGTCAGCCGACAAATTTCTTCGCCGCGATGCTCGCGTTGTGGCCGCCGAAACCGAAAGAGTTGTTGATGATGGCGTTCACCTTCATTTCGCGCGCGGTGTTGGGCACGTAATCCAAATCACATTCAGGGTCGGGCACCTGCTGGTTGATGGTTGGCGGGATGATGCCGTGTATGATGGCGAGCGCGCAGACGCTCATTTCCACCGCGCCCGCCGCCCCGAGCATGTGGCCGGTCGCACCTTTGGTAGAGCTGACGGCGACTTTTTTCGCGTGTTCGCCGAAAACGGTCTTGATGGCCCGCGTTTCGCAAACGTCGCCCTGCGGCGTGGAGGTGCCGTGGGCGTTGATGTAGGAAATATCCTCCGGCCTCAATCCGTTTTGGCGCAATGCCATTTTCATGCAGCGCGCCGCGCCTTCGCCATCAGGTGCCGGTGCGGTCAAATGATGGGCGTCGGCGGTATTGCCATAGCCGACGATCTCGCAATAAATTTTCGCGCCGCGCTTTTTAGCGTGTTCCAGTTCCTCGAGCATCACGACGCCCGCGCCTTCGCCCATGATGAAACCGTCGCGCTCCTTGTCGAACGGGCGTGAGGCGCGCTGTGGATCGTCGTTGCGCGTGCTCATGGCTTTCATGGCGCAAAATCCACCTATGCCGATGGGCACAACCGCCGCCTCGGCGCCGCCGGCAAACATGATTTGCGCGTCGCCCATTTTGATGGAGCGCCAGGCTTCGCCGATGGCGTGGTTCGCCGTGGCGCAGGCGGAACAGGTGGCGAAGTTCGGCCCGCGTAAATGGTTATACATCGAGAACAGGCCGGAGGCCATGTTGCTGATGAGCATGGGAATCATGAACGGCGAGAGCCGGCTGGGACCTCGCTCGGCAAGGGTTTTGATTTGCAAAGCCGTGGTTTCCAGTCCGCCGATGCCGGAGCCGATGATAACGCCGATTTCGTCGCAATTCTCCTTTTCAAGATCGAGGCCGGAATCCACCAACGCCTGCCAGCCGGCATAGACGCCGAATTGCGAATAGCGGTCCGCTCGTCGAACTTCCTTGGGTGATGGAAATGCGGGCGCGGGATCAAAATTCTTCACCTCGCCGGCGATTTGCGTGTCGAATGGCGATGCGTCGAACGATGTGATTTTGTCAATGCCGCACCGGCCGGAAATGAGATTTTTCCAGAACGTCTCCAAGTCGTTGCCGACGGGCGTCACGACGCCGAGGCCGGTGACAACCACCCGGCGGTCTGTTCCATTGCTTGACATAAATTGAAAGGGGCAGCTTGTGCTGGTTCAGCCAAACTGCCCCGAAGCGCAAAAAGCCGCAACTACTTTTGATTGTCTTCGATGTATTTGACCACATCGCCGACCGTCAGGAGTTTTTCGGCCTGTTCGTCCGGCACTTCGATGCCAAATTCCTCCTCCAGCGCCATGATCAACTCGACCGTGTCGAGCGAATCAGCGCCAAGATCCTCAATAAACTTCGCCTCCGGCGTCACCTGGTCTGGTTTTACGCCGAGTTGTTCAACGATGATGTCCTTTACCCGTTGGTCAATAGGTTTTTCAGCCATAATTTTGCCTTGTGTCTAACCGCGAACGCCGGAATCGTCAAGTCCCGAATCCAACTTTTTTATTAAACGTAATCTCGTTGATAATTTTAATCGCAAGCAAAAAATCGATTTAAGATTATGATTGTGAACAAGATCAATGTTTTTACATCACCATTCCGCCGTCCACCGTCAGAACCTGCCCCGTGATGTAACGCGCCGACGGGCCGGCCAGAAATAGCGCCGCGTCCGCGACATCGTCCGCCGAGCCGAATTTGCCCATCGGAATCTGCCGCAAAATGTTCGCCTTCAATTCCGCGTTCAAGTCCGCAGTCATGTCCGTCTCGATGAAGCCCGGCGCGAGGGCGTTGACGGTGACGCCGCGCGACGCCAGCTCACGCGCGACAGATTGCGTAAAGCCGATCAGGCCCGCCTTGCTCGCGGCGTAATTGCACTGGCCGGGATTGCCGATGAGGCCGATGACCGACGAAACATTGATGATGCGTCCGGCGCGGTGTTTCGCAAAAATGCGGAAAAATTCCCGCGTGAAATGAAACGCGCCCTTGAGGTTGGTGTCCAGCACTGCGTCCCAATCTTCGTTGCTCATGCGCATCAGCAAACCGTCGCGCGTGACGCCCGCGTTGTTGACCAGAATGTCAATTTTGCCGCAATCGGCGAGAATTTTTTCGGCGGCGGCGGCAACGGCCGCGGAGTCGGAAACGTCCACGGCGAACGCCCACGCTTTTCTGCCAAGCGCGCGGATTTCTGCCGCGACCTTCTCGGAATTTTCCTGCGTGCGCGAAACGCAGACCACGTCCGCGTCCGCACCGGCGAATTTCAACGCGATGGCGCGGCCGATTCCGCGGCCCGCGCCGGTGACGACGGCAATTTGATTTTCAAGTTGTTTCATGGTGAGCGCAAGTTTTCGACAGAATCAGCAAAATGAACAGAATTATTTCTGCCACAGAGACGCAGAGAACACAGAGTCGGAAAAATTAAACCTCTGCGCGCTCTGCGCCTCTGTGGCAAATTTTCAATTTAAAACTTTTACAGCCACTTCCAAACTCACCACGTCCGCCACGTTCAGCATTTGCGCGGATTTATCAATGCGCTTCATGAAACCGCTCAAGGCTGTGCCGGGGCCGAGTTCGATGAACCGCGTGAAGCCTTGCGCGAGCAGCACGCGCATGGATTTTTCCCATAGCACCGGCGAAGTGACCTGTTCGACCAGCCGCGAACTGATTCCAGTTGGGATGCCGTGCGGCAAGGCGCTGACGTTGGAAATGACCGGAACCAAAGGCGGCGAAATTTTTATTTTTGCCAGTTCGTCCTGCAATTTCGCCTGCGCGCCGGCCATCAACGGCGAGTGATATGCGCCGGCAACGGGCAGTGGAATTGCCTTTCGCGCGCCTCTGGTTTTTGCCAAGTCGCACGCTTTCTCGATTTTTTCCAGTTCGCCGGAAATGACAATCTGGCCGGGGCAATTCAAATTCGCCAGCGTCACGCCCGCCTCCGCGCAAACTTCGCGCGTCGGCGCCTCGTCCAGCCCGATGACGGCCGCCATGCCGCCGTGCGTCGCGTCGCAGGCTTCCTGCATAAATTTCCCGCGCTGGCGGACGACGCGCAGGCCGTCCTCAAAACTTATCGCCCCCGCCGCCGTGAGCGCCGTGAACTCGCCAAGCGACAGGCCCGCAGTCGCGTCAAATTTCAGGTCCGGAACTTTTTCCTTGAGCAGCTCAAAACAAACCCAGCTTACGAGAAAAATTCCCGGCTGCGCGTTTTCGGTTTTGGTCAGCTCGGCATCCGGGCCGTTGAAGCAAATCGAGGCCAAATCACAACCGAGCGCGGCGTTGGCGCGGTCGAACCAGTTGGGCGCCGTCGGAAATTGGGCGGCCAAATCCCTGCCCATGCCGACAGTTTGCGCGCCTTGTCCGGCAAACAGGAGTGCGGTTTTGCTCATAAAGAGCGCATACTAAACACGAAATCGGCGCGGAACGAAAGGCTGAAAATTTCATGCTGCCGAAAACATCGAACATTCAACATTCAATGTCGAACGTCCCATGTTGCCGCCGTTCGCGCCGTTTATTGGAAGTTGGGTGTTGAATGTTGAATGTTCGGCGTTTCCACTTATTTCCGTTGATACGTTCCCACCAACTGCCCCTGCGCGAGAACATGACCGTCCGTCGCGTTGAGCAAATCCGCCTTGGTCGCGCCGGGCTGTAAATCCAACGCCGCGTCGAGGGCGTAAATTTTAAAAAAGTAATGATGCACTTTGCCGGGCGGCGGCGCCGGGCCGTTGTATCCGATTTTTTTGAAACTGTTCAAGCCCTGCTTCGTGCCGTCCGGCAATTGCGGCGAGTTGGGTGTGTTCTCGGCCAGCGTCGTTGCCGTCGGCGGCAAATCGTAAATCACCCAATGCACCCACGTTCCTTTCGGCGCATCAGGATCGTCGGTGATGAGCGCAAAACTTTTTGCGCCGGCGGGTGCGTTCGTCCAAGCCAGCGGCGGCGAAATATCGAGACCGTCGGCGGTGTATTTTGCCGGAATGGGCTGGCCGTCAGCAAACGCGGCGCTGGTGATTTGGATGTTCATGGGCGCTCCGGGGAATTTTTCATCGTCCGCCCGGCAAGCGGCGGTAAAAACGGCCAGCAACGCGGCAGCGGAGACTATTTTGATGCCGTTCATCGGGTTCAATTTGGCAATTCCGTGCGTGAAGGCAAATGGAAATTCTACGCGCGCGGATGAAACTTTCGGTGAATTTCGCGCAGCCGGCTGCCGGCGACGTGCGTGTAGATTTCCGTCGTGCTGATGTTCGCGTGGCCGAGCAATTCCTGGATGATGCGCAAATCCGCGCCGTGCTCCAGCAGATGCGTCGCGAAGCTGTGGCGCAGCATATGCGGCGTGATGTTACGCGAAATCCCGGCGCGGCGGATGCGGTTTTTCATCCGCAACCAGAGCGTGACGGACGCGAACGGCGTGCCGCGCTTAGTCAGGAAAACATTCGCCGGTGATTTTGGCGTGATGAATTTTGGTCGCGCGACTTCAATGTAACGGTTCAGCGCTTCAACCGCCTTGCGCCCGACCGGCACCACGCGCTCCTTGTTGCCCTTCCCGACGACGTTGATGAATCCGGCTTCGAGATGCAATTGCTCCAGCCGCAGATTTTTCAATTCGGAAAGCCGCAAGCCGGAGGCGTAGGCGAGTTCCAAAATCGCCTGGTCGCGCAAACTTTCCGGCGTTTCCTTTGGGTCGGGCGCGAGCACTTTGTCAATTTCTTCATTCGTCAGCGTCTTCGGCAGCCGTTTCCACCGCCGCGGCAAGGACAAATTTTCCGCGACGTTTTGCGGCAGCAGTTTTTCATTCTCGGCGAATTTGTAAAACGCCCGCAGCGCGGCGATTTCCAGATAAACGCTTTCGCTGCTCAGCCGGCGCGGAGAATTTTCTGGCTCGGTTTTCAAATTCCGCCTGCGTTCGTGCTGTAAAAACGCCATCAAATGTTTCAACTCAACGGCTTTCCAAGCAAAAATTTTATTTTCATTTGCCCAAGCGGTGAATTTGCCGAGCAACGCAGCGTAGGTTTTGGTCGTGTTGTCGGACTGCCCGCGTTCGTGGCGCAGGAATTGCAGAAAATCTTCAACGAGATTTTGCACGTCAGGAGAATAGCGAAAGTTGCGTGCCTGCGGGACGACGAAATGCCGCCGTTGAAAGCGCCGGATAATCATCACAAAATCCCGCCTTGCGGCGCGCCACGTCAAACATCGCGGCGATTTGTTCCGCGAAAATGCCTTCGCCGCTGAAACGCTTTCCCCATTGCGCGTCATACAATTTTCCGCCGCGCATCGCCTTGATTCGGTTCAGAACTTTTTCCTTGCGGTCGGGAAAATGTGTCTCCAGCCATTTTTCAAACAGCGGCGCGACCGCGTAAGGCAGGCGCACGACGGTAAAACCGGCGGAAACCGCGCCGGCTTCGCGCGCGGCCTTGAGAATTTTCAGGATTTCATGGTCGGTCAAACCGGGAATGATGGGCGCGACATTTACGCTCACGGGAATTCCGGCCTCGGACAATTTGCGAATCGCCGCGAGTCGCGCAATTGGCGGCGACGTGCGCGGTTCCATCACGCGCCGCAAATCGGTATCGAGCGTCGTGACGGAAAGGCAGACGGAAACCGCGTTGTATTTCGCCAGTTCGGCAAGCAAATCCAAATCGCGTGTGACGAGGAAATTTTTGGTGATGATGGCGACGGGGTTGCGAAATTCGGCGAGCACTTCGAGGCAGCGGCGCGTGAGTTTCAATTTTCGCTCAACCGGCTGGTAGCAATCGGTGACGCCGCTCATCACGATGGTTTGCGGTTGCCATTTTGGCGACGCCAATTCCGCGCGCAACAGTTCCGGCGCGTTGAGCTTGACCATGATTTTGCTCTCGAAATCGAGGCCGGCGGAGAAGCCGAGGAACTCGTGCGTCGGCCGCGCGTAGCAGTAAATGCAGCCGTGCTCGCAGCCGCGATAAGGATTCAGGCTGGTATTGAAGCCGATGTCCGGGCTGTCGTTGTAAGCGATGGCGGTCTGGCTGTGGTCAACGAGAAATTGCGTGCGCGGTCCTTGCGGACGGCCACCATCCGCGTCCTCGTCGGGATTCCAGTTGGCATCCGGTTCGAGGTGAATTTTCTCGAACCGGTTGGCCGGATTTTCCGGCGCGCCGCGATGGGCTGAAATCAGTTGTTCGGCCTGCACGAACTTATTTTAACACAGCGCGCAAGTCATGGCCGACATGCCGCGATTCGATTGAAGTTGACTGGAATTCGGTTGGAGTTAATCGGGATTTGGCCGGAGTTGACCGGGATTCATCTGGAGTTAATCGGATTTGGTTTCCCCGCAACCGGGATACCGCGCGCCGCAACGGGAATTGGCGGTTCAATCAATGTTCCGCAATCAAGTCATTGCTTCGTTGGCTTGACGGTAAATTCAACAAACCGGCTTTTGTGCAGGGCGATGGTAAAGTTCAACGTTTTGGCGTTGCGAATGTCTGGAAGTTGAACGACATAGTTGCCACCGCCGGCGTTTGGCCCCCAACTTTGAAGTTCGCGGCCCTGTTCGTCGGTTGCTTTGACCGTGAGGCGGAACCCTTCCGGCAAATCGGGATTGGCAACGATGCGAACGCCGCCCTGCTTTTGGCCGTTTCCAAAGTTTTGATCAGTGATTTGAAGCGCCGGGAAAATTTTCAGGTGAACACCATTGAGTGTAGTTTCAGCGAATGCGGAAGGTGTCCGGCGATTGCCAAAGCCATTGTTCCACAAATCCTGCCAACTGCCGGACTGAACCGGAACATTTGTCACTGACCATAATTCATCGTTGCTGAAACCGGATGTTTGCGACATTTCCACGCGCAATTTCCACGCCGGTTCGTCCGGCCAAAGCCCCCATTGATACGTCATCGTTGCGTCGCCGTCGTCGTCACGTCCGGTGCTCCAAGAGTTGTTCTGAACATCATTGCCCGTGGCATCAGAGGTTTCAATCCGCACTGGCTCCCAGTTCGTAACGACAACACCATTTTGTTCGGTATGAAACGCGACGAACACTGCTTGGTTCATCGGGTCATTCGGTTTTGCCGTTCCCATGCCGCGATTGAATGACGCGTTGTAGGAAAGCTTCGTCAGCGTTACGTCCAAATCGCCGTCGGATTGAGTGTCCGGCAGCGGTTCCGGCGTCCAGTTTGGAAAAAATTTTCCGCGCACCGGATTGGAAATAACGAATTGTTCCTTCGAAACGCGCTGGCCGCCGTTGCCCCACGACATGAAACGCAGATAAAACGAGTGTTCGCGGCGCGGAAACGCGTCGAGGTGAATGCCGAGGATGCTCTCGGTGGGGCTGATTTGACGCGAGTTGCCGCCAGCCCAATTCCCCACGCATGCGGTCTCCGCCTTGTCATAGGCCAGTGCCTGATAATTCGGCCACTGGTTTGGCTTGTGTTCGCACAAAACCCAGGCGACCAGTGTGTCAGCCGGAGTATCAAACGAAACCGGGCCGCCATAAAATCGCCGCCGGGCGTTTTGCGGCGCGGTCTTTACTTTCACTACCGGATATTTGTGGTGTTTGCCATATTCAACACCGAGCAGCGTCAGCTTCGTGCCGTCGTTCAGCGTGATGACTTGCGGCCGGCGTAGCCACCAAAACGCGGCGGCGGCGATACCGACGATTAAAACCCCGACGACGCTCCAAAGGATGATTTTTTTCATGCAGTTTTTATTGTCCCGTGTCATCCGAGGCTGAAACTTTTCCCGGTTTGGCAGTGAATTCAAAAAAATGGTCCTGATGCACGGCGATGGTAACGGTGAGATTGGTGACACCTTCGATGTCACGCATGCCATAAGCGTCGGTGCTCCATCCCCAATGATCAATGTCGTTTCCCTGAGAATCGGTCAATTTGAGCAGCGTCAATTGCATTCCTTCAGGAAGCGAATCGGCGCGAACCAGCAAAACTGCTGACGGTTGCATCTCGTCCGCGAATTGTTGGGCCGGATAAATTTTCACGAGGACGCCGTTGACGGTGGCTTCGGCGAAGGGCGTATTTGTTCGGCTGCGCGACCAGTTCCAAAAATCATTCCGGTTGCCCGGACGGAACGGGATATTCGTCACCGTCAACAATTCGTCGCTGGTGAAGCCGGATTGTTTTGAAAATTCCACGCGCAATTTCCATGGTTCGCCCGGCCACAAGCCCCATTGATAATCCGCCACCAGATTATCGCCATCCCAATGGCTGCTACAGCCCGCGCTTTGATGATTGCCCGTGGCGTCGGAGGTTTCAATTTGCGCCGGCTGCCAGTTGACGGCGTTCGTGCCGTTTTGCTGGACCTGGAAAACGGCTTCCACGCCTTTGTTGATCGCATCGTCAGGATTGTCCTGGTCGCGGTTGAAATTTGCGTCCACGCCGAAATTTAATTTTGCCAGCGTCACCGAAAAATCGCCGTCCGTCTTCGTGACCGGCAGCGATTCCGCCGTCCAATCGGGGAATGATCCATTGTGCGCCGGATTGGAAATGACGAAATGTTTTTCGTTCAACACCTGTCCTTCATTTTGAATATATTCCTGAACGCGCACGATGAATTTACCCTGCCGACGCGGAAAGGCGTTGAACTGAATGGCGACGATTTCATTCGTGCCGCCGCCGTAATTGTTCCACTGGCCGGAATTCCCAACGCACGCCGTGCCCGCCTTGTCGTAAAGGTAAAGCTGATAATTCGGCCAGTGATTGGCCGGATGCTCCTGCCGAATCCAGACGACCAGCGTGTTGTTCGGCGTGTTGAAAACGGGTGCACGTTGGTTCCGCGCGGACGCCGTTTTCACATTGCGCGGCAGGACTTGATGCCGGCCATAAGTCACCGCCAGCAACGTCAGCTTCGTGCCGTCGTTCAGCGTGATGACCTGCGGCCGCCGCAGCCACCAAAACGCGGCGGCGGCGATACCGACAATTATAATTCCAACAACACTCCAGATTATAATTTTTTTCATGTGGTTCCTTTTTATTGCGCGGCCTCCGCTAACGCTGGGGCTTGCTCCGGCTTGACCGTGAATTCCACAAAACGGCTTTTGTGCAATGCAAGGGTGAGGTTAAGGTTGGTGACGCCGTCAATATCCCGCAGGCCGTAGCGGTAGGTGGTGCTGGTTCCGTTGCCGAATGTGCCAAAATTCCAATTGCCGATGTCGTTGGTTTGATCATCCGTCAAGCTGACCAGCGTCAGGCGCATCCCTTCCGGCAGCGACGGCGTGGTCTCGATGGAAAATCCGCCCTGTGGCTGCGAGTTTGCCGGCACGTCGGTGAACTGCTTCGCCGCAAATATTTTCAGGTGATAGCCGTTCAAATCGGTTTCGGCAAAAGCCGTATTGGTGTTGCCGCGCCGCCCGTAATAGTTGTAAAAATCCATCTGGCGGCCCGGTTCCAGCGGAATTTTTTGCACCGTCCACAATTCATCCGCGTTGTAATCTGATTGCTTGGAAAATTCCACGCGCAATTTCCACGCCGGTTCATCCGGCCACAAGCCATATTGATAAGCCACCGTGTCATCGCCATCCTGCCAGTTGTTTTGGGTGACCCAGCCGGTGACATGATTGTCCGTGGCATCGGATGTTTCGATTGAGACCGGTTCCCAGTTTGTGACGACATTGCCATTCCGCTCGATGTTGAACGTTGCCTGCACGCCCTTGTTCGCTGCGTCGTCGGCATCGTCCTGGTCGCGCTGGTAAGGCATGTCCGCGCCGGAAACCAGCTTCGTCAGTGTCACCGACAAATCATCGTCCACCTGCATATCGGGCAGCGCCTCCGCCGTCCAAGCCGGATACGATTTGTGCGCCGGATTGCGAATGACAAATTTCTGATCCGACATCTCCTGGCCGGTGTTGCTGTTTTCTTGGACGCGCAGAATAAGTTTGCCCTGCCGCCGCGGAAACGCGGAAAACTGGACGCCGACCACCTCGTTGCCCTGCCGGCCGCCGCCGCCGTAGCCGTAACTGACCGCGCACGCCGTGCCGGCCTTGTCATACAAATAATACTGGAAATTCGCATACTGCTGCGGATCGTGTTGTTGCCGCACCCAGACTACGAGTGTGTCCGTGGGCGTGGTGAACGCGCCGCCGCGCCGGACGCGCGTCGGCCCGGTCATCGTGGTCGCCGCCGGCAACTTGACGCCGGGCGGCACGTGACGCTTGCCGTAATCCACCGCCAGCAGCGTCAGCTTCGCGCCGTCGCTGAACGTAATGACCTGCGGCCGCCGCAACCACCAAAACGCGCCGGCGGCAAGACCAATGATGAGGATGAGGATGGAAACAACGCTCCAAAGCAGGATTTTGGTTCTCATGATTTTCCAGAGGCCCGCGCTGGCGCCAGTTTTTTATCAAGCTGCCTGATTGTCCCGCTCGCGGCAGGTTCCGCGAGCTAATATGATGAAACAATCGTCTGACCGTTTGGTTGCGAAAATGTTCAACCAAAATTGGCCCGCCGCCAATGATAATCCGCACCAAAATTTATAATCGCCCGCCAGTCAGCCGCTCGTAGGCTTCCAGATATTTCGCCGTCGTTTTGGCAACGACATCGTCCGGCAACTTCGGGCCGGGCGGCGTTTTGTTCCAGTCGAGCGTTTCGAGATAGTCGCGAACAAATTGTTTGTCGAAACTTGGCTGGCTGCGACCGGGCGCAAATTGGTCCGCCGGCCAGAAACGCGAGGAATCCGGCGTCAGTACTTCGTCAATCAAAATCAACTTGCCGTTGTCCAAGCCAAACTCGAATTTCGTGTCCGCGATGATGATGCCGCGATTGCGCGCGTAGTCGCGGGCAAAATTGTAAATCTTCAAACTTGCCACCCGTGCCTGCTCTGCGATTTCGCCGCCGACAATTTTTTCCGCCTGCTCGAACGAAATATTTTCGTCATGGCCGGTTTCGGCCTTTGTCGCCGGCGTGAAAATCGGCTCCGGCAATTCGCTGGATTCCTTCAAACCCGCCAGCAGTTTGATGCCGCAAACCGTCTGCGATTTCTGATATTCCTTCCAACCGCTGCCCACAAGGTAGCCGCGCACGACGCATTCGATGGCGAGCGGCTGGCATTTTTTCACAATCATCGAGCGCCGCGCAATCTTGCCGGCGAATGGCTGCAACTTTTCCGGCAACGGCTCGCCCGCGCGCGAAATCAAATGGTTGGGTTGAAATGATTCGGTTTGCGCGAACCAGAAATAGGAAATCTGCGTGAGCACCTCGCCCTTGCGCGGAATGCCGTTGGGCATGATGACGTCAAACGCGGAAATGCGGTCGCTCGCGACAAACAGCAGCCGGTCGCCCAGATCGAAAATTTCGCGCACCTTGCCGCTCTTGAGTTTTTTGACGCCGGGCAGTTCAAGTTGCAGAACCGTTTCGTTTTGTGAATTTGCCATGCGGAAAATATGAAGTTTCAGGCTTCAAGTTCCAAGTTCAAGTTTTCAAAAAATGTCGCGCGAAATTATTTTTCCCTCGGCGGCAGATTTTTCACCCACAACGGAATGCCTGCCTGTGATTTATCGTCCAGCCGCACGTCCACGGAATAAATCCCGGCTTCGGCAAACTTCAATCCCTGGATGTTGACGACGAAATTGCGTGTCACGAAATGCGCGTCCTCCGGCATTGTGACGGTCACGGGAATTTCAATCGGCGGCATGATGCTCTTGCCATCGGCGTCAACGAAATTCAGTTTGAGCTTGCGCTCACCCTCGTCGCCGGCGACGAACCTGACGCGCAACGCTACGGAACATTGCGGATGCACGGCGGGCAGTTGCGGGGCGAAAATCGTGTCGAACGCGCCGAGCAGGTTTAGCTTTCCATTGTCGTCCGTCGCCGCGTCGCAGAGAACGGCTACCTGAATGTTCATTCGAAGATTAAGCCACGAATTTCACGGATTGCCACGAAATTTTTGCGATTCCACCGTCGTTAAAAATTTGATTTCCACCTTTTCTGTTTTATTTTTTCGGCATGGTTACTAAAGTTGCGATTCACACGGAAATGGTTGATTATCGGGAAAACGGCGCGCCGCTCGAAGGTTTTCTCGCCAGCGACAATTCCATCTCCGACCGGCGTCCCGGCGTCCTCATCGTCCACCAATGGCGCGGCATCACCGGCTACGAAAAAATGCGCGCGGAAATGCTCGCGCGACTCGGCTATGTTGCGTTTTGCGCCGACATTTTCGGAAAGGGCGTCCGTCCGAAAACCGTCCAGGAAGCCGGTGCGCAAGCCGGACAATTCCGCAGCGGCGACCGGAAACCTCTGCGCGCCCGCGTCAACGCTGGTTTGAATGAATTGAAAAAGAACGAACTGGTTGACCCCGGCCGCGTCGCCGCCATCGGCTATTGTTTCGGCGGAACGACGGTGCTTGAACTCGCGCGCAGCGGCGCGGATTTGGCCGGCGTCGTCAGTTTTCACGGCGGGCTGGATTCGCCAAATCCCGCGGACGGAAAAAATATCAAATGCAAAGTGCTCGTGCTGGCTGGCGCGGATGATCCATTTCAGAATCCGGACAATTTAGCTGCCTTTGAAAAAGAAATGCGTGACTCAAAAGTGGACTGGCAGCTTGTTTTTTACGGCGGCGCGGTTCACGCCTTCACGCAGCCCGAAGTGGACAAGGACAATTTGCCCGGCGCAAAATACAACCAGCGCGCCGACAAGCGTTCGTGGCAGGCCATGCAGGATTTCTTCGCGGAAATTTTCGGAAACCATAAACAAACATGAATTAAAAGCGCCTTTCCCGGCGCAATTTCAATTCGTGTGCATTCGTGTCCATTCGTGGCTAAAATTTTCCCATGCGCATCACTGGCGGCAACGCGGCGCGGCGGATCTTGAAAGTCCCGAAAGGACTCGATGTCCGCCCGACGCCGGATTTGGTCAAGCAGGCGGTTTTCAACTCGCTCGGCGCACGCGTCGTCGGCGCAAAAGTTTTGGAATTGTTCGCCGGCAGCGGTGCGTTGAGTCTCGAATGTTTAAGCCGCGGCGCAACTTCGGCGCTGTGCATCGAGAAATCGCAGAAGCACGCGAACTTCATCCAGCAAAATGCGGCGCAAATTCCGGATGCAAATCTACAAGTGCGTACGCAGGATGTTTTCACCGCATTGTCACAACTAATGGCGAACAGCGAATTATTCGATTTGATTCTCGCCGACCCGCCTTATGGCGAAAAAAATGTCGGACGCCGCTCCACTTCATTCGCACAACAACTGCTCGACAACGCAAACCTGCCGAAGCTGCTCGCACCCGGCGGCAGATTTGTCCTTGGCCACACGAAACGTGACACGCTGGATTTGGTCGCGCCGTGGCACGAAGCCAAAATGCTCAAGCACGGCGACACAGTGATGCGTTTTTTGGAAATCTAATCTCCGGTCGCATCTTCCACTGCTTCGCGAATCGTGTCCCGAAATTTCTCCATGCCCTGGTCAAACGCGGCGGAAATTGGCAGGACTTTGACCTTTTTGATTTTCTTTTTGAACTGCTTCAGATTTTTTTCGGCAACGGCTTCGTCCATTTTATTGGCCACGACGAGACGCGGTCTTTCGAGCAGCGCCCGATCATAAAGTTCCAGTTCGCGCAACAGTTGCTGGTGATCATCCCACGGCGCGCGTCCATCCACGCCGGCCATGTCCAGCAGCAGCACGAGGATTTTGCAACGCTCAATGTGCCGTAGAAAAGCATGGCCCAGTCCGACGTTGCGGTGCGCGCCTTCAATCAAGCCTGGCACATCGCAAACCGTGAGCCGGTGCCAGTCGGCATATTCCACGATGCCGATTTGCGGATGCAGCGTCGTGAACGGATACGGCGCGATCTTTGGCCGCGCCTTGGAAATGGCCGTGAGCAACGTGGATTTGCCCGCGTTCGGATAGCCGACCAATCCGACTTCGGCCATGATGCGAAGCTCGAACAAAAAATTTCCTTCGTCGCCCGGCTCGCCCGGCTGCGCGAACCGCGGCGTCTGCCGCGCAGCGGTGGCAAAATTGCGGTTGCCCAAACCACCGCGTCCACCTTTGCACAAAACAAACTGCTGTCCGTGCTGCGTGAGATCGGCGGCGAGTTCGCCTTTTTCCAGATTGCTTTCAGAAAATCCCCCGGCACCTTCCTTGCTCAAATCAATTTCCTGCGCCTGCACGCCCGCAGCGCTGCGAATCAACGGCCGCCTGCTCGCGCTGGTTTTGAAAACCGGTTTTTCCTCCTCATCCTCGTCCCCGCCTTTTTTTGTTTCCCCAAGCAATTTCCAAACGAGCGTGCCGCAGGGAACCTTGACGATTAAATCTGTTCCGGCATGGCCGTCCATGCCTTTGCCCAAGCCGCCTTCGCCGTCCTTGGCGATGAGGCGTGGCTGATAATACTGCGCGATGAGATTGTTGAGGTCGTGGTCGGCCTGCAAAATCACGCTGCCGCCGCGGCCGCCATTGCCGCCGCTGGGTCCGCCCTTGGCCACGTAAGCCTCGCGGTGGAAGGCGATGCAGCCCTTGCCGCCGTGTCCTGCGCGCGCGTAGATTTTAATCTCGTCGATGAACATGCGCTGAATTTACTCCAATAAAAAAGGCGAGGCCATC
>DATJRH010000006.1:0-190402 GCA_035504945.1 Candidatus Aquilonibacter sp. | reverse complement strand
TTCCGCTGGTTTTCCCTATCGTAAAGCCACATGAAATCGGATGATTTTTCAGGTTCACGGATTCTCGTCACGGGCGGCGCGGGCTTCATTGGCAGCGCGCTCGTCTGGGCATTGAACCGGCGCGGCTGCGAGAACATCGTCATTTGCGACATCCCCGGCACGGATAAAAAACGGCGCAATCTCGCGCCGCTGAAATTTTCGGATTACGTCGGAGCCGGACAATTGCTGCCGCGATTGCAAAACGGGGCGCTGGGAAAATTTGATCTGGTTCTGCACATGGGCGCGTGTTCGTCCACGACGGAGAAAGACGGAAATTTTCTTTTCCGCAACAATTTTGAATTCACCCGCGACCTCGCCGGCTGGTCGCTGGCAAAAAAAGTCCGCTTCGTCTACGCATCGTCCGCCGCGACTTACGGCGACGGCGCGGCGGGAATGGAAGATGACGATTCACGGCTCGACAAACTTCGTCCGCTGAACTTGTATGGCTGGTCGAAGCATCTGTTCGATTTGCACGCCAAGCGCGCCGGGTTTTTGGACTGCATCGTCGGGCTGAAATATTTCAACGTCTTCGGTCCGAATGAAGATCACAAGGGCGACATGCGCTCGCTCGTCCACAAAAGTTTCGGGCAGGTGAAGAGCGAAGGCGTCATCCGGCTGTTCAAAAGCTATCGCAAGGATTTCCGCGACGGCGAACAGAAGCGCGATTTCCTTTACGTCAAGGACGCCGTGGCGATGACTTTGCATCTGGCAGCGAACAAAAAGGCGAACGGCCTGTTCAACATCGGCTCCGGCGGGGCGCGGACGTGGCTCGATCTGGCGAATTCCGTTTTTGCCGCGTTGCGCAAAAAGCCGAAGATCGAATTCATCGAAATGCCGGAAGCGATTCGCGACAAATACCAGTATTTCACGCAGGCGGACATATCCAAACTGCGCGCCGCCAGCTTCAAGGAAAAAATCACCTCGCTGGAAACTGCCGTGGCCGATTACGTCCAGAATTATCTCGCGCTTGACAAACGGCTCGATCCGGCGGCGGCGTGAAAAATTCACCGGAACGTGACTTGCCGCGCCGCGGGTTTCGCTGCCATTCTTGCAGTATGAAATGGAAAAATTTTGTCCGGCTGGCGGTCGCTGCCATTGCCACGCTTAATTTCTGCTTTTTGACCAATCAAATTTTCGCCGGCGATTTTGACACCACGACCGAAACTGTCGGTTGGATGACCAACGGTCTTGAAACGCCGGTCAACCAGCTCGTTACGCCCGCTGGAATCCAGATCGAACTGCCGCGTATCCGGCCCAATGCGCTCGCGTTGAGTCCCGATGGAAAAATTCTTGTCACCTCCGGCCTCAGACAGGAACTTATCGTTGTTGAGCCGGCGACGGGAAAAATTTTGCAATATGCCCCGTTTCCGGAGGACAAGCCGCAGGAAGCGGTGCCCGCTTCTGACGAACCACTCGGCTACAGCCTAAAGCCGCAATTGAGCTTCACCGGCCTGACGTTTTCGCCGGACGGTTCGCGGGTTTACCTCTCGAATGTAAACGGCGGCATCAAGGTTTTCGGGGTCGGCAAAGATGAAAAAGTCTCGGCATTGTTTTCGATTGCGCTGCCGCCGGCCAATGCGCCAAACCGCGCCAACGAAATTCCTGCCGGCATCGCGGTTTCCGCCGACGGCAAAAAAATCTATGTCGCGGGAAATCTTTCCAACCATCTGCTCGAACTGGACGCGGTTACGGGAAAAGTTCTGCGGACCTGGGACGTCGGCGTCGCGCCGTTTGACGTCGCGATTTGCAAAAATAAAATTTACGTCAGCAACTGGGGCGGGCGGCGGCCGGACGCGGACAGCGTGGACGGTCCAGCCGGACTGGGAACCAAAGTCCGCGTGGACGCACGGAGTATTGCGAGCGAAGGCTCGGTATCGGTGATTGATCTCGATGCCACAAATCAAACTGAACAAACTGAAATTGTCACCGGCCGGCATGCCTGCGCGCTGGCGCTTTCGCCGGACAAAAAATTTCTCGTTTGCGCCAACGCCGGCAGCGACACGTTGAGCGTCATTGACACGCGCACGGACAAAATTGTCGCGACGGTTTGCGCGCGGCAAAACCCGGCGGATTTGTTTGGCGCGCAGCCGGACGCGCTCGCGTTCGACAAGTCCGGCAAAAGGCTTTTTGTCTGCAACGGCACGCAAAACGCCGTTGTCGTTTTTCAATTCAAAACCACCTCAAGATTTCTTGGTTTGATTCCCGTTTCACGCTTTGAACCGGATGAAATCAAAATGCTCGGATTGATTCCCGTCGGCTGGTTTCCGGGCGGCATCGCGTTTGACGCCCCCGACAAAATAATCTGCGTCGCCAACATCAAAAGCATCGGTGACAAAATGGAATGGGCAAGATCCGGCCTGGGCAATGGACGCGGCTTCAACACGCTCCAATTCAGCGGCTCGCTTTCGCTGGTTCCCATTCCATCGGCAAATGATTTGCAGAAATTTACGCAAACCGCGCTGGCCGATTTGCGTTACCCGCTGCTGGCGGAGGCGAAGCTGCCGCCGCGCCCAAACCAGCCCGCCGTTCCCGTGCCCGAACGCGTCGGCGAGCCAAGTGTGTTCCAGCACGTCATTTACATCATCAAGGAAAACCGCAGTTACGATCAGGTGCTTGGCGACGTGCGCGAAGGTGATGGTGACGCGGATTTGTGCATCTTCGGCGAACGCGTGACGCCGAACGAACACAAGCTCGTCCGCGATTTTTGCCTGCTCGACAATACCTATTGTTGCAGCATCCTGAGTGCCGACGGCCATCAATGGACCGACACGGGCATCGCGACCGACTACGTCGAACGCGAATTTGCCGGTTGGCCGCGCAGCTATCCGGCGGGCGGTTTCGGCACCGGCGGCGAGGACGCGCTGGCATATTCGCCGGCGGGTTTCATCTGGAACGACGCGCTGGCGCACGGGAAAACCGTCGCCGACTTCGGCGAATTTACCACCGATGAAAAGCATTGGAAAAATCCGGCGCGCAAAGACAAAATCAATTTTCTCGACTGCTATCACGATTTCATCAGCGAGTCGAACGCCATCGCCTATTCCAGCAAACCGGACATCGAAGGGTTGCGGCCTTACATCGTGACGAACACGATCGGCTGGGATTTGGCCGTGCCGGACATCTGGCGTGCCGCACAATTCATCAGGTACCTGAAACAATTTGAAGCCGCGGACGACTTGCCGAATCTCGTCATAATCTGGCTGCCGAACGACCATACCAGCGGAACGAAACCCGGTTCGCCCAGACCCGAAGCGCAGGTCGCCGACAACGATTTGGCGATGGGAGAAATTTTTGACGCCGTGAGCCATTCGAAATTCTGGACGAACACCTGCATTTTTGCCGTCGAAGACGACCCGCAGAACGGCTGGGATCACGTGAGCGGCTATCGCACAACGGCCTACGTCGCCAGCCCTTACACGAAGCGTCACGCGGTTGTGAACACGCAATACAACCAGACCAGCCTGCTGCGGACGATGGAATTGATGCTCGGCCTGCCGCCGATGAACCAGATGGATGCGACGGCCACGCCGATGTTCGATTGTTTCACGAACGCGCCGGATTTCACCGCGTTCAACGCCGTGACCAACCAGGTGCCGCTGGACGAAATGAATCCGCCGGCGAGGGAAATCAAGGACGCGCAATTACGGAAGGACGCGATGGTTTCCGCCAAACTGCCGCTGGACAAGGAAGACCAGTGCCCGGAAGATTTGTTCAACCATATTCTCTGGCGCGCGATGAAAGGCCCGCAGGTTCCGTATCCGAACTGGGCGGTGAAAGTCATGGATGATGACGATTGAAACTGCGCGTCAATCTTCCGAGAACAAATACTTCAAGTCCACCGACGTGAGGCTGCGGGCAAAGCCTTCTTCGCCCAACACGTCGGCAATTGTCTGCGCCTTGCTCTGCTGCAGTTCCCAGATTTTTTCCTCGACCGTGCCGGGCGCAATCAAACGATAAGCGTTCACCGTTTGCGTCTGGCCGATGCGGTGCGAGCGGTCAATCGCCTGCGCCTCCACCGCCGGATTCCACCACGGGTCGTAAAGCACGACGTAACTGGCGTTTGTCAGGTTCAATCCCGTTCCCGCCGCGCGCAGGCTCAACAGGAAAACGCCCGGCTTCGTGTCTGCTTGAAACGCATTGACGACCGCCTGCCGATCTTTGGTCTGGCCGGTGAGAATGTGCGTATGGATGTTTCGCGCCGCGCAATCTTTTTCGAGGATTTGCAACATTTGCACAAATTGCGAGAAGACTAAAACTTTTTGTCCATCGGCGATGAGCGGGTCGAGCAGTTCAAACAGCGTGTCGGTTTTGCCACTGGCGGTGTCGCTGCCGACGAGCGACGGATGGCAGCAGACCTGTCGCAGGCGCGTGAGCGCGGCGAGGACGTGCATCTTCGATTTGTTCAAGCCCTGCGTCTCGACGGCTTTCATCACCTGGTCGCGGCTGCGGCGTAATTCGGCCAGATATAATTTCCGCTGCTCGTCGCCGAGCGGGCAGTCGAGGCGCTCCTCGATGCGGTCCGGCAAATCCTTGGCAACGTGCTTTTTCAGGCGGCGCAGCAGCAGCGGACGCAATTTTGCGGAAAGCCGCCGGCGCGCGATGCGCTGCTCGCTTTCGGCGTTTTCACCGCGCGGTTCGTAGGTTTCCAGAAATTGTTCCTGATTGCCGAGGTAGCCGGGCTGGATGAAATCCACGATACTCCACAAATCGAGCAGCCGGTTTTCCAGCGGCGTGCCGGTGAGCGCGATTTTGTGTTCGCATTTCAACTGCTTGACCGATTGCGTGACCTGCGCCCCGGGATTTTTGATGAATTGCGCCTCGTCCAGAATCACGGCGCGGAAGGAAAACTTGTGGAACTCCTCGAGGTCGCGCCGCAACAGCGCGTAATTGGTCACGATCAAATCGTGCTGGGGAATTTGTTTGCGCAAATTGTGCCGCGCCGCGCCGCTTTCGAGCACGAGCACCTTCAACTCCGGCGTGAATTTCTCCGCCTCGCGCCGCCAGTTGTGCAGCACGGACGCGGGACAAATCACGAGCGATGGCTTGTGGTTTTTTTTGTTTTGCGCCTGCAACCACGCAAGCCACGCGAGCGTTTGCAGCGTTTTGCCGAGGCCCATGTCGTCAGCGAGGATGCCACCGAGCTTGATTCTTACGAGATGCGCGAGAAAATCGAAGCCGTCTTTTTGATACGGGCGCAAATCGGCGCACACGCCCTTCGGCAGTTCGATGGACGGAACGCCCTTGAATTCGGAAACGCGCTGGCGCAATTCCTTCGCCTCCGGCGTTTCGGCAAAACGCGAAAACTCCTCCTCGCCCAGATGCGCGACGTGTTCCATGCCGACTTTTTGCGGCACGGCGATGAGGCCGTCCACGCCCATGTCGGCCATCGCCTCGTGCGCACCCTGCACGGCGGCGGTGTCCAGTTCGACCCAGCCGGAGTTCGGCAATTTCACAAAGCGCCCGCCCGCACTGGCGAGCCGATCCAAATCCGCCTTGGTCAATTTCAAACCCTCGGCCTCCCATTCGGCGCTGACGGCGAGCCAGTCAATGCCGCTGCCCTTGACGATCAATTTCGGCTTGAGCGCGCGCGGCGTGAGGAACAAACGATGAAACGCGCCATTGCCAAGAAATTCCGAGTCCGCCGGGCGCGACGCCCAGGCCTCGGCAAGCGCGCCGAGAAAATTTTCGTTCGCATCGCCTATCCACAAGCCGGGTTCGGGCGTGAACCAGTCCAGCTTGTGCAGCCATTGCGTCGCCGGTTCGAGGCGCGGGTCGTCGAGAATTTCGGGTTTGCTGTGAGCTGGGGTGAGACTACTGACGAGCCGGCTCGCGAGGACGCTTGCCCCGCTTTGCGATCCGTCTTTCTGCCATTCGTGGCCGTTCCAAAACCAGACGCTCTGGTCGCGCAAACTTTTCGCGAGCAGTCGCAGGCGAATGGTGTCGTCCAGCAGTTCAAAAACAAATTGCGGCGCGGCCCTGTGCGTGACACAAAGCTGCTCCCAATCAACGCCGTGATTCGATTGCGTCTTGCGCAAATGCAGCAGCAGGCGGTGGCTCAATTTGCGGACGGGCACCGAGGGCTTGGCCGCGAGATATTTCAACACGCGCGGCGGCGGCGCGTTGCGCAACAAAAAAAATGTATTGCCAACGAGCGCGAGCGGCGGCTGTTGATTGAAGAATTTCGCGTCGGCGACGGAATGATTTTGTCCGTCCGGCAAGTCGAACCGGTGCGTGAACGACAATTCCTTGTCGCCGTTTTCCAAGTGCGGCGCGAGCGAAATGATTTGCCCATGGAACTGCAACGGCTGACCGTCGGAAAATTCAAGACGTTTCGTGTGGCCCCAGCGCGCGAGCCATTGGAGCAATTCGGTGTCGGACAAAACCACCGTGTCCGCGCCGTCGTTGCGATGGCGGTGCGTGTCGGCGAGCCACTGGATGAATTCCCAGTCGTGCGGCGCGAACAATTCCTGCTCGTGCGTGGCGCGGACGACGAGGTCAATCATGTCGTGCAATGTGCGCGCCTTTTCGCCGGTGCGCGGGCGCGAAAGCAGAAATTGCACGGCAAGCCGGTGTCGCGATGGCTCCTCCTCGTCCGGCTGCGCGCGGCAGACGACGCGCAACGTGGCGCGCGGCGTGTCGAGTAGCGGCATGGCCGGCGGCGAAAGCCAATTTTCCAGTTCCTGGACGAGTTTGACTTCCTGCTCGGCTTCCTCGGCGCGGGCGAACCGGTCGAGGCTCGCGTGCGGCTGCAATTCCGGCGGCACGGAGCGTTTGGCGCGCAGGAACAAAAACGCCAGTTCCTCCAGCCGGTTCTTGCCCTGCGCGGTCAACAGGCGCGGCCACCAGTTCGAATCGGGAAAATCACGGCGCGAGAGCGAAAGCTTCTCGAAATAATCCTCGAGCAACAGCCACGAGCGCTGGGAATCCGGGCACGCGGCGAAGCTGCGCAGGATTTCCTCGCGTCCGCCGACAGTTTCCTTGGAATCGGAAAGTTCGCGGCGCAAATCGGCGAAGGCGCCGTAGGTTTGCGACAGCACCTTGTGGTGCGCGTCGTATTTCGTCGTGCCAGCTTTGTGGCCGTTCCCGTTTCTGACTGAAATTTTCGACATGAAAAGTTTAGCCCTATCATTTCGTCATACGCGCGAGCTTTGGTCAATCAGAAATCGAAGAAAATTATGCACAGCCATCGCGCCACGCATTGACGCAAGCGCAATTTCTGGTATATTCCGCGCCTTTTATGAACCGAAATCCGCATGTGGCCGTCGTCGGCGCGACCGGCGCCGTCGGCATCGAAATGATCCGGACGCTGGAAAAGAGAAATTTTCCGGTGGGCAAACTCACGTTGCTCGCGTCCGGGCGTTCCGCCGGCAAAACGTTGAAATTTCACGGCCAGGAAATCACGGTCAAGGAACTCACGAAAGATTCTTTTGCCGGCGTTGACATCGCGCTGTTCAGCGCGGGCGGAAGCATTTCCAAAGAATACGCACCCATCGCTGCCAAGGCTGGCTGCGTGGTCGTGGACAATTCCAGCGCGTTCCGGCAGGACGATTCCGTGCCGTTGGTGATTCCCGAAATCAACGCCGCCGACGTGAAATGGCACAAGGGCATCATCGCCAATCCGAATTGCACCACCGCCATCACGCTCATGGCGCTGTTTCCCTTGCATCAGGCGTTTACGGTCAAACGGATTTTCGCCTCCAGCTATCAGGCCGTGAGCGGCGCGGGCGCGAAGGCGATTGAAGAATTGAAGCGGCAGGTCGGCGAAATTGTTTCCGGCAAACCGGCGAGCAAGGAAGCCTTCCCGCATCAAATCGCCTTCAACGTGATTCCGCAGGTGGATTCATTTCTGCCGGGCGGCTACACGAAGGAAGAAATGAAAATGGAAAACGAGGGCCGCAAAATCATGCATCATCCGGCGTTTCGCGCCAGCGTGACGTGCGTGCGTGTGCCGGTGTATCGCTCGCACTCGGTCGCGGTGAGCGCGGAATTTGAGAAACCTGTGACCGTGGATGCCGCACGTGCGCTGTTGAAAAAAGCGCCAGGGCTGGATCTCGTGGACGAGCCGGAGAATAAAAAATATCCGATGCCGCTGTTCACTTCCGAGAAAGACAATTGCGAAGTGGGCCGCGTCCGCAAGGATTGCGCGCTGGACAACGGGCTGTGCTTCTGGGTGAGCGGCGACCAATTGCTGCGCGGCGCGGCGCTCAACGCGGTGCTGATTGCGGAGGAATTACTGAAGTAATTTATGGCTTCGGCGTCTCCTTCGTGAAGGCGATGAGCGTTTTGATTTTCGCGGCGGCGGCGGCGTCGCGGACTTTCACCACTCTTCCCCAGGGCGCCTTTTCGTCGGCGTTGATGGCAAGAACGAGGTTTGGATTTTTCTGAACTGCCTCCTTCAGCCTGTCCTGCAATTGCTCGAACGTCACCGGCAGCTTGTCCACGAAATAAACGCCGTTGGTGTCAATGCTCACGACGAACGGCGGATTTTCGTTCGCGCCGTTTTTTTGGGCCTGCGAAGATTCGGGCAATTGCAGCTTGAGCGCGGCCTGCTGCTTGAACGTCGTCGTCACCAGCAAAAAAATCACGAGCACAATCAGCACGTCAATCAGCGCGACGATGATGACGGCGGGCGTGGAGCGGCGTTTGCGGACGAAGAAATGCATAATTAAAAAAGGGAACATCGAACGCCGAATATCGAACGCAGAACACTGAACCGTCCACACGCAGTCGCATTCGGTGTTCGAGGCTCGAGGTTGGATGTTCGATGTTTTTTCATTTTCCCTCCGCGTAAATGCGCCGGACGAACTCATCGCACAGCGCCTCCATTTCCACGGCGAACACCTCAACCTTTTTGCTGAAATAACTCCACGCGATGAGCGACGGAATGGCGATGAGTAGGCCGATGAGCGTCGCGCGCAAAATTAACGCGATTCCCGCCGCCAGCTTTGCGGCGTCGTTCAAGCCGGTTTGGCCCACGTCGCCGAAAACCGTCATCATGCCGGCAATCGTGCCAACGAGCCCGAGCAGCGGCGCGATACCGACGATGACTTCCAGCACGACGAGGCCGCGTTCGAGCCGGACGATTTCATGGCGCGCGGCGGTTTGCAACGAATCCACGTTGTCGGCTTTCGGCCAGTCCAGATGTTCGGACGCGAGCAGCAGCAGGCGTCCGAGCGGCGACGATTTTTGTTCGCAGACGCGACACAACACTTTCACGTCGTCGCGCGATTTACAGGCGGCGAGCGCGGCGGTGATTTGCGCCGGCACAACCTTGCCCCAGCGCAACGTCCATGCGCGTTCGACGATGAACGCCAGCCCGACAATGGACGTGAGTCCCAACAAAACATAAATGAGTGTGTTCATTTTCTTCAGGGGATAATGTAATTAAATTGAAATCTCAAATCCCGGTAATTCGATCCCTGCTCAAGCAGATAATCATTTGGCCACGCCGCGAATGGCGCGGCATTTTCCAAGGCAGCCTCGCATAGAATGGCCCAGATGCCGCCGAATTTGTCATCGGCGGTATCTTGAAGAATTTGCACATCCGTAATTCTTCCGTCGGAGTGCAGACGAAAAGTGATGACGACCTTGCCCGGCCGGTCAAAGGTGTATCCATTTTGGTCCAGCAAATCATACCATTGCTGCGTGACCGCATCAATCAAGGCCGCATCATAATCGCCGAACGGAGTTTCCTTTGCGTCCAGCGAAGCCACAAACGATTGACGTTGCACACCGCCATTCTGCCTCATCATGAGGTTGGGCATCTTGTTCGCCATCATCGCGTAGGCTTGATTCAACGTGCGCGGACGTTCCGGTTGTTGAGATTGAGTCGGCTTTCCCAGAGTCAGGTCGCCGGTGTTCAAGGACGGCGACGGTTGGGAATTGTTTCGCTGCCCCTTCGATGTTTGATCTTGTGTCTTGGAAAATTGCGGGTGCAAAACGGTTTCTGTTGTCGGCGCCACCGTCTGCGTTCCGTTCAACTTTGGCTGCTCGGTGCTCGCCGTGTCGGGATTCGCCGCGATGGAATTGTGGCTGGAATAATATTTCGCGTGTTGCGGCGCTTCGGTAGATGGCTGTTCCACAGTCACAAACTCCAGCGGCTCTTCATATTTTTGGGCTTGCGGCAGCGGCGGTTTGGCCAGCGCCAGCAGACGGAGCAACGGGAAATTAAATTCTTTGCCTAGTTCATAACCGCCAAAGCCAATCACGTGCGCCGCGAGCGAAATGATCAACGCCAGCGTGATGCGCTCGCTGTCAAAGCGGTTCAATCGCAACGAATCCAATTTGTCGGCGTTTCCGGCCATGACAGACAATTTGCCGCATAAGCACGAGGCGGGCAACTTTCTTCGCGGCAAAACAAGTTTATACTTGTCGAAAACCGCAAGTGTGGCAGAATAGAATCACAGCTTATGACGCACCCCGCAGACTACATTGTCGTGGTCAGCCCCGACGATGATTATTTGAATGGATACCACCTCTTCGCCGAAAAAGTAAATCGCAAGCTTCGCATCGGCTATCAACTTTACGGCCAGCCGTTCGTCGTTGAACGCGTTGTCTGTCAGGCGATGACCAAGCCGGCGGAAACCACGAGCCAAAACGGCCACGCAACTTCCGAAACCGCCGGCGACACCGCGATGTTTTATCAACGCGCCGTCCATGCTGACCACTCATCGCCCGTTGTGTGATTTTCGGCGAAATCTTGCGATGCCGGCTTGTGCTTTTTGCGTCGCGCGGGCAATCTCCCGGCATGAAATCATTTCTTGGCGGTTGCTTGGCGCTTTTATTTTTGGCGGCGGCGATTTCCTCGCCGGCGCAAACGAGCGAATCCGCCATCACGCCGACGAATAAAATCGAATTGTTCGACGGCAAAAGTTTTTCCGGCTGGACGTTTGTTTCCAAAAACACAAATGCGCCCGCCGCGGCCATCTGGTCGGTGACGAACGGCGTCATCGCGTGCAAGAGCCGGCCGAACGGTTACGCGCGGACGCTGAAAACCTACCGGGATTACCAACTGCACGCCGAATGGCGATTTCCCGATGGGCCGGGCAACAGCGGCGTTTTTCTGCACGTCAATCCGCCGGACAAGGTGTGGCCGTATTGCTTCGAGGCAAATACGCAGGCCGGCGTTGCGGGCGAAGTGCGCATGAACGGCGGTTCGAAGGCGGATGGTTTGACGGCGAAATATCCCAAAAGCGTCCCGCGCCAGCAGCCAAGTTCGGAAAAACCGGCGGGCGAATGGAATTCCTTCGACATCATTTGCCGCAGCAATACGATTTCCGTCCGCGTCAACGGTGTTCTCCAAAACAGCATCACCGGCACGTCGGCAAGTGCCGGCGCGATTGCGTTGCAGGCCGAGGGCAAGCCCGTCGAGTTCCGCAACATTTATCTGGAACCGCTGCCGGCGCAATAAGACCGGCGCCGCTTCCGCTCACACCTCCAGCACCGCGTCCAGCGTCACGTTGGCGTTGAGCAGGCGCGAAATCGGGCAGCCCTCCTTCGCACCTACGGCGATGGACTTGAATTTCTCCGCGTCAATGCCGGGAATTTTCGCCGTCATGTCCAGATGCGATTCCGTGACCGTGAAGCCCGCGTCGGTTTTGTCCAGCGAGACCGTGGCCGTGGCAAAAATCATTTCGGGCTTGAAGCCCGCGCGCCCGAGTTCCGCCGAGAACGCCATGGCGAAACAACCCGCGTGCGCCGCCGCAATGAGTTCCTCGGGATTGGTGCCCGCTCCGTTTTCGAAGCGCGTGCTGAAGGAATATTGCGTTTGCTTGAGCACACCACTCTCGGTGGAAATTGCGCCTTTGCCGGATTTTAAATCGCCATGCCAGACGGCCGATGCCTTGCGTTTCATAAAATAGCCTTTCGTTTGCGGGAACGAGAATTCGCTCCAATGCTTAAGAAGCTAACGCGGGTTTGGGAGAATCTCAAGTCGCTTAGCCATGCGCGTCTGAAACTTTCACCCGTCAGTTTCTTCGTCACGTCAATTCTCGTGATGATTGATTTTCATCTTTTCTTCCGGCGAATCAAGCTTTCCGGCAAAGCAGTCAGTTCCGCGCCGGAATCGGCCGGCCATTTTACGCGACCATCCGCCAAACTTTCTTTTCAGGCGCGATGGTTTCTGTTTTCCTGCGCGGGATGAATCAAAATCTCATCCGCCGACTTCGCACGCAGGTCATTTTGGGCCGCGTGTCCAATCTGCCGACGGTCTGGTCGAATTGCCTCGCGGGCTGGTGGCTTTCGGGCGGCGGAAATCTTGGAAGGCTGCCTCTTTTGTTTCTCGGCGTCAGCGCGCTTTATACCGGCGGAATGTTTCTGAACGACGCCTTCGACGCGGATTTCGACAGCCAGCGCCGCGCGTCGCGGCCGATTCCCTCCGGCGCGATTTCGCGGGAGACGGTCTGGATTTTTGGCTGGGCGTGGCTGGCGGCGGGGATTTTATTTTTGATTTTCTGCGGAAAAATCGCCGCAGCCGTCGGCGTCGTCCTTACGATTTGCATTTTGATTTACAACGCAACGCACAAGGTCGTCACGGCGTCACCGTGGCTGATGGGTTTGTGCCGGTTCTGGGTTTACGTCATCGCGGGAACGACGGGCGCGTCCGGCCTGGATGGTGCGTCCATTTGGTGCGGCATCGCGCTGGCGTTTTACATCGTCGGCTTGAGCTTCGTCGCGCGGCGGGAAAGTTTTCGCGGCCCAATCCCGCACTGGCCGTTGTTGTTGCTGGCCGTGCCGATCTTTCTGGCGATGCTGATGAACACCGGCGAAGCGCGCAAAGACGCCGCTTTCATGTCCGTTATTCTGGGGTTGTGGGTCGCGCGTTGCGTGCGGACCATTTTTCAACGAAGCGAGATGAACGTGGAACAAATCGTTTCCGGTTTGCTGGCGGGAATTGTTTTTTTGGACTGGCTGGCCGTCGCGCCGCTGTGCCCGTCATGGTTGAGCGCGACGTTTTTGATTCTATTCGGCGCGACGTTGTGGCTGCAACGGTTCGTGCCGGCGACTTAAAAATGATTGGACGGCGCCGTTTTCATTCCGGTCGTTCCGGCGCGGCTCAATTTGCCTTTGCCGGACGGCTTTTCTGAATTAACCTGATAGGGTGTCTTGGTTCACTGATCGGCATTTCTTTCTGCTCGCCGTGTTGGTCTACGGTTTGAGTTCGGTTTATTCGGTTTTCCTGTGGCGAAAAGGATTTCGCAAGGATGACCGTGTGAATTATTTCATTTTGCTCGCCGCCTTCGCGCTGCACACGGTGGCCATGGTCAAGCGCGGCCTCTCCATCGCCCATTGCCCGGTCAACAACCTTTACGAGGCGACCACATTTCTCGCGTGGGCCATCGTCGCCGTCTATCTCATCCTGGGACTTTTTCACCGGCTGCGATTCATCGGCGCGTTCGCGGCTCCGATGTTGTTTGCCATCGGCGTGTTTGCATTGATGCCTGATCTCGATCATCAACCAAAAGGAACGGGGCCGGATTTTTCCGGCGCGCTCATCAGCCTGCACGCCGCGACGATTTTGCTCGCCTACGGCGCGTTTGGAATCGGCGCGGTGGCCGCCGGCATGTTTCTGACCGAGCAGCATGACTTGAAATTTCACAAACTGCGCGCCGTGCTTTCGCTGCTGCCGCCGATTCAACGGCTGGAAACTATTTCCGTCCGCCTCGTGTTCGCCGGTTTTGTTCTTTTCACCATCGGCCTCGAAGCCGGCCACTTTTTGCCGCCGCCCAACGGCGTGAGTTACTGGGACGACCCGAAGGTGGTCTGGTCCGTTTTCATGTGGCTGGTGTATCTGGGATTGCTGGCGGCGCGCGGATTTTTCGCGCTACCCAGCCGCCGCTTCGCCTGGGGCGTTGCCGGCGCGTTCGTTTTTTTGCTCCTGACGTTCTGGGGCACGAATCTGCTTTCAGGCCTGCATCATCCGTGAACATCGTCGTCATCGGTTTGAGCCACCGCACGTCGCCCGTCGAATTGCGGGAACGGTTTGCTTTTGCCGAATCAAAAATTCCCGGCGCACTCCAATCGCTGCGCGATGCCGGCGCCGCCAGCGAGGCGGTGATTCTTTCAACGTGCAACCGCGTGGAGATTTATGCCGCGACGACGCTCACGCCGGATGCCGCGGTATTGGAGCTGAAACGATTTCTTCTCACCCAACACGCTTTCAACGACACGCTGGGCGACCAGCTTTATTCATTTGCGGAACCGCACAGCTTGCGGCATTTGTTCAAGGTCGCCTGCGGTCTTGATTCGATGGTGCTCGGCGAAACGGAAATTCTCGGCCAGCTCAAGGGCGCCTACGCGCTGGCGCAGCAGCACAAACACACCGGCGCGCGCTTGAACAAGGCGTTCCAGCGCGCGTTCAACGCCGCCAAGCACGTGCGCACGCACACCAACATTCAGCGCGGCAGCGTGTCCGTCGCGTCGGTCGCGGTTGAGTTGGCGGGGAGAATTTTCAGCTCGCTCGCCGGACGGGAAGTGCTCGTCATCGGCGCGGGCGACACGAGCGAAAAGGTCGCGCGCGCGCTGCTCTCGCGCGGCGCGAAAAGCATCGTTGTCGCCAACCGCTCGTTTGAGCGCGCGGAAATGCTGGCGGAACAATTGGGCGGACGCGCCGTGCGCTTTGATGATTGGAGCGCGGAGTTTGAGAAGATTGACATCGCCATCAGCAGCACCGCCGCGCCCCACCAGATTTTGGACCGCGCGAAACTGGAGCCGCTGATGAAGGCGCGCAAGCATCGTCCGCTGCTGCTCATTGACATCGCCGTGCCGCGCGACGTCGCGCCGGAGGTGAATTTTCTGGAAAACGTTTATCTCTACAACGTGGACGATTTGCAGGCCATTGCCGACGATTATTTGAAGCAGCGCAGGGAGGAAATCGCCCGCTGCGAGCAAATCATTGATGAGAAAGTGAAACTCTTGCTCGAAACAAAATCATCCCCGGATTCCGCCGATGAACGCAGATTGCTTCTTCCCCATCTGCGAAAATCCGCGTAATCTGCGGACAAAAATGCCAGCGGAACGTCCAATCATCATCGCCACACGCGGCAGCGCACTGGCGCTCGCACAGGCGAATTTCATCGCCGGAGAATGTCGTAGAATTTTTCCACGGCTGCGCTTTGAATTGAAAATCATCAAGACGACCGGTGACAAATTGCAAAAGGCTTCGATGGCAAAAAAGGGCGAGACCCTGCCAAAAGGCCTGTTCACCAAGGAACTCGAAGTCGCGCTGCTGAAAAATCAAGCCGACCTCGCCGTTCACAGCCTGAAGGATTTGCCGGTGGACGTTCCGGCGGGACTGATTCTCGCCGCCACGCCGAAACGCGAAAATGTCCGCGACGTTTTGATTTATCGCGACGCGGAATTTCTAAAAAATCGTGCGGCGGAAAAATCGGATGAGTGGACTCCCGGACAATCGGCGTTGCGCGGCTTCAATCCGGGAATGACGCTGAAGGATTTTCCGCAAGGCGCGACGATTGCCACGAGCAGCACGCGGCGCAAAATGCAATTGCTCGCGGCGCGCCCGGATTTCAACGTGGTCGAAATCCGGGGCAACGTGACGACGCGGATGCAGAAAGTCGCCGAGCGCGGCGAACTGGCCGCGACGGTGCTCGCGCTGGCCGGCCTGACGCGGCTGCATTTTGAAATCAAGCCGGACGGGAAACTGGCCGGCGACGCCGTGCCGGACGGTTTGCTGGCGACAGTTCTGGGTTTGGACGTGATGCTGCCGTGCGTCGGCCAGGGCGCGATTGGAATTGAAATCCGCGCGGACGACGAGCGCATTTCAAAAATTTGCGAGCGGCTGAATCATTTCAACACGTTTCATTGCGTGACGGCGGAGCGCGCGTTTTTGCGCGGGATGGGCGGTGGTTGCCAAAGCCCGGTGGCGGCGTTTGCGGAAATTATTGGCGATAAAATTTCCATGCGCGCGGTTTCGTTCCGGGATGAAAACGAAAAACGCACGGCGGCGAAACGCCTGATTGCCGAGGCCGAGTCGCTGGGCGAACAGATTGCAGCGGAATTGAAATGAAAACGGCGCGAACGTTTGTCCGCGCCGTTTCTTCCCGGTTCCTCCGCTGGTAATTTACTTTTTCTTCGCCTTTTTCGCTCCATTCATTGGCACGGTCGCAACGGTCTGCAAAATGCGGCTGGCAATCTTGTAAGGGTCGCCCTGCGAATTCGGACGGCGATCTTCCAAGTAGCCCCGGTAGCCGTTGGGAATGAACGTCTGCGGCAGGCGGACGGAAGCGCCGCGGTTGCCCACGCCGTAATTGAATTTGTCAATGGATTGCGTTTCGTGCAGGCCGGTCAAACGAAGATGATTGTCCGGGCCATAGACGGCAATGTGCTCGTTCTTGTATTTGTCGAACGCGGCCATAAGTCCCTCAAAATATTCCTTGCCGCCAACTTCGCGCATATATTTCGTCGAGAAGTTGGTGTGCATGCCGGAACCGTTCCAATCCACATCCTTGCCGAGCGGTTTGCAGTGCCAGTTGATGTCAATGCCGTAAGGTTCACAGAGGCGCGTCATGAGGTAGCGCGCGGTCCACATCTGGTCGGCGGCCGTGCGGGAACCTTTGCCGAAGATTTGAAATTCCCACTGACCCTTGGCGACCTCGGAGTTGATGCCCTCGATGTTGATGCCGCAATCAAGGCAGAGATCAATGTGTTTCTCAACCAGTTCACGGGCGAGGCAGCCGACATTCCGGTAACCGACACCGGTGTAGTATTCGCCCTGCGGATAGGGATAGCCGCCGGGAGGAAAACCGAGGGGCGCGCCGTCCTTCCAGAAGAAATATTCCTGCTCGAAACCGAACCATGCGTCCGGGTCGTCCAAAATCGTTGCACGGGAATTGCTCGGATGCGGGGTCTTGCTGTCGGGCATGTAGACTTCGCACATGACGAGCGCGGCGTCGCGGCGGGTGGTGTCGGGATAAACGGCGACCGGCTTGAGCATGCAATCGGAGGTCTTGCCTTCGGCCTGACGCGTCGAGCTGCCATCGAAATTCCACCAAGGAACGTCGTCGAGTTTCGGCGGACTTTTGAAGTCGAGGATTTTGGTTTTGCTGCGGAGGTTGGCGACGGGTTCATAGCCGTCGAGCCAGATGTATTCGAGTTTATATTTTGCCATGTGCGTGATGGTTGTTGTTGTCTGTCCAAATGCCGTGGTTCAATCCAACCGCGCCAAAGGGTGTGGTTGGACCTGTGGCCGGACTTTTCAGCAGGGCGAGTGCCACGTCGCAAGAACTTTGCGGGATGTTTTGAAAAAGGTGTTTCTCACCGCGTCAAACAAGGGTTTTTAGAGACAGCGACTTATTCACAGGGGGAAATTCTCTGGAAAATCTCTGTTGAAATTTTGCCGGACTGCGCAAATTAGCAAAGTGGCTTTCCAACGCGGGCGGGATGGGCAATAGTAAGTTGTACAAATGTTGACCGTCAAAGACACTTTGCGAGCAACCGTCCGCTTGAGTTTCGATGGCCGGGTGTTCAAAACGTATCACGGCCCGAAGGCAAAGGAGCGGTTTGAAAATGAAACGCGCATCCTGAAATTTCTGGAGGCGCGCGGCTGCCCGTTCGTCCCGCGGCTGCTCGAAGCCGACGTGAAGACACTGCAAATCGTCACGACCAATTGTGGCTCGCGCGTCGAACGCATTGACGAACAGCGCGCGAAGGAATTGTTCGCCGAACTGGAACAGTTTGGCGTGCGTCACGACGATCCCGATCTGCGCAACATCACCTACCGCTTCTCCGACGGCCGCTTTTGTTTGATTGATTTTGAATTTGCAATCATCCTTTCCGAACCCAAATGACGACGAAAAATCCGCCGCGCAAAAAAATCCCCTCGTTGAAATGGTTTGGCTGGACGGACCAGGGCAAGGTCCGCCCGAACAACGAAGACGCCTTTCTGGGTCTGCAATTCGATGCGCGCGAAACGCACCGGCTGGGGAAATTCGGCGAGGCTTCGATTGAAACCATGGATTTCGCGTTTGCCGTGAGCGACGGCATGGGCGGCGCGCGGGCGGGAGAATTCGCCAGCCAGATTGCCGTGGAAAAAATCACGACGCTGCTGCCGCGCGCATTCAAACATTCCGCGAGCGGCATGAACGCGGGTTTTGCCGACGTGCTGGCGGAATTGTTTTCGCAAATCCACCGCGCGCTGGTCTTCGTCGGCGGCAGCTACGAGGAAACCGAGGGCATGCAGGCGACGTTGAGCTTGGGCTGGTTCACGCCGGGCTGGATGTTTTTCGGCCATATCGGCGACAGCCGGATTTATCATCTGCCGAGGCGGAAAAGCAAAATCAAACAACTGACGCACGACGATACGTATCCCGGCTGGCTGTTCCGCACCGGAAAAATCAGCGAACGCGAGGCGAAAATCCATCCGCAGCGCAACGCATTGCAACGCGCGCTGGGTGGCAGCAATCAATTTGTGGAGCCGCAGGTTGGCGCCGTCGCCTGGGAACGCGGCGATATTTTTCTGCTCTGCACGGATGGGCTGGTGGAAGGACTTTACGACGGACAAATGGTTGAAGGATTGCGCGCCAAATCCAAAAATCCGGCGCAGCAATTGGTGGAGACATCGGTGAAGAATTCCGGGCGCGACAACACGACGGCGCTGGTGGTTCAAGTTGTCTGAAAAACAAAAACGGCGGGCGACTCGCGTCGCCCGCCGTGCGGGGTTCCTCCTATTTCGGATTAACCGACATAGCCCTCTTCACCATGTTCGTTAATGTCCAGGCCTTGAATTTCAACTTCTTCAGTTACACGCAGACCAACAAGCATCTTGGTGATGTAAGCACACACAATCGTGCCCACGATGAACAGCACCAGTGAAACACCGACGGTCTTTAACTGTTCCCACAATTGCGGTTGGAAGATGCTGCCGGTAACATAATGACTCAAATAGGTCGCCAAGTTCGGATTGGCAGCCTGACGGGCGAACATACCGGTCATAATCGCACCGCACATACCGCCAATGCCGTGAACGCTCCACGCATCCAACGAGTCGTCCATGCCGAGCCAGCCTTTGACTTTGTAACAGAAGAACCACGGAATGGTTCCAGCGGCAATGCCGATCCAGATGGCACCTGAAGGCAGCACATAACCGCAAGCCGGAGTGATGAGCACCAAACCCGCCACCGCGCCGGAACAGAAGCCCAGCACAGTGGGCTTGCCTTTGATAACCCAATCCCACATCGGCCAGACGAAGGAGCCGACCGCCGTGGCAATCGTGGTCGTTGTGAAGGCGTTGGACGAGATCACGTCTGCGGCGACCGCGCTGCCGGCGTTAAATCCATACCAGCCGACCCAGAGCATCGAAGCGCCGATGTAAGTCAGCACGATGCTGTGCGGCGAGAAGTTTTCCTTGCCGAAGCCGATACGTTTGCCAAGGATGATGCAAAGCACCAGACCTGACCAGCCCGACGACATATGCACGACCGTGCCGCCAGCGAAGTCAAGACCGTGAATCGTTGCATTGGCATTCCAGCATCCGTTCATCATGCCGTTGACACCCCAGACCATATGACCTTGCGTGAAATAGACGATCAGCATCCATAGCGTCATGAACACGAGAATCGCCTTGATCTTCATGCGTTCAGCAATGGAGCCCACGATAAGCGCAGGCGTGATAATGGCAAACATCATCTGGAACATGGCATAGACGTTTTCCGACACCCAATAGGAGTAGCCTGGGTTAGGAGCGGAAGTGACGTTTGTAAACATCCAACAGTCCATGGGATTACCGACGATGCCTTTGATCCAGTCATGAGTCATGCCCAATGGACCGGTAGCGGTGCCATCGCCGCCAAAGATCATTCCGTAACCACAAATGATATACAGAATGGTCACAAGTCCGGTGATGAGGAAACATTGCGCAAGCACGGAGAGCACGTTCTTCTTGCGGACCATACCGCCGTAGAACAGCGCGAGGCCGGGCAGCGTCATGAACAACACGAGTGCCGTGCTGGTCTCAAGCCAACCATTATGACCGGCTCCGGGGTAGGATACATAATTTCCTACACTATTCAAAAGGTTGGTGTTGATGATGGACGGGCCAAGTGCAAAATTCACCGTCCAGTTACCATTAGTATCTTGATAAGGAGCACACGGATTGCCGTTTTGGAAATACGCTTCAACCGATTCAAGGCGTTCTTCAGTTGTTGGTGCATTGGTAGTCCACGCGGGCACGGGGGCATTGGTTGCCATTGCCATGGGGGCATTGGTTGCCATTTGTGCATGTAGCGTAAAGGCACCGGACACTGTGGTTGCAATCAAAGCAAGTGTTAAAATAATTCGTTTCATGATTTTTATTTTTGAGTGAGGTTCAGTTGGTTTGGATTTTTTAAACGGCGGATTCGCCTTTCTCTTCGGTGCGGATGCGCACAGCCTGTTCGACGGAGGAAACAAAAACTTTCCCGTCGCCGATTTTTCCCGTTTTGGCGGCCTTGATGATCGCGCCGATGGCGGTGTCAACCTGACCGTCCGCCACGACGAGTTCGATTTTGATTTTCGGCAGGAAATCCACGGTGTATTCGCTGCCGCGATAGATTTCGGTGTGGCCTTTCTGGCGGCCAAACCCTTTGACCTCGCTCACGGTCATTCCTTCGATGCCGAGTTCGCCGAGGGCGTCCTTCACTTCTTCCAGTTTGAATGGTTTGATGATCGCGTCTATTTTCTTCATAGTTTTTTCGTGTTTTTTGAGCTGCGCCTGTCCGGGGCAATTTCGCGCGCCGGTTTCCCAGCGCAGTTCAATCCGCGCCCGGCACTCGCGGGCACGCATGGTTTATAACTGCGCACGGATTTGATTGACCCACGCAGCTTTAGCAATGGCAATGCCAACCGCAAAAATCAACGGAGCAAAAGCTAAAACCTCCTTTGTTCACGATGGTTTTCAACGAACTGAAAAAAAAACGCGCGGTCCGGAAAAAATATGTTTCTGTCGCCTTTTGCCCACGCGATGAAATTTTCACCAGCGAAGAGGATTGGTCATGGCGCATTAGATTCTTGTTAAAATTCCTGGATCATCCATTGAAAATGGAAATAGATTAGGACGCTCCCAAACTGCTTGCCTCCTCGTTTTAACCGGGCATAATATCCGCCTGACGATTCGAACCGATACAAGTTCTCCGCGACTTTGTAAAAGGATTGTTGTTCAACCGGTAACGAGGCGTTTTTCTAATGGGTTGGTAGCTCAGTTGGTAGAGCAGTGCCCTTTTAACTCGAAACGGTTATTTTTGACAGGAAAACACTTTTTGAAACTGGAAGTCACTACACGCAACTTAATCAATGTTTTCAATGTGATTCTCGCAGTTGCACTTTTTGCTGGTGATAACTTTCAGAAACAGAAAAACGCAGATTTTAGCGCGTCGGGATGCAAAAACGGGATGCAAAAAATTTTAACCAGAATGACATTATTAACTTAAATCGGAATTCAACGTGAAAAAATCTTTACAATCCGACGATGCTGAAATCAAGGCGGCGCAATCCGCGCCTACGCCAGCCGAAACGGAAAGTTTTGAATACGGCCTGCGCCTACTGGCAAAACTCATTGCCGCAAAAATGCGGGCTGACGCTAACTCACCGGAATTTTCTCACGCTGGCCGCACGGACAAACCAGATAAATTACGATCTCGCCGCTGGCATCGTCCAATTCACTTACGGCGCGCAACCGTTTGCACTGACACTTGCCACAAAGCACAATAAATTTTGTGAACGGGCTTTCCGACCGCTTTAGCGGCGGCGGGTGATGTCCGAAATAAAACGGTGGTGTTCCCATTCGCGGCATGATACGCGAGCGCAGGGATAACCGCTGTCCAATCGAATTCATTTAGCCGGGATACGTTTTTTTCACAATTATTTTTTTGTGGGGGAAAATTACAAATCTCGCTCTTTATTTCACTCAACTGGTAACGTAGTGATTCAATCATTTTGTTATCCGGCTTAACATTCTCACGTTCGGATTGAAGGCGTTCTTTTATTGTCTTTTCATCGCGGAGCAATTGCCAGTATTCGCGTTTTTTTCCGCTTTCAACCGGAGCCGAAACAGGGGGAAGCTCCCCCTTTATTGGATCACCTTCAAGGGGATTACCTTTGTGGGGCGTATTTCCGCCTGGCTGAAATGTGCGCCGGACGGAATGATTTCTTGGATTAACTAAAATTCCGGCACGGCATAATAATTCTGTTTCCACCCGGAATGTAGCGGAATGCGGCGATTTTTCAGCGTTTGCCGCGAAGATAGTTTTGCACTTCGTCGTGATCGCCCGCGAAATCAAAAGTCAACACGCCCTTGTGCGCCTCAAAAATGAGCCGCCACGCCAGTCCGGTGCGGCACTCGTAAAGCCGTTTGCCAAGCTTCCGAATCGCCAGCCCGGTATGCGCGTGCGGCTTGTCAAAACCATCCAACATCAATTTTAGTGTGGCGGAAACCTCATCTTCCCGCCCGGCTTCCCGCACGATCTTTTTGAACCGCTTGGACAGTTCAACGGAAATCATTTTTGCTCCCCGTGAATGGCGTCAACTCGCCGCGCTTGCGCGCCTTTTTCAGTTCCACGCCGATGCGTTTTTCCGCTGCTGCCATTTCGCCGGGCGTCAAACCGTATTCTTGCAGCGCATAATCCGTGGAAACCACTTCCACCGGGCGCAACGCGACAACCTTGCCTTCAAACATAAAGCCGACATCTTCCCCTTGCGCCGCTTTTTTGAGCCAATAGCCGAGCCGCCCGCGCCCTTCGGTGATTGTGAGAGTCTTCATACGCTCATTATAGCGCACACCGGCCATCTTGCAAGCATAGTTTCATGCGCTGGTTAAATTGTTTCGGTGCGGGCGTTAATTTGGCCGTTGAATAATTAAATAAATCCATTCAATTAAAATGGCACGTCGTTAGCCGTCACAATACAACTGCGATTTGTTTTTTTGTTTTCGGCAATGTGACGTGTGCGGTCTCGTCATTGGTAAGCCGGTCAATCTCGCGCAGAATGTCGGCAGCCCGGCGGCGCGCAAAAGTCTTTTCCATGGTTTTGAGCGATTGGCGAAACTGTTTGCCATTTCGCTATTGCGAAGATATAATAGACGCCCGATGTTTTTCGGCGTCTCAAGTCAAGTTTTCGCCAGCATACTGCCAGTCGCCTATTGGTGATTCAGGCGCGTTCAAGCTCATGCCAACATGTTAGGGATGCAAAAACGGGATGCAATAACTTTTTTACGGGTCAAAATATCCGCAAAAACATTGGATTGGGTTGGTAGCTCAGTCGGTAGAGCAGTGCCCTTTTAAGGCATTGGTCCCGGGTTCGAGTCCCGGCCAACCCACCATTCCAACAGCGTCAACAAACAACGTGCAATTTCTCCCGCTCAACAGAAAACGTCACCGGTAGTTTCCCCGCCCATTCGCCGTCCAGTTCAAAGGCCGCCTCGGAATCGCTCGTCAGCTCAAACTTTTCCGCGCAAAAACGTTGCCCGACTTTTTCCGGCAACTTCCGCCGGAACAGAAAATCTGGCGCGCAGCGAAACAGCGTCGGAAAATCCACACTCGGAAAAACGCAACCGTCCAGCCGTCCGTCGCGCCAGTCCGCCGTCGGAAAAACGCCGAATGAACCGCCGTAAAATTTGCCGTTGCCGATCAAAACCAGTTCGCCGGAAAAAATTTTGCCGTTCGCGGAAATTTTGACGGGCGGCTTCTTTTCGCGCATCGCCCTCAATCCGGCGATGACGTAAGCCAGCGGCCCGACATTTTTCTTCTGCTGCCAGTCCACCAGTTCAATCGCGCGTGCATCCAGTCCCGCACCCGCGAGCTGGGCAAAATAGCGCCTCTGCCGTTTGTCGTCCGCCGAAAACTCCGCGCAGCCCAGGTCAATTTTCACTTCGCACCCGCGCTGCAAAATTTCCCAGGCACGCACGATGCGCAGCGGCATTTTCAGTTCGCGCGCAAAGACATTCACCGTGCCCAGCGGCAGGACGCCGAGCCAGGCGCGCTCAAATCCGTTCGGCGCATCGCCGATGCCGTTGAGAACTTCGTTGACCGTGCCGTCGCCGCCTGCGGCGACAATCAATTCAAAGCCGTCGGCGATGGCTTCCGTCGCGAGCCGCCGCGCGTCGCCCGGTGCGGCTGTCGCCTTCAATGCGCATTGCCCGCCAATTTCGTCGAGGTTGCGGCGAAAGCGCCGCGCCTTGTTGCCACGGGCCGCCGGGTTGAAAATGAGGCAAATGCGCACGCGCCAATGATTTTGTTTGCGCGCCATTAGTCGAGCAGAAAGCAATTTGCGTTTGCTTGCCTTTGCCGCGCATTTCCCTGAAACTCGTCACGATGAACGACGTGACAAAATGGAAAGTCCCCAAATGGCCGTTTTTGTTCGGCAATTTGCTGTTGCTTGGCTTCGCATATTTCATCGTCTGGAAATCGCCGCACCCAATCGCCAAATGGGAAATCATCGCGTGTTTCGCCTCCGCCGCGCTCGGCGCCGTGGTCGGCATGATTCCATTCATCCTTGATTATCGCGCAATGGGAAAAGTCCTTGAAGTCAGCGCGCTCGGCTCCGTCGCGGAACAAATTCAAAATCTGGAAAAACTCGCCGCGCAAATCAGTTCCGCCACCAACGAATGGGTCAACGCGCAAACACTCGCGGAAAAAACCAACACCGGCGCCAAACAAATCACCGACAAAATGGTCGCGGAAGTCCAGGGATTTTCCGAGTTCATGAAAAAAATGAACGACAGCGAGAAGGCCACGCTCCGGCTCGAAGTTGAAAAACTCCGGCGCGGCGAGGTCGAATGGCTGCAGGTTCTCGTGCGCATTATGGACCATGTTTTTGCGCTGCATGCCGCCGCCGTCCGCACCGGCGACCCGAAGTTCACCGAACCGCTCACGAATTTTCAGAACGCCTGCCGCGGCACCGTTCGCCGCATCGGCCTCACGCCGTTCGCCGCCGAGCCGGACAAACCCTTCAACCCCGAACGTCATCAAGTCGCCGGGGGCATGGAAAAACCGCTGGACGGCGCAATCGTCGCCGAAACCGTCAGCGTGGGTTATACGTTTCAGGGAAAACTGCTGCGCCCCGCGCTCGTGAAATTGCGCGAAGGAAACCCGCTCGCCACCAAACCAAACGCGGAAACCGACCTCGCTGAAACGCTGGAAAACGAAAACTCGGAAGACCAGCTCTTGCCGCAAGCGCCGGATTAAATTTCCACCGTCCACCGGGCCGACAAAAAGTGCAGCCAGCAATTCGTGACCGGCCGCGAATAAATTTTCGCCAGCGCGCTGGCGTAAAGCTTCAATTGCGGCGCGTAAATTTTGGTTTTCTCCGCGAGCTCGTCGCCGCGAATTTCGTCCGTTTTGAAATCCACAATCCAGATTTCCTTCGGCAGCAGCACAGCCAAATCCGCGACGCCCTGAACAACCACAAATTCATTTTCCAAATCCGGTGGCGAGCTCGTTTCAAGAATTTCGTCCAGTTCCTTTGGAGAAAACTTGGCCGCGAACAACAATTCCCGCCGGACCAGCGCCGCGTTCGCGCGGATTTTTTTCCCGATTTCCGAATTCCAAAAATGCTTCAGCGCGTTCAAATCCAAAACCGCCGCCTCGTCCGCCGATAAAATTTTCTCTGATGCCAGACGTTTTGCCTCCGCCGCGAGTGATTTCAAATCCGTCGCGCGCTCAAATTTGAAATGCTGGAGAAATTTATGCGCTGCCGTCCCCGCGTCCGCCGCGCTCAATTTTCGCCTTCCGCTTTCCGTTTTCCGCTTTTGTGCCGGTTGTTTTTTGGGAAACTGAAAATTGAAAATCGGCTCCGCTTCATCGTCCAACTCGTCCACTAGCCGCCGCAAAGCCGTGACGGACGATTTGGCTGCGCGTCCCGTGGCCGCGGCGAATTTGTATTCCCATCCCAGCGTTTCTTGAAACCTATGTTTTGTTTCACGGTCGGGCGCAAGAATCCCGGTTTCCGCCTTCCGCTTTTCGCTTTCCGCTTTTTCCCTCGCCAATTCTTCATCAGCCACAATCCGCCAGCGCAAATGCGGCAATTCGCCTGCCGTCCGGCTTTCGACTTTGGACTTTGGACTTTGAACACCAAACCAAAGTCCCAGCCAGTCCGCAAAACTTCTCGCCGACAAAATCTCCCGCGGCAAAATAGAATTGGATTTCGTCCAAATCGTTTCCCATTTTTTCTCCGAAATGCCGCCGGTCAAAATCAGCGTGTCGCGGGCGCGCGTCAACGCCACGTAAAGCAGCCGCAATTCCTCGCCGCGCAATTCCCGTCGCTGATTTTTTTGCGCGAGCCAATGCGGCAAACTTGGATAACGCCCGCCGGCTTTCGGCGGTTTGACGCGCGGGCACAGGCCGAATTGCTCGTCCAAAATAATTTCGCCGCGCAAATCCTGCTCGTTGAAATTTTTTCCCAAGTCCGCGAGCGCAACGACCGGAAATTCCAGGCCTTTGCTCTGGTGAATGCTCATCAGCCGGACGGCGTTTTCCTCCGCCACCGGCGCGACTTCCGGCTCGACGTCAATTTCGCGCTGCGCCGCGATGAATTTCAAAAAGCGGAACAGACCCTGCTGCTGAAACTGGTCGAACTTTTCCGCGAGATGCAAAAATCGCTGGACGTTACCGCGCTTTTGCGTGCCGCGCGGACGCGACTTGAGCCAGTCGTCATAAAGCGTTTCCACCAAAATAATTTCGAGACATTGCGAGAGCGAAGCCTGCTTCGCACTTTTGCGCCAGCGCGAAAAGCGATCCAAAAATTTCCCGACCTTTTCGCGCGTTCCACTTTGGACGCCGGCTTCTGGCCTTTGAACTCGATTCAGCGCGAACCAAAAATGGCCGCTGGCGAGCAACCGGGTTTCCGCCAACTCATCCAGCGAGCAACCGACGAGCGGCGAGCGCAAAACTGCGATGCACGGAACGTCCTGCAACGGATTGTCGAGCAATTGCAGCAGACTCAACAAATCCAGAATCTCGCTGCTGTCATAAAATCCGCCTCGCTCGACGATGATCGGAATTCCGGCGCTTTCAAATTGTTTCGCAAAAATTTCCGTCTTGCCCGCTGGCGCGCGCAGCAAAACGGCCACGTCTCGCCATTCAACCGGACGAAACTTCTTTGCTTCGTCGTCCCAGATTTCGTGGCTGGAATTTTTCAATTCCAGCAGCCGCAGCGCGAGCATTCGCGCCTCTTTTTCAGATTCATCCAAATCGGCCAAATCGCCGTCGGCTTCGGAACTGTCGTTACGATTTTTTGTGAGGCGCAAAAGCAATTCCGCCCGCGGTTCTGGATTTTTCGCCGCGCAGAAATCCGCGCGCATTTCCGGCGAGCCGAATTTTAATTGCGCTTCGTCGTCGTAATTCACGCCGCCGATTTCTTCGCGCATGAGCGGCGCAAAAAGAGAATTGACGAAATGCAAAAGCGGCTCGCGGCTGCGAAAGTTTTCCGCGAGCGGAATGGTCCGGCCGCTTACGCCTTGCCAATTGTGTGCGTAATCGCGGAAGATTTTTGGATCGGCCAGTCGAAAACGGTAAATGCTCTGCTTCACGTCGCCGACGAGAAAGCGGTTTGAGTTCGCGCCGTCCCGCGAAAGCGCGGAAATGATCTTGTCCTGCGCAGCATTGATGTCCTGATATTCGTCCACGAAAACAAAGCGCAGTTTTTGGCGCCAGCGCTCTGCGATTTCGGTCGGCTTGTCCAATTCAAAATTCCAAAGTAGTTTCAACGCGAATTGTTCGAGGTCATGGAAATCCATAACTCCGTCGGCGCGTTTGCGCGTGGAAAAGTCCACGGAAAATTCGTGCGCCAGTTGCAGCAGCGTTTTCATGTGGCCGCGAGTCCAGTTCCAATCTTCGGCCAGCGGATTATTTTCCTTCGTCGCCGTGAGCGAATTCAAAAATTGGGCGTCGTCAAAAAAATCTTCGAGCGGCTTTCGCAAAGCCGTTTTTTTCCCGCGCGGCCAATCGGCATCCGCAGCCAGAATTTTCTGAAAAGCGTCCGTCGAATTGGCCTTTAGAATCTCCAGACATTCGGCGGCCTTTGGATTATCGGATTTCAGATTATCCAAAACCGGCTGCCATTCGCCGCGCCAGTTGGCAATTGCCTCGCCAAACCATTTGAGCCATTGCGCCGGCTCGGCGGCGGAAAAAATCTCGATTTGCCGGGCGAGCCAATTTTCGGCGTCGGTGCGGGTTTGAATGTAATGGTGCAGATGCAGAACCAGCTTTCGAATGTTTTCGTCGCGCCCGTTGCCGTAAATTTTTATCAATTCCTGAACGGCTAGTGAAAATTCATCTTCATTTTCGTAATGCGATTGAAATTGTTCGTCGAGCATTTCGCCGGCGAGCAGGCGCGCCTGGCCCTCGTCGAGCACGGCAATTTGCGGGTCGAGGCCGAGTTCGTGAAAATGTTCGCGCACGAGCTTGAAACAAAAACTGTGCAGCGTGCCGATGGGCGCGGTGTCAAAAAGCGCGAGTTGTTCCGCGCAGAATTCGTTGGGAGCCGAAGACTGAGAATCGAGAGTTCTTTCCAGCGTGGCGCGAAGGCGCTGTTTCATCTCCGCCGCGGCGGCCTCGGTGAAAGTAACAATGAGAATTTCGTCGAGTGCGACGCGCTCGTTGAAAATCAAATCCAAGCAGCGCTCGACGAGCGTGTGCGTCTTGCCCGTGCCGGCGCCGGCCATGACAAGCACGTTTCCGCGCGCGGCGACGGCGCGCTGCTGCGACGGCGTGAGATTTTTCATTTATGATTTATGAATGATGATTTATGATTTTCGCGGTTGTCAGAATGCGATTCAATCGTAAATCGCCAATCATAAATCTTAAATCCGTAAATGACTCTCAAAGACCAGCCGGCCAGCGAACGCCCACGCGAACGGCTCGCGGCGCTGGGCGCGGACGCCTTGAGCCATGCGGAATTGATCGCGATTCTTTTGCGCACGGGCTTGAAAGGCGCGAACGCGGTCGAAGTCGGGCGGCAATTGCTGCAAAAGTTCGGCACGCTGAATCTGCTCGCGCAGGCGTCCATTTCAGATTTGCAAAAAGTCCGCGGCATCGGGCGCGACAAGGCGGTGACGCTCGTGGCCGCGTTTGCGCTGGCGCGGAAAATGGCGGCGGAACTTCAGTTTGAATCGCCGGTTTTGGACAATCCGGAAAATGTCGTGCGGCTGTTGCGCGAACAAAATCTTTTGAAGCGGACCGAGACGCTGCAGGTGCTGCTGCTCAACACAAGGCACCGGTTGATTCGCGTGGACGAAATCACGGACGGCACGATTGACACGCTGCTGGTGCATCCACGCGAAGTTTTCAAAAGCGCGATTGCCGCCAACGCCGCGGCCATCGTGCTGGCGCACAATCATCCGAGCGGCGACCCGTCGCCGAGCGAGGCGGACATCAAGGTGACGCGTGATTTGATCCGCGCCGGGCAGCTTTTGAAAATCGAGGTGCTCGACCACGTCATCATCGGCCGCGCGACGCCGGAGCGGGCGAAGGATTACGCGTCGCTGCGCGAGTCGGGGCATTTTTATACGTGAATCGGCAGTCGCCGAATCGAAGAAAGCTCGATTTAGCGGTTCAATCGTGCCACAATTCACGAAAGCATGATTCATAAAACCGCCATCATTCATCCGAATGCGAAACTGGATTCCACAGTTCGCGTCGGGCCGTTTGCCGTGATTGACGAAAACGTTGAACTTGGCCCGAATTGCGCCATCGGACCGCACGTTTATCTGACAGGCGAAACAAAAATTGGCGCGAATAATTATTTCCACGCCGGGTGCGTCATCGGCGACGCGCCGCAGGATTTGAAATACAAAAACGAGCCAACGCGCCTGCGCATCGGCGACCACAATGTTTTCCGCGAGCACGTCACAGCACATCGCTCGACCAACATTGAGGGCGAGACGATCATCGGCTCCCATAATTTTTTGATGGCGAACTGCCACGTCGGCCACAATTCTCATTTGGGAGATCACATCATCATCGCGAACGGCGCGCTGCTCGGCGGCCATGCAAAGGTGCAGGATCGCGCGTTCATTTCCGGCAACTGCGTCGTGCATCAGTTCTGCCGCGTCGGCACACTGGCCATCATGCAAGGCAATTCGGGGATCAGCCAGGATTTGCCGCCATTCACGATGGTGCAGCACATCAACGAAATGTGCGGGTTGAACGTCGTCGGCTTGCGCCGCGCGGATTTCACGGCGGAACAACGGCTGGAATTGAAGCGGCTTTATCATTTATTGTTTCGCAGCGGTAAAAATTTGCGGACGGCAATCGAAGAGGCGCGAAAAAATTTCGGCAGCCCGGCGGCGAAAATTATGTTAGACTTTGTGGCGAGCACGAAACGCGGCGTTTGCGCGGATGCGGGCCGCGTGAACGGCAAAAGCGAAGATTTATGAGCGCCATTTACAAAATCATCGGCGAGGACGGCAGGGAATACGGCCCGGCGACCGCCGAGCAAATCCGGCAGTGGATTGCCGAAGGCCGCGTCGAACGCCGGACGCCGGTCTTTGTGGACAGCGCCAAGGACTGGAACTTTGTCGGCCTGCTGCCGGAATTTGCGAACTGTTTCGCCACGTCCAGCGCGCCGGCGCCGATTGCGCCGCCGAAACCCGCAGCTCCAACAACGGGACAGATTCCAAAGGCAAATTCCTTTGCGACCGCCGGCCTGGTTTTTGGGATTTTGTCGGTGACTTTTGCCTGCTGTTGCGGCGGATTTCCGTTCAATATTTTGGGGCTGATTTTTTCCGTCGTCGCGCTCGTGCAAATCGGCGAAAACCCGCAGTGCCACGCAGGGCGCGGACTGGCCATTGGCGGACTTATTTTGTCCATCGCCAGCTTTTTTATTTTGCTCGCGGTGCTGGCATTCGGCCACACCAATTTCTATTTAAACACCGGGCAATAAACCATGCGCGCCGGACCGCAAGCCATTCCGCCAAAAATAAAAACCGCCGCGCCGTTGTCGCCGGCGGTCTTTGTGGGAGTCGTTTTGGGCTTCGTCACGCTCGGCGCGGGCGCGGTGGTGTTTTTCTTCAATCCGAGCACGCACGGATTTTATCCCGAATGCACGTTCCATTCCCTGACGGGACTGAACTGCCCCGGCTGCGGGGCGACGCGATCATTGTATGCGCTGCTTCACGGAAATTTATTGCTCGCGCTGAAAGATAACGCGCTGTTCATGCTGACGCTTCCGGCGCTGGCCGACTGGGGCGCGCGCCTGATTTCGCGAAAGTTGAAAAATCAACCGGTGCAGTTCAGCCTGTCGCCGAAAGTTATGTGGGGATTTCTCGTTGTCGCGCTGGTTTTCGGGGTGGTAAGAAATTTGCCGGGATTTGAATGGCTTTCGCCCTAGGCAGCGTGTTGAATTATTTGCTTATGAGTCTGACACATCCTTTGACGACCACGGCGTTTGAACTCTCCGGCTATCGCGTGGCCAAATCATTCGGCGTCGTGCGCGGCATCGTCGTGCGGTCGCGTTCCATCGTCGGCAATTTCGGCGCCAGCATCCAGAGCATTTTCGGCGGGAACATTTCGCTTTACACCGATTTGTGCGAACGCGCGCGGGAGGACGCCTTCAACCTGATGCTCACGCACGCCGGCCAACTCGGCGCCAACGCGGTCATCGGCGTGCGCTACGACGCAACGGAAATCGCGCAGGGTATCACCGAAGTGCTGTGCTACGGCACGGCGGTTTTTGTCGAGGCGGAAAACCGGTGAACCGCGAACACGCGGCTGAAGCATGAAGGCACTGAGCGCCGATACGTTTCTCGCGCGGCTGCTGGGCAAACTGGCGGCGGCGGTCATCCGTCATCCGCGCTGGTTTGTCTGGCCGCAACTGGCGCTGCTCGCGGCGAGCATTGCCGTTACCGTCGCGTTTCTGCAATTCGACACGAACCGCGACGACCTCGTCGGCTCAAACCTGAAATACCAGCGGAATTTTCTCGCGCTGCAAAAAGAATTTCCGCAGCAGGGCAACGACCTGGTCGTCGTCGTTCAAAGCGATGATCTGGAAAAAAACCGGCAGTTCATCGAGCGGCTCGCCGCGAAAATGATGCCGGAAACCAATTTGTTCCGCGACGTTTTTTACCAGCACGACTTGGCGATGATGGGCACCAAGGCGCTGTTCTTCGTGCCGGAAACAAACCTGGCCGACATCCGAACGACGCTGCACAACGACTCTCCGTTCATCCGGCAATTCACGCAGACGACGAATCTCATTTCGTTTTTCGAGCAGATTAACACGGATTTCCGCACGGCGCCGGCGGAAGCCAACGCGCAGACCGAATCGCTCGTGCAGGCGCTGCCGGTGTTGACGCGGATCTTGACGCAAGCCACGGCGGGTTTGCAAATGCCCGGTAATCCACCGTCGCCCGGCGTCGCGTCGCTGTTCGGCGCGACGGATATTTCCGACGTTTATATCACGTTCGACAACGGGAAAATTTTCCTGCTTACGACGCACGCGCCCACGGACGCGCTCAATGGCGAGGCGATTGGGCGTCTGCGCCAATTGATTGGGCGAATCCAGGACGAGGTGCCGGGCGTCAACGTCGGGCTGACCGGCGAGCCGGTGTTGGATTACGACGAAATGGTGCAGTCGCAAAAAGACACGACGAAGGCGAGCATCGTGTCGTTGTTTTTGTGCGCGCTGATTTTCATTTACGGCTACAACGAAACGGGACGGCCGGTGAAAACAACACTTTGCCTGGTCGTTGGCCTGGCCTACACGCTCGCGTTTGCAACGCTGGCCATCGGGCATTTGAACATTTTGACGATCACGTTTGTGCCGATGCTCATCGGTCTGGCGATTGATTTCGGCGTACATCTGGTCACGCGCTACGAGGAGGAATTGCGTCACGGCAAGACACAGCAAGCCGCGCTGACCAAGGCGATGGTTTTCACCGGACAGGGCATTTTCACCGGCGCGCTGACAACGGCGTTCGCGTTTCTGGCGATGGCGTTCACGAATTTCAAGGGCATTCAAGAAATGGGCATCATTTGCGGCGGCGGCCTGATGCTTTGCCTGATTCCGATGATGACGCTGCTGCCAGTTTTGCTCCTGCGCGGAAAGCAAAACGTCATAGACCACCGTCTGGCGGAAGATGAGGCGCGGGCGCGCATCGAAAATATCTGGTTGCAACGCCCCGTGCTGGTCATCAGCCTCACCGTCGCGCTGGGAGCGCTCGCGCTGACGCAAATCTGGCAGGGCAAGGTCAAATTCAATTACAACCTGATTGAAATGCAAAGCCCGACCCTCTCGTCGGTCATTTTCGAACAAAAGCTGATTCATTCGGCAGACAAATCCCTGTTGAGCGGCGCGGTGGTGGCCACGAATCTGGAAGAGGCCATTTCTTTGGAGGAAAAAATCGCAGCGCTGACCAACACGGTGGCCGACATCGAACCGCCGCCGGATATGCTCAACGATTTCATCGTCTCCAATCAAATCAAAAAAAGGCCGTTGATTCGCGGCATCAAGCAGGAAGTCGCGTCGCTGCAATTCAACGCGCCGGACCCGAAGCCGGTTGACCTTGACGATTTGAGCGCGACGCTCTATTCGTTGAACGGCTATTGCGGAGCGGCATTGTCGGAAATCGGCGACAGCGACACAAATCTTGCCGCGCAATTGGTTTCGCTGCAGCAGGCCATTGAAAATTTGCGCAAAACCATGTTGACCGGCGACGCGACGACGCTGGCCGAACACGCCAGCAAGCTGGGAGAATTTCAACGCGCGCTGTTCGACGACGTGCGGGAGACGTTCACGTCTTTGCAGAATCAAAATGTTACTTCGCCGCTGCGCCCGGATGATTTGCCCGCCTCGTTGCGCGATCAATTTGTGGGCGTGAGCGGCGAATTTTTATTGCAGGTTTTCCCAAAGGCCGACGTGTGGCAGCGCGCAAATCAGGAAAAATTTATCACCGCGTTGCGCCAGACGCTCGATCCAAATGAAACCGGCTACCCGGTCATCACCGGCACGCCCGTGCAACTTTACGAATACGAAACGCTGCTCAAAAACAGTTACGTCCAAGCCGCTTGGTATTCGCTCATTGCGATTGCCATCATGGTGCTCATTCATTTCCGCAGCCTGCTCGCCGTGATTTTGGCATTGCTGCCGGTCGGCATCGGCACACTTTGGCTTGCCGGCTTGATGGGCGTGTTTACCATTCCGTTCAATCTGGCGAACATCATGACGTTGCCACTGGTCATTGGCATCGGTGTCACCAACGGCATTCACATTCTCAACCGCTTTGCGGAGGAACGCACACCGAGAATTTTATCGCGCAGCACCGGCAAGGCCGTGTTGGTGTCAGGGTTGACGGCCATCGCGGGTTTCGGCAGTTTGATCCTCGCCAAACATCGCGGCATCCACAGTTTGGGCTGCGTGATGTCTGTCGGCATTGCGGCGTGCATGGTTGCGGGACTGACCTTTTTGCCGGCATTGCTGAATTTGCTTGGCCGCAGACGTCCATTAATTGAAAAACCCAGTGCCGACAAATTATCGCCGACACCGGGTCAGGAGGAACCGAGGTAAAAACCTCAAGTTCGCAAAACATAGAGAAATTTTTAAGAAAGTCAACATCAATGTTAAAAATAAGCACTAGAACATTAAAAGGCATCGAAATTAGGTGCCAATAACGATAACGAAACTGACACTGTTTTTCAAAAAACATGCTTAACAGCATCCAAAAGTTTGGTTTTTGCCTTTTCACTGGCCTGGCTTTGGCGCTTAAAACCGGCTCGGTCTTCGCGGAAAATAATTTTCATGCCGGGCCGCTGTTCGATGAATTTCCGCTGACATTGGATTCCGGACAGCGAACTGAAATGCTCGGCCCGTTTTTTTACTATCAGCAGATGGGTTCGGAAAAAACTTGGGCACTGCCGCCGTTTTTTTCACATGACACCGACCCGGCCGTTGAATCGCGCGAGGATGATTTTCTGTATCCGCTGTTGACGTATGAATGTTACGGCAAAGAATACCGCTGGCAGCTTTTTCAACTGCTGGCGTTTGCCGGCGGCGATGACTCGCAGGGAAATGAAGAACGGCGCGTGACCATTTTCCCGATTTACTTCCAGCAACGCTCGCCGGTAACAAATGAAAATTACACCGCGTTAATTCCATTTTACGGCCATTATCAGAACCATTTGTTTCGCGACGACGTTTTCTTCGTCATGTTTCCCCTCTTCAGCGAGACGCGAAAAAAAGACATCGTCAACGACAATTATCTTTACCCCTTTTTCAACACGCGCCACGGCGATGGGATGCACGGCTGGCAATTCTGGCCGTTCGTTGGCGAGGAACACAAGGTCGTGACGACCGTCACCAACGATTTTGGCGACGTGGAGACCATTGGCGGCCACGATCAGTTTTTCGCGCTCTGGCCGTTTTATTTCTGGCAGAACAACGGCATCGGTGCCGATGACCAGGAAAAATTCCGCGCCGTGTTTCCCCTCTGGGTTTATTCGCGCTCACCCCAGCGCGATGCGACGTCCGTGCTCTGGCCGTTTTTCAACTGGGCGAACGACCGCGGCAAAAAATATCGTGAATGGCAGATGCCGTGGCCGTTCATCGTCATCGCGCGCGGCCCGGGCAAGACCACCACGCGCGTTTTTCCGCTGTTCAGCCGCGCGTACAATGACACGCTGGAAAGCGATTTTTATCTTTGGCCGATTTACAAATTTGATCGCATTCACGCCGATCCGCTCGATGAGCGGCGCACGCGTATTTTATTTTATCTGTTCCAAAATGTGACGGAGAAAAATACGGAGACCGGCAAGGAAAAACAGCGCGTGGATTTATGGCCATTGTTTGTTTACCACCGTAATTTCGACGGTGCCAACCGCTTGCAAATTCTCGCGCCGCTGGAATCGTTTGTGCCAGACAATCGCGGCATTGAGTATAACTGGGCGCCGCTCTGGTCGTTGTGGCGTTCGGAAAACAATCCGGTGACCGGCGCAAGCAGCCAGTCGCTGTTTTGGAATCTTTACCGGCTCGACACGACTGCGGACTCGAAAAAATGCTCGTTCCTGTTCGGCCTTTTCCAATATCAGTCGCAACCGGAGGGAAAAACGCTGCGATTGTTTTACATTCCCATTGTGAAAACCAAATCCACAGGCAAATGAAAAAGGAAAAATGCCGAATGCGGAAAATGCCGCCATCCGCGAGTCGGCTGGTAATTCTTCATTCTTCATTCTACATTCTGTCTTTGTGAAAAATTATGTTTGAAAACATCGGAGAGATCACCCTGCTGTTCTGGCACACACTGCTGGCGCTGCCACTGGCGTGGCGGCAGCGGCGGAAGATTTTCGAGCAGTTTTTTGAAATCGGCAACGCCAGCCTGTTGATGGTCTGCGTGCTGTCTTTTTTCATCGGCGCAGTCCTCGCGCTGAACACCGGCATCGTCCTCACCGACCGTGGATTGGGCGGGGCGGTGGGAGGACTGGTCGGTTATTCCATGGCCAAGGAATTGTCGCCGGTGATGATGTCCATTCTCATCGCCGGGCGCATCGGCTCGGCGATGGCGGCGGAAATCGGCTCGATGCGCGTCTATTCGGAAATTGACGCCCTGCGGACAATGAACATTAACCCTGTTCAATATCTCGTGCTGCCCCGGATGGTCGCGATTGCCATCGCGCTCCCCTTGCTGGTGGTTTTTTCCGTCCTCGTCGGCTGGTTCGGCGGCGCGGTGGTGGCGGAGGCAAACAACCACATGGCCATTCCGTTTCAGGCGTTCTTTGCCAACTTGCGCGAGACCGTCGGACTCAAGGACGTGGCCAACGGCGTGTTCAAAAGCTTTTGCTTCGCGCTCATCATCGGCGTTGTTTCCTGTCACCAAGGACTGGTGACAATTGGCGGGCCGCGTGGCATTGGCCGGTCGGTCACCAAAGCCGTTGTCAATTCCATCGTCCTCATCGTAATTTTTGATTACTTGCTAACGCGCGTTTTGCTGCAATGATGAATCCTTCAACGAACAACCATTCCGGTGTCAGTCTCCAAGTGCGCGGGCTGCGCAAAAGCTTTGACGGACAGGCCGTGCTCAACGGGATTGATTTCGAGGTCCAGCCCGGCGATATTTTCGTCATCATGGGCCCAAGCGGTAGTGGCAAAAGTGTTCTGCTCAAGCACCTCATCGGCCTTGAGCCGCCTGACGCCGGGGAAATTCTCGTCAACGGCGAACCCATTCAATCGCCGGAAACAGCGGACAAATACCGGATGGCGCTCGTGTTCCAATCCGGCGCGCTGCTCAATTCGCTGACGGTCGGCGAAAACGTCGGTCTTTATTTGAGCGAACACCGCCTCAAACCGCCGGAGGAGATTGAACGCATTGTGGCCGAAAAACTCGAAGACGTCGGGCTGAAAGACGCCGTGAACAAAATGCCCGGCGAACTTTCCGGCGGCATGAAAAAGCGCGCCGCCATCGCCCGCGCGCTGGTCATCGAGCCGCAGTTGATATTATACGATGAGCCGACGAGCGAACTGGATCCGCTTTCTGCCGCGATGATCGGCGGAGAAATTCTCGAACTCAACCGGCGCACCCGCGTTACTTCGCTTGTCGTGTCGCACGACCGCGACCTTGCGTTCGGGATTGCCGACCGCATCGCCGTCATCAACAACGGCAGCATTTTGAAAATCGGAACGCCGGACGAAATAAAAATTTTCAACGATCCGCTGGTCCAAAAATTTTTGCACGCAGACTTCAAACGCGAACCTCAACCTCAAAGTTTATGAAAAATTCACTCGAAACCAAACTCGGCATTTTTGTCGTCCTCGCGGTGTTTGCCGCGTGGCTCATTGTGGAAACGCTCGGCGGCGTGGAACTGTTCCACTCCGGCTACCACGTCAGCGCGCTTTTCAATACCGCGCAGGAATTGAAGGTCGGCGACGCCGTCAAAATGGCCGGCATCGAAATCGGGCGCGTCGAAAGCATCCAGCCCGACTATGCCGACAGCAAGGTCAAAGTCACCATGAAACTGCATTCCGACGCCATCGTGAGAACGGACAGCAAGGCGACGATCCAATTCGCGGGTCTGATGGGACAGAATTTCGTCTCGATTGATTTCGGCTCGCCTGCGGCGCAAAAAGTGGTTGACGGCGCCGTGCTGGCAACCGAGGAGCAACCCGACCTCAACGCGGTCATGGCCAAACTCGATAACGCCGCGACCGGCATTCAAAACCTGACCAAAAGTTTCACGCCCGACACCATCAACAATCTGCTTGGACCGTTGACCGATTTCGTCAAGCAAAACAGCGGCCACTTGAGTTCGGCCATCACCAACATTGACAACATCACCGGGCAAATTTCGAGCGGGCAGGGCACCGTTGGCAGGCTCATTTACAGCGATTCGCTTTACAATTCCGCATTCGACACCCTCTCGAATCTTCAGGGCACAGTGACGGCAGCGCGCCAGGTCATCAACGGCGTCAGCGCCGGCAAAGGCACGCTCGGCAAACTCGTGACGGACGAAACACTTTACAACGCGACGACCTCTTCGATGACAAATCTCAACCAGATTTTGATGAAAATAAATCAAGGGCAGGGCACCGTCGGCCAACTCGTCAACAGCCCGGAATTTTACAAGAACGCCAAGCTCTCGCTGCAAAAATTGGACAAGGCCGCCGATAGTTTGGAAGATGAGGGACCGTTGAGCGTCCTCGGCATCGTGGCAAATGGTTTGGGGTTGTAACGCGCCGCTTTGAGCGGCGCGCTACGTCAGGCCGAGATTTTTCAACACCTGAATTGTCGAGTGCGATTTGTTCAAAGTGTAGAAATGCAACCCGGGCACGCCCGCGCGCAACAGTTCCTCGCATTGCCGCGTGGCGTATTCAATGCCGAATTCAGCGGCGGCTTCGTCGTTGTCACCCAACTCGCCTAATTTTTTCTGCAGCGGCGCGGGAATTTTTGCGCCGCAAAGCTGTGTGAATTTCGTGATTTGCGTCGCGCTCAAAATGGGAACGACGCCGGGCACGAGCGGAACGCGAACGCCCAGCTTGCCCGCCACAAAATCGCGGAACTCAAAAAAATCGGCGTTGTCGAAAAACAATTGAGTGAGAACATAATCCGCGCCCGCGCCCACTTTTTCCTGCAAATGCCGCCAGTCGTCGTGCTTGCCGGCTTTGTTGGCGACATGGCCTTCGGGAAAACCGGCGACACCGATGGAAAATTCGCCTTGCGCGCGGATAAATTGAACGAGCTGCGCGGCGAATTCAAAACCGCCGGGCGCCGGCTGGAATTCACCGCTGCCGGGCGGATCGCCGCGCAAGGCGAGGATGTTTTTGCAGCCAAGCGCCTGTATTTTTTCGAGCACCGCGCGCACTTCGCCGCGTGTGTGGTTGACGCAGGTGAGATGCGCCAGCGCGGTCAGGCCCTGCCGCCGCTGGATACGATCCACAATCATCAGAGTTTTGTCGCGCGTCCCGCCACCCGCGCCATAGGTGACGGAGCAGAAATCCGGTTTGGCTTCCGCCAGCACGGGAATGGTTTTTTCAAAAAGATTACGGACGCCCTCGTCTGTTTTCGGCGGGAAAAATTCAAAGGAGATGACCGGCTTTTTTGCCGTCATTTCCGCCAAGTAAATGTCGCGGATAAATTGCATTGGCGGCGAATTATGGCGGAAAAGTCTGTCGCGGGAAACAAAAAGCCCCTTCCGATTTTTGCCGGAAGGGGCGAAAGGTTCTAAATCAAATTAGAATTTGTAGACGACGTTCGCGTAAAGACCGACGGAGTCCTTATTGTAAACATAGCCATTACCGGAATAGTCATCAGGATCAAGCGGTGAGTAGTGGGAAAAGTCGTGATCCCAACGAAGCTCCAGCCGGGTCATCACATTGGCCCAGAGGTCATACTCAACAGTCCCAGTCAACTCAATGCCGTCCGCTGTCTGGGTGTCATTGTAGCCATAAATGGCGCTTTGTTCATTTTCTTCCCCGTAGATGTATTCACCACGTCCATTGAAGCTTAACTTGTCCGTGGCCTTATAGGTAGCATACAAACCCCCAACCAAGACATCTTCGCTATGATAGCCAAAATACCAATTGCCACCACCGCCAAAGTTTTGGGCGTAATCGAAGGCTGCACCCAATGTCAACTTTGTCAACGGCGTGTTCAAGGTCGCGCCAGCATAGTAATTGACTTGATTGCCGCCTTGGTGGTAACCGACGCCAGCATACTGATCGCCGCCGGGGTTAAACCCATAAACGATGCCAGCATACAATGAAGAGCCTGCCAACGCACCCCATGAACTCGGCGCGGTGAATGTTGCCGATCCCATGAAGGTCTTGTGCCAAAACTCCGGCTTGAAATTGTAATAATAGCTATATTCGTAGGTGCGCGTGTTAATGCCCGCCGCCAGCGTGTTCGCGATGCCGGCTGAAAGAGAAAGTTCACTGTTGACAGCGTAAGTAGCCAAAACACCCGTGTGTTCCGTTGGCTCAATGTCATAGCCCCAAGAACGGGTGTAGTTTGGGTTGCTGCCGGGATCAGTTACTTCGTAGCCGATGACGGTGTCAAACACACCGACTTTCCAGTCAATGCCATTGCCCACTGGCGTGCGCAGGGTGACATAGGCTTGTTTGATGGCAAAGTCTGCGGAAGTTCCTCCGCCGGCTTCACCGCCAGTGGCCAGTGCGGATGGATTGTAGCCGACCGCATCCGGGCCGAACATCAAATCGATGTCATAGCCCGAAGCCCACGGGGACTCGTCTTCCGGCTTGGCAATGGTCAGCCTCACGCTGTCCAAGTTGAAGCCATCCTGCTTGCCAGCTTGGAATGGAATCACTCCTGCCGGCGAAACGGGATATGGGTCGCCATCATCGTTAAATGCAATCGCGCCGCCCGATACCGCCCAGTTGAACGAGGCGCTGACACTGCCGCTGATAGTTGTGTTTGAAAGTGCTGTTTGCAGCATATTCATTTTTTCGTCTGCACGCGCCGCCGTGGCTAAGCTGACCACGCCGACTGCCGCCAGACCCAATGTCCATTTATTAAACTTCATCTGGTTCCTCCGATGTTGTTTTTTTGATTGTTGTTTTTACCTGTTTAACAGGGCAAAACCCGTTTGCCCCAGCACCGTGTGGTGCGATTGATGATGAAAATAGGGGAATTCAGGAAATTTGACAACTGTTTTTTTTGAATAAATGTTCCGATTTAAGATTTTGAAGAAGAACAGCTTGCGTTCACAGCGTTTCTCTCTCATCTTAATTCTGTGCAACCATTGTGTGAAATCGGGGCATTGATTTAGTTTCGTTTTACCGGTTCGATACGATTGTCTGCCAAGCCCTCAACGTGGATGATTGGAACAAATTGTGCTTAAAGTTGTGCGCAGTAAAATGAATTGCGGGCTTGCAATTTTGCCCCGTAGTTTCTATTACCGAGACAGAGCAGAGGTATGCCATCATTTACTTACACAGCCAGAGAAACGGCCACCGGCCGGGAAATCCGCAACACCGTGGAGGCGGTCACCGAACAGGCCGCCATCACCGCGTTGCTCAACCGCAAGCTGCTGGTCATTTCCATCCAGGAAAAAATCACCAAGAAGGGCAAGACCAAAGGCGGGAGAGTGGCGCTTAACGATCTCGTGGTTTTTACCCGGCAGTTGGCAACGATGATTGACGCGGGCATCGCCATTGTGCAGTCGCTTCAGGCGCTCGCCGACCAGACGTCCAACAAAGTCATGCGCGATGTGATCCGCGACGTGTGTTCGCGCGTGGAAAGCGGTGAAAGTTTTTCCGACGCGCTGCAAAAACATCCGAAAGTTTTCAACAAACTTTATTACTCCATGGTTGCGGCGGGTGAAAAAGGCGGGCTGCTGTCGGAAATCATGGCGCGACTGGCGACGTATCTTGAAAACACCGAACGACTCCGCAAAAAAGTCAAAACCGCGTTGATGTATCCGATCTCCGTCACCGTCGTGGCGATATGCATCACGACTTTTCTTCTGGTAAAAGTCATTCCCACTTTCAAAGATATTTACACCGGCTTCGGCGCGAAACTGCCCGCTCCGACACAAATGCTGATCAACGTCAGCAACGTTGTAAGCCATTATTTGATTTTGTTCATCATCGGCGCCGTGGCGGCCATTTGGGGCTGGCTTTATTTCATCAAGACAAAATCCGGACGTGAGTTTTGGGATTCCCGCCGGATCAAGCTGCCCATCTTCGGCCCCATCGCGCACAAAATCTGCGTCGCCCGCTTCACGCGCACCCTGTCCTCGCTCGTCCGCAGCGGCGTGCCGATTCTGGAAGTGCTGCAAATCGTTTCCCAGACCGTCGGCAACGTCGTCATGGAAAAAGCCATCAAAACCGCCGCTGGCGACATCGAACGCGGTGAAGGCATTTCCGCCGCACTCGGCAAAAATCCCATCTTCCCCAGCATGGTCATCCGCATGATGAGCGCCGGCGAACAGACCGGCAACATTGACACCATGCTGGAGCGCGTCTCGAACTTCCTCGACGAGGAAATTGAAGCGACGCTCTCCGGCCTCATGTCCCTCATCGAACCCATGCTCATCGTTTTTCTCGGCGTGGTCGTCGGCGGCATGGTCATCTGCATGTATTTGCCCATCTTCAATCTCGGCAACATCGTCAACATGAGCGGACACTAAGGAAGTTTAGGGCCGGGCGGAGGTGGTTGACGGAATAATTCTCCCAACTATCAACTACACACCCTCCACCTTCTTCCCCGGCTGCGGCTGGAAAATTTTTATCTTCGGCCAGCGCTCGTGGATTTGTTTCTCAAACCACGCGCGCGAATCCTCGTCGCCGTGGCCGAGCAGAATGCTTCGCGGCGAAACCTGCCCGACAAATTCCAGCAAATCCTCCCGGTTCGCGTGCGCCGTCAAATCGAATTCCCGCAAATCGCATTTCCGCGTCACCCGCCCGGCGCTCGGACTGAACACAAAAGTCTCCCCGTGCTTCGCCGCGCGCAAATGTCCTGCCGGCGAATCCGGATCCGCGTAGCCGACGAAGAAAATGCTCTGCCGCTCGTCGCCAATCATCCGCGCCGCCAAATCGTGCGCCGCCGTGTTCTCGCTCATCATTCCCGCCGTGATGACGAAAACTTTTCCGCCGCTCAATTTCATTTTCTCCGCCGCGCCCTTTTCCAGCACGATCAATTCCAGCATCTCGTGCAATTGCATTTGCGTGTGTTGCCGGTGCGTCCGGTGCGCCTCTAAATCGTAAATCTCCGTGAACACGCGCCCCAGCCCGCCGATGTAAACCGGCTGCTTTCTCAATTTTCCCGCGCGCATCAGCAGCGCCAGCAGCGCCAGCATTTCCTGCGTGCGCCCCAGCGCAAACGCCGGAATCAAAATACAGCCCTTTCGCTTTTGCCCCTCGTGAATCGCCGCCACCAGCCGCTCAATTTCCTTTTCGCGCGAAAATTCCTCCGTCGTTTCGCGGTTGCCGCGCGTCGTTTCCATGATCATCACGTCCGCCTTCACGTCCTCGAACCGCGCCGCCCGCAAAATCGTCTGGTCGTGGAAACAAACGTCGCCCGTGAAAAACAACGTCTCCTTTTTGCCGCGAATCAAAATGCCCGCCGAGCCGAGCGTGTGGCCCGCGTCAAAAAATTCCAGCGTCGGTGAAGAATTATTTCCCGCGCGCATTTTCTGGAACGCCGCCCACTCGATTTCGCGGTTGTATTTGAAGCCCTGGAACTGCGGCGTGATGTCGTCCACCTCGTCGTGCGTGTAAAGCGGATACTCGCGGATGCCCAACTCGTCGCGCTGGCGCGTCATCACGTTCACCGAATTGTGCAGCACGCGCTCGGCGATGAAATAGCTCAACTCCGTCATCAGCACGTGCGCCTTGGGAAATTGCCGGCACGCCACCGGCAGCGCGCCGACGTGGTCATGATGGCAGTGCGAAATCGCAATCGCGTCCACGTCCGTGGTCCCGGCTTTGCCGAACAGCGGCAGCGCGTCGCGGCCTTCGCGTTTTGGGTGCATACCCGCGTCGAGCAAAATGCGATGGTCGTCAATCCCCACCAGCCAGCCGCTCGCGCCGATGTCCGTGTCGGGATTCAGGTTCAAAATGTTCACGGAATCAATTTAACCACAGATGGACACGGATGAACACGGATAAATATGCGGGGGAAACATTGAACTCCCAACATCGAATATCGAATTACAAACGCGCGGCGCCGGGAACCATCCGATTTTCAGCGTTCGGCGTTGGGTGTTCGATGTTTCCCCGAATCCATCCCGCGCACCGCCTTCAACCTCCGGCAGGCCAAAACGAAGCTCCCGCGCGCCATCCCAAAGCTCCCGCACATCATGCCGAAGCTCCCGCACATCATGCCGAAGCTCCGGCGTGACATCATTAAGCTCCGGCATCACGTCACTAGCCTCCGGCACGTCATGCCGAAGCTCCCGCACGCCGTCACTAAGCTCCCGCATGACGTGCGGGAGCTTAACGGAACCATGCCGGAGACTAAAAACAGGTCGAAAACCCTTAAAAATGCCACAAAATGGCCAAATCCGGGACTTACATACAATATTACAGTGATTTTTAAGGCTTGCAATAATTTGAACATTTTCTAAAGTTTTGACATCAAATTCCGATAGCAACCGTGGCTCGTGGAAGAAATTATCCACAACACAACAGGCTGTATGTTTTTGACTAAAAAGCGCCACAACAGGTTGACTTTGCTATTGATTAACGGGCTTTTTATTGTAATTTATTGACATATGGCGAACGAAAATCCATTAGCCAAAGACGTGGAAGCTTTCCAGAAGATGTTGCCAGAGCTGCAAAAACAGCCCGGCAAATTCGCTGTTTTTGTGGATGGCGCCCTCGAAGCGGTGGTGGATAATATTGGGCAGGCTTATAAAAAAGGATTTGAAAAGGCTGGAGCGAGCAAGCCGTTTTTGGTAAAGCAAATCACCGCCATTCCAACCATTCAACATTTTACAAGAATGGTTGGTTTCAAATGCCTCACTTCCTCTTAAATCATAGCCAAACAGGGCCATTGATTGATGTTTATCTGGCCGTTAGCGCGCTGCGGATGCAAATATTGCAGGCCGCTGACCCGAAAGCCGCTCTACCGCAACCCCAACTCGTCAAAGCCTTGGTTGATACCGGCGCGAGCCATACCAGCATTGATTTGAGCGTGGTTCAAAGTTTGAATTTGGTTCCAACTGGAATTGCTTCGCTTATTACTCCAAGCACTGGAAACGTTCCATGTGATGCCCTCTGCTATGATGTTGCAATTCATATTCCGTTTCCTACTGGCATGTTGTGGTCACAAACTTTGTGGGTGGTAACAGGCCTAGAATTACATCATCAAGGCTTTGATGTTCTTTTAGGCCGAGATATTTTAGCCAATGGGATGCTGATTTACGACGGATTTCACGGCCAATTTACTTTAAGCCTTTGATTTTCGATCACGGCTTTTTCGGCGGCTGCGGCTGTTCAATATTTTTTGGACGTGGTTGATTGCGAATTTGTTTCACGCCCCTTCCGTCTGAAACGTTGTTAATGATTTGTTGAAAATCGCCCTTCACTGGCGGAATGATTTTTTGGTGTCTGCTCATACATTTTTTCCAATCAATTCCTTGTAAGGCAATTGCGGGGTTTGCACAACATTATTTACAACATTTGAAAACACGCTTTGCATTTCACAGGCGCGGCGGTTGAAACGGAAAGTGAATTCGTTCACATAACGCTGCAAATGTTTTTTGCTCATGTGGTGATAAACACCGTGATAGCCGCGCTTGAACAAAGCCCAAAATGACTCAATGCTGTTTGTGTGGCAATCACCCACCACATATTCTTTCGTTTGATGCTGGACTTGATTGTGAATGAACCCAGCGCGATGCAATCCGCGATAGCAGACATTTTCATCGGTATAAACGAATGAACCCTTTTGAACATTTTCAATGATGTTCGGAACGAGCGTCTGACGGTTCACCGCCTCGGCAACTTTCACTTGAATTTCCCCGCCGCGTTGCAGGATACCAACGAGTGGCGTTTTGCCCGCTCCGCCAGTTTGACCGGCAAACTTCCGGCGGCGGCTCTTGCTCATGTTGGGAACCTTGCCGCCAATGTAAGTTTCGTCCGCTTCAATCCTGCCAGACAATTTTGTAACCGCTTGCGACTTTGCAGCGCGAATCCGATGAGCCATAAACCACGCTGTCTTTTGGGTGACACCAATGTGTTTGGCCAGTTGAACCGAGGAAATGCCCTTGCTGGTGGTCGAAAGCAAATAGACCGCCATATACCACTTGCGGAGCGGCAGCTTGCTCTCGCCAAACACCGTGCCCGTCCTGATTGTGAAATCCTGTTTGCATTTGGCGCATTGATACCGCCTGCCATTGCCGCATTTGTAAATTTTGTCGTGGCGGCAATGGGGGCAATACTCGCCGTTGCGGAAGCGCGAGGCTGTGAAATGCGCGACGCACGTTTCCTCATCACAGAAATAATCCGTGAACTCCGTTAGGGTTTTGAACTCAAATATCGTTTTCATTCTGTAACAATATTACAGTAAAACAGCACTGTTGTCAAGTGATAAAAACAATCAAAAATGAAGTAAAAATACTGCTTGACCGCGTCTGGAAATCTGTTATAAACAGCACCGTTGGAGCGGTGGTGCCGTTCATGCGACAATCTTTCAACTCGTTAGAAATCGGGTGTTCTCCTACCCAAAAGGCACGTTTCGTGCTTCATTTCAATGAATCCGTGGCGGATGTTGTCAGGTCAACACCCCATAGTTAAAAATGAAAAAAAGTGTTGTCTTTTTGAACGTTTGTGGTATCAACCGTGTCCATTTTTTACCGCAAGAATTAAAATGAGCACGCAGGCGACAATTGAAAATCGAGGACAGCAGCCTAAAATGACCATCGCGCAAGCGATTTCAAATTACAAAGCCAAGGCTGCTAATCAGAGTCATTGTCTGAATGACGTTGTGGGGGCGGTCATCGAGAAGGGCGAGACCATCAAGCTGGAGAATGATTGTTATCCCGATGCCTTGGACTACACCGAGACAATGCTTTTTCATACGCACAAAAGCATCAACATCGTAACTGGACGCGGGTGCGGTGGATTTTATGCCGCTTTACTAGGACATCTTACCAATGCGTTGCAACGGGTGCAGAACGCGAAGGGTTCAGCCCGCATGATTGTGACAGCTTCGGATTATCCTGAATGGCTGGTTGCGCTTGCACATGAATTTACTGGCATCTTTACACTGGCGCGGCTAAAGGCTAAAGAAAGGTTGCAGCACTTCATTGTGTGCGATTCCAAAATAGTTCGCCTAGAGCAGTTGCATGATGAATTAGGACCGGAAAGCCCAGCGGATGCCATTAAGGCCGAAGTTGTATTTAATGAGCCTAAAATGGGAGGCGAATTGGAAGCTCGTTTTGAAGAATTTTGGAAGCAGTCTGAAGTCATTCAACTTGATCCAGCCAAAAAACCCAATGCCCCATCATGGCTAATACAACGAATGGATGCCTTGCGGCATCAGCCGCCGCCTACCTCCGAGCAAGTGGTCATGCAAATGTCGGCAGCAGCGGAGATTCGGCAGAGATTGAGCGACAAAGCACTTGTATAATTAAGTGGGCAGAAGCTGAAAAGGCGATGCTCTCCCCAGATTGCTGTGCAGGGCTTAAGAAATTTGCAAAACCCACAGCCGAACATGAAGTTTATCACCGTGCTTCGGATAATCGTGCGCTTAAAATCACCCATGCTGGTTGCTTCGGCGTGACGCCGGAACCGAAAGGAGTGCAAAAGGCTGCTTGCCCCGCATTCTATCTCCATCGGATTCAAATGATGAATGAATTTTTCCGGTCAGACATTCGATTAGAAGGGTTACTTATGAGAAAATCGCTTTTAATCGGAGCCACGGGTGACTTACCTAGTTTTGTGGTCTCGCAACCTTGGTGGAATAGTGCTGACCCGCGTTTTCCATATCCAAGTGAATGGGAAGTTGTTGAATTCATGGAGAAGGCTGGTTTCAAGGCCACCCCCAAGTCCTATTATGGATGGTCAAAGGAAAATGTGATAATCATTGATGCCCGCATTGATAATTTCATTAAGACCACCGAAGGTGTAGTGCCGATTGATTTGGTTATTTGCAAATCACTGTAATATTGTATGTAAGTCCCCCAAATCCCCCTTTTTGATGTGGCCCCTGCGCTCTGAAAGAAGTCAAATTCCCGAAAAATGGTATTTTGCCCTTTTGCGTCCCATTTTCATTTGTCTGGATAGCGCCAGACCCAGTCGCCTTGGGCAATGTCAACGCCGGCCATCCCTTCGTCACGGGCATTTGAGCCGTTTTTCAAGACGACGATTCCGCCGTCGTCCGTTTCATTCCAGCCGACGGAATATAAAACAAACTGACCGTCATCCGTAAGACGGTAATGCAACGGCTGGCCGTTGATGATTTCATGCGGAATTGTTTCCATGAATTGCGGCGCGAGCGCGTCGAGCGAATCTGGAAAATTTCCGTGCGCCAGCCGATAGTGTTCCAGCGCGATGGCAATGCGGGCCATGTTAGCCGAGTTTTGACCGTAAGCCGCGCGCTCGGCATAATTCCACAGCATTGGTGCCAGCGGAAGGGCGAGAAATTTGAAGGGCGAACCACGCAAAGATTGGAAGGCTTGGTCGGCTTCACGCGCCTTTTGCGGCGACACGATTTGTTGTGCGTCATCCACGATTGGCAAATTCCAACGCTCATTCATTTGCAACACGGTGATTTTGTTCTGGTCAAACCAGCCTTTCGGTCCCAAATACACCGCGGCAATAACAGAGAGCTGGTTCATTTGTTTTCGTTGGGAGTCGTTTTCGTCTCCGAAAAAATTAAAAACATCGTTGAAACGGCTTCGCTTCTGCTCGAGGTAGTCAATAATTTTGGCCTGCGCCACCGCCTCGGCGTGAACGGAACGTCCATAATCGGCGAGAAAATCCAGCTTCGCCAATTCTGAATCCAATTCCGCCAATTGCGCGTCCGACCATTTATGTTCCGCCAAACCCTCATAAATCGGTTGAAGCGTGATGTCCAAAATGGCAATGCGGACCAGATGCGTGATGATGAACGGCTCGGTTTGAACTTTGTCAATCAATTGTAATCCAAGTTGGATATCGTCAAACGCCTTGTCGCTTTGGCCGTTCTGCAATTCGGCAATGGCGCGCAATTCCAAAACTTGCGCGCATCTTTTCAAAATCCCCAAATGCGGAAGCATGATTTCCACCGGATTTTCGTCGTTGTAATCCAGCGGAAATCGGGAATCCGTCCGTTCGCTGGCGGCACGCAATTCTTCAATCGCCGAATCGTATTTGCTCAAGGCAAGCAAAACATCTTGCGCCGGCGTTTGTGGCTGTGGCGCGACGGGAAATAAATTCGTGGTTGCCGCCAGCGCGCGATAATAATTCTGCCACGGCCTCAAATCCGTGAGCGTGGATCTTTCCCAATTTCCGTTGGTCGGCCAATCATTGTAATTTTCCCAATCTCCAACGCTCATTTGCAGACGGTCGGCATCTTTGACAGGTTCCTGTTCGACGAAGTTGGTGCCATACAATTTTTCCGCCAAGTTGGTGCCAATATTTACCTCAATTAATTTAGGCCAGATTGGCGCCATGGCAAAATTCTGGTCGTCCGGCACCGGCGGCGGAACGGTGCTGGCATAATCAAAACGCTCGCCTTTGGCTTTCCATTGCTGTTTGAATTTTTCCCAGTCATGCCTGCCGCGCCAGTCTTCCTCCGCGTAAAACAGCGCAATCAGCGTGATGAAACAAGCCAGCGCAAATAGTGTTCGCTTGAAATTTTTCTTGCTGAAAAACCAGCGTATGAGTGCCGCCACGCCGATAACAAACGTGGCAACGACAAAACCGGTGATAAGCGAAAAGGCCGACGCAAGAACCCATTCACTCCAGCTCCAATCAATCAGCAAATAGCCAGTTAAAACTCCTATAACAAAAGTGACGAGAAAGGTCGCAACTACCAAAATCAGCCACTCACGAAGCCAATGCGGTTCCTGCCACGATTTTTTCCAGATGCTTTTGGGTTTATCGTTCATAAATTTGTAGTCGCAAGCTTTAGCTTGCGTTTTTAGCCGGTGCGACTTAAAAGTCGCGGCTACATCACGTCGCCAAAAACTCCATTCGTTCGCTGCGCGGTTGCGGCGCGAATTTCGGCCGCTCGGCCTCACGCACTTCGGCCGCTCCAATCAATTCCGCCAGCATCCGCTGTTGCTGCCGCAATTCAGCAACCATTTCCGGCGACGGCGGCGCGGATTTTTCCGCCATCATCGGCGCCTGGTCACGCATGGAAAAATTTACCGCGAAAATGAAAATCCAGACCGCCGCCAGCCCCGCCCAGGCAACCGGGTGAGGCCAGAGCCAAGTTGAGAGCCGCGAGTTGAAAGTTGAGAGAAAAGAGCGACGAGTGACGAGTGACGAGTGACGGGAAGTCGTGGCGTCAAGAATCTCGCCGCGCCATTCGGCAGGAACTTGCCGCAACGGTTGGCGTTGCAGTTTTTGTTCAAAATCGTCCGGTTTCATTTTTACGGCTATTTGATTTCTTCGTAAAGTGGACGCAGCCGGTCGCGCAATTTGTCTAGCCCGTAGCGATACCGGCTGGCGGCGGTGTTCGGCGAAATTTCCAGCGCGGCGGCGATTTTCTCGAAGGTCAGCCCTTCCCACAATTTCAAATGCACCACGGCGCGCTGTTCTTCCGGCAATTCGCCCAGCGCCTCTGCCAGCTCCTCGCGAAAACATTTTTCATCCGGGTCGTTGGTCGGCGCAAACGGGGAAATTTTTTCGGCGGCGAAATTTTCCTTTACCCGCTCGCGCGTGCCGCGGCGGCGGATCAAATCAATCGCCGCGTTGTGCGCCAGCCGGATGAGAAACGCGCGTTCGTCGCGGACGCCGGCGAGCAATTTCGGTTCGCGGGCGAGTTTGACGAAGATTTCCTGGAGCAAATCGCGCGTGTCGGCCTCCTCGCGGGTGAAATTCAGGAGAAAGGCAAAAAGCGATTGCGCGTGCGCGTCATAAAGCCTTTCGATGTCGGCGGGCATTTCCCGTTAATGACGCGCCGGACAAAGGAATTTGTCTAGCTTTTTGCGGACTCCAGTTCTTTTGCCCATTTGCGGCAAAACCAGAGCGGAATGAATCCAAAAATTCCAAACGAACAATCAATCAACCGCCACCAGACGGGAATGCCGCGCACGCCGCCGAAGATGAGCGCATAGGGAATGACCAGCGTGCAGGCAATCAGACCGAAATCAAACAGCCAGCGGTTGCGGACGGGATCGCACAACGCGCCGACAAAGACAATCGCAATGACAAAATGCCCGAACGCAAGCCAGTCCGTGCCGTAAAAAAGAAACGGATTTTGCGCCTGGGTTTGCGTCAGCGCGTCGCGCACGCGCGAAAGCCATCTGCCGTCAAATCCAAAACGGTTCACCAGCAGATTCAATTCTTGTGGCAAGGGAATCGCCGTGGCACCGCTCAAAAACAATCCGGCGATGAAAAGCCAGATTAGAAGCCGAATGCGCCGGCGGAGAATTCGCTCGCGGTTCATTTGGATTTAGTTCTGCGATTTTGATTTTGATTCCGGTGCGTTCAAGCAATCGCGCCAGTGCGCAATGAAAAACTTTTTTTCCGTCGGCAAAAATGTGTCCGCCGTTCCAAGAATGGGCCGGAGGGCCGTTGTCATTTGCACCGCCACGAGCAAAAAGATGATGACCCAGGTGTGAAAACCGGCGTGCGAGCGGGCGTTGGAATAGGAAAATCCGGTCTCCAAAAACCGCAGCCCGAAAATCGTCGCGATGAACCAGAAGACCAGATGCAGCGTGCCCATCCACGCGAGCGATTCGGTGGACTGCGAGAAAATCCAGGCCACCGGCGCGAAGCCGATGAGCAGAATCGTCATCAGCATCAGCAGTCCCGCCAGCAGGCCGCAAACTTCGACGAGCCGCGCCTGTGAACCGCTCAGGCAGGTGAAAATGTAAAGACTCGGCAGGCAGATGAGCGCCGAAATCATCAGGCCACCCGCGATTTTCACCGGCGCGGCCCACAACTGCGGGCCGCCCGAAAATGTCCCGGCCACGACGCCGTAAATCAGGCTGCAAATAATCGAGACAAGAACCATCGTCGCAATCAAATTCCCGGCACCCGGCTGGCGCAATTGAAACATCACGCGGCGCGGATGGCGCAGGATGGAGTCTATCGCCGCAACGATGTTCGTAATCGGCGCGCGTTCGGCAGGGTCGTCACCAAGTTGGCGGACGGCGGGCGGCAACGGCGGCGGCGCGGCAATGGCGGCGGCCACTTTTTGCACGGCGTTGCTTGATTGGATGACGGGCGGATTGGGGTCGTTTTCGTTCATGGTTTGTGTGGTTGAAGGTTAGTGGTTGAAAATATGCAGCAACGAATTGAAGACACTTTCGTAAAAATTTCCGTGGAGCGCGTTCGCGCGGAGAAATTCCACCGGCAGAAAGGGCGAGCCGATGAATGGCCGCAAAATCCACGAAAGCTGGCTGCCGAGAAAAAGATTTCCCGCCAGCCACGCAAACATCACGCGCAGCGCAATCGTCCGGCTGCCGGCCAGCCGTGTGAGCAATTGAAACAGGCGCGCGTTGCCCGTCGTGCCCGCGAATACGATGATTGCGATGTTGGCGAGTTTGACGAAGTCGTAAGTCGCGCCTCGAATGGTCTCCGGCGACATCGGCGGCGCGTTCCAAATTAGAAATGCCATCAGCGGACTGAATGCGCCGAGAATCGCCGCCGTAATGGTGAAGCTCATCACGATTGCGGAAAAAGATTGCCGGAACGGAATGTTCAGGCCGAGCAGCGGCGCGAGCATGGCGTTGATGAGCGCGTTGCCGAGGGTTGTCAGCAAAATGATGAGCGGAAATTTTGCCGCCGCGAACAGCGCCTGCCGCGGATCGCGCCACCAGCCCATCGCCGCGCCGTAAAGTCCCGCGCCGAGGATGATGACCGCGACGTGCAACGCGAAGCGGCGCGAGTTCCAACGCTCGCTCCATGCGGAAATCGTTTCCGTTTCCCCACGCAAGAGCGGCGCAATTCCGGGCAGGCGATTTTTTATTTTTTCAGGTTGCGCTTGCATCAAAATTCCCGGTTGCCCCGCTGATTTCAGGCTTTGCCCGTCGTTGCGTCAGAAGAGGCCAGCCGGTTTGCAGAACCGGCGCAGCCATCAGCAACAACGCGGCGCAAAACAAGGGCCAGTTAAATTTTTCGGGCAACACCGTGCGAATCGCGTCAAGTCCGTGATGCGCGGCGGCAATTGAATCCGCCATGAAAACATAAAGCGCAAGCGCGACGCCGGCGAAATTCAGAATCCACACGCGCCAGTTTGACAGCCTGGAGGGATGAATTTGTTCAAACTGGCTGACGAACGTGCCCCACAAAATCAGCAGCACTGAAATCAAAACCGGCGCGAGCACCGGCCCCCACCACGGCATCGGCAGCAAAAACAACACATCCCAATCCAGCAACGAGTGCGGCCAGCCGCAAATCATTTTTAGGAAGACGTAGTAAAAAATGTCCCACACGCCAAACGCGATGGCGAAATAGCCGAAGCGCGCCCGCCAGTTCCGGCCCGCGAGACAACCGACCGTGAACAGCATGACTATCGTGGCAAATTCGCGCGGCAATTCCACTGACGCGAATCCGCCAATAACCGGCAGCGGGTCCGGTTGATACGGCTCGATGCGGTCAATCATCGAACGCAGATAAAACACCACTGCTGATTCGACCCACGCCATGGCGACGGCGAAAACAACCACTGTCCACCAGCGGACAAAATTTCTTTGTTCAGATTTCACACGCTGGCCGGAATTGGCGTTCCGCACCGGCACGGTTTTAAGCTTGGTGGAAAGACAGTTCATGTTTTTCCTGGGTTGCATTGGCTGTCCGCATCGGAAAATTCCGAAGCCAGTTTTCTATTTCATCAATCATCGTGTCCGGCGTCGAGGTGCCGGCGGTGATGCCAACCGTGTCGGCGGCGCAAAACCATTCGCCGCGCAAATCGCCGGCGGTTTGGACGTGATGCACGCGCTGGCAAAATTGCGAGCACGTTTTGACCAGTTCCTGCGTGTTGTTGCTGTGCGCGCCGCCGATGACGACGACCGCGTCGCATTTTTGCGAGAGCTCAATGGCCGCGCTCTGGCGCTGTTTCGTCGGCTGGCAAACGGTGTCGGCGAAGCGCACTTCCGCGTTTGGAAAACGCCGGCGAATCAATTCAACCAGCCGCCGGACTTTCTCAACCGGCTGCGTGGTTTGGGAAACAATTCCGATTTTTGGCCGCTCGCGCAATTGGGCAACGTCTTCGTCGCAAATCACCACGTCGAATTCCTTCAAATCCTCCGTCATGCCGCGCACCTCGACATGGCCGTGTTTGCCGATGATGACCGAATGAAAACCCTCGCCCACGAGTTTTGCCAAGCTTCGGTGCGCGACGTGGACCAGCGGACACGTCGCTTCCAGCACGTTCAAGCCCAGCTTGCGCGTTTCGCCCATTCGGCGCTCCGACGCGCCGTGGGCCGTGACCATCACCGTGCGCGTGTCCACGTTGGCGGGCTGCTGCTCAATGCGGACGCCCTTGGCGCGCAATTCCGCCAGCACGGCTTCGTTGTGAACCAAATCGCCTAAAATCGTGAGCGGCTCGCGCCCGGCCGTCTCCAAGGCCAGCGCAATGGCGTCCTTGACTCCGAAACACATTCCCAGATGTTCCGCGCGGATGATTTTCATATTTACTTTGTGATACAAAGTAAAAGACCGGCGTCGTTCATTTCCGTTCAAAAAACTTATGTGGATTTGTTTTGCCGGACAATTTTCTCCAGCAGGCCGATGTATTCAGCGAATGCCTTTCGCCCCGCCGCGGTGAGCGCACAGGTCGTGAGCGGACGGCGGTTTTGGAATGATTTGGCCACGGAAACGTAGCCGGCCTCCTGCAACGCGCGGATGTGCGTGGTCAGGTTGCCGTCGGTCATGGCGAGCGCGTCGCGCATTTCGGTGAACGACAATTCCGGCGAGGCGGCGAGCATGGACATAATGGCCAGCCGGCCTTTCTCGTGAATCACGCGGTCGAGCTGTAAAAACGGTTCCGGGTTCACGTCGCATTCTTTCCTTTATCGGTCAGAAACAAATACGCGCCGTAAGCCAGATGAAGCACGCCGAAGAAAAAGCCCATGAGCCAATTGGCATTCAAATTATCGGGCTGTTCAATCAGCAGAAAAATCATGGTGCACGGCACGGCTGTAACAAAAATCCAGCCGAACCATCGGATACCGCGGGAGATGAAAAATCCCGCGGCATGCAGCGCGAGTCCGTAAAACATAATCCAGGCGAGCGCCACAAGAAAGGTAGCCTCAAAGGGCAAATCCAAAAGAGCCGCGAAAATTCCCCAAAACATTCCGGACAACAAAGGCGGCAACAATGCGTGCGCCACCCGGCGCGTCGGCGGCGACCAAAACGGCTCCTGGTCCTTGAGCGCCTGGCGGCGCGCGATCAAAAACGCGCCAACAATGGCCAGCGCCACCGTGCCAAACCACAGCGTGAGAAATTTGGGAAACGAATCGCATGGCAGCAAAATCCCGATGGCGGCGGCAATAGTGCCCAAAGCACCTGCCAAAAGCATGATCGGCGCAAGCGCGCGACGGTAAATCACAGAGCGTTCCATCAAAGTGCGGATGGTTTGCAGATTTTCTTCGGCCCAGTTCGGATTCATACCTTCACTTTGCATCGCAAAGCGTAAATTGGCAAGCGGAATTTTTGGGCCGAAAATTATCTATGTTCATCGGTGTCTATCTGTGGTTAATTTTCCCCGTGCCGCCGCCGAAAAAAATTTCCGCCCGACAGAACGTGCTCGCCCAATGGCGCGGCGTGGACCTCGCACCGGTGGAAATCGCCAAAGCCGTCCGCGCACGCGGCGCGGACAAAGTTGTCTCCAAAGTTCTCGTGGATTTGAAAATGGATTCGCGCCGCGCCGACATCGAAATTGTGAAGGTCTGGAATTCCGCGCTCGACCCAAACATCACCGCGCACGCGCAGCCGGCGAATTTGCACAAGGGCACTTTGTTCGTGAACGTGGACAGCAACGCCTGGCTTTCGGAAATCGTCCGCTACCGCCGCAAGGAAATTCTCGACCGCCTTCAGCACAGCTTTGGGAAAACCTTCATCCAGAAAATTTCCTTCCGCGTCGGCTGAATCAAATTACGCCATCAATTTCATCTGCTTCGGCGTGAGCAGCCACGCGAGCGTGGCGCACCTGCCGGCGCGCAATTTTTCGGCCTCCAATTTGCACAAGCCGCCTTTTTTGAAATCAATGGCTGTGTTTTCATCGCCGGAAATGAGCAAAGAAATTAGCCCGCTCAAATAAGGTTCGTGGCCGACGAGCAGCAGATTTTCCAGCGCGGGCTTCACTTCATTCATCTGCTGAATCAATTTTTTCACGCTGCCGCCGGGCGTCAATTCATCCGAAAATTTCAAACGCTTTTTCAATTTCAACTTGTCTGCGACGATTTCCGCTGTTTGCCCGGCCCGCACAAACGGACTGGAAAGAATCAGGTCGAAATTTAAATCCATTTTTCCCAGCGCGCGGCAAGTTTTGCGAAGCTGTTTTTCGCCTTCCGGCGTCAACGGGCGGGCGGCGTCGGTTTTGGAATCCCATTCGTCGCGTTCCACCGCGAGGCCGTGGCGCAAAACATAAATGTTCACGCGGAAAGATTACATCTTCCGTCCGCTAAAGCAAAACCCGCAAAATGTAACATTTTTCATTTTGGCTTCCGCAGCGGCATTTTCTATCGTTCCAAAAACGATGGAGCCCATCCGCCGAGCCGTGATTGATGTCGGCACCAATTCGATAAAATTATTGGTGGCCGACGTGCGCGGACGCGACGTGCAGCCCGTGCTCGAAGAGAGCCGGCAGACGCGCCTTGGCCGCGGCTTTTACAAAACGCGCCGACTCCAGCCTGAAAGCATCGCGCACACGGCGGCAGTGGTCTGGGAATTTGCGGAAATCGCGCGCGACCGGAATGCCGCAACGACCCGCGTCATCGCGACGAGCGCGGCGCGCGACGCGGTCAATCCAACCGATTTGACCTCGGCCATCGAGCGCGCTTGCGGCCTCAAGACGGAAATCATTTCCGGCGCGCGCGAGGCGGAGTGGGTGTTTCAAGGCGTGAGCACGGACGAGGAACTCGCGCGGCTGCCATTGCTGCTGCTCGATGTCGGCGGCGGCAGCACGGAATTCATTTTGGGGCATGGAACAAAAAAAACGTTCGCCCACAGCTTTCCGCTTGGCACGGTGCGGCTGATGGAAAAATTTCCGCACGGCGATCCGCCCACCGCCGGCGAATTTTCCAAATGCCGCGGCTGGATGGAAAATTTTCTGCGCCACGAAATCCGTCCGCAGCTTGAGCCGGCGCTGAAAAACGAATTGGGCGAAATCCAGCTTGTCGGCACCGGCGGCACGACAAGCATTCTCGCGCGCATTGAAAAAAAGCTCGAGCGCTTCGATCGCGAAAAAATCGAGCGCACGGTTTTAAGTTTGGAACAGATTGTCGCGTGCCGGAAACATTTGTGGAAATCGCCGCTGGCGCGGCGCAAGGAAATCGTTGGCCTGCCGAAAATGCGCGCGGACGTGATTTTAACCGGCGTTTTGATTTACGAGGCGATGATGGCGGAATTCGGCTTCCGACAACTGCGCGTCAGCACGCGCGGCCTGCGGTTCGCGGCGGTGATGGACTGATTCAAATGGCGCTGTCGCCGTGCTCGTTGGTGCGGATGCGGACGACTTCGTCAATCGTCGAAATAAAAACCTTTCCGTCGCCGATTTTTCCGGTTCTGGCTGCTTTGACAACGGCGTCCACGGCAGCCTTGACGAGCTCGTCGGGCAGGACGGTTTCGATTTTTATTTTCGGCAGGAAGTCCACGGTGTATTCGCTGCCGCGATAGATTTCCGTGTGACCTTTTTGCCGGCCGAATCCCTTGACCTCAAGCACGGTCATGCCCTGAATGCCCAGCGCGTTGAGCGCGTCTTTGACTTCGCTCAACTTGAACGGTTTGATGATGGCTTCGATTTTTTTCATAAATTTACTCATTCATTATAGGCTCGCTCGCCGTGCTGGGAAAGGTCGAGGCCGACGAATTCGTCTTCCTGGCTCACACGCAAAACGGTGAAAGTGCCGACGATTTTCAAAATGACAAACGTCCCGACCGCCGCCAATGCCACGGTGAACAGCACGGCTTCCAATTGGTTCAAAAATTGCGTCGCGCCGCCCGCAAGTGAAATGACCGCGCCGTTTTTCACAAACGTTGTGGCAATGGCCGGATTGACTTCGGAATTGGCGAGAAAACCGAGCAGCAACATTCCAATCACGCTGCCGATGTCGTGAACGCCAAATACGTCGAGCGAATCGTCGTAATTGAAGATGGATTTCAACTTCGTCACCGCCAGATAACAAACGACTCCGGCGGTCAGCCCGATGCAAAATGCCGCCGGCACACTGACAAATCCCGACGCGGGTGTGATCGTCGCCAGTCCAGCGACCATCCCCGACGCCGCGCCGAGCACGCTTGGCCGGCCTTTGAGCAGCCATTCCATCGCCGTCCAGCTCAACGCCGCCGCCGCCGCGGAAAAATGCGTCGCCGCAAACGCGCTCGTCGCCAGCGCGCCGGCGTTCAACGCACTCCCGGCGTTGAAGCCGAACCAGCCGACCCACAGCAGACCCGCACCGATGAGCGAGAGCACGACGTTGTGCGGCATCATCGGCTCGCGCGGATAGCCGTCGCGTTTGCCGAGCATGAGCGCGAACACCAACGCGGAAACCCCGGAACTGATGTGGACAACCGTTCCGCCGGCGAAATCAAGCGCGGAAATTTTTCCACCGCCCGCCCAGCTAAAAAATCCACCCTTGCCCCACATCATGTGGCAGAGCGGAAAATAAACCACGACCATCCACAAAATCGTGAAGAGCAAATACGCCTTGAATTTGACGCGCTCGGCAATCGCGCCGCTGATGAGCGCCGGCGTGATGATGGCGAACATCATTTGAAAGAGCATGAACGTCTCCTGCGGAATTGTCGCGGCGTAGCTCGCGTTCGGCGCCGCGCCGACATTTCTCAAAAATAAATATGTCAGCGGATTGCCGCAAAATGAATTTCCCGGCGCGAACGCCATGCTGTAGCCGAAAACCATCCACAGCGCCGAAACCACCGCCATCAAAATCAGGCTGTGCATCATCGTGGAAAGAACGTTCTTCGTCCGGACAAGACCGCCGTAAAATAAAATCAATCCCGGCGCGGTCATCATCAGCACCAGCGCGGAACTGGCGAGCAGCCAGGCGTTGTCGCCGGAGTTGACCGCGGGAGCGGCATTTGGTTCGGCGGCGTGCAACGTTCCAGAAAAAAACAGCAGAAGCAAAGCCGGGCCAAAGCGAAAAAAGTATCTTCCAATGCGGCGGACAGAATTCATGCGCTTGAGTTTCCCATATCCCGCCGAGCCGTCTTAACCGCGATTGCATAAAACTTCTCGTTTTTTGCCATCGGTACGCGTTAAATTTTCAGCCGATGGCCGCCGCCGAATCCCAATTAACGCCAATGATGGCGCAATATCGCCGCATCAAGGGCGAATTGCCGCGCGATGCGCTGCTGCTGTTCCGGCTGGGCGATTTTTACGAAATGTTTTTTGAGGACGCCCAGGCGGGCGCGCAGATTTTGAATCTGGCGCTGACGGCGCGAAATGGAATTCCCATGTGCGGCCTGCCGCATCACGCGGCGAATGCCTACATCGGCCGTTTGCTAAAGGCGGGGAAAAAAGTTGCCATTTGTGACCAGCTCGAAGATGCGCGTCCGGGCAAACTCGTCAAACGCGAGGTCACACAAATCCTTTCGCCCGGCACGCATTTCGACGAACGGATGCTCACCGCCGAGAAAAATAATTTTCTCGCCGCCATTTGCCCCTCCGGAAAAATTTTCGGCCTCGCGCTGGTGGATTTGACGACCGGCGAATTTTTGACGACGGAACTGGAAAATGAAACCACGCTGCTCGCCGAACTGGAGCGGCTGCGCCCGGCGGAAATCATTTTCCCGACGGAAAAAACTTTTGTCCGCGACGTGCTGCGCGATTCCTTCAAAATTTTGAGCGGCTACGACGATTGGACCTTTACGCCGGAAACCGCCGTTTTCACCTTGCGCGAACATTTCAAGGTCGCGTCACTCGACGGCTTCGGTTTGAAGGAGAAAAATGCCGCCGTTGGCGCGGCGGGTGGCGCGTTGCATTATCTGACGCAGCATCTGCGGCGCGACGCGAAAAATCTCACGCGGATTTCCTTTTACCAGCGCGGTGATTTTCTGGCGCTGGATTTCACGACGCTGCGGCACCTGGAAATTCTGGAGCCGTTGCATCACGACGCGCCGCGAAATTCCTCGCTTTACGGCACGCTGAACAAAACGGTCACGCCGATGGGCGCGCGTTTGCTGCGGAACTGGCTGTCACAGCCGCTTTCCAAAATTGAGCCGATTTGCCGGCGGCAGGAAGCCGTCCAGGCTTTCCTTGAAAATTCTTCCGCGCTGGAAAATTCCCGCGCGCAACTGGCGAACGTCCGCGATTTGGAGCGGACGATTGGCCGGTTGAGCAGCGGCGGCGGTAACGCGCGCGATCTGGCCGCGCTGCGGATCGCGCTGGAGCAAATTCCGGCGGTGAAAAATATTCTTTCAGCCGTAGGAGTCGAGGTAACGAGACTCAATTCAAATGAAAATCAGAGCCTCCTCACGTCGGCTCCTACAAACGAATTGAAGGACGCTCGCTCCACCAGCCTGTTAGTCGAATTGAACGGCCAGCTCGCCGAATCGCCAAATCTCGTTGAATTGATTTCCCGTGCCATCGTGGAAGACCCGCCACTGGCCATCAAGGAAGGCGGCATGATTCGCGACGGTTTTGACACCGCGCTTGACGAACTCCGCACCGCGCAACGCGGCGGCAAGGATTGGATTGCCAAATTGCAGGCGGACGAAATTGCGAACACGGGTATTTCGTCGCTAAAAGTCCGGTTCAACTCCGTATTCGGCTATTACATCGAAGTCACAAAGGCAAATCTCGACAAGGTGCCAGCACATTATCACCGCAAACAGACGATTGCCAATGGCGAGCGGTTCATCACGCCGGAATTGAAGGAAATGGAGGGAAAAATTCTCGGCGCGGAAGAACGCAGCGTGAAATTGGAATACGAATTGTTCCAGCGCGTCCGCGAAAACGTCCTCGGACAATTGGAGGAAATCCAGCAGACCGCTGGCGCGCTGGCACAACTGGACGTGCTGGCTTCGTTCGCGGAATTGGCGCGGCTGCACAATTATTGCCGTCCGCAAATTGCCGACGATGGCGTTCTGCAAATCCGCGACGGGCGACATCCGGTTTTGGAACAAAATCTTTTGGACGAACGCTTCGTGCCCAATGACACGGAATTTAACCAAGCAATTCAAATCGCGCTCATCACCGGGCCGAACATGGCGGGCAAATCCACCTACATCCGGCAGGCGGCGCTCATCGTTCTGCTCGCGCACACGGGCAGTTTCGTTCCGGCGGCGGAAGCGCGGATTGATTTGGTGGACCAGATTTTCACGCGCATTGGCGCGAGCGACGACCTGGCACGCGGGCAGAGCACATTCATGGTCGAGATGACCGAGACGGCGAACATCCTGAACAACGCCACGCCGTGCAGCCTCATCGTGCTGGACGAAATCGGGCGCGGCACCAGCACGTTCGACGGGCTTTCGCTGGCGTGGAGCATCGTCGAGCATTTGCACAATCAAGTTGGCGCAAAAACCTTGTTCGCGACGCATTATCATGAGTTGACGGAATTATCGGCGCGCTTGCCGCGATTGAAAAATTTCAACGTCGCCGTCCGCGAATGGCGCGACCAGATTGTTTTCCTCCGCAAAATCGTCGAAGGCGGCACGGACAAAAGCTACGGCATCCACGTCGCACGGCTGGCTGGCGTGCCGAAGGAAGTCTTGGAACGCGCGAAACAAATTCTTGGCAATTTGGAAGAATCCGAACTCACGCCGGACGGCAACGTGCGGCCACAAGTTCGTCAGCGCGGCAAGCTGCAAAACCTCGCGCCGCCGCCGCAGATGGATTTGTTTGGACGATAATTTATGAGCACAAAATCTGTTGAGTTGACAACCGGCCACGGCGGTTTGCCGCTGGTGAAAATCCGCACGCCGTGGAGCGCGGCGGAAATTTGTTTGCACGGCGCGCACGTCACGCATTTTCAGAAAAATGGCGAGCCGCCGCTGCTGTTCGTGAGCGCAAAGAGCCATTTTGCCACCAGCGAAGCAATCCGCGGCGGCGTGCCGATTTGTTTCCCGTGGTTTGGCCCGCGCGACGGCGGACCGGCACACGGCCTCGCGCGCATTTTGTCCTGGGATTTGGCTGAAACTTCCGTCGCAAATAATGGTTCCGTGACGGTTCGCCTGCGGCTGCCAAAAGAAAATTTGACATCCGAATGGTCGGCGCTACGCACAGAATTTGTTGTCACCGTCGCCGACACGTTGACGATGGAACTCGTTGCCACGAACGAATCGGCAGGCAAAACTTTGGAAATTGAAAATTGTCTGCATACTTATTTTCGCGTCGGCGACATCACACAGGTTTCCATCGCCGGATTGCAAGGTCTGCCGTTTGACGATTTCGCCCTCGGAACGACCGGCGCGCGCAAATTGGAAAATGATGCCGCGCTGCGCATCACGAAGGAGACAAACCGCGTTTATCCCGACGCAACCGGCGCGGTGGAAATCCGCGACGAAAATCTCAAGCGAATCATTCGCGTGGAGAAATCCAATTCCAAGTCCACGGTGGTCTGGAATCCGTGGACGACGCAAAAATTGCCGGACGATTTTGATCCACCCGAATACAGGAAAATGGTTTGCGTCGAATCAGGCAACGTGAAGCAAAACAAAATTTCTTTGAATCCGGGTGAACCCAAGTCGCTCAAAGTAATTTTGAGCAGCGCACCGTTGAAATGATTTCGGTCATCGAACAACAGCCCGTTGGCGCGGATTTGATTTCTCAAGTCGGGGAAATTTTTTCGCCCGACGGAATTTTGTCGCGCGCAAAGAATTTTGAATTTCGTCCGCAGCAGCAGGAAATGGCGGTGGCCGTCGCGCGCGCGCTGCAAAATCGCGAGCATCTGGCAGTCGAAGCCGGAACAGGCGTCGGCAAATCACTGGCATATCTGATTCCGGCGATTTTGTTCGCCGTTTCGCACAACAAGAAAGCCGTCGTCTCGACGCACACGATCAATTTGCAGGAGCAGCTCACCGAAAAGGATTTGCCGATGCTCGCGGGCGTTTTGGGCGCATTGAATCCGCCGGTTAAATTCAATTTCACGATGCTCAAGGGCCGAGCGAATTATCTCTGCACGCGCCGGCTCCAAAAGGCGATGCAGCAAAGCGGCAATCTGTTCACGTCGTCCGAGGCTGAAGAATTAAAACGCATTTACGAGTGGTCAAAAAAAACGACCGACGGCAGTTTGTCCGACTTTGACATCGAGCCGGACCCGAAAGTCTGGGCGCAGGTTTGTTCCGAACGCGGACTTTGCTCGCCGAAAATTTGCGGGCGTCCGTCCGATTTTGCCAAAGACCACGGCGTTTGTTTTTTCCAACGCGCGCGAAACAAAATCCTTTCGTCCGACGTTTTGGTTTTGAATCACACGCTGTTTTTCACGCTGCTCGGCGGCATTGACGAGGAAGTGGACGGCGGGATTTTGTTCAAGAACGACTTTGTGATTTTCGACGAAGCGCACACGGTTGAAAAAGTCGCGTCGCGGCACATCGGCTTGAGTGTTTCGAACGGGCAAATGCGATACTCGCTGAATCGCCTTTGGAATCCGCGCACGGAAAAAGGGCTGCTCGCGACCTTGCGTAAAGGCGGCGCGGTGAAATTGGTTGCCGACATTTTGAGCGAGGCCGACAAATTTTTTGAGAACGTCGAAACCGCCTGCGAAGAAATCCAAAAATCCGCCGGTAAAAACCGTTTTGGCGCTGGTGAAAATTCGGAACGCCGCCGCGCGTGGACAGAATTGCGGATTCGCCGTCCCGAACTCGTTCAGGACAACGTCACACTGCCGATTGCCCGCCTGCGCGAAGCCGTCAGCGAGCTGATAAAATTGAGCGAGGACAAGGACATCGGGCAGGAATTGGTCGAGTGCAACCGCCGTCTCGCCGAGTTGCGCGACGAAGTGAAATTTTTTTTGGAGCAGGCTGCGGATGAACACGTTTATTGGGTCGAATGCAGCGGCAAAGCGCACAAAGCCATTTCGCTCAACGCCGCGCCGGTGGACGTGGCGGATTTTTTGCGCCGCCGGCTGTTCGAGAGCGATACGAGTATCGTGATGACAAGCGCGACGCTGGCCACAAATTCCAAATCGCAAACCGGCTTGAATTATTTCACGAAGCGCGTCGGCGCGGAAGCGGCGGAAAAATTGCAGGTCGGCACGCCGTTCGATTACGAGCGGCAGATGAAATTGTTCGTCGCCAAAAAAATGCCCGACCCGCGCGAAGCCGGCTACCGCGACGCGTTGATCCAACACATCGGACATTTCGTGACGATGACGCACGGCAAGGCGTTCGTGCTGTTCACCAATTACAAGCTCATGCAGGAGGTTGCCGGGCTGATGCAGCCGTTTTTCGACAAGCTCGGCGTGGCGTGTTTTGTGCAGGGCACCGGCACGCCACGCTCCACTATGCTGGAGAAGTTCAAGGACGACGTGGACTCGGTGCTGTTCGGCACGGACAGCTTCTGGCAGGGCGTGGACGTGCCGGGCGAGGCGCTCTCCAACGTCATCATCACGCGGCTGCCGTTCGCGGTGCCCGACCATCCGCTCATCGAGGCGCGGCTGGAGGCGATTGAAGCGCGCGGCGGCAATTCCTTTGGCGAATTTTCCCTGCCCGAAGCGATTCTGAAATTCCGTCAGGGTGTCGGGCGTTTGATCCGCACCAAGACCGACACCGGCATCATCGTGGTTTTGGACAACCGGATTTTGACGAAGCAATACGGGCAATCGTTTCTCGATGCGCTGCCGAAATGTCCCGTGGAGATTGTTTGAAGAAATTAAGTGCGCGCGACCAACGGAAATTTTTCTGGATGCTCGATGCGTTCCAAATCCAAATCCACGTCCAGTTCCGGCCAGTAAAGATGATGGCCGTGCGAAAATTCCACGTTGAACAATTGTTCCATTGACGCCTTGCGAAACCACGGAAAATCGTCGAAGCCGAGAAAATGCTCCTTACCCGCGACGAACAGCCAGAAGCCGTGCGGCGAGACGTTCAGCACTTCAGTTTTTGAAATGTCGCTGCCAGATTTCATTTTGCAAATTAAGCCCGTAGGGCTGGCATGTTTGTAGTTCGGCGATCCCGATGAATCAAGCTCCGTCAGGAGCGACGTCGTCGGGGTAAAAACCTGATCGCCGCGTGTTTGCAGCCCGGCAACGACTGTTTTGGTCTCACCGTCGAGTGACTGCAATTCAACGGAGAGTGTTTTGGTCTTGCCGGAGAGTCTTTTACAGTCTCGCACGAGTGCCAGACAGTCGCCGGAGAGTGAAAATCACCCGCCAGAGAGTCTCAAGCACTCTCCCGAGAGTTCCCGATACTCGACGGAGAGTCCCGGATGCTCACGCGAGAGTCTCAAACACTCTCCGACGATCTGTCCAACCCATTCATTTTCAGAAATTTAGCCACGGATTGCCCTTTTTTGCCATTTTTAAGCCCCTTTTGCGGTTCAGCGACTGAATTGACGCAGCAAGCCTGCCTCAAGGAGTTTGGGTTGGCGCCACTTTCGGCGTGAATTCATCCTTTTTCTTCTGCAGACATTCCGGGCACATGCCGTGGGAGGTTTTGGTGGCGAATTTGGAGTTGAAATACTTTTCCATCGGCATCCATTCGCCGTCGTGTTCCACTTTGCGGCACCAACTACAGACGCGCAGAAATTCTTCGAGATAATGCAAACGCTTGAGCAACCGCCGCGTCAGGAAATGCACCCACGCCCAGATTACCAGCATCACCACCGTGCGCAGCAGCGCGCGCCGCCAGTCCGGCGCGAACGGCTCGCCGAACAGGTAATGCGGGATGCGCAACGCTTCCGTCAACCACGACATCATGATCAGGAATAGAAAACCCGAAGCTTCTATCCAAAGGATGCCACTCGTCTTCTCCTTGGTCTCACTCATGGATTTTACTTTGCTCGCCACCAAAATGCTTGTCCAGAAAAAGTTATGCCACTCGACAGCCGGGCGTCCGGCCGTTAAGCTGCCGGCGCAAGCCGATGAAATCCATCCTCGAAATTTCAAACCTGCGAATCGAACGCGGCGGCACGGTGATTCTGGACGGCGTGAACTGGCGCGTGGCGCGCGGCGAGCACTGGACGATTCTCGGCGCGAACGGTTCCGGCAAAACCTCGCTGTTGAGCGCGCTGACGGGTTATCTGACGCCGACGGCGGGGAACATTTCCCTGCTCGGAAAAATTTACGGCCGCGCCGACTGGCGCGAGTTGCGGAAAAAGATCGGCCTCGTCAGCTCGTCCATCCGGCAAATGATGGCGGACGACGAGCCGGCGCTGGAAGCCGTCGCCAGCGGCAAATCCGCGATGATTGATTTTTGGGGGCGGCTGTCGCGCGCGGACAAAAACCGGGCGCGGAAAATTCTCCGGCAAATTGAATGCGCGCCGCTGGCGGAACGCCCGTGGCGCGTGCTTTCGCAGGGCGAACGGCAGCGCGTGTTGATCGGCCGCGCGCTGATGGCCAGGCCGCGCATTTTGATCCTGGACGAGCCGTGCGCCGGGCTGGACCCCGCCGCGCGCGAACATTTCCTGCAATTTCTCCAACGGCTCGGCAAAAGTAAAAATGCACCGACGCTGGTCTTGGTGACGCATCACGTCGAGGAAATCATGCCGGTGTTCTCGCACGCGCTGGTTTTGAAAAAGGGGAAGGTCCTCGCCGCCGGGGAAAAATCCGGTTTGCTGAATGCAAAATTGTTATCCAATGCGTTTGCCACGCGGCTACAGCTGGGCAAAATGAAAAATCGTTACTGGCTGAACGTTTTGTCGAAAACGGACGGCTTGATGTGACAGCCCCGCCAGCCGGGCAACCGGCTTAATTCGCCTTTACCGCCGCGACGAGCGCGTTGAGCGAAGCTTTCGCGTCGCCGAAGAGCATCCGGGTGTTGTCCTTGTAGAAAAGGTGGTTCTCGATGCCGGCGAAACCGGCGGCCATCGAGCGTTTCATCACGACGACAGTTTTGCAGCGGTCGGCCTCGATGATGGGCATGCCGTAAATCGGGCTGGATTTTTCCTCGCGCGCGGCCGGGTTCACCACATCGTTCGCGCCGATGACGAGACAGACGTCCACGCGGTCCATGGAGGGATTGATCTGCTCCATTTCGATGAGCTGGTCGTAAGGCACGTTCGCCTCGGCCAGCAGGACGTTCATGTGGCCGGGCATGCGGCCGGCGACCGGATGAATCGCAAATTGCACTTCAACGCCGCGTTTGCCGAGTTCATCGGAAAGTTCGCGCACGGAATGTTGCGCCTGCGCCACGGCCATGCCGTAACCGGGAACAATCACGACGCGTTGCGCGTAGGCCAGCAACAGCGCCACTTCGTCGGCTTGAATCGGCTTGACGGTCCCGGCAACACCACCAGCCGCCGCCGCGCTGCCGCCGGAGGAGCCAAACGCGCCGAACAAAACATTTGTGACCGGCCGGTTCATCGCCTTGCACATGAGCAGCGTGAGCAGCGTGCCGGAGGAGCCGACGAGCGTGCCGGCGACGACCATTGCGAGATTGTTGATGGCAAAGCCGTCCGCCGCGACCGCGAGGCCGGTGAAGGAGTTCAACAACGAAATGACAACCGGCATGTCCGCGCCGCCGATGGGCATGACCATCGCCACGCCGAAAAACAAGGCGAGGCAGAACATTATGATGAAAAAGTTGGTGGCGTGGTCGTTGGAGGCGTCGAACGTGAGCCAGCCGCACAGGCCGAGAATCACCAGTAAAATCAGGCCGTTCAGGAAATTCTGCCCGGGGAACGTGTGCGGTTTTTCAAATTTTCCCTCCAGTTTCAGATACGCGATGATACTGCCGGAAAACGAGAGCGAGCCGATGAGCGTCGCGAACAGCATGGAGCCGGCACTGAATCCCGCAATACCTTCAAAGCTGTGCGAACGCCTCACAAATTCCAGGCTCGCGACCAGCGCCGCCGCGCCGCCACCGAGGCCGTTGAACATCGCCACCATCTGCGGCATCGCCGTCATCTTCACCGAATACGCGCCGATCGCGCCGATGATGAGGCCGATGAGGGTGCCGATGGCGATGAGCGTGTAATTGAAATTCCAGCCCTGCGACCAGACATAGCTGCCGTCCGTCTTGTGCAGCGCGAGCAGCGCGATGAGCATGCCTGCCGCCGCAATGAGGTTGCCCCTCCGCGCGGTTTTCGGCGAACTCAAAAACTTGATGCCGATGATGAACAGAACCGCGACGCCGATGAAAATCAAATCAACGATGGTGGAAGTCATGTTATTTCTTTTTCTTGAACATTTGCAACATGCGGTCGGTGACCATGAAGCCGCCGAAGACATTGGCCGAACCGAAAATAACCGCGACAAATCCCAGCGCCTGCGCGAGCGGCGTGGCTGCGTCTGCCAGCACGAGAATGCCGCCGAACAAAATGATGCCGTGAATGGCGTTGGTGCCGGACATCAGCGGCGTGTGCAGCATGGATGGCACTTTGGAGATGACTTCAAACCCGACGAAAATCGCGAGAATGAAGATGAATAGAACGTTGGTATCCATAAAATTTAACTGGGTTTGGGGATGAGTTTTTCGTTCACAATTTTTCCACCGTGTGTGACGAGGCAGCCTTTGATGATTTCGTCGTCGAGCTTGAGAACGAAGGTTTTTTCCTTCTTGTCCCAGAATTCCTCGACGAGGTTGACGAGGTTCGCGGAATAAACCTGGCTGGCGTGCAGCGGGGCGCGACCGGGCAAATTGGGAATGCCGACGATTTTCACTCCGTTGCGGTCGGTCACCTTGTCATAAACCACACCTTCGACATTGCCGCCCGTCTCGACGGCGAGATCAACCACGACGCTGCCGGGTTTCATGGCGTTGAGCATATCGGCGGTAACAAGAATCGGCGCTTTGCGGCCGAAAACCTGCGCGGCGGTAATGACGACATCGGAATCGCCGCAAGTCTTTCTCATGGCATCGCGCTGCTTCTGAATTTGCTCCTCGGTCAGCGCCTTGGCGTAGCCGTCCTTGGTCTGGCCGGTTTCGCCAATGTCAATCTTGAGAAATTGCGCGCCGAGCGATTTTACCTGTTCTTCGACGACCGGCCGCGTGTCATAGGCGGTGACTTTTGCGCCAAGACGTTTGGCGGTGGCAATCGCCTGCAACCCGGCCACACCGACGCCGATGATGAACACTTTCGACGGCAGAATCGTCCCCGCCGCCGTCGTCATCATCGGGAAAATCTTGTTGCCATAACGCGCGGCGAGAATAACCGCTTCGTAACCGCCGAGGTTCGCCTGCGATGACAGCACGTCCATTTTCTGCGCGCGGGTCGTGCGCGGAATAAATTCCATGCTGATGGCGCTGATGCCGCGTTCGGCAAATTTATTGACCAGCTCCTTTTCGTTGAACGGATCGAGCAGGCTTGCGTGAATGGAATTGGGCTTGAGCAGCGCGATTTCCTCGACCGGCGGCTTGCGCAGGCGCAGCACGATGTCGCCGGAGCTAATGAGCGCCTTGCGGTCGGTGGCAATCGTCGCGCCAGCTTTGGTGTAGGCGTCGTCGTGAAAACCGGCGGCAAGACCGAGGCCGGCCTCGACTTCCACCTGCGCGCCGAGCTTGACCAGCTTGGCGGCGCTGTCCGGCGTCAACGGCGCGCGAGTCTCGCCCGGATGCGTTTCTTTTGGCACTGAAATTTTCATGAAAAAGTTCGGCGTAGATTACCATAGATCCAGAAACAGGAAAACCATTTCTTGTCTTTTGTTTTACTTATGTTGCTCTATTTTACGCTGGCGTCGCCGCCATTTTTTGTCCCCAGCCAAACAGCTTTTTCGCCTTGATGACCTCAAAAATCGGCGCGGGAATGAGTTGATTCAAGGACTCGTCGCCGGAATGAATCTTGGCCAGCACGTCGCCGGAGTAAATTTTCAGCGCGGCAGCGTTGTAACCGGCGATGGCCTCGATGAACTTGTTTTCGACGAGGTGCGCGTAGAGATGGCGCAGGTTCGGCGCGACTTCCATGTTTTCCACAGTGGTGAGCGTGCCGGTTTTTTTGTCGAGCGAAGGATAGACGTAAAGCTTCGCGCTGTTCTTGAACAACTGGCCGAGGGATTCCATGAGGCCGCCGGGCAAATCGGTGTAAAATTTTTCGTCAAGCACGTCGCGCAGGCGCACGAGGCCGATGGGCAGGGCGATGGGCCAGTCAGTCTGGCGCGTGAGATACGTCACGAGCCGGTGATAACGGAGAAAATTGGAGATGAGCACCGGCTTGCCGAGCGCGCCCAAAGTATCCACGCGGTCGAGAAAATCCCGGTGGTCAATCACGTCGCCGACCTGCAACTGGCGCAACGTCATTTCCAGCAGGACCACGGGCGGATCGTTTTGCAGCGACCTGTCCTGGATGAATTGCTCGCGCGCGCGTTCGAGCATGTCGAGCATCGGGTTGGTAAGCGGGCGAAAACTGCCGCGTTCGACCAGCACCGGCTTTTTCCAGAGCAATTCGCCGGGAATGACGGTCTCGCCATTGGCGGTGAACAAAGCCGCCTCGGTAAGCTGTTGCTCGACGAGCTGCAACGCCATGAGCCGGTTGTCCACGCCGGTGAACGCCGGGCCGGAAAACTTGATCATGTCCACTTCCACACGCTCGTTGGAAAGGTCGTCCAGCAGCGAGCCGATCAATTCCGACGGCTGGGCAAACTGATAAAACGCGCCGTGGATGAGATTGACGCCGACGATGCCCAACGCCTCCTGCTGGCGCAGGCTTTCCGGGTCAAGCGTCCGCACGTGGATGATGATGGTGGCGGGATCGCCGTGCGGATGAACCTGAAATTTGATGCCGAGCCAGCCGCTGCCCTCGCCGCGCTTAGTGGCCACGGTGTCGGCGAAAACAAAAAACGTGCATTTGTCGCCGCGCGTCTTGTCGAGCCGCTGCAACAGCAGGTTGAATTCGTGGTCCAGCATGGACTGCAACCGCTGGCGGCTGACGTAACGGTCGGACGCGCCGTAAATCGCATCGCTCACCGCCATGTCGTAGGCGGAAATGGTCTTGGCGACCGTGCCGGATGCCTTGCCGACGTGAAAAAACCAGCGCGCCACCTCCTGCCCCGCGCCGATTTCGGCAAATGTGCCGTATTTTTTCGCATCGAGATTGATTTGGAGCGCTTTCTGGCCGGTGTTTAATTTCTCTCCGTTCATAATTCCTTTGCGCGCAAATTATCGGAAAAATTCCAGCGTGTCCATCGCGTTGCGATTCGGCTTTTCGCAAGGCGCAAATGCACTATAATCCTCTCCATGTATCGGACGCAGGATTTACATGTCAGAGAAATTGTCCGGCTGCTCTCGCCGCGCGAACTCAAATCGCTTTCGCCGACGACCGACGCGGCCAACGCCACGGTCGCGCGCAGCCGCGAACGCATCATCCGCATTTTGCGGCAGGAAGACCCGCGCCTGCTCGTCGTCATCGGGCCATGCTCCATCCATGACGAAAAGGGCGCGCTGGATTACGCCGCGCGGCTCAACGCGCTGCGCAAGGAATTCGCCGGCAGAATGGAAATCGTCATGCGCGTCTATTTTGAAAAACCGCGCACAACCATCGGCTGGAAGGGTTTGATCAACGACCCGCATTTGGACGGCTCGCAGGACATCGAAACGGGCTTGAAAATCGCACGGCGCCTGCTGTTGGAAATCGCAGGCATAGGTCTGCCGGCGGCGACGGAATTTCTCGACCCGATTGTGCCACAATACATCGCGGATTTGATTTCGTGGGCGGCGATTGGCGCGCGGACGACGGAATCGCAGACGCACCGCGAAATGGCGAGCGGCCTTTCCATGCCCGTTGGCCTGAAAAATTCCACGGACGGCAGCCTACAGGTGGCCATGGACGCGATGGGCGCGACGCGGCACGCGCACAGTTTTCTGGGCATGAACGAGGACGGCGTGACAGCCATCGTGCGCACGACGGGCAATCCGCACGCGCACGTCGTCTTGCGCGGCGGGCGCGCGAAGACGAATTACGACGCGGCGAGCATCCGCGCGGCGGAGCAGAAATTGATTTCCGAAAAACTGCCGCCGGTGCTGATGGTGGATTGCAGCCACGCAAACTCGGAAAAGAAATTCGCCAAGCAGGAGGATGTCTGGCGCTCGGTGATTCAGCAACGCGCGGAAGGCACGCGCGCGCTCATTGGCCTGATGGTCGAGAGCAATTTGCTTGAAGGCAGCCAGCCGATTCCAAAAAATTTGAAGGACTTGCGCTACGGCGTTTCCATCACCGATTCCTGCATCGGCTGGGAAACGACGGAGCGGATGCTGCGCTGGGGTTACGACGTGCTGGCCAAAATCATTCCCGAAAAGGTTTCGGCGACAAAAGTTTAGTCGGAGCCTCGCCACCCCGCTCGCGCAAAATTTTAGAACGAATAGCGGTAGGCAAACGAGAAAAGGTGGACGGTCACGCCGTATTTGCCGTTAAATGCATAATTCGGATTCGAGGGCGAATCGTTGATGTTGCGCGTGTCGTAAAAATTCAGGCCGTAGGCGGCTTCCACCGATTGATGCCCGTGCTGGTAGCCGAGGCCGATGGTGAAAACGTTGTCGTCGGCGTCGGGAATGCTTGGTGTCAAATTCGCGTCGGAAATGGGCGTCTGGTAAAACTGATAACCGGCGCGCAAAACCCAGTTGTCGGCAAATTTCCAGTCGCCGCCGATGCCGGCGGTGAAGCTGTTGTGCCAGTTTTCCGGCACGCTGGTCGGCAGGCCGGGCGGGGGATTGGCGACGTTAATTGGCAGACTTTTGAAGTTGGAAAATTGCAGCCACTCAAAATCGCTTTCCAAACGGACGTCGTGGGGCAGGTCAACGCCGTAACCCACGGCCACGATGGTCGGAAATTTCAGACTCGTGCTGAAACTGCTGTAGCTCGTGCCGCCGCCCACAAGCGGATCGTTGTCCGCCGAGAAATTGCCCTTGTAATCAATCAGAACCGGGCTGCGATACGTCACCGCCAGCCGCTGATGTTCCGTGACCTGCCACGTAATTCCCACGTTGCCGCCAAAGCCCCAGCCATCGCCATCGGAAGTCAAATGACCGTCCGGGCTGGCGGGATTTTCGGTGACGAGGAACCACGGATAAAATTCCTTCAATTTTATTTCCGACCACATCGCGTCCAGCCCCGCGCCGACGAGCAGCTTGCCGTCAAAAAATTTTGCGGCGACGGCCGGGCTGATGTTGATGGTTTCGAGGTCAACCGAATAAGGCGTGGTGTAACGCAGCACTCCGGTGCCCGGCGCAAAGGCGCTGGAATTTTGATCCCAATGGACGCCCAGGCCGTAAGGCGTCGAAACGCCCAGACCGAACGCGAATTTTCCGTTATCGAGCGGAACGGACGCAAATACGTTCGGGACGAAATTCCACGGGTCTGTGGTGTTTGCCGACTCGCCGGGCGCGATGGAAGATTGGAAATTGGCGTGGAAATAAATGACGCCGGGTGCAAGCTGGATTTGCGCGTTGGTCAGGTCGGTCAGATTGGCGGGATTTTGAACGACGGCGGAGGAGTCATCCACCTGCGCGATGCGTCCGCCCGCGCGCCCCAAATCGAAAGTGCCGGGCGGCGAGAGCCGGTAGCCATCGGCGTTCGCCCGTGGCAGTGACAGAAAAACAAGCACGACGGAAAAAGCGAGCTGGAGGACCAGCCGGCTTCCGCGGACTGTTTTAATTGCGACATTTCGGTTTCTGACGTATTTTTTCATAATCTGTTTTTTTTGCTTCCGACTGCTGATTTTTGTTTTTGTGTCCCAAACTGGCACAATGACTGGCCAACATTATGACTTTTGTTTTTCCGTTGCAAACGCGCGGTTGGCGTCATTGCAACCGAAGCCGCGCTGACCAGCAAAACCAGTGCCAGAGAGACTTGAAACATAAGCGATTACAAATTCAATTTTGGCGTGAAAAATGATGCAAAATACGCTTTTATATTTGCGGCGAACAGCGTCAACCATCCGGCATGAACAAATTGACTAAAAATGGCGAAAGCAAAACTTCCGCCGGCGTCCACGGCGAAGCCGGAAACGGCGGGTTCGAGGACGGTTTGGTGCTTTGCAAGACGCGGGCGGGCATCGAATTGCACGGCAAGTTGATCAAGCTAACGCGGCTGGTCATCGCGTTTGAAATTTACGATCCGGGCGTGGCGTTGCGATTGTCCGAAATCCTGGACGACTTCAAAATTTTTCTCGACGACCGGGAAGCTTATTCCGGGCGTGCGGTGGTCAGCAATGTGGTTCAAACCGCCGCGCTGACCGTTTGTGAAGTGAAACTGGACGAGCCGGGCGTTTATGTCGGCATCAACATGCCGTTCAACGGCAACATCAGTTTTCTGGACGCGTATCATACGTTCTTCGGCAAATGGCAAAACCAAGCGCGGGTCCTGCCTGAGTTCAAAATGGCCGTGTTGGATTTGCAAAGCTATCTGCAGGATTTGAAGCTGTTGCTCGAACAAATTGAAATTTCCATCGCCGCTCATCCTTCGCGGAGCCGCGCAGATATTGAGCCGCAGGTTTTTCAAGATTTGGCTCCGATTGTCCTTCGCAATATCGATGTGATGCGGGAAAGACTTCTGGACATCGCCGGGAAGGTTGACCTTGAACTTTACGCGGCGCACCAAGCTTTCATGCAGCGTCATCTTCATCCGCTTTTCTTGTGTGCGCCGTTTGGCCATCGCACGTATCACAAGCCGCTGGGTTATGCGGGCGATTACGAAATGATGAACATGATCCATCGCAACACCTTTGAGGGTGAATCATTGTATGCCAAAATTGTCCATTACTGGCTGGTCAATCAGGCCCCGTCCATTTCGGTTCGCAACCGGGTTGCGCACATGAAGAGCAGGCTGGTTGAGGAAACCATCCGCGCGATGCGACAAAGCCGTCCGGTGCGAATTATGAATCTTGGTTGCGGCCCGGCCCGCGAAGTCCAGCAATTCCTGTCGGAACAGCGTCTGTCGGACCTTGTGGAATTCACCTTGCTAGATTTCGACTCGGAAACGCTCGATTACACCGCGTCCAAACTCGAAAAAATAAAAGCCCAGCACAAGCGCCAGACCCGGATTCAAACGAAATTGATGTCCGTCACCCAATGGATCAAGTATGTGTCACAATCCGCAAACGACCCGTTGAGCACGGGTTTTGACCTGATTTATTGCGGCGGCTTGTTTGATTATCTCTCCGACAAAGTGTGCAAACAAATCGTCAACCTGTTTTACAGCAATCTCGCGCCGGGCGGCTTGCTGGTAGTGGCGAACATGGCCGACAAGATTCCTTTTCGACACATGCTGGAATTTCTTTTGGACTGGCACCTGATTTATCGCGACCGGCAAGGCATGACCCGCTTTGTCCCCGACAAGGCATCGTCCGATAGCTGGTCGGTCATCACTGAGCCGGTCGCGGTGAATCTGTTTCTTGAAGTCCGAAAACCGCAGACGGCCAATTAAACGATGGACTTGCGCCCAGAACAAATCAGGCAGGCGTTCGAGCAATACGACCGGGAAGTCGCCATCAACAACATTAAGATTGGCTGCATTCTGGGTATGGTGCTCGTGCCGTCCTTCGCGATCATTGATTACAGCGTTTATCCGCAACTGGCGTGGGAATTTTTGTCGTTGCGCCTGGCCTGCTCCGCCCTGATCGGCGTGTTTCTCTCCGTGTTGTTGACGACATTCGGACGGCGTCACTACCGGATTTTTGGCGTGGCGCTGGTGCTGCTGCCCGGTTCGTGCATTTCCTACATGATTTACCGAACGGAAGGAGCGGATTCGCCTTATTATGCCGGGTTGAACCTGGTTTTGCTGGTGGTTGGATTCGTCCTTCGCTGGACCTTTCGCGAGAGCCTCATTGCGGTTTCCTTGGTGTTGGCGGAATATATTGCCGCCTGCGACCTCCACGCGCCCTTTGCATTCAAAGGCATCGTCATTAACAATCTTTATTTTTTGATTTCCACGGGCATCATCGTCGTGACCGGCAACCATTTTTTCAGCCAGTTTCGATTCCGCGAATTTGTCTCTCGCTACGAATTGGACGCGAGCAAAAAAGAACTCGAAGAAACCAATCGCAAGCTTATCGAACTCGACCGCCTCAAAAGCCGCTTCTTCGCCAACATCAGCCACGAACTCCGCACGCCGCTGACGCTGCTGCTTTCGCCGCTCGAAACCTTGATGCAGCGCTTTGACCCCACGCTGGATGACCACGCGCACGAATTGCTCGCCACCATGCAGGCCAACGGCATGAGGCTGCTCAAGCTAATCAACGATTTGCTCGACCTCATCCGCCTCGAAGCCGGACGCATGGATGTCAAAAGCGAACCGTTGGACATTTCGGAATTTCTCAAGGGCCTCGCCAGTGCCGTCCGGCAGGTGGCTGAAAACAAGCGCCTCAAACTGGAAATCCATGTGGACCCGGAACTCGGCGCTGTTTTGACCGACCGCGACAAGATTGAAAAAATCATCCTGAACCTTCTGTTCAACGCGCTGAAATTCACGCCCGAAGACGGCCGCGTCTGGTTGCGCGCGGAAAGACAAGGCGACGATTTTGTTTTGATTGTCGGCGACACGGGCGTGGGCATCGCGGAAAAAAACCTGCCGTTTGTCTTCGACCGTTTCTGGCAGGCCGACAGTTCATCGAAGCGGAGATTTCAGGGCGTCGGCATCGGGCTGGCGCTGGTGAAGGAACTGGCCGAAATGCTGCGCGGCTCCGTCACGGTGCAAAGCCAGGAAGGCAGGGGCGCCACGTTCACCGTCCGCCTGCCGTATCAAAAGGGCGAGCCGACGACGAAACCTGCCGCGGCCGAACCTCTTGCTCCCGCTGAAAACGGCGCGGCGGCGTCCGAGGAATGGCTGGTGAATTTGTATCGGCGCGCGGAATTTTTCCCGGCCATGACCGCCACACGCGGAACGGCCAAGCCATCGGAACTGGCTGGACGCCGCCCCGTCGTGCTGATCGCCGATGACGAGCCGGACATGCGGCGGTTCCTGAATTCCGAGTTGAATGAGGATTACGACGTGCTCGAAGCCGCGGACGGCGTCCAGGCGCTTGAAAAGGCGCAGCAATTTCTGCCGGACATCATCCTGCTCGACATGATGATGCCGGAAATGGACGGCCTGGAAGTCTGCCGCGAATTGCGCCAGCGCGACGCCACCGTCAACATCCCCATCATTTTGCTGACGGCGCGCGCGGACGAGGAAACGAAGTTCGACGCGCTCGGCATGGGCGCGAACGATTTTCTGGCGAAACCGTTTTCTTCAACCGAATTGCAGGCGCGCATCAAAAATCTCATCGAGTCGCATCATTACCAGCGCAAGCTCACCAAACAAAACAAGGCGCTTACGCTTGCCATCGAGCAAATCAAGGACACGGAAATGCAGCTCGTTCAGTCGGAAAAACTCGCGTCGCTCGGGCGTTTGAGCGCTGGCATCATCCACGAAATCAACAACCCGTTGAACTTCACCCTGACCGGCCTGTTCGCCCTGCGCAACAAGGGCAAGCAACTCGCGCCCGAACAGCGCGAAGAATACGAGGCCATTCTCAACGACGTCGAGGACGGCCTCAAGCGCGTGCGCAACATCGTTTCCGATTTGCGGACATTCACCCATCCGGGCGGCGGCACGGGCGAGCCGGTGGACGTGGCCGATGTCGTGGGCGCGTCGCTGCGTTTCCTCGCCGGCGAATGGAAGGACAAGGCCGCCATCGAACAAAAACTGCCGCCGGATCAAATCGTCTGGGCGAACCGGAATAAGCTCATCCACGTCCTCGTCAACCTGGTGCAAAATTCCATTGACGCGCTCGCGGAGAAAAAATTTGAAGGCGATGAAAAGCCGACCATTTGGGTCGAAGGCCGCATGGAAGGCGACCGCAGTCTGATTATCGTCCGCGACAACGGCATGGGCATTGACCCGAAGCTCGTGGACAAGATTTTCGACCCGTTCTTCACGACCAAGGAAGTCGGCAAGGGCATGGGATTGGGCTTGAGTATCTGCTACCGCATCGTGCAAGGTTACGGCGGAACCATTGCGGTGAAAAGCGAGGCCGGCAAATACTGCGAGTTCACGATTGACCTGCCCGCCAAGGACGAGCCGGACACGGAATTTGAAACCGAACATGGAAAATCTCTACGATCTTAAAAAATTCGTCATCCTCTACGTGGACGACGAGGAAAAATCGCTGACGAACTTCACGCGCGCTTTCAGCGACACTTTCCGCGTGCTCACGGCGTCAAACGCGCAGGACGGCTACAAGCTGCTCGAACAGCACGGCGACGAAATCGGCCTGCTGATGACCGACCAGCGGATGCCCGGCGAAAAAGGCGTCTGGCTGCTGGAACGCGCGCGGCAGTTCCGTCCGCGCATTTTGCGGATTCTCGTCACGGCGTTCGCGGACATGGACGCCGCCATCGCCGCCGTCAACAGCGGCGCCATTTACAAATACGTCACCAAGCCGTGGGACCCGCCGCAGCTGGATCTCACATTACGGCAGGGCTTGGAATTTTTCATGGTGCAGGCCGAGCGCGACCAGTTGCTCCACGAAAAAATGTCCGTGCTGCGCAACATGATGATTGCCGACCGCATTGTCAGCCTCGGCCTGCTCGCCGCCGGCTTGAGCCATCACATCCGCAACTCGCTCGTCGCGGTGAAAACCTTTCTCGACCTCGCGCCCATGAAAATGGCCGAGGAGCGCGCGAGCAAAAACGGCCTGCGCAACCCTGATTTCTGGAAGGACTATCACTCGAACGTCCAGTCACAGATTGAAAAAATCAACAGCCTGCTCTCCGACTTGCGCTCGTCCTCCGACAGCAATGCCGCGACGCAGTTCGCCGACGAAGTTTCACTGCCGCAGGCCGTCGGCGCGGCGTTGGAATCGTTGAAGGAACAATTCGCCGCGCGGAAAATTGAAATTGAAAACCAAATTCCCGATTTGCTCCCGACCTTGCACGCGGACAAGCCGAAATTTCACCGGCTGTTTGAATTATTGTTCAAGGACGAACTGGCCATGCTGCCGGCGGGCAGTAAAATTTCACTCTCGGCGGAATTGCAAAACGGCGCGAAACCGGAAATCGTTTTGCAAATCAAAGACAACGGGCCGGGCCTGCCGGAAGACGCGCTCCGCGTCATTTTCGACCCGTTCGTCGTGCAAGGCGGCGTGCCGTCTGAATACGGCGTCAATTTGATGGCCTGCTTTTTCATCGTCCACCATCACGGCGGAAAAATTGAGGCGCAAAGCCGGCCTGGCCAAGGCACAACCTTCACCCTCCGATTGCCGCTGCATCCCGAACGCGCCGTGGCGGCGCCCGACGAAGGCGATTTTCTTCAAAAGGCGCTCCTGAACGAGGAGCTCTGGCAAAAATTGCTCGCCACTGGCTGATTTATTTTTTCGTGCCGTCAAGATTCGATTGACCTGAAGCCTTGACTTGTGGAATGATTCAACGACAGTGACGGCAACCAAAAGCCACTCTTCGTTCGGCACGCGATGAAAACCATTTTGGTTTTATCAAATCATCCGGACTTCGCCGAAACGGTGCGCGCGGGCCTGAACCCCGAGCAATACCGGGTCGTTCACCGTCTCAACGTGGACGAGGCCGAGCCGCTGCTCACGCACGACATCGCCGGTGCGTGCATCCTCGACGCCGATTTGATGGACGTGGAAATCGTCTGGGCCATCGAACGCCTCCGCCGCCGCGCCGCCCGCACGCCCATCATCGCCTACACCGGCTCCAGCGAATCCGCCTGGGAGGAGGAAGCTTTTTTACATGGTGTCACGCACATTTTGACCAAGCCCGTCCGCCCGCGGCTTTTGAATTCATTGCTGGAACGGCTGTGGAGCACCGCGACGGCGCAGCGCCCGCCGCAACTGCCGCCGGTCCCGTCCGCCGCGTCGCTGCGCATGGCCGAAGCGGGGGCAAGCAGCCGTTTCACCAACGAGCCGCAGACGCTCGACGTGCTGCGCGATTTTTCCTCCATCCTCACACACTCGCTGAACGCCGAGGCGATGTTGAAACAATTTTTGCTGCTGCTCCGCGAAATCTTGAGCGTCAACCGCGCCGCGATTTTCCTGAACCGCCCGGTCACGCCGCTGCATGAAGTGCTTTCGCCCGAGGACACGCGCCGGTTGCGCTCCGCCGCGGCAATCGGCATTTCCTCCGGCCTGCTGGAGCATTTTGAACTTTCGCTCGACTCCGGCATCGGCGGCCAGCTCTCCAAACTGGGCCGGATTTTGCGCCGCGACAGCGACGAGGCGCGCGCCGACGCCGAGACGCAGAAGGAATTTGAATTGATGGGCGCGCAGATCGCCGTGCCGATTCCCGACCGCGAAGGCATTGCCGGCGTCGCCATTTTTGACGGGCGCGTCACCGGCGAGCCGCTGGTCAACATCGAGCTGGAGTTGATTTTCCACCTGCTCGAACAGGTCGGCCTCGCGCTCCGCAATATCTGGCTGCACGACCAGCTCGCGGGCAACCACGAAATGATGGCCGACGTGCTGCGCGAATTGAGCAGCGCGTGCGTCGTCGTCGGGCGCGACCTGAAGGTGCTGCACGCGAACAAGGCCGCGCGACGGCATTTTGGCAGGAAAAACCAGCGCACGGGCGAACTGGAATTCAGCGATTTGCCACAGGTGCTCGGCGCGAAAATTTACCAGGTGTTGAAGGCCGGCGCGGCCATCGGGCCGTTCCGCTATGAGCCGGAAAATTCACCGGGCACGATTTATTCCGTCAGCGTCGTGCCGTTCCAGCGCGGCAATTCCTCCGTGCCGGTTTCCGCACTGCTTACCGCCGACGACCTCACGCAGACCGAGCAGTTGCAGCAATTGGAAGTGGAGGCGGCGAATTTGCGCCTGATCAAATCCATGGCCGACCGGCTCGCGCACGAAATCGGCAACGCCATGGTGCCGCTTTCGACGCACCAGCAACTGCTCGCGGAAAAATACAAGGACAAGGAATTCCGCGAATCGCTCGACCACGCGCTCGCCGACGGCGTCAAGCGCGTCACGCGGCTCATCAACCAGATGCGCTTTCTCGCGCGCGAAGGCCGCATGGAGGCCGAGACGTTTGCCGTCGAAAAACTGGTGGAAGAGGCCTATCAAGAGGCGCGCAAACATCAGCCGACCGAAGGCGCGAAGCTGCAATTTGAAAATGCCGGCAAGCCCACCATCATCACTGGCGACCGCGCCGCGCTCAAGCACGCGCTTGCCGAAATCCTGCTCAACGCACTGCAAGCCAATCCAAAATCGCCGACCGTGGGCATCCGCCTGCACACCGAACCGGGCCGCGGCGGCGGACTGGATTTGCAGATTGAAGTTCAGGACAACGGCTCCGGGTTCACCGACGAGGCCGCGCAGAAAGTGCCGTCGCCGTTTTTCACCACGCGCAACGTCGGGCTGGGATTGGGCCTGACCGTGAGCCGGAAAATCATCGAGACGCACCACGGGAAACTGGAAATCGTCCCGCCGCAATCAGGGCAGCCGGGAGTCGTTCGCGTTTCATTGCCGGTGGAGCCGGTGATTTCCACGGCGGCGTAGGAAATTATTTCAGATTTACGATATACGATTTACGCTGCCGTTGAAGAACGTTAAGAGTTTTGTAAATCAGAAATCGCAAAGGGCTAGGCCCCATTATCGCCAATGGCCTCAACCGGGCAGCCTTCCTTGGCTTCCTTGCAGCGGGCTTCTTCGTCGGGCGAAGAAGGTTGCTTGTAGACGAACGAATAGCCGCCGTCGTCATTGCGTTTGAAATTGTCCGGCGCCGTCTCGCGGCACAGGTCGCAGTCAATGCACTGGTTGTCCACGTAGTATTTGCCCGCCACGTTTTCGGGGTATTTATTTGCAACGTCTGCCATAAAATCAGTCCAAAAAGTATGGATTCAATTTCCCCCGCTGGCAAGCCCGTTTTGAAAGTGTCGCGTGAAATTAACTTTTAATCCCGCCGCGGGCTTGTATGTTTTTCCCATGCGACAAGGAAACGTTCGCCGGACAAAAATAATTTCAACGCTCGGCCCCGCCACGGATTCCGCCGAAATGATCGGCAAGCTGATTGACGCGGGTGTCAACATTTTCCGCCTCAACATGTCGCACGCGCCGCATGACTGGGTGCGCCGCGTCGTCGCCGACATCCGCGCCCAATCCGCCGCGCGCAAGAAATTCACCGGCATCATGATGGACACGCAAGGCCCGGCCATCCGCACCGGCGACATCGGCGTGCCGCTGGATTTGCAGCCGGGCCAGAAATTCACCCTCACCGTCCGCGGCGAGCACGATTTGGAGGAGCATTCGGTGGACGTGAATTACGAAAATTTCGTCAACGATATCAATGTCGGCGACGTGGTGCTGATAGACAACGGCGCGATTGAAATGAAGGTGCTGGCCAAGACCGGCAACAAGGTCGAGTGCGAGGTTCTGACCGAAGGGAAGCTCGGCAGCCGCCGCCACATCAACCTGCCCGGCGTCAAGGTCAGTTTGCCCGCGCTCACGGCCAAGGACATCCACGACGTGAAACTCGGCCTCGAACTGGGCGTGGATTTCATCGCGCTGTCCTTTGTCCGCGAGGCGCGCGACTTGATGCAGTTGCGCGAATTGTTTGAGAAGGACAAGGCGCCGTTCGTCATCGCCAAAATCGAGGACCAGGAGGCAATCAAGAATCTGGAAGCCATCGTCCGCGAAGCCGACGGCATCATGGTTGCGCGCGGCGATCTGGGCATTGAAATTCCTTACGAAGAATTGCCGATTGTGCAGCGGCGCATCGTCAAAACCTGTTTGCGCATCGGCCGGCCGGTCATCGTCGCCACGCACATGCTCGAAAGCATGATTGAATCGCCGATGCCCACGCGCGCCGAAGTCACCGACGTGGCCAACGCCGTTTTCGAGGAGGCCGACGCCATCATGTTGAGCGGCGAGACAACCGTAGGCAAATATCCGCTCAAGTGCATCGAGGTTTTCGACCGCATCGCCACGCGCATCGAACGCAGCGGCAGCGCGCAATTTCACGACTCGGCGGAACTCATCGACGCGCGCGAAAAGGTGGTCAAGAGCGCCGTCGTCCTGGCCAATGAATTGAAGGCCGAGGCGATTTTGGTTTTCACGCGGCATGGCGGCATGGCGCGTTACGCCGGCTGGATGCGGCCGCGTTATTCGCCGATTTACGCTTTGTGCGAAAGCGAAAAATGCGCGAACGAATTGACGATGTGCTGGGGCGTCACGTCGTTCGTCGTGGAATTTGACTTCATTGATCCGCAAAACACGGTGGAAATGGCGCTGAAAAATCTCGTCGCGCAGGGCCGGCTGCACGCTGGCACGACCGTCGTCATCATCGGCGCGATTTCCGTCGGCACGGAAATCGTGGACGCGGTGCAGATGCGGACGGTCTGAAATTTTCGGGAAATTTCGTCACTTGACCGCGAGTCCGCCGGGGTCGAGGTTATTCCATGAAAACAAAAACGGCAATTGCGGTTATTGCATTCGCCGGAGTCTTTCAACTGGTAACGGCGGCTCAAGCGCCGAAGCAGTTGGTATCAGCGGACGTGGCGGGAGCAGACTGGGTTGCGCCGTCGACGCCAGATGCCGACCAGATTAAGCAGTTGGAGTCAACGAACGCAACGACTGAAAAGAAACAGGCGATGTCGGCAAATGTAGCGGTTGCAAAACACCAATTCCGAATGACCACGCCGTTAAGCGGGCCTGCGCAGAAGACGACGGGGAAAATTGTGCGTTTAGGCAATATGAGCTCGCGACCGTGGACGAAAATAGTTGGCTGGCATCCGGGCGCGTCGGGGTTCGATACTGCGGAAAACCAGGAACCGCAACTGCGTCTGATCTCGGTTAATTTTTGAACCGGCAAAATTATTTGAGCATTTTCACCGCTTCGTTGGCGACGTTCAAAACGGTGTTCGGGAAAATGCCGAGCCAGAACATCCCGGCGATGCAGACGGCGATGGAAAATTTCGCCGCGCCGGAAGGCTGGATGGGCGACAAATCCGGCGCGTCCTTGCTCCAGTAAATCGCGCGCACGACGCCGAAATAGTAATAAAGCGAAATGACCACGCCCGCCAGCGCCGTGAACACGAGGCAATAATAGCCGTGATTGCCCGTGGTCTGCGCGGCCTGGATCACAGCCTTCAACAGCAGAAATTTCCCGAAAAATCCGGCCAGCGGCGGAATGCCCGCGAGCGACACCATCGAAAGCGTCATGGTGGACGCCAGCAGCGGCGAGCGCTGGTTCAACCCGGCCAACGCGGAAATGTCCTCGCTGTCCAGATGCTGCATCACGAGAACGATGACGGTGAACGCCGCCATGACCGTGAACAAATATCCGGCCAGATAATACAGCAGCGCCGCGTTGCCGCTCGCGCTCAACGCCGCGACGCCCAGCAGCAAATAGCCCGCGTGCGAAATGCTCGAATAGCCGAGCAGCCGCTTCAAGTTGCGCTGCGGCAGCGCGCAGAGATTTCCGTAAAGAATCGTGAGGCCGGAAATGACAATCAAAAAATCCCTCCACTGTTCGGTCACGGCGGGAACGGCCGTGAACAAAACGCGCAGCAGTAAAACAAATCCGGCGGCTTTGGAGCCGACGGCGAGAAAAGCCGTCGTCGGCGTGGGCGCGCCCTGATAAACGTCCGGCACCCATATTTGAAACGGCACGGCGGCGATTTTGAATCCGAGCCCGGCCAGCAGAAATACAACACCGATGAGGAAAATTTTGTTATCGAGAAATTGCGGCGCGACCTGCGCGAGGTTGTTGAAATTCATTTTGCCGGTCGTTCCCCAAATCAGCGCAATGCCGAAAACCATGAACGCCGACGACAACGCGCCGATGATGAGATACTTCACACCCGCTTCGAGCGAGGCCAGCCGGTTCCGTTGAAAACTGACGAGCACATAAAATGTGACGGTGATGAGCTCGATGGAGACGAAGAGCATCGCAAAATTATTGGATGACGCGGCGAACAGCATTCCCGCGAGCGCAAACAGGATGAGCGAATAAAATTCGGAAATGCCGCCGGCGATTTTATCCGAAAATTCCGCCGTCAAAAACAGGACGAGCATGGCCGCGACGAGGAAAAATCGTTTGAAAAACAGCGCCAGCCCGTCTTCGACAAACGAGCCGTTGAATGCCGTCCCGAAACGGTCGCCGATTCCGTTGGCGGTGAAGCTGGCCAGCAGCAACCCGGCCAGCACCGCCACGCCCAGATAAGCGAGAAATTTTTTCCGCTCGGCCAGCACCCAAAAATCCGCCAGCAGCAGCGCCGTGCCCAGCGCCAGCACCAAAATCTCAAGTGTCATCAAGGAAGAGTTCATCAATTCAAAGCTAAATTATTTTCAGAAGCGTCAGCCGAAACCTGTTGTAGCACCCGCGTCTCGCGGGCAGTTTCGGACGTCGCGCCCAAACTCTTTTGCGAAGGATGTACGCCATCAGGAATATTTTTAATCCCGGTGTGTCGTGCGCCATTCCAATTCGGCGGGACGCCGAATTGAACCTGCAAGACGCGGGTGCTACCAACTGCCGCCGTTTCTCTTCCTGTCATTGTGACAATTTTCTGCGCGTCCGGCGTGATTTGGTTCGTCAACAATTTCGGGAAAAAGCCGAACGTAAACAGGCTCGCGAGCAAAAGCGCGTAAGGCAGTTTGCGCCAAATGCCCGTCGCGTCGCCAACGTTCGCATATTTTTCCGGCAACGGTCCGTGCAAAATTTTTCGCACCGTGCGCGTCATGTAAATGCCGCCGATGACCAGCGCGCCCCAGACCGCCAGCACCGTGACGACGCGCAGGGACGGTTCCTGCCAGACGCCGAAAAACACCGTGACTTCGCCGACGAAATTCGCGAATCCAGGCAAACCGCAGCCGGCCATCGCCGCCATGACCAACACCGTGCCGATGAATCGCAATTTGCGGCAAAGTCCGCCAAGCTCGGCCATTTCGAGCGTGCCGGTTTTTTGATAAATGTAGCCGCTCAAGCCGAACGTTAGCGCCGCAAGAAAGCCGTGCGCGACCATAATGAACACCGCACCGGTGATACCGATAAGGTTCAAGCTGGCGATGCCGAGGAAAATGAAGCCCATGTGCGCGACGCTGGAATTGCCGATGAGCAGGTTCAAATCTTTTTGCCGCATGGCGACCCAGCCGACGTAAAGAATGTTGCCGAGGCAAAGCCACGCGAGAAAATTCATCCAGTGATGTGCGGCCTGCGGCATCAATGGCAGCGCGATGCGGATCAAACCGTAAAGCCCGAATTTTTTCAGCACGCCGGCGTGGAGCATTGCCGTCGGCGAAGGCGCGGAGCCGTAGCCCAACGGCGCCCACGAATGGAACGGCCAGAGCGAAACCAGAATGCCAAAGCCGAACAACAGCAGCGGGAAGATGAAATTCTGCGCGCTCGCGGCCAGCGGATGCGCGCCGACGTATTCAACGAGTTTCGGAATGTCGAAGGTGTTCGCGCCGGATTGCAAATACAGCGCGATGAGGCCGATGAGCGCGATGAGCGCGCCGATGCTCAAATACAGCGTGATTTGGAACGTCGCGTAATTTTTGCGTTCCCCGCGGCCCCAGACGCCGATCATAATGAAGGTCGGCACCAGTGCGAGTTCGTGCAGAAAATAAAAGAAGAACAAATCCAGCGACGCGAACGCGCCGAGGATGCCGCCGCTCATCACGAGCAGCAGAATGTAAAATTCCTTTTCGCGTGTTTGGATTTCCCAAGAGCAACACGCGGCGGCGAAGGCGACGATGGCACCCATCAAAATCAGCCCGACGTTCAAGCCGTCCACGCCGACGTGATAGCTGATGCCGAGTGATTCGACCCACGGGATTTGCTGCACGAAACGATAGCCTTCCGCGTCCACCGGCGTGCCGGCGTATTGGCAAAACATTTTCACTGCGAGAACTGCTGAAATGAACGTGCCGAGCAAAGCAATGAACCGGATGATGACGCGATAATTGCGCGGCACCAGAATCAGCGCCAGCGCCGCCACCAGCGGCCAGCCAAATATGTAGGTCAGGATGGACATTTATTTCAAAACGAAATACAGCAGCACCGCCACGCCGAGCACAAACAGGAAGGCGTAGGTTTGGAGATTGCCGGTTTGCACGAGGCGCAGCGCGCGGCCGGTCAAATCTGTTCCGCCACGAACGAGGCCGATGCAAAAGCCTTCGACCAGCCAGCGGTCAATCCAACCGCAAACCGCCGCGATGAAATCATGCGCGCGGACGAACGTGGCTTCGTAAAGTTCGTCGAAGTAAAATTTATTTTTCATCGCGGTCGCCAAAGGGCCGAGCATTGCCGGCAGAGGGTCTTTGTCGGCTTTGGTGTAAAGCGAAAACGCGGCAAAGAATCCAATCGCTACGCAACCGATGCCGATCAATGCGCCAACGGGTGAATGTGCAAACGGCTCGACGATGCGCTGAAGCAGTGAAGCATGTTCAGATTCGCCACCGAATTGCGCGCCGTAAATTCCCGCGATGCCAATGACACCGCCGACAACCGCAAAAAAAGCCAGCACGACCAGCGGCCAGGTCATCACCGCTGGCGATTCGTGCGCGTGCGAGGCAGTTTCGGATTTTTCCTTGCCGAGAAAAACGACAAAGAACAGTCGGAAAATGTAAAAGGTCGTCAGCCCGGCAACGCCCGCGCCAACGGCAAAGAGCAAATAATTTTTTTGTTCCAACGCCTGCGCGAAAATGGAATCCTTTGAATAAAACCCGCTGAACGGCGGCACGCCGCTCAAGGCGAGCGCGCCGGCGAGAAATGTCCAAAATGTAATCGGCATTTTGTTTCGCAGGTTGCCCATTTTCCAGATGTTCTGCTCGTGATGCAGCGCAATGATGACCGAACCGGCGCTCAAAAACAGCAGCGCCTTGAAAAAGGCGTGCGTCGTTAAATGGAACATTGCAGCGGTCGGGCCGGACAGGCCAACGGCCATGACCATGTAGCCGAGTTGTGACAGCGTCGAGTAGGCGATGATGCGTTTGATGTCGTCCTGTTGGATGGCAATGAGCGCGGCGAGCAGCGAGGTGAACCCGCCGATGTAGGCGATGACATGGAGCGCGTCGGCGTTAAGCAAAAATAAAATGCGGCAAAGCATGTAAACACCGGCGGCCACCATCGTCGCGGCGTGGATGAGCGCGGACACGGGCGTCGGACCTTCCATCGCGTCCGGCAACCACACGTGCAGCGGGAATTGCGCGGATTTACCGACGGCACCGCAGAAAATTAAAAGGCCGGCAATTGTGGCCATCGTTCCGAGCGCGGCGGGATTGGCCATAAGTTGACCGTGCAGGTTTGAGAAGTTCAGCGAACCGAGAATTCCCCACACCATCAAAATGCCGAGCAGGAATCCAAAGTCGCCGAGGCGATTGACGATGAACGCTTTTTTCGCGGCGTCGCCGGCACTGGGTTTCTCAAACCAGAAACCGATAAGCAGGTAGGACGATACGCCAACGAGCTCCCAGAAAATAAACATCTCGATGAAATTGTTCGCGAGCACGATGCCGAGCATCGAAAACGTGAACAGGCTCAATTTGGCGAAGAAGCGCGAGAAGCCGCTGTCCTCGCGCATGTAACCGACGGAATAAATATGAATCGCGCCGCCGACGCCGGTGACGACGAGCAACATCATCATGCTCAAGGCGTCCAGCTTGAGGCCAAAATCAATTTGCAAGCTGCCGATGGAAAGCCAGGTTTTGGAAATTTCCCCGGTGAAATGCCAGCCGTTGGCGCTGATGAAAACAACCGAAAGAATGAAACCGGTGACAATGGCGCCGATGGACAGAAACGCGCTGATGGTGCGCGAACGCAGAGTGAAAATGGTGATTGCCGCCGCTGAAAACAGCGGCAGGAACAAAATCAGCCAGGGAAAAAGTTCGTGTTGCATTCGTCAGAGTTTCATCGAGGTCAAATCTTCCACGTGCGCGGATTGGCGCCGGCGATAAAGCGCGACGATGAGCGCGAGGCCGACCGAAACTTCCGCCGCCGCCACGGTGATGATGAAGAAAACCAAAACCTGCCCGTTCAAGTTGTCGTTGAAACGCGAGAAGGCGACGAGCGCGAGGTTCGCCGCGTTGAGCATCAGCTCCAGCGACATGTAAATCACCAGCAAATTGCGCCGCATGATGACGCCAAGCAGACCCAGCGCGAACAGCAGAAAGCTGACAGTCAAATAATGTTCGAGTCCGACTTGCATTTTATTTCAGATCTTTTTTGCTCAACAAAATCACGCCGATCATCGCCACGAGCAACAGCACGGAAACGACTTCAAAGGGCAAAACGTAATTCGTGAACAGCAATTTACCGAGTGCCGCGGTGCCGCCTTCGATGGAAGGCGACGTTTGCGCGTTGAGCGGCGTGGCGCGCAAACTTTTGAAAAAGATGGCGATGATCGCGCCGACTGAAATCAGACCGGCGAGCAGGCCGTAAATTTTTATTTTGCGCCGCACTTCCTCTTTCAAATCCAGCAGCATGATGACAAACAGGAACAGCACGATTACCGCGCCGGCATAGACGAGAATTTGCACCGCCGCGAGGAAGAACGCGTGCAGCAGCACGAACAATCCGGCCATCGAAATGATGGTGAGCACGAGAAACATCGCGCTGGTGACCGGGTTGCGGCTGAACGGATTCGCGATGACGAGCACGCCAAACAACAGCGTGAACGCCGCGAAGACATAAAATAAAATGTCAGGCAGACCCATGTTTCAAACTTTCAGACTTTGACCGGAAAACTTTCCTGTTCTTCCGCCTCTTCCAATTTGTGTTTCCATTTTTGGATTCCCGGATGAACGCCGCCGAGCGCGAGAAGTTTTTCTTTGTTGTAAATCAACTCGTCGCGGCTCTGGCCGGTGATGGAATAATCTTTCAGCAGGAAAATTGCTTCTTCGGGACAAACTTCCTGGCAAAGGCCGCAATAAATGCAGCGCAGAAAATTGATTTCAAATTCCTGCGGCATTTTTTCCGCGTTCGGACGGTCGGCAAGCTGTCCGGTCGGGCCGGGCGGATAAATTTTGATCGCCTTTGGCGGACAGACGAATTCGCAAAGCTGGCAGGAAACGCATTTGGTCTTGCCGTCCTGATCTTTCACGAGATACGGCGCGCCGCGATAATTTTCCGGCACGGTCCATTTTTGTTCGGGATATTCCATCGTGACGGTTTTGCCGCCGAAGAGCGAGCGGACCAAATGCCGCGCGGTCACTTTGAATCCGCCGACGATGGCCGGCAGATAAAGCTTTTCCCAAAACGTCAATGGTCTGCGATTTACAATGATCGCCATATCAACTCGTTGCCCACAGCACGATGGCCGTGATTAAAATGTTCACCAGCGCCAGCGGCACAAACCGCCGCCAGCCCAAATCCATCAATTGGTCGTAACGGAATCGCGGCCACATCCAGCGCACCCAGATGAACACCACCATCAGCACGACCATCTTCAAAATGAAAACAAGAATTTGCGCGATGCCAATCAGCAGCGCCTTGTCGCCCGTGAAAGACGCCGCGGATTGATCCAGCCCCCAAAACGGCAGCGTCCAGCCGCCGAAAAACAGCGTCACCATCATGCCCGACGCCGCAACCATGTTGGAATATTCGGCGAGAAAAAACAGCGCGAATTTCATCGAGCTATATTCGGTGTGATAGCCGCCGACGAGTTCGGTTTCGGCTTCCGGCAAATCGAACGGCGTGCGGTTTGTTTCCGCAAAACTCGCGACCAGAAATATGACAAACGACAGCGGCGCGTAAATCAGCATCCAGCCGTGCTGCGCCTGCCAGTTGACGACCTGGCTCAAATTCAAACTGCTCGCGATGAGAAAAACCGGAATCACGCTCATGCCCATCGAAATTTCATACGAAATCATTTGCGCGCTGGAACGAATGCCGCCGAGGAACGGATATTTTGAATTCGCCGCGTAACCGGCGAGCACGATTCCATAAACACCGAGCGAAACAATTCCGAACGTGTAGAGAATTCCCACGTTCAAATCCGCGATGACCATTTTTTGATGGCCGATGTACGAGCCGAACGGAACGACCGCGACGACAATCATCGAAGGAATGATCGAAATCATCGGTGCCAGCCAGAAATACGCCTTGCGCACACCCGCCGGAGTAAAATCCTCCTTGAGCAAAAATTTCAAGCCGTCGGCGAGCGGTTGAAAAACTCCCATTCGCGTCAATACCGGCCCGACGACTGGAATATATTTCACGAATGGCGGTGCAACGCGGTTCGGCCCGACGCGGTCTTGAATCCACGCCGAAACTTTTCGCTCCACCAAAACCGCGTAGGCGGCAAAAAATTGCACCGCGCCGATGACAATCGCGATTTTGACGACGCTGAAAATGATGAAATTCCAGTCCATGTTAAATTGGCACAGTCGCTCCGGTGTCGCCAAGGCCGGCCCAGTTCAAACTGTTGAACGCGGGAACGTCCTTTGCCATTTCGTTGAACAAACCTTCGATGGTCAGGAAACCGTCTTGCCCAGTGACGTTATAAACCAAATCGTGCAAAAATTCCCATTCTGGCCGCGCGTCGCCGGGCGGTTCGACGGCTTTCATGAATTTTTGGACGCGGCCTTTGACGTTCGTGAACGTGCCGCGTTTTTCCGCGTGCGCGCAGCCGGGCAATAAATAATGCGCAGCGGCTGTCGTCGCGTTCGGCAAAATATCGCTGACGATGAGCGTGTCCAATTTGCCGAGCAAATCCGAACTAATGCCATGCTTCGTCACATCTTCGCCAAAAACGATGAGCGTCTTAATTTTTCCGCTCGAAATTCCACTGGCGATTTGCGGCAGATTCGTTCCCATTTCGGTGAAACAAATTCCAGCCAGTCGCGCGCCATTCGGGTTCGGATTTTTGTCGGCGCTGACGAGCAATTTGTCACCTTCGCCAACGTGCGGAATGGAATCGCTAACCGCGCCAAGTTTCGATTTCAGTTTGCTCAACAGCCAAAGCTCTTCATTCGTCTGCCGCGCTGACGTGACAATCGCGACCGAACCTTGCGGCGCATTTTTCAATTTGTCGGCGATTTCGTTGAGCGCAACCATCCAGCCCGATTTTTGACCGCGAACGATTACGTCCTTCAAACGGTCTTCGCGGCCAACCCATTTATAATTCAAGCGCCCGGCATCACACATCCAGCACGCGTTCACCGCGTCATTCTGACGTGGTTCATAGCGGTAAATTTTTTCTTCACGCGAGCCGATGATGATATTGCAGCCGGTCGCGCAGCTCGTGCAAATGCTCTTGGTTTCCTTCAAAAACCAGACGCGCATTTGGAAACGGAAATCCTTCGATGTGAGCGCGCCGACAGGGCAAATGTCCACGGTGTTGAGCGTATAATTGTTGTCGAAAATTTTTCCCGGATACGCCGTGAGCGTATTGTAGCTACCGCGATTGACAATGCCGAGCGCGTCGTCGCCCGCGATGTCGCGCGTGAACCGGATGCAGCGCGTGCAAAGAATGCAACGCTCGTCGTCGAGCACAATGCGCGGGCCGAGATCAACGGCCTTCGGCTTGTGAACCTTCGGTTCGACGAAGCGGCTCGCGCTCTGGCCGTAGTCCACCGAGTATTCCTGCAACTTGCATTCGCCCGCCTGGTCGCAAATCGGACAATCGAGCGGATGATTGATGAGGAGAAATTCCAGCACGCCCTCGCGCATTTGTTTCACGCCGGGCGTGTTGGTGTAAATTTCCATGCCCGGTGAAATCGGCGTGGCGCAGGCGATGGCCGGACGCGGAGACTTTGCGATTTTCGGCGTGCCGTCAGGATTCAAAATCGGTTTGCGGTCCGGCCCGAGCGCCGGCGTGCCGAACTCGACGAGGCACATACGGCAATTGCCCGCTACAGGCAGCTTGGGATGATAGCAATAATGCGGCACGTCCACGCTGATTTGCGCACAGGCTTGAATCATCGTGGTCGGAATCGGCTTGCCGGAAATCGGATCGGGCGTTGTCTTCGGCACTTCAATTTCGCGCCCATCCACCTTCACCTTGATTTTTTCAATCACAGGCGCGGCGGGCTTCGTTCCAGTTGTGGCGGCGGTTGACATTTTTACTTCAAGCGTTCTTTCCAACTTCCGGGGCGGCGGCTGAGATGAAATACTGCGACAATTTGAATGCGATCAGGCAATTCACGATAAAGCAACCGATAGGGAAACGGCATGACACGGCAACCGCGAACTGGTTTTTCGTAAAAAGTCCAAAGCGCCGGGTTCCGGCGAATTTTTTCGCCGGCCTCTGCCATTGCGTCCAAAAATATTTTGCCCAGTCCAGGTTCTTGCTCATCGTAAAACTGCGCCGCCTCGACCAATTCAATTTCGGCAACGCTTAAATAAGTGAGTCGTTTCACTTCACCTTGCGATACGCGTCGCGCAGGACATAATCCGCGTCGCGCTCGGTAATTTTGCCGTCGTCAAACGCTTCACAACGTTCCAGCGCTTCCTGCTTCCATGCCGTTTCGATTTCCGGCGAGCCTTCCGCGTTTTCCAAACTGACAAGCAGTTTGTGAACGAGGCTCGCCCGCTCGCGCGTCGGCAACGAAAGCGCTTCGATAAATACTTGTTCTGTCGCTGCACTCATAAATTCATTCTGCCACTAATTCTTCAACCTTGCCGCAAATTTCATTTCAGTGTGCGTTCGCCAATTCATGTCGTTCCGGCGACGTGGCTTTGACCGGCTGAACATTTTCTTTCGCACGGCGTTCTTCGTCGGCCTTGCCTTTGGCGATAAATTCGTCTTTGAACTTTGCGACAAAACTCTGCACCGGCCAGGAGCAGGCTTCGCCGAACGCGCAAATCGTCCGGCCGCCGGGAATGTTGTCGGCAATTTTGACCAGATAATCCGCGTCGCTCGCCCGGCCTTCGCCGTGCGTGAGGCGATGCAGCGCCTTGCTCATCCAAAGCGACCCTTCGCGGCACGGCGTGCATTGGCCGCAGCTTTCATGCGCGTAAAATTCGGCAATGTTCGCCAGCGCCTCGACGATGTCCACGCTGTCGTCCATGACGATAATCGCGCTGGAACCGCTCATCGAACCGGCGGCAATCAGCGAATCGAAATCGTAGGGCAAATCCAGCATGTCCACTTCCTGCTCGACCATCTGGCCGTCCGCATTTTTTTTCTTCAGTTTGAATTTCTCTCCGGCTTTGAAAACTTTTGCGGACGAACCGCCGGGAATCACAGCCTTTAATTTTCTTCCATCGCGCAAACCTCCGCCGAATTTCGGATCGCTGATCAATTCGCCAATCGTTGCCTTGCCGGTTTCGATTTCGTAATAGCCGGGCCGTTTGACGTGGCCGCTCAAACTGACGATGCGCGTACCGGTGTTGTTCGGCGTGCCGAGCTTGGCAAATTCCGCGCCGCCCATCGCGACGATGTGCTTCACGTTGCAGAGCGTCTCGACGTTGTTGACGATGGTCGGGCACATCCACAAACCGAGGATCGCAGGAAAATACGGCGGCTTGATGCGCGGATAAGGCCGTTTGCCTTCGAGCGATTCGATGAGGCCGGTTTCCTCGCCGCAAATGTAAGCGCCCGCGCCGCGATGAACGTGAATTTCCAAATCGTAGCCGCTGCCCAGAATATTTTTGCCAAGAAAATTTTTCGCGCGGGCTTCCTTGAGCGCTTGATTCAAAATCTTCGCGCCGTCCACCATTTCGCCGCGAATGTAAATGTAGGCGAGATGCACATCGTTGGCGAAGCACGAGATGGCCATGCCCTCGATCATCTGGTGCGGATCCTTATACATTATCTGACGATCCTTAAACGTTCCCGGCTCGGATTCGTCGGCGTTGCAAATGAGATAAATTGGCTTGCCGCTTTTGCGGTCCACGAAGCTCCATTTCAAGCCGCAGGAAAATCCCGCGCCGCCGCGACCGCGCAGACCGGAAATTTTCACGTCGTCGCGAATTTGTTCCTGCGGCGACTGTGTTTTGCCATCGGCCAAAGTTTTGGCCGGCAGCGTGAGCGCCTTTTTCAAGTCCAAGTAGCCGAAGTGGCGCAAATAGCATTCGATGTCGGGCGTGTAATCCGGGTCATCAATATGCCTCAAAATCAATTTGTATTCTTGCGCCATATCAGCAACTTGACTCTCAAATAAAATTCTCTAGTTTAATTCCTGCCATTTTGCCCGATGGTGTAACGGTAGCACAGCAGACTCTGGATCTGTTTGTCATGGTTCAAATCCATGTCGGGCAGCCAACTGCCATTTTCGATTTCAGATTTTTGATTTACGATTTGCATCGGTTTTCGTTCATTTGCAGTTAGCCACGATTTCATCCGCTTTCTTGTGACTAACACCTTCATGGAACGCGTCGTTGCACATCATCACCGGCGCGGTGCCGCAACTGGCGAGACATTCGACAAATTCGACCGTGAACTTTCCGTCCTTCGTCGTTTGCGGGCCGTGCGCGTGCGCGTCCAAGCCCAGCTTCTCGCAAAAATGTTCGTGCAATTCATACGCGCCGCCCAGCGCGCAACTTAAGGTGCGGCAGACCTTGATTTGATACTTGCCCATCGGCTGTTGCCGCAACATCGGGTAAAACGTCACCAGTTCGTAAATGTTGATGGGCTGCAAATCCAGTTTCTTCGCCGTCCACTCGACCGCTTCCTGCGAAATCCAGCCGAATTGTTCCTGAATCGCGTGGAGCACCATGAGCGACGCCGCGCGCTTTTCGGGATAATGCGAAATCAATTCGTCAATTTCCGCTTCAAGCGCGGCGGGCGCGGCGAAGCCGCCTGCTTGCTGGAGCGGATTCGGAATCGGTTCTGTGTGCATCGCATTCATCGGTCGCTTTCTCCCATCACAAAATCAATCGAGCCAAGAATCACCGGCACGTCGCTGATCATGCAGCCGGGCATCAATTCGCCCAAAATGCTCAAGTTGATGAAGCTGGGCGAACGGATTTTCAGGCGATACGGCACGCCGCCGCCTTTGCTGCAAATGTAAAAGCCAAGTTCGCCCTTCGGATTTTCGTGGCCAAAATAAACTTCGCCCGGCGGCACATTCATGCCTTCGGTCACGAGCATGAATTGATGGATGAGTTCCTCCATCTTCGTCATCACGTTTTGTTTTGGCGGTAAAACGACCTTGCCGTCGGGCACATTGACCGGCTCCTTGGCTTCGTTGTGCCAGCCGCCGGGAATTTTTTTGAGGCATTGCCCCAAAATGCGGACGCTCTGGCGCATTTCCTCCATGCGGACAAGGTAACGGTCGTAGCAATCGCCGGTCGAACCGATGGGAATGTCGAATTGCAAATCCGGGTAGCAAAGATACGGCTGGTTCTTGCGCAAATCCCATTCCACACCGCTGCCGCGCAAGTTCGGGCCGCTCAAACCGTAGTCAATCGCCATTTGCTTCGAGATGACGCCGAGGTCGCGCAGGCGATCCACCCAGATGCGGTTGCGCGTGAGCAGCGTCTCGACTTCTTTGAGCGCGCCGCTGAATTCTTCAAGAAATTTTTCAACATTCGCGCACCAATCGGGCGGAGTGTCGTGCATCACGCCGCCGATGCGCGTGTAGCTGGTCGTGAAGCGCGCGCCGGAAATCGCCTCGGCCAGGTTGTAAATTTTTTCGCGCTCGGTGAACGTGAGCAAGAAAACCGTTACCGCGCCGACATCCATTGCAAATGCGCCGAGGCCGAGCAAATGCGCCGAGATGCGCGCGAGTTCGGCGACCATGACGCGAATGTATTGGCAGCGCGGCGGCAAATTCTTCTCGATGCCGAGCGCTTTTTCCACCGCGAGCGCGTAGGCGACGTTGTTCGCCAGCGGCGCGAGATAATCCAAACGGTCGGTGTAGGGAATGAACTGCGTATAGGTCATATTCTCGGCGATTTTCTCGTCGCCGCGATGCAGATAACCCACGTCCGGGTCGGCTTTGGTGATGACCTCGCCATCCAGTTCAAGCAAAATGCGCAGCACGCCGTGCGTGGCGGGATGCGACGGCCCCATGTTCAACACCATCTTCTCGTCAACGGCGTCTTGAAGCTCGTCCGCCGCCTGCGCTGAACGCGCGGCGGAATCGGGAATTTCGATGTCTTGAATCGTGGCCATTAAAATCATTCTTCGGGATTGCGAATGCGCGGCTCACGCGCGGTCGCGGATTTGCCGCCGGCGACCGTCACGAACGGCCCGCCTTCGAGCGGCGCGGGTTTGGCAAACGCGACGCCCGGCAAATCCGTCGGCTTGCCGGCAAGCGGAAAATCCTTGCGCAACGGAAAATACGGATAGCCCTCCCACATCAAAATGCGGCGCAAATCAGGATGGCTGCGGAAGCGGATGCCCATCATGTCGTAAATTTCGCGCTCGTGCCAGTTGGCGGTTTTCCAGACGCCGATGACGCTGGGCAGTTCGGACTTTTCCTCGCTCACGTCGGTTTTAATCCGCAATTCGCAGCCGTTGCCGAGTCCGCGCAATTCATAAACCACCGTCCAGCGCGGGTCGTCGCCGTAATTGTCAATGCTGCTGATGTCCACGAGATAATTGAAATCCAGGTCGTTTTTGGCAAAGGTGCAGATGTCAACAATCCTTTCCGCATCGGCAAGTTTGACCGTGATTTCACCACGAAACTCCACCGGTTCGGAAATCAAATCGCCGAACTTCTCCTTGAGCTTTCTGGCTGGTTCCAAAGAATTCACAATTCAAAAAAAATCAACCACGGATGGACACGGATAAACACGGATTGAAGAAGAACTTGAAATATTTTTCGGAAAATCCGTGTGCATCTGTGTTAAATCGTGGTTGAAAATAAAAATTTAATTTATGCCGCGGCTTTCTTTTGCAAATGAAACGCGGTCAAATCCCGCAGCACCGGCTGGGCGCTGATTTTTTCCTGCAATTTCATCAACGCGTCGAGCACGGCTTCGGGCCGCGGCGGACAGCCGCTCACGTAAACATCCACGGGAATGATGTGGTCCACGCCCTGCAGCACGGCATAGCTGCGATACATCCCGCCGGTCGAGGCGCACGCGCCCATCGCGATGCACCATTTCGGTTCGGGCATCTGGTCCCAAATGCGCCGGACGCACATGGCCATTTTGTAAGTGACCGTGCCGGCGACAATCATGCAATCGGCCTGGCGCGGCGAAAAGCGCATCACTTCGGAACCGAAGCGGGAAATGTCGAAACGGCTCGCGCCGGCGGCCATCAATTCAATCGCGCAACAGGCCAGGCCCATCGGCATCGGCCAGACGGAATTTTTGCGAAACCAGTTCAGCGCGGCGTCCACCGTGGTGATGACCACGTCGCCTTCGATTTTTGTGTCGTAACCAATCTCGCCTTGCGTTCGCATATATTTTGCCCTGACAAAAACAAAATCAACCTAGCCCGCGCGAAAACTTGAATCAAGTCAATTTGTGATTTTTTTCACAAAGTTCACTTAAAACGTTTGTCACGGAAATTTAACAATGGCGCCGCTGTTTTCTGCTATCAACTTGCGCTTGTCGTCGGCGAACAATCGCCTAGAATGAAAAAACGCCGCTGGCGCAAAAATGAAAACATTTGCCGAATTGAATTTTCCGGGACGATTGATCGCCGTCGAAGGACTCGACGGCTCCGGCAAGTCCACGCAAATTTACCTGCTCAAGCGCTGGCTCGAAGCCGAGGGCATCAAGGTCTATTTCAGCGAATGGAATTCCTCCGAGCTGGTGAAATCCGCGACGAGCAAGGGTAAAAAGCGCGAACTGCTCACGCCCACGACGTTCAGCCTGATTCACGCGACGGATTTTGCTGACCGTTACGAACGCCATCTGCTGCCGCTTTTGCGCGCGGGTTACATCGTGCTTTGCGACCGCTACGCCTTCACGGCGTTCGCTCGCGACACGGTGCGCGGCTGCCCGCCCGAATGGGTCCGCGGCCTTTACAGTTTTGCCGCGCTGCCGGACATCACGTTTTTTTTCAAGACGGATTTGGAAGTTTCGCTTACCCGAATTCTCGAAGGCCGGCCCAAGCTGAAATTTTTCGAGGCGGGCATGGATTTGCGGCTGTCAACCGATCCGTATGAAAGTTTCCGCATTTTTCAGGGGCGCATTCTGGAGCAATACGTGGCGATGACCGACGAATTCAAATTTGTCGTGGTGGACGCCAACGAAAACGTCGAAAAACAACAAGTCCTTTTCCGCAAACTCGTGAGCGAGAAAATTGATTTGAAAAAATTCAAGCGCCGCAGTCCGCTGCCGCTGCCGCCGGCCATCCAGCCGGAAAATAAAACGCAGGAAATCGAGGGGGACATGGCCGCCGCATGAAAAATCCAGAAGGGATAAAAACCGGCCGCCGCTTTTACGGCCACGGCATTCCGCGTGTCAAATGCGCCGACCTGGCGGGCAAGCTCATCGTCGTCGAGGGCGCGGACGGTTCCGGCCGCTCGACGCAAATCGCGCGGCTGGTGGACTGGCTCGAAACCAGCGGCCACGCGACGGTGCAGGTCGGCTTGAAACGCTCGACGCTCGTCAGCAAGGAACTCGAAGAGGCGCAGGGCGGAAACATTTTGAGCCGGACGACGTTTAGCCTGTTCTACGCGACGGATTTCGCCGACCAGTTGGACAACATCATCCTGCCCGCGTTGAAAGCCGGCTTCATCGTGCTGGCCGACCGTTACATTTACACGCTCATGGCACGTGACCTCGTGCGCGGCATGGATGAGACCTGGTTGAAAAATCTTTATGGCATCGCGCTCGAACCGGACGCGGTGTTTTATCTCTCCGTCGAACCGCAGGAGCTCGTGCAGCGCAATCTTTCCAAAAGCGCGACGCTGGATTACTGGGAAAGCGGCATGGATTTGGGCCTGTCGCGCGACATGTTTGACAGCTTTGTCAAATACCAGACGGCGATGCAGGGGGCTTTCCGCAAATTGCAAAAGACTTACGGCTTCACCATTGTGGACGCCAACCGCCCCGTCGGCTCCATCACGAAGGAATTGCGGAAAAAAATCCGCGCGCTGCTCGCGGAAGAATAAAAATCACGGCGCGTTCGTTGCCGCAGTTGGCAGTGAATTTGTCGGCGGCATAACCGGCGGCGCGTTCGTGGAATTTTGCGGACGGCGAGGGTGTTTGAACAATCCTTCAAACTGTTTCTTTTGTTCGGGCGTCAGCACTCCAAGAATGCGCTGGTGTGTGTCCTGAATGACGCTGCGAAACTGCGGCGAAACAATTTCCCAAAGATCCTGATTTCGTTCCTGCCCGTCGGCGACGATCTTTTCAATCTGTTTGCGCTGTTTCGCGGAAAGATGCAGTGTGTCGTCGAGCCGCTGGACAAAATTGGTTTTTAGAATTTCCGGGCGCGTGGCAAAATCCGACAAATCGCGCGGCGGACTGGGTGGGTGACGATTTTCAGAATGCAATTGCTCAACGTGATTTACCAGCAATCCCCCGGTGAAAACGCCCGCGCCAAAAATCACAATTGTCGCAAAGATGACTTTCCAGGAATTCACTGCGATTGGTCGCTTTGGTCAACGGAAGCCAGAAGCGTGCTGTCCAATGTTTGCGAAAGGTCCGGCGTGTTACTCGCCGGCGACGGCGCAAAAACTGCGAACGCGCCGCAAACCAGCGCGATGGCCACGCACGAAATCGCCGCGCGCCAAAGCCCGCGCACCCACAAATCCAGATTCTGCGGCGCGACGCGGGACGAGAGCAGCGCCGTGACGCGCTTTTCAAAAGCGAACGGCACGCGCTCATCCAGCACCTGTGTGCGGGCGGCAGCGATCAGCTTTTTTTGCAATTCAGCGAGATTCATAATTCATCCAATTTTTCAGACGCGCAAAATTTGCGCACGGTTACAAATACTTCTCTTTCGCCATTTTTGCCAGAATTTTCCGCATTTCTGCACGGGCGCGGAAGGCACGCACCTTCACCAGCGCCACCGACCAGCCGGTGAGTTCGGCGATTTCCTTCACCGGGCGATCCTCAATTTCCAGCAGGGTGATTACCAGCCGCGCCGGCGGCGAAAGCTTTTCCATCACGCGCCCGATGAGCAACTTGGCCGCGTCCGCATTTTCGCTGGTGGATTCCGGCGCAGCGACAAATCGCTCCAGCCAGTTGCTTTCCGGCTCGCTCAAATCCGAAAATGACGCCTCGCGGTTGCGCTGGTGTCCGCGCAAGAAATCATAGCAGGTGCGGACCGTCATCCGCATGAGCCAGTGCTCGAACGGCGCCTCGCCGCGAAAACTTTTCAGCTTGTCATACGCCTTGAGCCAGACTTCCTGCGCGATGTCCTCGACCTCGCTTTCGCGGCGGGCGTAGCGGCGCGCAGTGGCGAAGACGCGCGGAGAATATTTTCCCACCAGTGGCTCAAAACTGGCGGCGTCGCCTTTCAGCACCGCGGCGATTAATTCCGCTTCCGTCCGTTCCATCACGCGGAAGTCTGCCGGAAAAGATTTCAAAGCCAAAGTTAAAAGCCGCCGGAAGTTTATTTTTGCGGCGGCGTGACAATCGGCAAATCATTCGAGTCGCGCGGCAGGGCAGGCGGCAAATTCATTTTTGGGGGCGGCGCGATTGCAGTTTGCGAAGCGGCGGGCGGCTGAAACTGGCCGGGCTGGAAATTTTTCAATTGTTCAATTTGCTGCGCCGAAAGCGGCGGCTGCATTTGCGAAAGCGCTTTGGCAATAATCACTGTCAGTTCCGCCTCGGCCTGCGCCGAATCTTGCGCGTTTTGCCGCGCGGCGGCTTCGTCGAATTTTCCGCCGGCGATTTCATCCAGCAGGGCGAGGCGTGACGAGCGCATTTTTCCCTCAAGCGGCGGGATTTTTTGGAACTGCGACGCCAGGGCCGCGTGGAAAGATTTGCGCTGCGCGTCGGTCAGCACGCGGCCGAGCGCGGGGAAAAAACGGTCGCCGATGCCAAAAGCCGGTTGCCGCTGGCCGGGCGTTTGCGCCGCTGCGGGCGGGACAAAACCGGCAAAACTGATGGAAAGCGCGGCGAGACCAAGGATAAATTTCAGCATTTTCATGTTTGTTAAACAACAAAAGCGGGGACTTGTTGTCTTTTTTAGACGGAAAAACGGCGCGGACCGTTACACTTTAAGGCCGCGTGATGCCCAGCGCTTTTTCCAGTTCGCGGGAAAACTGCGCGACGGTTTCCGAGATTTTCTGCGGTTGCTCGACGAGGGTCGGCCACAGGCGTCCGGCATTTTCCGGGCGGCGACGAATCAATTCGGCGGCCGCCATCATCAATGAAAGGCTGTTGTTCACGTCGTGGCGCAGGACAGCAAGTTTCCGGTTCAACCCGTCCAATTGCTCGACGTTCAAGGTGACAGGTTCGACGGGCAATGGCATTGCGAAAATAATTGCTCAATTTGGCGCAAAATCAAGTGGGTTTTGTTACGCGTCATGCGAATTTGGCGACTTGCTTGCGGCAAAGTTTCAACAGGGTGGATTCGGCGTGGTTCAACGGGCGGTTGCGGGAATGGACGAGGCCCCAAGTTTGTTCAAGCGGTTTGCGCCCCACGGGCAGGGTGACAAACGAACGGTTTTCAATTTCGCTGGCCATGACCCAACCTGGCAGGAAACTCATGAACGGCGCCCGTGCCAACATGGCCTTCACCACGTCGAGGTTTTCAATTTCGCCGATGATGTTCGGTGTGATTCCGGAGCGGGAAAAAAAATCATCCACCTGTTTGCGTTCATGGCCGGAGCCGTAAAGCAGAACACAGGGATATTTCGCCAATTCGCCACGCGGCGCGCTGGGTTTGGCAGCCAGAGGATGCGCCGCACTGACCACGAGATGAAAGCGGTCGGCAAACAAGGGGACAAATTCAAACTGGTCGCCGGCCGAAGGTTTGGCGGACAGCGCAATATCAACCCGGTTGTTTTCAAGCCGGCCAGTCACCTTGCTCAAGCCACAAGTTTGAACATGAAGCGATACGCGCGGAAATTCTTCGTGAAATTTCAGCAGGACCGGCGCGAGGAATTTTGAAAGCAGGATGGCGTTCGCAGCCAATCGCAGTTGGCGCGAACCCCATTGGTTCAATTCGGTGAGCGTGAGACACGCTTGCTGCATTTCCGCAAGCACGCGGTTGGCATGATACAACAACGCTTCGCCCGCCTCGGTCAGGACGACTTTTTTGCGCAATTTGGCAAAAAGGCGACAGCCAACTTGTTCCTCCAACGTGCGCATGGCATGGCTGATGGCCGAGTGGGTAACGTAAAGTCGTTTTGCAGTTTCCGTGTGGCTTCCAGTTTTTGCCAGCACGACGAACGCTTTCAACTGCCTGCTGTCAAGTGTTTCATTCATTGGTGAATTTCATTCACATCTGTTCAAAAATTTTTTCAATTTTCCAACGGTCGCGGTTTCCACCTTTGGCACCCTGACTGCTTGAGCACAAAGTAGATGGCAAAAAAACCAAAGGATATCGTGATCACCACTTGCGATAGAGCATTTGCGACGCCAGAAAAGTTTTTGCCATGAGACATAAGTGAAAAACAAACCCAAGGAGTTACCACTGACATGAAATATCAAATACGAAAAACCCCACTACGTGCTAAAAACCGACTTGCCGCCACCGGTGCCTGTCTTGGCATGATTGCCGGCGCGGGCCTCAGTGCGCACGCTCAATCAACCACCGAGAGCGACCAAATCGCCCAACTGCAAAAACAGAACCAGGCGTTGCAACAACAGTTGGACACTTTGGAAGACGTGGCCAAAAAACAAGGGCTTTTACCCAGCGGTTCCGATCCCGCAGTGTCGGCCATGAGTGACATGACCATCAGCGGTTTCGTTCAAGCGTCGTATTTTTGCAATGTGGACAGCCCGGCCAGCAGCAAGAACGCCGGCTATCTTTGGAACACCCAAAATAATAATTTTGATATCAACAAGGTGAAAATCACCTTTGCCAGCCCGCCCGCCGAGCGCAGTGGTGATAAGTGGGACGCCGGTTACCGCGTTTCGCTGATGGCCGGCCAGGACGCGCCGATATTGAACTCCGGCAGCGGCATCACGGGCTTTGATTATTTGCGCGAAGCTTATGTGGATTTGAATGTGCCGATTGGCACGGGGTTGAACATCAAGGCGGGCGAACTCATCTCGCTCTTAAATTATGAATCCGGCGATGGCGGCGCAGCGAATGAGAACTTTTCGCAAGGCTATCAATGGTATTACACGGGCAACGGTCCGGCTGCCGGCGTGCAATTGGATTATGCCTTGACCGATTGGCTGGACGTAAAATTCCGCGTTGAAAACGGACTCTACGCCGGCCCAGTAGCTACCACTTCCGGCAAGGGCTTGATGGGTTCCATTGACCTAAAACCTAATGACAAACTTTGGATTAACTTAACCGGATTCGGCGGAGAAGCTGGCGGACCCGAAGATGCGGATGGCGGTGAAGTTTTAGCTGGTTATCAAGTCACTGACAAGCTCGGCACCGGGTTTGAAGGGGATTATTTCCATCTGTCCGTGAATAACGGGCCGAGCGGAGATTTGTGGTCCGTTGGCACTTGGATCTGGTATGACTTCACTCCCAAAGTTGGTTTAGCTTTCCGGGCTGAATACCTCGGCGACCCGGATGGCGTGGGCATAAACGTGGCTGACCCGAACAGTCTTGCTCCAGCTCCAAATGGCGCAGGTATTTCATCCCCGGATGACCATGGCAATTTGGCCAGCTTCACTCTCACGCTCAATCTCAAGCCCACTCCCGACATCAAGATTCAGCCGGAAATACGTTACAACACCACCTCTTACGCTGGTGGCTTCAACGGCAAAGACTATCAAGTCATCCTCGGCTGCGGTGCTTCTTATTTGTTCTAAATCTAACCAAACCGAAACCAAAAAATCATCATTCAAATCAAACCATGAAAAAACACCTGTTGAAATTAATGGCGTTGGCGGTTGCGCTGACCCTGACGAACCGGGCAGTGGCCCAAGACACCGTGAAAGTTGGGGTGCTGCATTCATTGAGCGGCACCATGGCCATCAGTGAAACTTCGTTGCGCGACATGCTCCTGTTCACCTTCGATCAAATCAACGCCGCTGGCGGCATCAAGATCGGCGACAAGTCCTACAAGATAGAACCGGTGGTGGTGGATGGCGCTTCCAACTGGCCGCTCTTTGCCGAAAAAGCCAAGGAATTGCTTGAACAAGACAAAGTGGCGGTGGTTTTCGGTTGCTGGACCTCGGTCAGCCGCAAATCCGTGCTGCCGGTGTTTGAGAAGGACGACGGCTTGTTGTTTTACCCCGTGCAGTTTGAAGGGGAAGAGCAGTCTGAAAATGTGGTCTATACGGCCGAAGCGGTGAATCAGCAAGCCATCCCCGCTGTGGATTACCTGTTGGCCCAAGGGATAAAGAAGTTCTACCTGATCGGAACGGACTATGTTTATCCGCAAACCACGAATTTGATTCTTTACAAATATCTGTTGTTGCATGGCATTTCCCCGGATGACATCGGCGGCGGTTTCACGAAGGACGATTCCGGCAAGGTGATTTCTGCCGGCAAATATGTGCCGTTCGGTTATACCGACTTCCAGCAGATCGTCGCGGACATCAAACAATTTGCCGCGTCCGGCAACGCCTGCGTTGTCAATACCATCAACGGCGACTCGAACGTACCCTTTTTCAAGGAGATTGTCGCCGCCGGTTTGACGCCGGATCAGTGCCCGGTGGTTTCGTTCAGCTTGGCGGAAGATGAACTCCGCAGCATGCCCACCAAAAACCTCGTCGGCGAACTAGGTTGCTGGAGTTATTTCATGTCCTTGAAAACGCCCGAGAACAAGGCCTTTCTTGCGAAGTGGAACGACTGGCTCAAAACGGAAAATTATCCCGGGGTGGTGAAAGAAAACCGGGTGGTGGACAGCCCGATGGAGCTTTCTTACGACGGCGTGTATTTGTGGAAGGCGGCAGTGGAAAAGGCCGGCACGTTCGACGTGGACGCCGTGCGCAAGGCGCTGGATTCGGGTGACATCAGCTTTAACGGCCCCAGCGGCAAAATCACTGTGCAGGATAATCAATACACCACCAAGAATGTGTATATCGGTGAAACGCTTGCCAACGGCCAGTTCAAAATTATCAAGCAGTTTCCGCAGGTGGTTGGGGAACCGTGGATGCTCAAGACACTTGACGCGCAACTGGCCGCCCAAGGCAAGTAATGACCGTTTGATCTGTATCAATTAAAAACAAGGGGGGTGGAGCTTCGGCTCCACCTTTTTTTCAAGTGCCATGAAGTTTGTGTTCAAACCGCTGGTGTGTTTTATATTGGCGTTGCTCTGCCTGCGGACGAACGCCGCGCCTGCCCCCGCGTCTGACACGACGAGCACCAATGTCGTTCGTCAGGAACTGGTGCAAGCCATTTTAAGCACGGGAGCGGAACAGCAGAAACTGCTCGACGAACTGGCCGACACCGGCTCCAAACTGGCCAGCGACGTGCTATCCGCTTGGACGACGGAGGAAGTTTATCTGTATGTCGCCCCCGACGGTTCCACGGTGCCGGTGATGTTGGAAAGCCAGCAGGACGCCGAAGGCCGGTCGCGCGCCATTCGCATCATTGACGGACAATTTGTCAAGGACGTAACCGGCAAGGAATTGCGCTTCGGCGACAGCGATCTCAACACGGCGGATACGGACATGCGGCTGCGCCGGGCGATTCAACGGGTGCTCGACTCGTTGGCTCTGTCCGATCCCGACCCGAACGCGCGCGAGTCGGCGGTGGTCAAGCTCGGTAATTCACAGAACGAAGACTATGTGCCCGTTTTGCAAGTCCTCCTGGACAAGGAAAAGAACACCGGGGTTAAAAAGATCATCCGAGAAGCCATCGCGACCTTGCAACTGGGCGACACCAATCCGGCGGTGCAAATTACCGCCGTCGAACAACTGGCCGCGTTGAATTCAACCGGCAGCTTGGACAATCTGAACCAACTCGCCGCCAATACCAATAACAGTCCGCAACTGACGAAGGCAATCCAGCTTGCTGTTGGTTCAATTAACGACCACATCCGGTGGGTAAACTTTTACGGCACGATTTTTCATGGCATCAGCCTTGGCTCGGTTTTGCTCGTGGTGGCGCTCGGACTGGCCATTACGTTTGGCTTGATGGGTATCATCAACATGGCGCACGGCGAGATGATTGCCGTGGGGGCTTACACCACTTATGTGATTCAAAACATCTTCGGCTCCGGGTTTGGCTTCCACATCACTCTTCCGTTCAGCATCATGGGCAAACCCATCGCCTTCGGTCTGAATCTGCCCGGCCTCAACGCGACCGGCTGGTTTTATCAAAGTTATTTCATCTTTGCGATTCCGTTGAGCTTTTTCATGGCGGCGCTGGTGGGATTGCTGCTGGAGCGTGCCGTCATCCAATTTCTCTACCGCCGGCCGCTGGAATCACTGCTGGCGACTTGGGGCGTTTCGCTGGCCTTGCAGCAAATCTTCCGCATGGTTTTCGGCGCGAACAACGTGCAGGTCAATTCGCCCAACTGGTTGCTCGGCCATTTTACCATTGACGACGTATCCCTCGATTATAATCGCGTTTTTGTCATCGTCTTTGCCATTTTGATCGTCATCGGCACCTGGCTGTTGCTGTCAAAAACGCCGCTCGGCCTGTTGATTCGCGCCGTGATGCAAAATCGTTCCATGGCGTCCTGCATGGGCGTGCGCACCACCCGAGTCAACATGCTGACCTTTGCCTTTGGCTCCGGCCTGGCGGGTCTGGCCGGCGCATTCCTGTCGCAAATTGGCAATGTCGGGCCGAGCATGGGACAGACTTATATCGTGGACAGTTTTATGACGGTCGTCGTCGGCGGCGTCGGCAACATCATCGGCACGGTCTATTCCGCGCTGGGCATCGGCACGGCGGATCAAGTCCTGCAACAACTGACGGGTTCGCCGGTCGCGGGAAAAATCGTCGTGCTGGTTTGCATCATTTTATTTCTGCAATGGAAGCCTGGCGGGCTTTTCGCCATGCGCAGCCGCAGCCTGGATTAATTCATGTCGCGCAAAGCAACTAAAATCGAGCTGATTGCGGTCGCGGTGGTGGCGGCATTTATCATCGTCATTCTTCCGTGCCTGAACGCCTGCGTCCCCGCGACAAGCTGGTGGCACGTCAGCGATTTCAGCATCAATCTTTATGGCAAATATCTTTGCTACGCGATACTGGCCATCAGCGTAGATTTGTTGTGGGGCTACACCGGTTTGTTGAGCCTCGGCCAGGCGCTGTTCTTTTCGCTCGGCGGTTACATGATGGGCATGTATCTCATGCGGATGATCGGCAGCCTCGGCCAGTATCACGAGCCAATCCCCGATTTTTTGGTGTTTCTCGGCTGGAGCAATTTGCCAACATTTTGGAAACCGTTTAACAGCTTCGCTTTTGCGATGATGATGGCGGTTTTGCTGCCCGGCGTGCTGTCGGGAATTTTCGGCTACCTCGCGTTTCGCTCGCGGATTCGCGGCGTGTATTTTGCGATCCTCACGCAGGCGCTGACCTACGCGGCGTGCCTCCTGTTTTTTCGCAACAGTCTGCTCATGGGCGGCAACAACGGCTTCACCGATTTCAAATTCCTGCTCGGCCATAATCTGGATGCGTCGGCGACACAGCGCGGACTTTTCATCTGCACCGGCGTCGCATTGCTGCTGGTGTATCTGCTCTGCAAGTGGCTCACGTTGACCAAATTTGGAAAAATTCAGCGCGCCATCCGCGACAGCGAAAACCGCGTGCTTTTTTCCGGCTATTCGACCGCCAATTTCAAGCTCTTCGTTTTTATCCTCGCCTCACTCATCGCGTCGCTCGGCGGCGTGCTTTACGTGCCGCAAGTCGGCATCATCAACCCCAGCGAAATGGAGCCGGCCCGCTCGCTCGAAGCCGTCGTCTGGGTCGCCGTCGGCGGGCGCGGCACGCTCATCGGTCCGATCATCGGCGCGGTGGCCGTCAACGCCCTGAAAAGCTGGGCGACGGAGGCGTATCCCGATCTGTGGCTGCTGTTCCTCGGCGCGATGTTCATTTTCGTGACGCTGTTCATGCCCAAAGGTATTGTCGGTTTGCTGGGGCAATTGCGCTCGTTGAAAAACAAATTTTTCCCGCCAAAATCCGGCCTCGCCAAAACCGTTGAGGTCAGTCCGCCGCCGGCGCCGGAAAAAACCCTTGCGAAATCCGAATGAATCCCGCGCCCCAAAAACACGAATTTATTTTGCTGCTCGAAGAGGTCAACAAGGCCTTTGAGGGATTCAAGGCCATTTCCAACCTGACGTTTTACATGGATGCCGGCGAGTTGCGCGTTATCATCGGGCCGAACGGCGCAGGCAAGAGCACGATGCTTGACCTCATCACCGGCCGCACCAAGCCCGATAGCGGGAAAATTGAATTCGGCAAGGACACCGACCTCACAAAATTGCGCGAACCTGCAATCAATCAGCTCGGCATCGGACGAAAATTCCAGACGCCGTCGGTTTACATTGACCATACCGTTTTCGAAAACATCTGGCTTTCGCTTGAAGGCAGTCGCAGCGTTTGGACGAGCTTGTTCATGCGCGTGACGCCGGAGCGTCGCGACCGCATTTATGAAATTCTCAAAACCGTGGCGCTCGACGGCAAGGCCGATGCGAAGGCCGGTTCCTTGAGCCACGGCCAGAAACAATGGCTCGAAATCGGCATGTTGCTCGCGCAAAATCCAAAGCTCCTGCTCGTGGACGAACCCGCCGCCGGGATGACCGACGAGGAAACCCGCAAAACCGGCGAGCTGTTGTTGAGCCTCGAAGGCAAGCACAGCATCGTCGTCATCGAGCACGACATGACTTTCGTCCGCCAGATCGCGCGCAAAGTCACCGTGCTTCATCAAGGCACGGTTCTCTGCGAAGGCAGCGTGGACGACGTCCAGAACGACGAGCGCGTGAAGGAAGTTTATCTCGGTCGCAAAAAGAAAAATTGAAAATGCTGACGCTTTCAAACATCTCAGTTTCCTACGACGGCTCGCGGATTTTGCGCGGCGTGAATCTCACCGTGCCCGAACACAGTCTCGTCTGCCTCATGGGCCGAAACGGCGTCGGCAAAACCACCACGCTCAAATCCATTGTCGGTATGGCGAAACTCGACGCCGGCTCGATCAAGCTCGCCGACACCGAACTCACCGGCCTCAAGCCTGACCAGCGGGCGCGGCTTGGCATCGGCTTTGTGCCGCAAGGCCGCGACATTTTTCCGCTTTTGACCGTCTGGGAAAATTTGAAAATCAGCCTCGTCGTCCACGGCACCAAAGCCAACGGCCAGTTGGACCGCGTGCTGGAATTGTTTCCCATTCTCAAGGAAATGCTTTCGCGCAAGGGCGGCGTGTTGAGCGGCGGCCAGCAGCAGCAGCTCGCCATCGCCCGCGCGCTCCTCACCGACCCGAAAATTTTGATCCTCGACGAACCGACCGAAGGCATCCAGCCAAACATCATTGATTTGATCGGCGACACGCTTTTGAAAATAAAAAAGGAAGGCAAGATCAGCATCCTGCTCGTCGAACAATACCTTGACTTCTGTTTGAGCGTCGGCGACAGCTTTTACATCATGGATCGCGGCGCGATCGTGGCCGAGGGGCCGATTGCGCATTTGAACGACGACATGGTAAAAAAACACCTGACCGTTTAAGCGTGGTTGCGCCTGTAAAAATCGTTTCCGAGGAGCCCGGCGGCGCGGTGCTGGAAATCGAGTTCGTTTTTGGCGAAAGCACCGTCACGTCCGCCCTGGCCCGGAGTCCGTTGAAACTGCTCACGCCGCGCGCGCGCGGGCGCAGCGTCTGGGCCTGCACGAGCAGCTTCGGCGGCGGCCTCGTCGCCGGTGACCGGACGCGGCTCGATTTGCGCCTCGGCAAAAACACGCGCTGTTTTCTCGGCACGCAGGCTTCCACCAAAATTTACCGCAACCCCGCGCAACGTCCCTGCGGCCACGTCACCCGCGCCGCGCTGGCGGAAAATTCCCTGCTCGTGCTTGCGCCCGACCCGGTGCAGGCGTTCGCCGGTTCCCGCTACGCGCAGCGGCAGGAATTTCATCTCGCAGAAAATGCCGGTTTGGTTTTGCTCGACTGGTTCACGTCTGGCCGCGCCGCGCGCGGCGAACGCTGGCAATTCTCCCGGTTCCAAAGCCGCAACGAAGTTTTTGCGGCGGGCGAACGGATTTTTCTCGATTCCATCCTGCTCGACGCGGCGGATGAAATTCAAACCTCGCCGCATCGCACCGGGCGCTTCAATTGTTTCGCCACGCTGCTGCTGGCCGGCGAACCGCTGCGCGCCGCCGCCGGCCAATTACTCGAAAACATTTCCGCCGAGCCGGTTGAACGCCGATCCGCGCTCATTGCCAGCGCCAGTCCGATGCGCGACGGCGCGGTGCTTCGCATCGCCGGCGAGCAGGTCGAAGCCGTCGGCCGGGAACTCCACGAGTATCTGGCCTTTGTCCCGGAATTGCTCGGCGACGACCCGTGGGCGCGCAAATGGTGACAAAATGAAAACTCCAAGCCTCAACATCCAAGCTCCAGAGAAGCTCCAAATCCGAAACACTAAATCACCGCGAGCGTCCATTGGTGATTGGGGCTTGATATTTCTCTGGAGCTTGGAGCTTGGAATTTGGAATTTCTGACATGCACCTTTCACCTCGCGAAATTGACAAGCTGCTCCTGCACAACGCCGGCTTTCTCGCGCAGAAACGCCTCGCGCGCGGCCTGCGCCTGAACCATCCCGAAGCCGTCGCGCTCATCGCCACCGTGCTGTTGGAATTCATCCGCGACGGCAAAAGCGTCGCTGAACTCATGAATCTCGGACGCCAGTTGCTCGGCCACAATCAGGTAATGCCCGGTGTGCCGGAAATGATTTACGACGTGCAGGTGGAAGGCACGTTTCCCGATGGCTCGAAACTGGTGACGGTTCATCATCCCGTTGCCGGCGAGAACGGCGATTTGAAGCTCGCCCTACACGGCAGCTTTTTGCCCGTGCCGGATATTTCGATTTTCAAACCCGTCGCCGACGAACCAGTCCCCGGTTCAACGGAAATTCTCGACGGTGAAATCGAACTTAACACCGGCCGCGCCACGGTAGAAATTCCCGTGACCAATCTCGGCGACCGCCCGGTTCAGGTCGGCAGTCATTACCATTTCATCGAGACGAACGCCGCACTTCAGTTTGACCGGACGAAAGCCTACGGCAGGCGGCTCGACATTCCGGCGGGAGCGGCGGTGCGGTTTGAACCCGGCGAAACCAAGACCGTGAAACTCGTTGACATCGCCGGCAAAAAAGTCATTCGCGGCGGCAACAATCTGGCGGACGGCAAAGTTTCCGCCGCCGGCAAGAAAGCGGCATTGAAGCGGGTGAAGGCGAAAGGATTTGCCACCACTTGACTCGCAGGAGACGACGTAAGGAGTCTCCATCTAATTCAGTCAGAGCCGCCTCACGTCGGCTCCTACAGAAATTTATATGCACAAAATGAAACGCGCCCATTACGCCGACATGTTCGGCCCGACCACCGGCGACAAGGTCCGGCTCGGCGACACGTCGCTCATGCTCGAAGTCGAAAAGGATTTCACCGTCTATGGCGACGAATGCAAATTCGGCGGCGGCAAGGTCATCCGCGAAGGCATGGGCCAAGCCGCCGGCATCGGCGCGAAGGACGCGCTTGATTGCGTCATCACCAACGCGCTCATCCTGGATTACACCGGCATTTACAAGGCCGACATCGGCATCAAGGACGGCCTGATCTCCGGCATTGGCAAGGCCGGCAATCCTGATGTCATGGCCGGAGTGACGAAAGGCATGATTATCGGCGTGACCACCGAAGTCATCGCCGGCGAAGGTTTGATCGTCACCGCCGGCGGATTTGATTCGCACATCCATTTCATCTGTCCGCAGCAGGCACACGAAGCCATCGCCGCCGGACTCACGACTATGGTTGGTGGCGGCACCGGCCCGGCGGTCGGCACCTGTGCTACGACCTGCACGCCCGCGCCGAATTATATCCGCGAAATGCTCCGGGCCGTGGACGCGCTGCCGCTTAACTTTGGTTTCACAGGAAAGGGTAACACCGCCAAACCCGCCGGCCTGGCCGACCAGATCAAGGCCGGCGCAATTGGCCTGAAACTGCACGAAGACTGGGGCACGACGCCGGCGGCGATTGATTGCTGCCTTGGCGTCGCCGACGAACACGACGTGCAGGTGACGATTCACACCGACACGCTGAACGAATCCACCTTCGTCGAAGGCACCATCGCCGCGTTCAAAGGCCGGACGATTCACACTTATCACAGCGAAGGCGCCGGCGGCGGCCACGCGCCGGACATCATCCGCATTTGTGGCGAGCCGAACGTGCTGCCGAGTTCGACGAATCCGACGCGACCTTACACGGTCAACACCTTGGACGAGCACCTCGACATGCTGATGGTCTGCCATCATCTCGATCCAAACCTGCCGGAAGACGTGGCGTTCGCCGAAAGCCGGATTCGCGGCGAGACCATCGCGGCGGAGGACATTTTGCATGACCTCGGTGCGATCAGCATGATGAGTTCCGATTCGCAGGCGATGGGCCGCATCGGCGAAGTCATCACGCGGTCTTGGCAGACGGGGGATAAGATGAAACAGCAGCGCGGTCGTTTGCCGGAAGAAAACGGAAACAACGACAACGTCCGCATCAAGCGTTATCTCTCGAAATACACCATCAATCCCGCGCTCGCGCATGGCATGGCGCACGTCATCGGTTCGATTGAAGCCGGCAAGCTCGCCGACCTCGTGCTGTGGAAACCGGCGATGTTCGGAGCGAAACCGGAAATGGTGATCAAAGGCGGTTTCATCGCGTGGGCGCAGATGGGCGATCCGAACGCGAGCATTCCCACGCCGCAGCCGGTGTTCATGCGGCCGATGTTCGGCGCGTTTGGCCGCGCGACCGGCGCGACTTCGGTGGCCTTTGTCAGCCGGCTCGCGAAGCAACAAGGCGTCGGCAAAATTTATGGCCTGACTAAGCGCATCGAAGCCGTGAAAAATTGCCGCAAAGTCGGCAAGAAGGATTTGAAGTGGAATCATGCGATGCCGAAAATCACCGTGGACCCGGAAACCTACGAAGTCCACGCCGACGGCGAATTGCTCACTTGCGAACCGGCGAAAGCGTTGCCGCTGGCGCAACGATATTTTCTGTTTTGAGAGATTCGTTTCCAAAAAATCGGAGAACACGCTCGGCCTCACGCGTTTCGTTCGACGTTTCATCGAACGGAGCGCTGGTTGGCGAAGCGGCCGCGCTCTCAAAATACAATAATAGCAACTGGCTGGTCTGGCAACTGGTTGACTCCGCGTTTCCGACCGGCGGCTTTGCGCATTCGTCCGGGCTGGAGGCGGCGTGGCAGCACGGGGAAGTGCGCGGACGCGACGAGCTGGTCTCGTTTCTCGAAGCCGGCGTGCATCAACTCGGCCACGCCGCGCTGCCGTTTGTCACCGCGGCGTTTGACGAATCGGAAAAATTCGGCGAGTTGGACCGGCTTTGCGATGTCTTCACGACCAATCACGTCGCCAACCGCGCGAGCCGCGCGCAGGGCCGCGCATTTCTGTCGGCAGTGGAACGGGTTTTCAAATCCGAAATCCGAAATCCGAAATCCAGTTCGCCCATTTCGCGCCGATGTTCGGCGCGTGTCTGCGGCGGCTGGACGTTCCGCGCGCGACGGCACTGCGGATGTTTTTCTTCAATCACCTGCGCGGCGTGCTGGCGGCGGCGGTGCGATTGAACATCGTCGGCCCGATGGAAGCGCAAATGTTGCAACAGCGGCTGGCCCCGAAGGCCGAAGAGATTTTGCGCCGCTGCGAAAAACTGTCGCTGGACGACCTGGCGCAAACCGCGCCGTTGCTGGAATTGTGGCAGGGAGCGCAGGACCGGCTGTATTCGCGATTGTTTCAAAGCTGATTGATTTATGAAATTGCTGTTTCACTTTCATTCGCACGGCGGCAACGGCCAGGCGCACGGGCACGCCGATCATCCCGGCCATTTTCACGAGCGCGAGCCGGCGCTCGACCGCGATTTTGACCAGCGCGCCTTCACGGTCGGCGTTGGCGGGCCGGTGGGCAGCGGCAAGACGGCGTTGATGCTGCAACTGTGCCAGCGGCTGCGCGCGACGATGGACCTCGCCGCCGTGACCAACGATATTTTCACGAAGGAAGACGGCGAGTTTCTGACGAAGCACAACGCCCTGCCGGCCGAGCGCATCCGCGCCGTGGAAACCGGCGGCTGCCCGCACGCGGCCATCCGCGAGGACATTTCCTCAAACCTGCTGGCGCTCGAAGAGCTTCACCGGAAATTTCAGCCGCAGATTTTGTTCATCGAATCCGGCGGCGACAATCTGGCGGCGTGCTTCAGCCGCGAGTTGGCGGATTACACGATTCAGGTGATTGACGTGGCGGGCGGCGACAAAATTCCGCGCAAAGGCGGACCCGGCATCACGCAAAGCGATTTGCTGGTCATCAACAAAACCGATTTGGCACAGGCAGTCGGAGCAGATTTGAAAGTAATGGAGCGTGACACAAAAAAAATGCGCGGCGACGGGCCGTTTGTGTTCGCGCAGGTGAAGCACGGCGTCGGCGTGGACGAAATCATCGCGTACATCGTCCATGCCTGGCAGCACGCGTGCGGAATCCCGCACGAGAAATAAATCAAATCGCCACTGATTTAAATATCCCGCCTCCCCAGGCAACAGACCGGAAAGCAGTTTGACTTGGGTTTGACACTTTGCAAAGTCTCTTGAGGAGTTTCTGGCGTTCTTCCCCGGCCAGTTTCTGTTCTGACACATTACGGGCGATGGTGGATGCGCCGACGATTCTCTTCTCCATCCTTGGCGGGTGAAATGGTTGCAACAACAGGAATTCTGACCACGAAAATTCCCACAACCATCCATTGGACAGAGCATCCAAAAATCAGTTGTCATCGCCTATTTGACTTCTATAAGAATCGAACATAATATGTATTAGTAAGCAAACTATCAACCGGGCGTGGTGCCTTGGTTGCCCAATGATAGAACGGGAATTGGGATTTCTAAGGTTCCAGCGCTTGGAGGAGCGATTGAAATGAACATGGAATGGCCAATTCGGGGTGTGGAAATGCCGCATGGGCGGGTGGTTACCCTGACGTTTCTTTCGCGATACTTGTCAGCCTCCTTTTTCACCGAGCCGGTGGCGCGGCATTTGCACGCCGAAACTGGCGCGCCGGTGGCGCTGATTCGGCTCACGGACGACAGCAAACCTCAAAACTCCAATGAGCGGAAACTCTTGAATTTTACTCTCAACGACGGCTTCCAACTGCCGCCGCAGTTGCCGCTAATGGATGCCGGATTCTGTCTGGTAAACCTGAAAATCGGCAATGACTTGCTTCCTGCCGGCTGGATTGCGTCACTGCTGGAACAACTGCAACGCCGGTTTCATTATGTGCTCATCGAGGCATTGGCGGAGGAATTGACAGCACCATCACTTTTTGAATTCCTGTTGCGTTCGGATTTGGGCTACTTGTTTGTCCGGCCTTCGAATGACGACGTTTATCATCTTGATTTGCTGATCCGTGAACTGCATCCACAACCGGACAGTAATGCCGTCAAACTCAAGCCGGTGCTCTGCCTCGGCGAGGGGGAGTTGGTGGACGGCTATGACGCACTCATCCGGGGTGTGGCCGGTCCGGTGGACGTGTTCATTCGCGATTGTCCGAAATCGCCAGATGACAACGCTCGGCCCGCCGATTCATTTCACGCCGGCCTCCGGCGGCTGTCGCGTGAAATCGGCGGCTGTCTTGTCGGATTGGCGCTCTCTTCCGGCGCGGCGAAAGGCCTGTCGCACATCGGCGTCATCCAGGTGCTGGAGGAAAACGGAATTGACGTGGACGTGGTGGCGGGTTCGAGCATGGGCGCCTATGTCGGCGCGATTTGGAATTCTGGAAAAAACGGGGCGCAACTCGAGGCCATCGCGCGCGAAATGGAATCGCGCTGGGCGTTCTTGAGTTTGATTGATCCGGTCTTTCCGCCTCGACAGGGCTTTGTGCGCGGCTTCGGCGTGAAACGACGGCTGATGAAATCCATTGGCCACCTCCGTTTCGCCGAATTGCAGCGGCCGTTGCGGGTATTGGCCACCAATCTCGAAACACTCGAACGCACCGTTTTCTCCAGCGGCGAAGTCGCCGATGCCGTTCATGCCAGCATGGCCGTGCCAGGCATTTGCGTGCCGGTGAAGATTGACGGCGAAACTTACGTGGACGGCGGCATCGTGGATCCGCTCCCGGTGGACGTGCTCCGCGAAATGGGCGTCAGCCGCATCATCGCTGTGAACGCCATCCCGACGTCCGACCGCATCCGTTACTGCGTCCAGGCCGAGCACGAACTGGCGCAGTTGTCCCGGAAGCGCGCCCGCGAAGTCATCCGCAAATGGTTCCCGCTGGAGACGCATCTGAATTATTTCGCCCGCGGCAACATTCTGGAAATTCTCATGCGCAGCATTCACGGCGCGCAAATCCGCATGGCTGAATCGCTGGGCCGGAAGGCGGACATCGTGTTGCGCCCGCAAATTTGCGACGATCGCTGGCTGGATTTTCGCGATCCGGGCCGGTTCATCCAGCCGGGCCGGCAGATCGCCGAACGTTATCTGGATGAAATCAAGGCGCTCGTCGCCAGAAAGGCGGTAGAACATGAAACCACGCTGGAACCCATGGTCGCGGCAGCCTGAAACCGCCATCCGACACTGGCAGGCGGAACGGCTGGGAAAATATCTGCGCACTGTTGTTCTGCCGTTCTCGACGCATTACCGGAATATGTTCCGCGAAAATGGATTGGCCGCCGGTTCAATCCACACGCTGGATGACTTGGCGCGATTGCCGTTTACCACAAAAGCCGATTTGCTCAACACCACCGAAAATCCGCAACGCTTCCATGATTTCATCCTCGTTCCGGACGAAAAAATCGTGTCGCGAAAGTCGAAAACAATTCTTCGCGCGCTTTTACGGGGCCGCCAATCCATGCGAGAAAGTTTTGAAACGGAATTTCGTCCCATTTTCACGACCTTCACCACCGGGCGTTCGGCAGAACCGGTTCCCTTTCTCTACACACGACACGATTTGGCCCGACTCGCCATTGCGGGAGAAAGGGTAATGGAAGTTTGCGGCGCGCGGCATGAAGACCGGATGCTGAACATCTTTCCTTACGCGCCGCACCTGGCGTTCTGGCTAACTCACTACGCCGGCACGGAATTCGGCGCCCTGATGTTTAGTTCCGGAGGCGGCAGGGTCACGGGCACCGACGATACTCTGCGGCTCATCCGTCAATTGAAACCGGACAATTTGATTGGCATCCCGACTTTCCTATATCATGTCCTGCACCAGGCCGCGGAAGAAGGGCTGCGTTGGGAAAATCTCCGCTGCATCGTGCTGGCCGGCGAAAAAGTGAACGACGGCCTGCGCCAGAAGCTCCGCGACCTCGCTTGCGAACTCGGCGCACCCAAAGCGGATGTGCTGGCCACCTACGGCTTCACCGAGGCGAAAATGGCCTGGGCCGAATGTCCCTTTCCGCACGACCAGCCGTCTGCCGGTTACCATCTTTATCCCGACCTCGGCATTGTTGAAATTATTAACTCCCAGACCGGCGAAGTGGTGCCGGACGGTCATCCGGGCGAAATTGTTTTCACGCCGCTCGACGCCCGTGGCACGGTCGTGTTGCGCTATCGCACCGGCGATTTCATTGACGGCGGCCTGACTTACGAACCGTGTCCCTATTGTCACCGGACCGTGCCGCGGCTGGTTGGCCATATTTCCCGCGGTTCGGAAATCCGCGAAATGAACCTCGATAAGCTCAAGGGCACGCTCGTGGATTTCAACGAACTCGAGCATGTGCTGGATGACGCGCCACACGTCGGCGCATGGCAGGTCGAACTGCGCAAGCTCAACGACGACCCGCTCGAATTGGACGAAATTGTTCTGCACGTGCAGAAGACCAACGGCGCGGACGAAGCTCAACTACGCCGCGAATTGAGCGAACGCTGTTACCGGCAGACCGACATCCATCCGAATCGGATTTTGTTCCATGACGCCGGAGAGATGCAACGGTTGCAGGGCGTCGGCACGTTGCTCAAAGAACAAAAAATCGCGGACCATCGGCCGAAAATCGCGGCCGAGGAAACCGCCATTGCAGCGCCATGAAAACCAATCGTCTTGTCATCGTGGATGGAGTCCGCACGCCCTTCTGCCGGGCGGGCACGGAACTCGCAGCGCTCGGTGCGGACGAACTTGGCCGCATCGCGGTAAACGCGCTCCTGACCCGCACCGGAATTGATCCGGCGCTGGTGGACGAGGTGATTTTCGGATGCGTCGCGCAGCCACCAGAAGCGGTCAACATCGCCCGTGTCATCGCGTTGCGCTCCGGAATCCCCGAATCTGTTCCAGCCATCACGGTTTCGCGCAATTGCGCCTCCGGTTGCGAAGCCGTGACACAGGCGCAGGAAAGAATTCGGGCTGGGCGTGGCTCAATTTTCATCGTCGGCGGCGTGGAAAGCATGTCGAACATTCCGTTGTTGTTCAAACCAGCCACAGCAGAAAAATTCAGCCGAGTCGCCCGCGTCAAATCATTCGGCCAAAAAGTGCATGCCTTCACCGCCTTTCGTCCCGGCGACTTCCAGCCGCGCGTTGGTCTGCTGCTTGGCCTGACCGATCCAGTTTGCGGCTTGAACATGGGCGAGACTGCCGAATTGCTGGCGCGCGAATTTGACATTTCCCGCACCGAACAGGATGAATTCGCGCTACGCTCGCACCAGCGGGCCGTCACCGCGCGTGACAAACTTGCGGAAGAAATTTGCCCGGTCTTTCCAACTTTCAATTTGCAGTCAATCAACGGAAACGGGCATGCCGCAATTGTTCAAGACAATGGCCCCCGCGAAAACCAAACGCCGAACGCGCTCGCCAAACTCAAACCCGTGTTCGACGTCGAAACCGGTGACGTTACTGCCGGCAATTCATCGCAGGTCACCGACGGCGCGGTGGCATTGTTGGTGATGACCGAGGAACGCGCGGCTGAATTGGGCTTCGAGCCGCTCGGTGTTTTGGTGGGTTACGCCTACGCCGGCTGCGATCCGGCCCGCATGGGCTTGGGACCGCTGTTCGCCATCGCCCAAGCAGAGGAGCAGACCGGCTGGAGTGTGGCCGATGCCGACCTGATTGAACTCAACGAGGCGTTTGCCGCGCAATCTCTCGCGGTCCTGAAAGGTGCAGTTTCGAAAAAATTTGCGAGCGATGTTCTGCGCCGCGACCAGCCGCTGGGGGAATTCCCCGTCGAAAAACTCAACGTGAACGGCGGCGCGATTGCACTCGGCCATCCGGTCGGTGCGACCGGCGCGCGGCTGGTGCTGACCAGTTTGAAGGAATTGCAACGGCGTCACGCGAAGCGCGCTTTGGTCACTTTATGTGTTGGCGGTGGCCAGGGCGCGGCGCTCTGGCTGGAAAGGATGTAAGTTATGAGAACCATGACGAAAATAGAAGAAACGACCAGTTCGATTCCGAAGTTCGTGCCGACGATTGTTCTGTCCGCAGACGAATTACACAACATTCGTCGCACTATACGCGACGACGGAATTTGCGTGCTGACTTTTGACCGACCCGGCTCATCGGCCAACATTTTTGACCGCGCAACTCTGGAGGAATTGCGGCAGGAATTGGATTTCATCGGCAATACGCCGGAGGTCAAGGGCGTCATTCTCATCAGCGCCAAGCAAACAATTTTTATTGCCGGCGCGGATTTGCGCCGGATGACGCAAAACACACCACTGGCAGAGACGCGGCAATTACTGGAGTTCGGCCAGGCGCAAATCCGTCGGCTGTCACAGCTGTCAGTTCCGACGGTGGCGGCGATTCACGGCGCGGCGATGGGCGGCGGTTATGAAATTTCACTGGCTTGTGATTGTCGGCTGGCGTCGCCTGATCGTGTAACCAAAATCGGGCTGCCAGAAACCAACCTTGGCGTGTTGCCGGCGTGGGGTGGCGCAACGCGACTGCCGCGTTTGATTGGCCTGCCGAAGGCGCTGGACTTCATTCTGGCGGGAAAAACCATTTCAGCGGGTCAAGCGTTGAAACTCGGCATGGTGGATGAACTGGTTCCCACCGAACGCCTCGTTCGGGCGGCAGTGCAAAGAATCCACCAGGGCAAACCGCGCCGGCCCTCGCACTGGTTGGTGAACAACCCTTTGACGGCGGCCATCCTTGCTTCGTCGTTGAGGCGGCGGTTGCTGTGGAAAACGCGCGGCCACTATCCGGCAGTGTTGAAGGCGTTCGAGGTGATGACGCGAGGCGTCACGAAGTCCGTTTCCTCTTCCCTGGCGCTCGAACGCGAAGGCATTCTTGAACTCGTCCAAACCGAGGCCTGCCATAATCTGCTCCGCGTTTTCTTTTTGCGGGAACGCGCCAAGAAACGAACCGTCAATGTCGCTGTGCCAAGAGCCGAACCCAAAGCGGTGGCGCGCACCGCCGTCGTTGGCGCCGGCGTGATGGGCGCAGGCATCGCGCAATGGCTGAGCGCGCGTGGATTGCCGGTCATTCTCCGCGACGTGAACACGGAGCAAGTGGCCAAAGGCATGGCTGGCATTGCGAAACTTTATCGGGATGGTCTCCAACGCCACATTTTCTCGCCACGGGAAGCGCGGGACGGGCTGGACCGGATTTACCCGGCGCCAACGGAAGTTTCGCTGCGCCACGTTGATCTCGTGATCGAGGCGGCTGTCGAAAATCTGGAATTGAAAAGGAAAATTTTCCAACGGCTCGACGAACTGGTCGAGGACGAAACCATTCTGGCAACGAACACTTCCGCTTTGCCGGTTTCCGAGCTTGCCTCCGCCACGCGGCATCCAGAGCGGGTTCTCGGTTTGCATTTCTTCAATCCCGTCCATCGGATGCAACTGGTGGAAATTGTCGCGGCGCGCCAAACTACGCAAGCAATGTTACAGCGAGCGGTAAAATTCGTGCAACAAATCGGCAAGCTGCCGGTCATCGTGAAGGACAGTCCCGGCTTCTTGGTGAACCGCATTCTCATGCCATACCTCGTCGAGGCCGGAAATTTGTTCGAGCGCGGCGCAAGCCTGGAGAACCTCGACGAAGCGATGCTGGATTTTGGCATGCCGATGGGGCCAATGCGGTTGCTGGACGAAGTAGGCGGGGACGTGGCGTTGCACGTGGCAGACACGCTGGCCGCCAGTTTTGGAGACCGCCTGAAAGTGCCGGCCGTTCTTGGCAAAATGGTTGAAGCCGGGCTGCTGGGACGCAAAAGCGGGGCCGGTTATTATCGTTACGGCCAGACGAGGAAGCCGCAGCCAAATCCATTTGTGATGGGCTTTGTCCAAGATCAGACAGCGGGCCGTTCGATCCGCGAGGAATTGCAGGAGCGCATGGTCTTTCTGATGGTCAACGAAGCAGCGCGCTGTCTCGAAGAACAAGTTGTCACCGCTCCGGAGGACGTGGATTTTGCGATGATCATGGGCACCGGTTTTGCGCCGTTCCGTGGCGGGCCGCTGCATTACGCTGATTCGGTTGGTTTGGAAAAACTCGCCGGCGCAATGGAAATACTTTCGGATGCCGGCGCAACGCAATTCGAGCCGTGCGACTTGCTGCGGAGGCTTGCGGCAGACGGAAAGAAATTTTATTCGAACTCTTGAATATTTATGACCGCGTTGAAGTCACCGCTGATCGAGCCGCCGGAAAAGCGGATGACGAAAGAGCCACGCCCGCTGCTTGACACATCGAAGATGTCCGCCGGCCAACGCGCGGCGCTGGAACTGACCGAGGCCGCCCGTGAAACTGCGCAGGAACGAACCTTCGCTGCCGGATTATTCATGGGCGAGTTCAATCTGTCGGGCATCCGCCCGTTTCCCGCACAAACTGCCGAAGACCGGGCAAAGGGGGCCCTGTTTCTGAAAAAATTGGAAACGTTGCTGCGCGGGAAAACCGACCCCGACGAAATTGACCGCACCGGTGAAATTCCGCAGCCGGTGATTGACGAGCTGGCAAAGCTTGGCGCGTTTGGCATCAAAATCCCGGTTGAATACGGCGGGCTGGGACTTTCCCAGACGAATTACTGCTGGGCGGCGATGATGCTGGGCAGTTGGTGCGGCAATTTGACGGCGTTGCTCTCGGCGCACCAGTCCATCGGCGTACCGCAGCCGCTCCTCTTGTTCGGCACGGAAGCGCAAAAACGCAAATATTTGCCGCGGGTTGCACATGGCGAAATCTCCGCGTTTGCCCTGACGGAAACCGACGTGGGTTCCGACCCGGCGGCGATGTCAACACACGCCGAGCCGACGCCGGACGGAAAATTCTTCATTCTGAATGGCGAAAAACTCTGGTGCACGAACGGCACTAAAGCCGGTGTTATCGTCGTCATGGCCAAAACGCCGCCGAAGCCGGTGAACGGCAAAACGAAGGACCAGATCACGGCATTCATCGTGGAAACCGGCTGGCCCGGCGTGGAGGCGATTCACCGCTGCCGGTTCATGGGTTTGCGGGCGCTTTACAACGGCGTCATCCGCTTCACAAACGTTCGTGTGCCGCGCGAGAATATTTTACTGGCCGAAGGCAAGGGTCTGCGCGTGGCGCTGACGACGCTTGACACCGGACGGCTGACGCTGCCCGCCGCGTGCGTTGGTTTGTCAAAACGCTGCCTGGAAATTTCACGCGACTGGGCCAACCAGCGCGTGCAATGGGGCGTCCCCATCGGCAAACATGCGGTCGTCGCCGACAAAATCACGCGCATGGCGGCAAACACATTTGCGATGGAGACGATGACGCTGCTCGCGGCCAGCCGGGTTGACCGCGACAAAAACGCCGATGTCCGGCTCGAAGCCGCATTCTGCAAATTGTGGGGCACGGAAGCGGCGTGGCAGATCGTCAACGACACGATGCAAATCCGCGGCGGGCGCGGCTACGAAACCGCCGCGTCGCTGAAGACGCGGGGCGAAGCGCCGGTCCCCGTCGAACGATTTTTACGGGACAACCGCATCAACACCATCTTCGAAGGCTCCAGCGAAATCATGCGGCTGTTCATCGCCCGCGAAATGCTTGACGCCCATTTGAAAATTGCCGCGCCGGTGTTGAATTCACAATTACCATGGTCGCAGCGGCTGGCAGCCGCCGCCAAGGCGGCGCTGTTTTACCTCGCGTGGTATCCGAAGCAATTTCTGCCAACGGAATGGCTTTCAGTCGGCAGCGCAGGATTCAATTCCCGATGCGCCACGGCGGCGGTGTTGAGAAGGCATCTCCGCTACGCCGCGCGAACCAGCCGCCGGCTGGCGCGTGCCATTTCCCACGCCATGCTCCGGCACGGATCAAAACTGGAGCGCGAGCAATTACTGCTCGGCCGGTTCGTGGACATTGGTGCCGAATTGTTCGCCATCACCGCGACCTGCCTGCGCGCTGAAAAACTATTGAAAGACGGCCTTAGCCGGAACGAAAGTGAACCGTTGCCCGAGCTGGTTGACTTCTTTTGTCGCTCGGCGCGGCTGCGTATCGCGGAAAAATTCCGCCAAGTCCGCAACAATGCCGACCGTTCAAGTTACCGAATCAGCCGACTGGCGCTTGCCGGAATGTTTTCAGGGCTCGAGGAAGAAATAGTTTCCGCCCGGACCAAATTGGATTAAGGCAGCACGGCAAGGCGCGCGGCACCAACCCCGGAAAGAGATCAGCCAGTAGTCGCGGCCCACCCTGCTGATTCATGGATTCGTGAAGATTTGGAAATGTTGGAGCAGAATCGTTCATGAGCGTGGCAATCAATGGAAGGTCGCGTCCATCTTCGCGCTGAAAAAGAGCGCCCAACGTCAAAGTTCGCACTTTGGGATTTCAGGCGCAGATGGTCAAAACATGGCTCAACCTATCGCAACCGGGCGAAGGATCAAAAAGCGATAAAACGCTTGTAAATTGCGGGGTTTGTCTCGGGTTGGCTACGCTGATCGCATTGGATGAATTGGAGCGAGCGAAGGGATTCGAACCCTCGACATTCACCTTGGCAAGGTGACGCTCTACCAGACTGAGCTACGCTCGCTTCCAACGGCAAGCTACGAAAACGTCCCGAAAAGGCAAGCTCATTTCACGCCGGCTTGGCGGCCGAGGTTCCCAGCGTCGCACGGATGACCTTGAGCAAATCATCGTGCTCAATCGGTTTGTGAAAAAATGCCACCGCGCCGCCGGAAATCGCGCGCTCCTTATATTTGGCATCGTCGCCACCGGTGATGATGATGACGGGAATTTTTTTTGCCGCTTCCAGCCGGTGAAACCATTCCATGATGCGAAAACCATCCCACGGCACGCCATCCACGTCAGGCGGAAATCCAATGTCCAGCAGCACCAAATCCGGGTGCTCCTTGCGTGCAGCGGCCACGGCTTCCGAACCGTCCAGCGCTGTAACGACTTGATAGCCGGCACCCTGCAATTTCAGCGAAATTGTTTTGAGGATGATCTCGTTGTCATCCACGACCAGAATCTTCCTTGCCGGTGTCGGTTCGCTATTCATAATTAATCACGATTATACAACATTCGCATTCTTCTGAAAGCGCAATGCCGGGAGCCTAACAAAACCGCTGCCGGATGCAAAGACAATTTATTTTCACCCGGCGAACGTGTAAAATGCCCGCGTGAGCAACACTTTTTACACGCCCGGCGAACAGCGCGCCGCCAAGGTCAACGACCTTTTCGCCGCGATTGCGCGGCGCTACGATCTGCTCAACGACCTGCAAAGTTTTGGCCTGCACCGGCTTTGGAAACGCCGCGTTGTCGAGCTTGCCGCCGTGAAAGTCGGCGACCGTGCGCTCGATTTGTGCTGCGGCACCGGCGACCTCGCCTTTGCCCTCGCTCGGCGCGGCGCAGAAGTCACCGGTCTGGATTTCAGTGAAAAAATGCTCGAAGTCGCCGAGGCACGACGGCGGAAAAACTCAAAACTCAAAACTCAAAACTTAAAACTGGTTCAGGGCGACGCGCAGCAAATCCCGTTTCCCGACAATTCCTTCGACGCCGTGACCGTTGGTTACGGCCTGCGGAATTTGACAAGCTGGGAAAAAGGTCTCGAAGAAATGATCCGCGTCGCCAAACCCGGCGGGCGAATCGTCATCCTTGAATTCGGCAAGCCGGAAAATGCGCTGTGGCGCAAAATTTATTTCACGCACTTGAAATGCTCCGTGCCGCTCATCGGACTTTTGTTCTGCGGCAATTCGCAGGCTTACGCCTACATTTTGGAATCGCTGAAACATTATCCGGCGCAACTGGCCGTCGCCGAAAAAATGCGCAGCCTGAAACTGGCGAACGTCCGTATCCTCAACCTACTCGGCGGCGCCATGGCGATCAATTACGGCGAAAAGCCAAAATGATTGCGCGCGGAGCCGCGCGAAATTGCAACCTGCCATTTTCTCATCAAAAGTGCCGTTCTCTTTTTGACTTGACATACATTTAGTGTCTATGTATCGTGTCCCTATGATTCGCAAAGAACTGGTTGCCGCGTCGGCGGAACCGCTGATTTTGTCGCTGCTCGCCAAGGGCGAGAGCTACGGCTACGCCATCATCCAGGAAGTCAAAGCCCGCTCCGGCGGCAAGCTGAACTGGACGGACGGCATGCTTTATCCGGTGCTGCACCGCATGGAACACCGGGGCTTGATCAAATCGCGCTGGGCGGAAAGCGAGAGCGGACGGAAGCGGAAATATTACTCCCTCAAAAAAGACGGCAAAACGGCGATGGCCAAACACCACGAACAATGGTCGCTGGTGCATTCAGTTTTGGCCAGCCTGAAAAAGGAGCAATATGTTTGACCTCGAACAATCTATTGCGGAATGGCGACAGCAAATGCTCGACGCTGGAATCAAAGCGCCCGTGCCACTGGAAGAACTGGAAATTCATCTGCGCGAAGAAATTGAAATGCAGATGAAATCGGGATTGAGCGAGCGGGAAATTTTCAATTCAGCGGTTCAAAAAATCGGGCAAGCGCGCGTAATCCAAACAGAATTCAAAAAAGTTGAAGCAGACCATAAAATGCGGCGAACTATTTTGCTAATCACCGGTTGGCTGGCTGCCGGGGTCACGCTGTTGTATGGCACCTTGTATTTTAGTTTCGGCTGGGATTTTATCTCCTTTCACCCGAAGTGGGATTTGGAAACAAGCACCGCCCTCTTCATAATTCTCCTGGCTGAAACCGGAATTTGGTTCTTGGCAAAGGTAAGTCGTGACCGAACGAGTCACATCGTGTCACTGCTTGTCTGTGTGCTTCTGGCGTGGTTTGCCCTTTTTCATTGTCTTCCTGCCGAGCAACGACACATGACCTTTGTCAGCAGTAATACCAGCGGTGGCGCTATTGTGGGGGAAGCTCTTACAGATGCTTTCAACAGTGAGCCGCCAAGCCCCATCTGGTTTCGAGGCGGCCTGACGTTGCTGTTGTGTGTGCCATGTATTTTCTGGGTTTGGCGGGCACGGCTGCAAATGAACCAAAGGCGTAATTCAATGCGCGAAAGCCAGCCAATTCATTCAGGCTGAAATCGGCACAATCGTCCGTGCTTCCAAAAACTTTTTCAATTCTTCCGCCGCCTTGCCGCCAAAACCCGGCACTTTGGAAATTTGTTCGACCGTCGCCAGTTGCAATCGTTGCACCGAGCCGAATTTTTTCAGCAACGCTGTTTTACGCCGTTCGCCGATGCCGGGAAATTCGTCCAGCACGCTTTCGGAAATCCGCTTGAGCCGCAACTGCGCGTTGTAGGAATTCGCCACGCGATGGCATTCGTCGCGAAGACGCTGCAACAATTTCACCGCCGGATGCTCAAGGCCGGGCCGCAGCGGTTCGCTTTTGCCCGGCAGATAAATTTCCTCAAACTCCTTCGCCAACCCAATAACGGGAATTTTTTCCAGCCCGAGTTTCTTCAATTCTCCGACCGCTGCGTTCAATTGCCCCTTGCCGCCGTCAATCAGAATCAAATCTGGCAATAATTTTTTCTCACGTTGCAATCGCGAGTAACGTCGTTTCACCACCTCCGCCATGCTGGCAAAATCGTCCTGGCCTTCGACGGTTTTGATTTTGAACCGGCGGTAATTCGCGCGGTCAGGCCGGCCGTTTTTGAAACTCACCAGCGACGCCACGGCGAACGTGCCGCTGATGTTGGAAATGTCGAAACCTTCAATCCGCCGCGGCGGTTCCGGCAGCCCAAGAATTTCCGCCAACTCCTGCAAATCATTTTCCGGCCGGACATTTCCCGGCAGCGAATACGGAATGCGCTCGAACTTTTCCGTTTTTTTCCACGTCTCCTTCAAATCGCGAATCAAGTCGCGCAAGCTCGCGGCCTTTTCGTAATCCTGGTTCAGCGCGGCCTTTTTCATTTCGCCTTCGAGCTGGTCCTGCATTTCGCGGCACTGGCCTTCCAGAAAATCGCACGCGGCCCTGACCTGTTCGAGATATTGCCCGCGCGAAACATTTTCAACACACGGCGCGGTGCAGTATTTCAAATGCGCGTAAAGGCAGTGTTTGTAATCGTCCGCGCCCGGCGTGAACGCGCGGCAGCCGCGCAAATTGAACTGCCGCCGCACCAACGCGAGCGTGTTCCGCAACGCGCCGGAATTGGCGAACGGCCCGAAATAGCGCGCACCGTCGTCCTTCTTAAATCGTGCAAACGAAAAATTCGGAATCGGATCGTTCAAATTTACTTTCAGCATCAGGAACCGCTTGTCGTCGCGGAAGCTGATGTTGTAACGCGGTTTGAATTCCTTGATGAGCTTGCCTTCGAGCAGATACGCCTCGGCGTCGCTGCGGACGACGTGAAAATCGAAATCGCAAATCGCCTCGACCAGCGCGTTGAATTTCAAGTCCCAGCCCATCCGCCGGCTCGGATGAAAATACTGGCTCACGCGCTTGCGCAAATCACGCGCCTTGCCGACGTAAATGACCGTGCCCAGCCGGTCGCGCATCAGGTAGACGCCCGGCTTGTGCGGCAGCGCGCCGATTTTTTTGCGGATGAGTTCAGAAACTGGCACAACGGAATTTCAACGCAAAGGCGCAAAGGCGCAAAGACTTTTTAACCGCCAATCCTCCTCGTCGTCCTCGTTCTCGTAATCGAAAGCGGAAAATCGAGGACGAGGACGAGCGCGAGGACGAATTCTTCATTCCGGAGTTCCGACTTTTGACTTCTTCAAATGCCGGTGGACAAAAAAATAATACAGCCCGCCAAACACGAGCGCCGCGCCGCCGACCCAGAGTGTAATGTGATGCCCTTCGTCCTGTCCCATTTTCACGCCGACGTAGCAAAGCACCGAACACCAGATGACCGCGCCCAGCACCGTGAAAATGGAAAACAGCCGGTAATCCATCCGCGCGATGCCGGTGGGAATCCCGACCAGTTGCCGCGCGCCCGGCAGCAGCCGCGCGACGAACACGCCCATCGGGCCGTAGTGCGACATCCAGCGCTCGGCCTTTTCCAATTTTTCCGGCGGAAAGAAAATAAATTTTCCGTAACGCAATGCCAGCGGACGGCCGGCAATGCGAACCAGCCAATACATCGCCGAGGCGCCGAGCCAAGCGCCAAACGCGGCGGCAATGACGACGCCGATTTCCGCCGGCCAGCCGGACAGATGAAATTGAAAGAGATTAAGTCCGTTCGTCCACGCCAGATTTGCGGCGGGCGGGATGATGACTTCGCCCGGCAGCGGCAGAAAGGAGCCTTCCAGCGCCATCAACAGCACGACCAGCGGATAACCGCCGGTTTTGAGCGCGGTGAGATACCAGGCGATGAGCGGGGCGAAAATTTTTTCCAGCATCGGTGCAAAAATACGCCCGCTAATTACGCGAAACGTGGCGAATTGGAAAGTCGCAAATTATTTTGGCGGATGGTCGTAGAAATACTGAACCTCGGCGGGCGTCGCGGGCTGCGGCCAGACCCAGTCGGGGGCGCTAATTCCGAGCCAGTAAAAGCTTTGCAATGTGCCCGGCACGCCGCCGTTGTCCACGCCGTTGTCGCCGACGGAATAGAGCAAATACGTTCCGTCCGCGTTCAGCCGGTAACGCAACGGTTTCCCGTCCACAGGGTCGAGCGAAACCGACACGAGAAATTCCGGCACAAGTGAATTCAAATCCACCGGATAATTTCCATGCTTGAGTTGAAATCGTCTCAAAGCGATGGCTGTGATGACAATTCGCTTTGAAGCTTCTGCGGCCATTGTCTTGCGAACGACGACGCTCATAGAGTCGCTGAATTCGGAAAAGAGCCGGCGATAGTCGGGAACGTCCAATTTTGACAATAACCAGTTGTCTGGCTCGTTGGTGATTCCGATGACAGCCAACCGGTTCAGCATATTGGTGTAAGCCGGATTGAAAACCCGATTTGTTTCCACGGCGCGCAGAGTTTCCAAAACGATTTGATCGCTTTGCAACGTTCGTAGTTCATCTGAATAAGACCACGACGAACGCCACATGGATGCCGCATATGCAAATTTTGCCTTGTTCCAAAAGTCTTTGAGTTCATCAAGCAAATCCCCGGAACCGCCCATGCCACTCGAACCGCTCGAAACAAGCATCATTCCCGCATAGCGATTGAAATTTTCAGGGTTGGCCCGCATTTTTTGGATGGTGACTTCGGTGCCGGCGCGTTCCATCAAAAGTGAATTTTCGACGGGTTCAATGAATTCCAAACGCTCCCAGTTTTTTTGCAGCTTGGCCAATTCCGCGTCGTTGACATTTGTTGATTGCAACAATTCCCAGCTCGCGTCAGCTGCAATCGCAGTCATCGCGATGCGAACCAACTGAGCAATCAGCGTTCGATCACTGTGTTCGCCCTGCACCAAAGCCAGCAGCGTGCAAATGTTTGTCGTCGCGGAAGCCGAATCTCCATTGTGCAAATCGCACATCGCCGCTGCCGCCAAGCTTTGCGCGCTGCGTTTAAGCGGCGAGAGATATTTCATCAGCATCTCCGATGAATCCGGCCATTTGTCATAGTCGAGTTGGAAATCAATTGCCGGATAAGCCGCCGCTTGCATCAACATTTCCCTCGCCGAACGGCTAGCTTCCGCTGCCGCCGTGACATTATCCCACGAGTTGGTGAAGTCAAAACCGCGAACGTCCGGTTGTTGCCAGCCAATCAAGGCTTTGCCCGGCGCGACCATTTGCATCATGAACGGTTGATTTCTCCAATCACCGCCGCTCGACGACGAGTCAAGCAACGTAAATGCTGATTGCACGAGCTCCACGCCGTTGCTTTCCGGCGGGACCGATGGCGGCAGCACTTCGCTAATTTCCAGCTTCTCCCCCTTGTCGCGCAGGATTTTTTTGTAAGCCCCAAGTTCTTTTTCCGGCCGGACGTGCATCGTCATGATCCAGATGGCAGTGAACACCGCCAGAAAAATTCCGACGGCGATCAAAATTTTCCAGCGGGCTTTCACGCCTTCAAAAAATAATTCCGCTGCTTCTGGCTGACGGACATTCCGAGCTTTTCCATCACGGCCAACATGTCTTCCCAGACCTTGCGCTTCTCGCTCATCGCCTGGTTGCGCAGCAAATACGCCGGATGATACGTCGGCATCAGCGGAATGCCGCGATAGGTCTTCCACGTCCCGCGCAGTTTCGTGATGCCGATGGTCTTGCCGAGCAATCCTTCCACCGCCGTCGCGCCGAGGGCGACGAGCGCTTTCGGACGGATCAAATCAATCTGCTCGTGCAAATAGGGAATGCACGTGGCCATTTCGTCGGGCGTCGGTTTGCGGTTGCCGGCGGACTGGCCGGGCGTGTCGGGCCGGCATTTCAAAATGTTACCGATGTAAACATCGCCGCGCTGCAAGCCCATCGTCTCGATGATTTTCGTGAGCAACTGTCCGGCGCGGCCCACAAACGGCTCGCCCTGCTCGTCTTCGTCCGCGCCCGGCGCTTCGCCGACGAACATCAGTTGCGCGTCAATGCTGCCGACGCCAAACACGACCGTCTTGCGCGACGACGCGAGGTGCGGGCATTTCACGCATGCCAGCGCGCGTTCGCGCAGCGCGGCAAACGCGGCGGCTTTCATCTGCGGGTCAAGCGGTGGCTTTTCGGATGGAACAGTTTCGCCGGGCAACGCGAGAAGGGAAGCTTGTTCGGCGGCGGACTTTGAAATTGCGGACTGCATTGGCGGCCTGGCTGTCGGCGCCGGCACAACTGACTTTTCAATTTGCGATTTTGCCGGCTGCGCCAGCGCGCGCAGCGTTTCGGGTGAAACGCTGACGTGCCGCGCGCCACGCGATTTCAAATGCTCCAGATGTTGAATCGTCGCGTCGAGCAGTTGGCTGTAAGCGTCGGACATGGCGTCATCGTAGTTTGTGCCGTGCCATCCGCACGGAAAATTTCTGGTGCGCGCGAGAGGACTTGAACCTCTAATTTGCGTGTTTTCTTCGTTGCTCATATTTGCCTTTTTGTGCGTTTGCCTACCGATAGTGATACGCTAATTCAATAGTTATTGCAAGCGTTATTGTGATTTAATGAGCAACTAGAGGTAGAAAAATCTGTGTCAATCCATGTCGTGCCGTCGGCTTGTGTCAGTGTTGTGTCACGGCCTGATTCTGTGTCTAATCTGTGTCGCGGTCAACTTCACACTGCCAGTCAAACGCTCGCAGCAGGTCATTTACGGCGCGCGGCGAGCCATTCCAAAGCGGCGGAACGATTTCATTCCGCCCCGCGCTGGTAACGCAATAGCGCGGCTTCGCAACTCGGCCAGTGAAACAGGATGCGACGGCCAATTTTGACGTGAGGGATTTTCCCAGACACGCGCCACGAAAAAAGAGTCCGGCGCGAAACGGGCAACCGCGTCAGCAGTTGTTTTTCATCAATGAAGCCCGTCTCACTTGGCGGCGTTTGTTTTGGTTCGCTGCTCATGCAAACGGAATTTTACCTGATACAGAAAAAGCGTGATTCAAGCGTTGAACAAAATGACTCATGGCGGCATTTTCTCATATTGCCGAAACCGCCCTGCTCGTTTTCCAAACAAAATGAATTTCGCCTTTCTTCCAATTTACAAATGACGATCCAAAATGAAGTTCCCGGCGGACGGCAAGGCATCCTATTCGGCTGCCAATAACACGGAACAAGCCTTACCCCTTAACAAATTAAGGTTTCTGTGCTTCGCTAAATGTTGCGTTCAATGCTAACTGTCGTGCTTACCATGTTGTTGCGTCTTATGTTGCACTCGATGCTTCGCCTGATGCGAACCTTCGTGCTAACCATGCTGCTAACTTGGCTGCTAACCGAAGTGCTTCGCTCGCCGCCAACTGATTTGCTTCATTCAGTCCACCGCTGACGCAACCGCGTTGAAACCGCATGCGCGCAATCAGAGGCCGATTATGTGTCGCCGGTCGTCGCGTCAATCTATTGCTCGCCTCATCCGGCTGCGCTCCAGATTGCACCCGCCGCCCGGCTTCCGGGAGTTTTGCCTCTATGATTTTGCGCACGGAGAATTGCTTTGCGATGATGACGCCGACTTGCCTTGCCTTATGCCGTTTGGTTCAATCGTCAGCGTTCCGAAAAAAAGAATGTAGGAAAACCAAAACAAGAAATTTGCGGCTTCGGCTGCTGTCCATCCCAAAACTGGCATTTTGACTTCACGGACAGCGCTCGAAGGCACGCCCACATCGGGCGTGTCTGAAAGCGTTTCGTGAAGGGCACGCCAGTGCCTGGGATGGAGCGTGAGTAAGGCACGCCTTTTTTTATTTCGAGAGCAGAGGCGCGGAGACGCAGAGGAATCAAATTGGAAAAGACTTATGATTGCAAAATGTCAGTGTCAATCGTGCGACGGGGAAATTGAATTTGACGCCGCCGATTTTGATTTCAGTTCGGAAAATGACATTCGGCGCTTCGGCCAGACCGTTCCCTGTCCGCATTGCGGAATGGACACGGCCATCTATTTGACCAAAGAAATTCCCGCGCCAATCGCGCCGCCAGCAGCACCGCAGGCGCGCCTGAATGAGATTCGCAAGTCATCAATTCCGCCGCAAAATCAGCAGGATACAATGGAAGGCCGAGCGTGGTATTATTCCCAGAACGGAAAACGAATTGGCCCGCGCAACGAAAATCAGGTTCGGACGCTCATCGCAACAAATGTAATTCAACCTAATTCGTCTGTATGGTCTGAAGGAATGGCGGACTGGACGCCAGCCTATCAGACGGAAATAAAGCGTTTTTTCGCCAGCATACCGCCGCCACCGCTCACCGGCGAAAGCGTGAACAATGGGGCAGTTTGGACACTGGCTTTTGCGCCAATCATTTCTGCTGGAATCCAAATACTCGCTGCGGCCTCAACTGGTCAATCGGCTCATCATTTTTGGTGGATTGCGATAGTATTAAACATTGGCCTATGCTTCGCTGATGTAATTTACCTCAATCGTGCGGGGTATAAGGATTTCGCTGGATGGATTGTATTGATTCCGATTTATTTATTCGTCCGCGCGGCGCGGTTAAAGCAGAGCAACGGATACGCGATTGTGTGGCTGCTAACGTTTTTCGTTTCAGTCTTTTTGCTGTCCAGCGTGGATTTCAGCGGAGAAATGCTTAATCCCGTTTCGCCACAGGTTGACAATTCTTCGCAAATCAGTTCTCCGGCATCGCCGGTCGTTGCTGCCTCTCAACCCGCCGCGCCCGTGCCAAAAGTTTCCATTTCAAATGTTCAAGGCGAGATTCAAGACGACGGCGGCATGGACATCACGGGCATCATTCAAAACTTGTCTGACACGTCCCTCAATGGTGTCACAGTCAATTTCAGTTACTTCGATGACGATGGAAACAAAGTGGATGATGCGATGGACTTTATTCAAACGCTGGCACCGGACGACACTTGGAGTTTCAAGGTCAGTTCGTTAAAAGATAGCTGCAAAAAATACCGGCTGGATAGCATCACCAGCTTCATTGATAACTCGGAAGTCAATTTGGATGTCCAACAGACTCAATAAATACGACGCAAATCTTGAAAACCTTCATCATCCCGTGCGGTAACGAAAGGAACTGAAATAATGAAAACGAAACTCGCATTGTTTTTCTCACTGGTCACGTTGGCGGCGTCAGCGCAAACCAATTCCGTTCACACTTGGACTTTGAAAACCGGCGCGAAATTCACCGGCGACTATTTTACTTCCGGCACGGAGGCAATCGTCATCAAAAGTCATGGCACGAACTGCCTCTTGAAAATTTCCGACCTTTCAACGAACGACTGGCTTTATTTTCAGGATTGTAAAGCCGCGCAACGGCAGCACCAACTCGACGCCGAAGCCACACAGATGCGCGCCGCTGGCCAGATGGAATTCACATCCAAGATGCTTGAAAATTTTCCAGAAAAAGTGATGAACCAGCAAGGTTGGATGGACGGGACTTTCGAGGATTTCAGTGCGATTGGACTTTACGGGGATGACAAAGACTTTTTGCTTGGGTTTTGGATCAAGGATAAATCGGATGATGCCTTTGATGATTGCGTCGTGTTCAAAAAAAATCCACATGATGACCAACCTGCACCGGAACTTGCCGAAGTAATGAATCTCAAACAGGGCGACAGGGTGCGTTTTTTTGGCTGTCCACAAGAAAAAGAGGAAGGCGACCGTGATTTACGATTTTACATTTCGCATGTTGAAATGATTGAATCCGCCGCCGACGCTGCTGCCATCGAAAAGGTCAAAGAAGATTTACAAAACAGCCAGTGACCAGTCACGCGGGCGCGGATTGGAGCGGGAGAAACGTCTGGCCGCGATCACGTTTGCGTCGGCGCAATCGTCTCATGCCGTCGCGCCCGTATTTGCGAACGCGCTCTGGGTTGCGCTGTTGCCAGCGCCGAACTCTTGCCCGACATTTTTCAGGATTGGCTTTTTGCCAGATTGGATCGCGGCGGCGAGAATCTGCGCGAAGACATTCTTTGCACCGGGCGCGCGGCTGGCCATCTGGCTTCGTGTAAAATTCCGTCAGCGGTTTGGTTGCACCGCACAGACTGCATTGCTTCGTGTCGCTCATAATTATTTTTCAGTGTGTTTTTTTCTTGAAATTCCAAGCGTGCGCGTTGCCTGAAATGTATTCTCACCTTGCTATAAGCGAATTTCAAAGAGATTCCTTTGACATTTCATGGCGCAAACTCTTTCCAAATTTGTTCTGCATATTGCGCGTGCGTGGTTTGGATTCGGCTTTCACGCACCGCCGATTCAACTTCGGCAATCACGCGCTCGCATTTGCCCGGCGCGGATTTGATTCGGCCAATCCATTTGCCCGCGTCATTTGTCCACTGATTGCCGAGCGCGGCTTCAATGCGGTCTGCCAGTTCTTTTTGCCGCGCATTGAGCTTGCTCGCCTTTGTCGAATAAGTCTTCAATCCTTTCTTCTCATTTTGTTCTGATGACGGCAAGGATTGTTTTTTCGTCCGTTGCCGGGCGTTCGGCAATGGTTGCGGGACGGACAACAGCCGGTAGGTGGACGGTGATTTCAGCGCGGGCGTATGAATTTTTACAACGCCGATTTCCGCGAGTCCTGTCAGTCGGTCTTGAACCGTGCGCGGCGAAACGCCGGACTTGTTGGCAATCCATGCGTGCGTCGTTTGAAATTCTTCCGTTTCATCATCGGAAGCGATTTCTGTCAGCGCGAGATAAACGGCGAGTGCGCTGGCAACGGTTTTTTCCGCGTCAAAGGCTTCGCGGATTTTTCGCAGCGCGACTTTGTGCTGCCAGCAAAACGGAGCGGCTTTAATGGCACGCAAATCATTCACAATTCCCCCAAGTGCATCTGCCGCGCAATTCCGCAGCCGGGCGACGCCGGGCGCGGCGGCGATAGTGTCCGCGCCGGAGAATGATTTCAATGCGGCGCAGGGTGGATTTATCGCACTTGGATCGGCGCATCGCGGACTTCATTGCTCACCGCCTCGTTGCTGGCGCAGCAACGCGCTTTCAACGGATGGCCAGTGAAACAATTTGCGCCGGCCAATTTTAACGCACGGCAATTTTCCGCAGCGTTGCCAGTTGAACGCCGTGCGGCGTGAAACGGGGAGACGTTTCAGCAATTCTTTTTCATCAATGAAGCCCGCCTTGCCCGACGGTGCTGTATTGTGTGTTGATTCAATCATGTGCTAATTAAAGCGCATGATTGGGAAAAAGAATTTATTGCGGATGCGATTTTGAAAACCGTCCGAATTTATCCCGGCGGAAGTAAGTTTGGCTTTTCTCGCCTTCCGCGTGGCAACGCAAAGCGAAGGCCAATGTCGCGGGCGTGTTTGGCAAGCGTGTTGCCCTTATGAAAGCCGGGGTTGTAATTCCAATCACGCGCAAAAGCTTCTTGAAGCTCCGCTTCATTCATGCGGTAGTAATTTTTTCCAATCCAGCCATTTGCGAGTTGCCAGCTTCTTTTGTCGTGATTTCGGGGAGCGTTCAAAACATCGCTCATCAAACGGTTGTATTCGTCATTGCGCCAAAGCTCCGCTGCTTCATCTTCTTTGACTTCGGGAAAATTTCCGTAAATCGCTTTGTGATCTGCAATGTAGGCGAGCCAAACGAGTTTTTGACACTCTACCCTTTCCGATTCAGTTTTCGCCAGTTGCAACTTGTCGTGCGCTTCAAAAAATCGCGGCCAGTCATTGCGGAGAAGTTGCCAAAGAACATCCGCACGATTTTTATAGTGGTCAAAATCTAGCGGCTCATGTGGCCGGCGCGCTGGAAATTTTATTAACTCGGCTTCATGCCTTGCGTTGCCTTCCGCTTTTAATTTTTCCAATTCTGCTTGATGCCTGCGTTCAACTAAATCAAGCACCACATTTGCCACGCATTTCGTCTTGTCAGCTTCGCTTTGAAAGGCCGCAACTTCCGGCGGTAGATAAGCGAACCAGAAAACTTCATCTACGTTTTCAGCAGTGACTTCGCCGCTCCCGACGAGCACCTGGCAAAACACTTTTTTACCGTGTGCGAGTTTATTCATCACCTGTTGAATTGGTTCGGACATGACTTTCCACCGTCGCAAAACTTCCGCAGGCTCAAGATACCTGACTTTAGCCCATAGCCCGCGCCGCAATTCGTTGAATATCAAAATTGCCGGACCAATGGGTGTTCCGATGTCCCCGCGATACCATTGAACCGCGCGGATGATTTGATTCTTTGAAACCCCTTGTGGCAATGAAGGCCGCGCGAATTTGAGCCAAACAGCCGAAAGCTCACCCATATCTTCTTCATGCGGCCTGCTCACGCCCCAGTCCACAACTCGCCTTTCCATACTGTCACCCGACTGGTTTGCAGAATTCATCGCGTCACCTTTCAAAGGGCAGCCAATTCGTCGGCATCACGTTGAACCGTCAATTATTCGCAGCGACAAGCACGCGCGTTTTGATATGCAAGTCCTCGGCAATGCTCCGCACAATCGCGCCCAAGTTGCGCGCCGTCGGGTTGCCGTTGCGGTTCAGCATCCGGTGCAGTGTTTTTTCGCCCAAGCCGGTCTGCCGCGCCAGTTCCTTGAACGTGATTTCGGCGTGAACCAGATCGCGCAGCATGGAAAGTCCTTCGGCGGTGTCGCCGTCCAGCAATGCGCCCACGGCTTCGGCATAGAGCGCACGCGCAAATTTGCCGTCGCGCTTGATCCGCGCCACGACGGTTTCCTTGTAATCTCGTGTCAGTGCCATATCAGTTTTTCGTTTGTTTGTATCGTTTCCAGCGTTCCACCGCAGCGGCGATGTCGGTGTCCTGCCGCCGTTTGCTGCCGCCGCCGAGCAGGATGATGATTGTCCGGCCTTCGCGCCCGTAATACACGCGATAGCCCGCGCCAAAATCCAGCCGCAATTCAAACACGCCGTCGCGCAGCGATTTGGCCGCGCCGAAATTGCCCGCTTCCAGTCGGCGGATGTATCTGTCCACCCGCGCCGCCGTCACCGCGTCCAAGTCGTTAAACCATTCGGCGAACGGCGAATGTCCGTCCGCGATGTATTCCCGAATCTCAAAAGAGCCGTTCATATAGTATCATCTGTGTTACCATTGTCAACCATCCGTGCCGGTCATTGCGCTTTCTTGCGCGACAGCGGAATGACGTTCTTTGCCGCGTCCGGCGGCATGATGTTGAACCATTTTTCCGCCTCGGCTTTTGTCGCCAGTCCTTTGTAGTGCGCGTGAATCATTTGCGGTGAATTGCCCGCCTGTTGCGCGGTCTGGTTTTCGTTGGCGTGCAAGGCGAAGTGAAACGAGCAAAAACTGTGGCGCAATCCGTTGGTTTTGCGCGCCACTTCCGCCGTTTCACAGAGTTCGCCGTAGTGTTCCAAAAATGTCCTTTCTTCACCCGGCCAGAACTTGCCGCGTTCGCGGACGCGATACGGTTCAAGCCATGCCTGCAAAGCCGGGCAGATTTCCACAAGGCGACGTTGGCGGGTTTTGCTTTTGCCCGCCGTGATCTCAATGTGTCCCGGCACGCGCCAGATGTCCGCCCAATCCAAGCGCATCAATTCTTTTGAGCGTAATCCGGCCAGCCCGCCAACGGCAAGCACCGGGCGCAAAGTTTCATCGGCGCTCGCCAGCAGCGCGGCCAGTTCACGCGGCGAGTAAAAACTGATTTCGGCGGTGTTCGCGTGTTCGGGGCGCAATCCATCGGCCTCGCCCAAACGATGCGTGACGGACAGATAATCTTTGCGAGCCGCCCAACGCAAAAATTGACGGACGGCGGCGCGATAATGGTTGCGTGTTTTTGCAGCAAAATCGTCAAGTGAACCGATGAAGGTGTCCAAGTGTTCTTTGCTCAAATCACAAACAGCGGTGTTTGGAAACGTATCCGCAAACTTGCGGAGTTGAATTTTGCGATGATTGGCATAATCGGCGGAAAGTTGCGCCCGCAGTCCGTTGACTGCTTTTGTGCGCGGCGCGTCGGCTTGCAAAAATTCCGTGACTGCTTCGCCGATGTCTTTGCGTTTCACAGTGGCGACGTTCCGCAAATAACCCTCGACCGCTTCGCCCAAGTTGCGCCCGCTCAACTTGGTGGACGCCTCGACAAATTCAGAAATGCCCGTCAGCAATGACACGCGGCGTCCTGTGGCGCGATAGAAGTCCGCGAGACGTTCCATCGCGGCCAGCGCGTCGCGGGCTTGCGTGGGATTCAAGGCGGTGACTTGCGAGCCTTTGGACAAATCCTTCACCAGCCCGTCGGCATGACGTTTGGCGAGTGAATAGGACGGGAAAGACGCCATGCGACGCTGCCCGGCAACTTGCCATGCGACGCGGTAGGAATCGCGTCCCTTGCACCTGCCGTAGATCGTGGCGAGCACGCGGCCACGGAATTTGATGCGCTTGGGGTATTTCACATTTGCGCCTTCACTTTCAGCCGTTTCTTGTGTCAGAACTGTGTCTGAATTACTAAACGCATCAATTTCATTGAGAAATTTGGTGCGCGCGAGAGGACTTGAACCTCTAATCCTTTCGGAACCGGATCCTAAGTCCGGCGCGTCTGCCATTCCGCCACGCGCGCGACCAATCAACTCTCGAGTTTAAGGTTTCGGGTTTCAAGTTTCAATTGCGGAAGGTTGAAGCTCCGGCACGCGCGCGATTGCGCGACCCGCCCGGTTCGTTTAATTTCGCGTCGTGGATTTTCGGAAACATTTTCTGCCCGGCGTTTTTGCCTTGTGCCTCGCCGCCGTTCTCTGCGGCTGCGCGCCGCCGGGCCAGGACCAGTCGGACGACGAAAAAGAGCCGCATTTCGTCCTCGGCGAGAGCCGCGTCAACGCAATGGATTATCAGGGCGCGGTCGAGGCGTTTGAGGAATCGCTCGAGGTCGATCCTCATTCGGCGGCGGCGCATTACCAGCTCGCGATGCTTTTCGACAGCAAGGTGCCTGATCCGGCGGCGGCAATTTACCACTATCAGGAGTATTTGAAACTGGATCCAAATGCCGAAAATGCCGATCTCATCCGGCAGCGGATTTATGTCTGCAAACAACGGCTCGCCGCCGACGTGATGCAGTTGCCGAGCACGCCGGCCATGGCGCAGCAACTGGAGAGTCTCACTGAAGAAAACCGCCGGTTGCAGGATGAAGTGGACAAATGGCGCGCGTGGTATCAAAGCCAGCAGGCCGCGAAAACAAATTTGCCGGACAACGCCGCGGTGCAACCAACACCGACTCCGCTTCCAGCCCAATCCCCCGCGGCGGACGCAAACCATCCGGAAACGCCTCCCGCTCCGGCCGCCCGGCCGCGCACGCACACGGTTGTCGCCGGGGAGACGCCCATTTCCATCGCGCGCAAATACGGCGTCGGGTTGGACGCACTGCTCGCCGCGAATCCGGGCCTCAATCCGCGGCACATGCGCGTCGGGCAGGTCTTGAACCTTCCGTGAGTCCGCATGATGCCGCGACTCACATTTTTTTTCATCACGGCATTTTGGGTCGTGATGAACGTCTTGCTGTGGCGCGTGGAATACGGCCCGTCCGACGGCGGCATTTCCGTGCCCGTGGATTTGGTCTGGCGGAAAATTCTGACCGCACCGGACATTTCCACGCTGGACGTTTATCAGGACCGGCAAAGAACCGGCTTTTGCGAATTTTCCACTGGCGTCGAACAGGCCATGTCCCAGCTCGACGAAAACAGTCCGCCGCCCGAAGGCATCGCCGTGCGCGCGGGCTACCAAATCCGCTTCGACGGCGACGTGGCGCTCGACAGTTTCACCAACCGGCTGCGATTTGACGGCCAACTCAAATTTTTCCCGAACCGCGCCTGGCGCGAACTGGAATTGAAAATGACCGCGCCTGCCGCAGAAATTGAAATCCATTCCATCGCCACAAACCAAACTGCGACGCTGATAATCACCTCCGATGGCTCAACCATTTCGCGCACCTTCACCTTTGACCAATTGCAAAATCCCAACACCGTGTTGAACGCCTTTTCCGACAGCCCCGGCGATTTCGACTGGCCCGAACTGCCCCAAACGCCCGCCGCGCTTCTGCAAAGCCTGCATTGGGAGGCGCGCCGCGAACGGCTGACCATTGGCGGCGAGCCGGTTTCCGTTTATCGGCTCGAAACGCAATGGCTGCAAAATAAAATCGTCATTTACGTCAGCACGCTCGGCGACATTTTGCGCATCGAACTGCCCGGCGGCCTCACCGCCGCGCCCGACGGCTGGAATCCATCCTGAAACAACTTTGTGATCGAACTCGACCATCTCGTGAAGAAATTCGGCGACCTCGTCGCGGTCAACGACGTCACGCTCACGATTCCGCGCGGCGAATTTTTCGCGCTGCTTGGCCCGAACGCCGCCGGCAAAACCACCACGTTGAAAATCCTCGCCGGCCTGATGAAACCGACCGCCGGCGCCACGCGCGTCTGCGGTTTCGACATGCAAACGCAGCCACTCGCCGCCCGCCGCAAAATCGCCTACGTCCCCGATTTTCCCTTTCTCTACGAGAAGCTCACCGCGCGGGAATTTTTCCGGTTCACCGGCCAGTTGTTCCAAATGCCTGATGAAAAAATTCAAACGAACACGGAAAATTTGATTTTGCGATTTCATCTCGGCGAATTTGCGGACCGCGCGCTCGAAGGGCTTTCGCACGGCACGCGCCAGCGCGTCGCCATCGTGTCGGCGCTGCTGCACGAGCCGGAAGTGTTCGTGATTGACGAGCCGATGGTGGGCCTCGACCCGCAGCACGCGCGCGTGGTGAAGGATGTTTTGAAGGAACGCTCGCGCGCGGGCATGACCGTGCTGCTCTCCACGCACGAATTGAGCATCGCCGAGGAAATGGCCGACCGCATCGGCATCATCCACGGCGGAAAAATGATTGCCTTGGGCAACCGCGAGGAATTGCGGAAACAAAGCGGCAGTTCCGGCCAGCTTGAAGAAATTTTCCTGACACTGACGGCGGAGAAGAAATAATTTAGGCTCCGCAAGAGCAGCATCAATATACTACGCTTCATCCGAAAACACTGCCGGCTTAAACCTCTTCCAGCCGGGCCAGGCAAACTTTCGATTCGCGGCGCAACGTCTCGCGGGCGGAGGCGTCCAGGCCGCGCGGATCAAACCGGTGGCGGTAATGGAGCCGCAGCAATTCTTCCAATGAATTTTTGGCCGCGGCCAGGGCGGGATCGGCGACCGCGCGCGACAGCCAGCCGGACAGCGGTTCGCCCGGCGCGCGCGCCGCGCCGCGCGCGGCCAGCCTGCGTTCGAGCAGATAAAATTCGGAATCCAGCCCCGGCCGGAAAATTTCAGCGGCGGATTGGCCGGCCTTGGATTGCGGCTGGCGTTTGCGTCCGCGCCGGAAGATGATTTGATACAACAGCAACGCCAGCACGGGAACCATTCCCCACAGGATGTATTGGCGCAGGTCGCTTTGCCCCCAGCGGAATTTTTCGATTTGAAAACCGACCCACGACCAAAAATCGGAAAACCATTGCATGACCGACGCGCGTTCGTCCTCCGCCGCAATCCACGAACCGGGCGTGGTGTCGAAGTCCGTCCAAGTCCGCGTTTTTTTGTCCCACACGAGGCACCACGCGTGCGCGTCGCGTGCGCGCACGACGTAGCCGCCGCCGGATTTTTCGTGGACGTAATAGCCGACGGCGTAGCGCGCGGGAATGCCCAGTTCGCGCAGCAGCAGCACGGTGGCGGTGGCGAAGTATTCACAATGGCCGCTGCGGCTGGTCAACAGGAAGCGCGCCAGCGGCGTTTCATTGTTCGTCGCCGGCTGGTCTTTCCCCTGCCAGAGGCTGTAGGTGAAATTTTTTTGGAAAAATCCGCTGACGGCCAGAAGCGTTTTGTTTTCGTCCGCGCCGGATAAGTTCATTTCGGCGATGACTTGTTTGAGCGCGGGAACTTCATTGGTCGGCACGGACAAGTCCATTAAATTTGTGCTGGTATCGGGCGGGGAATCAATGGTTTCGCCCGAACCGTAACGCGCGTCGAAAATGACGAGGCCGGGGCCGGCGGCGAGAACCGCGCCGGCGGTGTTTTTTTTCAACGTGATGGCCGGCAGATTTTCCAACTGGCTGCAGCCGGATGGCAACGGCAGCAATCCTTCCGGCGTGCCATACTCCTGCGACCAGTCGTTGAGGTAGCAGGCGATGTTGACCGACGCCGTGTTGGTTTTCGGCAGCAGCATCCAGGTCGTCTGGTTTGTTTCAGGTGGAATGAGTTCAAAATCATTTGGCAACCCGCCTGCATACCAGCTTTCCCGCAAGGAACGGTAGAGACGGTAGCTGGCTTCGCGCAAATAAGCCGGCGGCGGCTGGTTATTCTCCGTGTGCAGCCGGATGGCGATCCGGCTGGACAATTTCAATTCACCAATCTGGCCGATGGCCGTCATGCTTTGCATGGGGTCCGTGCTTTGCCGCGCGAAACGTGAGAGCCACTGCGCGTCGTAACCTTCGATGAAACGCCCAAGCCCGACGATTCCGCGCTGGCCGGAAAATGCGAGAACGATCACCACGGCCACGGCCAGCGTCCAAACGATAATTCCTGAACGCCGCGGACGAAACCGCCACAACGCCCAGACAACCAGGATATCCATCCCCCAAAAAAAGGTCGCGCTGCTTTCGGCCACATTGGGATGGAAGCTCGCGGAAAAAAGGCACACGATGAAATACGGATAGGAGACGTTCACGCCGCCCACCGGACCGGCCTGGCCTAGTTTCAATTCCCGCCGGGAACGCCAGTGCGCAGTGAGCAATAATGCCGTCCAGGGAATTTTTTCGCGCGTGCCGAATATTTGCGCCAGGGCGAAAAAAAACAAAATCATCGGCAGCCAGCAAAAAAGCGCGGTGGAAGCCCGCACGCTGGCGAAACCGGCATTGCGGGCGGCCGCGGGCCCGTGAAACAAGCTGCCGAAACCGCCGCTGCCCTCGTTGCTGGTGAAGGCATAAATCACGGACGCAAACATCAGCAGCGTGCAAAAAGTCAGAATGCGGCGGAAATCATTGTCCGACAAATCCCAGCGGACCCTGACAAAGCGCGCGCTTTCAAGGATGACGCCCATGATGACGCCGGCGAACAAAAATCCCGATTGCCAGCCCCAAAACGCCAGCGCCGCGCCCAATAACAACGGTGGCGTCTTCATCACGCGCGTTTCAAAAGTTGGGGCGCTTTCAGTCATGCCAGTTTCGCGAGTTGTTCCCCAATTTTCCCGATTTCCAAAACGTGAAAATTTTCCGGCTCATCACGCAGCGGGCCGGCGTCCAAATTTTTCCCGCCCGGGCGCGTGATGACCGTCACCATCACCGGCACGCCGAGCGCGCGCAGTTTCTTCACGAACTTTTTCCGCGCGTCGTCCCACTTTTGCAGCACGCAAATGCAGCCGCTCACGACCGCGACGTGGCCAACGACGAGTTGTTCGAGAGTCGCGAACGGCTTGTTGCAGGCGCGGACGGCGGCGAGAATTTCCAGCATTTGATCCATCTGGCCGAGGCCGCGCCCGGCGGTGAAGCAGTAGGATTCCGCCCCGACGAAGAGCAAATCCAGCAGCGATTCCTGCGACAACACCGTGCAGGCAAACGACGCCGCGACGGAAACCGCTTCCTCCAGAATTTCGCCGTGCGGCTCGTCCGTGAATGTGTCGAGCACGAGCGCGTGACGCACAAAAAATTCGTCCTCAAATTCCTTCACGATGGGCTTGCCCGTCTTCGCCCAGCTTCGCCAGTGAAGATGGCGCACCGGATCGCCGCGCCGGTAATCGCGCAGCGAAACAAATTCCTCGCTGCGCCCGATGTTTGCGGCCAGCGCGACGCCGCCTTCCTGATATTTCATCGTGCCGGGCAACGCGACGGGCGGCAACGGATAGCGTTTCGGCAAAATCAAAACCGTCTGCGGCGCGGAAACCTTGCTGAACGCGCGGAAAAGTCCCAGCGGATCGGGCCGCGCCAGCGTCATGCCGGACAGGCGCAGGACGCCACGGCGCAGCGGCAGAATTTCAAACAGCACTTCCGTTTCGCTTTTTGGCAACAGTGGCGGGACCACGGCTTCGGTCAGTTTCACGGCTTGGAAAGGATTTTTCCGCCGCCGCTCGCTGACGCGGAAGGCGCGCAGGCGTTTGTTTTCAGTCTGTTGAAACGCCAGCCATTCCTCAAACGGCGGGCGCGGATCGTTGGGATTTTCCAGCAGCGTCAAACCGGCTTGCGTTCGTGCCGTCAAATTTTTCACCGTCACGCGGTAATGCAGCGGCTGGCCGGCGGTGCCGAAACGCGGCAGCGAACGGGTCGCGGAAAACTTTCCGCGGAAAAACCGGCTGCCCACGAAGCCAAAAATCAACAGTGTCAACGTCAGAGCGAAAACCTGGTAAGTAATCGTGTTTTCGATGTCCGTGCCCATGCCGCCCGCGACGATGAACACGCCGGCCACACACAAGCCGGGCGGTGTGAATCGCCGCCGCGCCCAATACCACAACGACGAGATGGCGCGGTAAATCCGGTAAAACAATTTGTAAATCGGCCTCACAAATGGTCAACGGTCGAGAGTCGCGAGTCGAGCGCCGGATTTTGCCTTCGACTCTCGACTTTCGGCTCTCGACTGTTTTTCATGCCGGCACTTTCAGCTTCTTCAAAATTTCCTCGACCACGCCGCGCGCCGTCTGGCCGGAAAAGCGCGCTTGCGGCTCCAGGACCAGCCGGTGCGCAATGACCGGCACGGCGAGCGATTGGATTTGTTCCGGTGTAACGAAATCCGCGCCGTCGAACAACGCCAGCGCCTGCGCGGTTTTCATCAGCGCGATGGATGCGCGCGGACTCGCGCCGAGCTGGACGCCGTTCGCCGCGCGCGTCGCCGCGACCAAATCCACGGCGTAACGCTTCAATTCGTTGCTGACGCGCACATCTTCCGCCGCGCGTTTGAGCGCAAGTACGTCGGCGAGGGTTGTAACGGGTTTCAATTGGTCGAGTGGATGATTGTGTTGTTGCGCGGTAAGGATGGCCGTTTCCTCCTCCGGCTGGACGTAGCCGAGTGTGAATTGCAGGGCAAACCGGTCCATTTGCGCCTCCGGCAGCGGATACGTGCCGCGAAACTCGACGGGATTTTGCGTGGCGATGACAAAAAACAATTCCGATAAATTCCGCCGTTCGCCCTCGACGCTCACCTGGCTTTCGCCCATCGCTTCGAGCAGCGCCGATTGGGTGCGAGGCGAGGCACGGTTGATTTCGTCGGCGAGCAGGATGTTCGTGAAAATCGGCCCTTCGTGAAAATGAAACTGCTGGTCGCGCTGGTTGAAAATCGAGACACCCAGAATGTCCGACGGCAACAAATCCGGCGTGAACTGGAGGCGCTTGAACTGCGCGTCAATCGAGCGCGCGAGCGCCTTGGCCAGCGTCGTCTTGCCCGTGCCAGGAAAATCCTCCAGCAAAACGTGTCCGCCGCTGGCGAGCGCGGCGAGCAGATGCCGCGTCGGGCCGGCCTGGCCGCGCATGATTTTGGAGATGTTGTCGGCGATTTTCCGGTAAGTTTCGCGTGCGGCGTCAGGCGGGGGCGTGCTCATGGCGGATTGTGGAAATTAAAACATCAGTGGCGGGAAAAGTTTGTTTCGGCAATTTGCATCGTCCCGCGCAACTTAACAAACCGCGCGCATCACCACGAACAAAAAATCGCCGTTCGCTCACGCATTTTTCACACGTAACGTCACACGCGACAGAACGGCCACCAGAATCCAGAGAACCAGAAACAGGCCAGCGCCCGCCAGAATCCGCAGCGGCCAGTCGACGGCCTTGGCATTCGCGGCGAACAATTGAATCGTCATCGGCCGGTCGGTCTCCGTCTGCAACACCTGTGTGAACGCGAAGTGCAGCCCGCGCACCGGCAGATTAACGCGCAGCGGCTGGACTTTTGCGGTCACGATTTCCTGCGCCTGCTGCAATTTGGACGACTGCTGCTCGGCAGCGGCGCTGTCGTATTCAAAGTTGGGCTGCGGCACGGAAGCGTTGGCCTCTTCGCCGCTGCTGACCCAACCGTCTTTCGCGGAAAAGGCGTCTTGCGCCTGCACGAGGTTGCTTGCCTGCGCAGCCCGCAAGTCCTTTTGCAACTGGGTCACGTCCGCGTTGTAAATCCGCCCGTCGCCCGCGGCAATTTTTCCCTTGGCGCGATTGAAAACTGTGTTGGCCGCGCTCACGTTTCCGTTCAGCAATTGTTGCCGCGCTTCGGTCACGTCCTGGTTGAGGTCCGCCTGCGCCTGTGATTTGTTCACCTGTTCCATGCGCGAATAATCGAGGCTCGAAAAATTCGCCGTGACCAGTTCCGCCGTGGGCGCGGTTTCGCGTGACATCGTGCCTTCAAAGTTTTTGTAGTCGTAATCCGGCGGCAGGTAAAGTTCCCAGCGCGCGTTCTTCAGCGGCGCGTCGAACGTCGGCGAAACGAAGCCGATTTGTCCCTGCCCGCGTGGAAAATAATTCGTGCCGACGTAGGTCAAATCCACGGACACCGCGCCGCCGTCCACGGCGTAGGTTTCGATGGGCAGAAGAATTTTGCCGTCGCGCACACTTGGCCGCACCGGCTGGCCGGCGACAAAGGCCGACCAGACACTGGCGTCGCCCGGCAGCGCGATTTCCAGAAATTGCCGGCCATTGTCACGCACGGACAGCGACATTTCGGTCATCATCTGCCCGTCGGCAGCCACAACGCTCGTGAACCGCGCGTCGTCAACAATCGTTTCCAGCACCTGCGCCTCGTTGAGCCGTCGCACACTCAACGCGAGTTTGTAGCCGGGCCGGACGTAGCGATACGCCAGCGCCGTCGCCGGATCGGGACTGCCGGCCCAATCAGGAAAATCGCCGGTGTCCACGCGCTGCAAATCCGTCGCGCCAGCTTCGCCGATTTGCAACGGCGCCTTGGCGGAAATGGCGAGCAGTCCGGTTTCGCGTTCCACGCCGACGGCGGAGACGCCGGCGATTTCCATCGCGTTCGTGTCCAAGATCGGCTGGTCCCAGGTAATGGCGAGCGTGTAAATCCCGCTCGTCGGATTTTGCAGCGTGACGCGCCAGACGTCGCCGGTTTGTTCGCGGCTGCGGATGTTCGGGCCGGTGATTTCGACGTTCTGGAAATTCTCCGGCACGCGCACGCGCAACTCCTTCACCGGCGCGTTGGCGATGTCGTAACGCACCAGCGCGCGACCGCTGGCCAGCGAGTCGGCAAGCATGAAGGTGCTGACGACTTCGGCGCGCACCCAAGCGGCCACGGCTTCCGTCGTCACGGACAATTTCCATTCCGGCAAATTTTTCGGCTCCGGTAAAATGAATTTGTAGGCCAGCAAGTCGCCGGCGTTCGCAAACGTCGCGTAATTGGGCAGCGACACTGCGGGAATTTCCGTCAATCCCTCGAACGTTTCCGTCTGCACCGCCACGCCCGGCTCGGCGGAAACGGCGATGAAGCCCGTGAGCTTCGCCGCGCCGAGCGGATACACGCCGGCGAGCGCGAGCGATTTCGGCAGTTCCTTCAAATCGCGCGTGAGTTGGAGGCTCAACGTGTAAGCGCCGCCCGTCCGGTTTTTGAACGCCACCTGGAGCATGCGCGAACCGGCATCATTTTCTGTCCATTGCTGAATGTTGTCTCCGCTCACGCTCTCGACCCGGTAACCTTCCGGCAACGCGACTGCCAGCGCGAAAATGCCACCGCGTTTGATTGTATAATCAATCGTTGCCGAAAGCGAAACCTGCTCGGCGTTCACGCGGAAATTATTGCGGACGACGGCTTCAATTTCCGGCTGGATGGTTTCGACGCTGACGTTCAACGCGAAGTCCGGCTTGGAAAATTGGAACACGCTGAACAGGTCTCCGGTCGTGTCCGCGATCGCGCGCGTGAATTCTTCCGCGTCCACGCGCTGCAAACCGGATGCGGAGACGACGGACAGCCCCAGTCCTTCCGACCCGCGCAAGGCGACCAAACCCGTTTCGCGTTTCACGTCCAGCGCTTGCGGCACGGTAACCGGCTCGTTCGTCAGCGATGTCCCGAGGACTTTTTCCGTTTCAATCGTCAACTGCCACGACGGCGAAACGCCTTTCAACAAATCCACGACGAGCGTTTGCCCTGGGAACGCCGGCGACCCAGCGGCGCTCCCAGGTTTGACTTCCCACATGCGAATTCCGCTTCCTTCGACCCTCAACAATTTCTGGCCGGCGGGCAATTGCACCCGCGCCTGCCGCAATTCGCCCTGCGTGATTTGATAATCGAGCGTCGCGCGGACGTTCATCACTCCGCCGCCGAACGTCACCAGCGAATTGTTCTGGCAAAAAATCGTCGCGGCGACCTCGTCGGCGCGCTTCACCCGCGGCGTCCAAAGCAATTCAACCTGGCTGGCCGCGCCGATAACAGCTTCGACGCGCGTCGTGTCATTGTCCAAAATGCGTTTGAAGGAAATTGCCGTCGGAAAATCCACGTCGGCCTGGGCTTCGTCGAGCGTAAAGGCGATCTGGCTGGACAACGCGGGCGGAATGGCAAACACCAGCTGGCGTTTCGTCACGTCGCCGGCGATTTTGACCAGCATTTTGATTTCGAGCGTCGCGTCGCCGCGGCCATCGAGTTTTACGGCAAGGTTGTCGCCGTCGCGGACCAGCTCGGCGCTGCCGCTTTTGACGGTGAATTGCTGGACAGCCACGTCGTTACTGAACAGCGGGATGATTTCACCGGCTTGCACGGCGGAAAATTGCAGCGTCGCGTCCAGCGCCGCGACGCGGTCATTGATCGTGCCGGAATAATTCGCGGAAACGATGGAAGCCATGGCGGAATCGTCCGCCTTTGCGCCCGTCAAGCCGAGCACGAAGAGCAGCACAATCGCGGCGACGACCGGCGGAATCCCCGGCTCCGTTGTTGGCGGTTCGAACGATGGCAGTTTGACCGCCGGATCCGTTTTTGCGTCGCGCGGCCAGTATTTCCAGATGACCAGTGAAATGATTGCCAGCGCCGCGATGGGAAATCCGACGATAAGCGCGTCGTGCAACGCGCGCCATTCCACGAGCAGGCTGCACACGGAGACGAGCATCAGCGCCAGCGCGACGGTGAGGATGAAGGTATTGCGCTGTTCGCGCCGCCAGTGCCACCACCAAACGGCGAGACCGATCAAAAACGCCGCCGTCTGCCACATCATTTGAATCGTTTCATACGCGCGCAGCGGCATGATGTGTGCTTGAATGGAAAGCGGGACGTTCCCCACGTTGAGAACTTTCGTGAACAAAAACGGCTGGCCGGTTTGCGGCAAGTCAATCCGGATGGAACGAATGCCCGCTGCGGTGGGCGCGGCAATGCCGGAGATGGCACCCGGAGGCTGCATTGCGACCGGCATTGCCGCGTTGAAGTTTCCATTCCCACCGATGGAAAGGGTCGTGGGTGGCAGCGCCTGTCCCGCGCCCGATTCTTCTTGAAGTTGTCCCTGTGAAATCGCTCGGCTCTGTAGCGCGGCAATTTCCGTCGGAGCGGCGGTTTGCACCAGCCCACGCTGCGACAATTGCGCGAATTCTTCCGCCGACAATTGCGCCACGCTGCCGTCGGCATAAAGCACTTCGCAATGCCCGTTAAAAATCGGACTGTAAGCCAGCACCGAATCGGGCTTGAGCTTGTCCAGTGACATTCCGCCGCCGAGCCAGGTGAAACGCTGGCCGGTTTCGACATCGTAAGTGACCCTGTCGTTGACAATTTCGTCTTTCATTTCCTCGAACGACATCGGCAGCCGGTCGCCGTTGTCACCGGCGAATACTCTTGCGGCCAAGCCGATTTGTTTGAGATCACTGACCGAATTGATGCGTTGCGCCTTGCGTTTCGCGGCGGCCAGCGCCGGCAAAAGCATCGCGCCCAGCACGGCGAGAACCACCATCACCGCGAACAAGGTGATGACGCCGTTCCAGCCACGCCGCGCCGCCGAAATCACGAGCGCGATAACGAGAAACCCCAGCAAGCCCATGACTAGAATGGCGCCGCCGCTGGCGCGCAAAACCTCGCCGTAAAACGCAAGGAATTTCTCCCAAGCGTCGAGCATTCCGTAAGTCGTGCCTTGCGCGACGTTCATGCTGCCGCCGAAATTGGACAGGCGGAACGTCGGCGGCACGAACAACTGCCACTCGGCGTAGGTGTTCGGCACGTCGGTGCGCGGTGCTTCGAGCGTGAGATTTTTCCCGAACGTCGCGGCGAGCGCGCCGTTGGTTTGCGCATACACGATGTCCACGGCGAACGCCTGGTCGCGGTCGGTGTCACGTGGCAGCGGGACGAGCACGTCGCCGCCGTCACGCTCCGGTTTGGCGGGCTGGCCGTTGACATAGCAGCTCCAGAGCACCGCGTTGGACGGCAGTTGAAAGCGTTGGAATTGTTTTTCGTTATTTTTCACCATGAACGACGCCTGCGACAGCATTTCGCCGGCGTCGGTCAGCACGGAAGTGATTTGCGTGCGGTCAGCCACCGCTTCGAGGACAGGTTCCTCGGCGAAATGCTTTACGTTCACTGTCAAATCATATCGATTGCCCGTGTATTGGTAGGCGAGCAGAACGGCGCGCGTGATGAACGAGCGGTCGGCGGCGGACAACTCGGTTTCGTCAATGCGCCGCAATCCGCCGTCGGCCGACTGCGCGTCGAGCTGCAGGTTCGCGGCGGAGGTGATGGCGATGGAACCGGTCTCACGTTCCACGCCTACTGTGTGAATGCCACCAACTGGCAGCGTCGCGCCTTTGGAATCAAATTGATAATCGTAAGTGACGACGAGCGTGTAGCCGCCCCAGACTTTGTCTTGCAAGCCAATCGTCCAAACATCGTTCGACTGTTCCTTGCTGCGGATGTCCGGGCCGGTGAAATCAACATTTTTGCAATTCACCGGAATACTGACTTTGAATTCCTGCACGCCTTGGTTCGCCAGCCCGTAACGAATTGTCGCGCTGCCGCCAACGATGCCATCGCCGATGGTGACGAGATTAAAAACGTCGGCTACGACGCGCGGGGCGAGTTTTTCGCTGGCGATAGACAAATTCCAATCCGGCTGGTCGGCGGTGTAGGCGAGAATTTCATTCGAGCGGTCCGGCAGACGGTTCACGGGAATTTCACGCAAGCCGGAAAGCGCGTCTGTCCGCAACTGGATTCCGGGCGCGGACGCCGCGCCAATTTGCGCCGTTTCATTCGCCGCACCCTCCACGTGCAATGGCGCAATGCTGATTTTATCCGGAAAATTTTTCAGCGCCTGCTCCAATTGTACATCAATCTGACGCGAACCCAGCACGCGTGCAGAAAAATCCACGAGTATTTTTCCGCTGCTGACGTTCCAATCTTCCACGCCGTCGCCCCGCACGTCCGCAACGGCGAAGCCGGCCGGCGGCGTTAGTTCGATCGAGTAAATGCCGGCCTTTTCCACGTCCAGCGTCAGGCCATGGGAAATCACCAGGCGCGTTTCCTCCAGTTGCGAGTTCACGCGGTCAGTGACATTGATTTCCGGCACGATAGGTTTGAGTGTGAGCGCGAGCATGAGCGGACGCGCGTCGAACTGGTAGGCGGCGAGTGCGTTGTCCGGCGCGTTGACCTGGCGCAGGCCGCCGGGTGTGGCGATTTCCACCAGCGTGTCCTCGGCGGAAATCACAAGCGAGCCGGATTCGCGGTCCACGTTCAGCGGCTGCGGCGGCTCCAGCGACGTGGTGGTGTGCGCGCTGTCCACCGCCTGCTCGGAATAAAGCGTCAGATCGCAGGCATTTTCAACCGGCTTGATAAATTCTACCGTCAACGTCTGATAATCGCCTTCCGTGGCCAGATGCCAGTCGCGGATTTGTTCGCCGTCCAAGTGGGTGAGCACCTGCGCGGCGGGCAGCGAGAGCACAAGTTCCGCCGCGTTGCCCTGAACAACGTCGTAATGAAACTTGCTCGTGTATTTAATGACCGTCGGCGTAACTTGCGCGGTGATGGCGGAATCCGCGATCAACAACGCCTTGTGTGCAATCTCGGCCACCTTCGCCTGCCAGCGCAGCGAGACCGTAGGATCCGCGCCGAGAAAACCTGTCACGAGAGAAATGCCGTTGGTTTTGACGGACGCGAGCAACGTGCCGTTGAGCAACTGGACTTCCGTGTCCACGCCAGCGGCCTGCGCGGTGATGGAGGCAATCGTCGCTGCCGGGCCGATGAAGGAAACCTGGTTCCACGGCTCGGCGTGCTGGATTTTAGCAACAACACCCAGTTGAAATTTGAAATGGCCCGAACGGGCCGCGATGAGCGTGTAACGGTCGCCCTCGCGGACAATTCTTAACGAGTCGGGCAGTCTCGCCGGCAGCACCGCCACGTCGCCTTCGAGCAATATCGCGGAACTGCCGGTGTCGGCCTCGGCGTCAACATCCAGCGTGAACCGCGCCTCATCGTCGGATAATTTACCGTTGTAACTGATTTCGCGGAACGTCAGCACGGGCGGCGGCGTGACGGGTCTGGCAACGGCGGTGGAGCAAAACAACAGGCTGACGAGAAGGGTAGGAATGAATTTTTTCATGGCAATCTCCATGGTTGAAGTTAACCGGCGGTGCAGGAAATCGGCTTCATGCAAAATTTTTAGCATTGCGACCGGCGCGAATGTGTCAGGCGCGGGTAAATGATTTGTAAAAGAATTGTCACCGCGAATCCGCGGGCGGCGGGAGAATTTCACGCGGCGGAACAATGACTTCATGTCTGGTCAGACGGAACACCGAACGAAATGCTCCTGCAGAAATTCTGTTCAATTCCCGCGCGCTGAAATAAAATCAAGGCCGCATGGATCCAGAAGCCGAATTGCTGGCGCGCTGCCGTCGCGGCGAAGCGACGGCGTGGGACGAATTGTTCGACCGGCATTACGCGGCGGCAGGACGCTTCATTTTCCAGCTTTCACCCGAGTTCACGCGCGAGGACGCGGACGAAATTTGCCAGGAAGCGTTTCTGTCCGTCATCAAAAATCTCGATTCCTTCCACGGCGAAAGCCGGTTCCAGACGTGGCTCTTCCGCATCGCCGCGAACAAGGCGCGCGACTTCCGCGAGAAACGGATTGCCGCCAAGCGCGGAGGCGGACAGGCGACGATTTCGCTTCAAGCCGAAAATCCCGAAAGCGGCCTGGCATCCGATCCGCCGGGCAATTTGCCCGCGCCGGACGAATTGCTGATGACCGCCGAGCGGATGGCGCTTGTGCGCGAATCGCTCGACCGCCTCGGCGAGCCGTGCCGCGAAATCGTCGAACTGCGCTACTTCGGCGACTTGAGCTACGAAGAACTGGGCACGACGTTGAAGCTGAACCAAAAAACCGTCAGTTCGCGCTTGAGCAAATGCCTGGACCGGCTGGAGCAAGTCGCCCGCAGAATTTTTTCGCGGGAAAACCCGGACGTTCTCCCGTCTGACTGATGGCCGAACGAATGACGAAATAAAATGGAACCGGAACGCAAAATTGAAAAATTGCTGCGGGCTTACGCCCAAAAGCGCCGCGCCAACGCGGGCGGGCCGCTGATACCGCACCCGGTGACGCGCCGGCTTTTGCAGGACGAAGCCGCACGCCGCGCGTCGCCGCCGGACGCGGAAGACGATTCGGTTTCGCTCTGGCAATTGTTCCGGCAGCAATGGGCTTTTTTGCTGGGATTTGCGCTCGTGATTTTCTTCGCCGCAGCGATGCTTCTGCCGGCTATTAGCACGGCGAAACACAAGGTGCAAAGCATTGCCGCAGTGAGCGACCTGAAACAAATCGGCGCCGCCGCGCAATTGGCCGCCGAGCAGAACAACGGCCAATTGCCCGCGTCGCTCGACGCGCTGACGAACGGATTTGTCGCCGGAAAAATTTTAACCGACCCGGTAAGCGGCAAGAAATTTGTCTATGTCGCCGGCGGGGAAAACTTGGACGACCTGTCGAACAACGCCGTGCTCGCGTATTCGCCGGGCGATGAAAATGGCTGCGCGGTTTTGTTCGCGGACGGGCGCGTCGAATACGCCAGAGGCGCGCAGCTTGCCGGATTGACAAACCAGGAATCGCTTCCAGTTGCTTTAGCGGAAAGTGTCACCGGCGAGGAAATTAACAGCGTGAGTGCTCCGACTGCGATTGCCATGGCAAAAGCGCTTGCGCCGACAAATACCGGCACAACAATCCTCGCTGCTAACAGTGTGGAAAATCAACGCGAACCCGCCGTTGTGAACGGCAGCGGCAAAATGGGTTTTGCTTTGAATTCGCCGGTCGCTTCGCCGCCGCCAATTGCGGCGGATCGGCGTTTAGCTCCCGCAACCGGTTTGTTGCAGACCAACGCCGCGCAATTTGCCGAAACGGCTTTCCTGCAAATGAGGCTCGCACTCAAACCGACGGCAAGTTTCCAAGACAGCCTTGCGATTTCCAATCGCGCGCCTGTGTTGGAAAATTTTCAAATGCGGCAAAGCGGCGCGGACCTGGCCGTCGTGGACAGCGACGGTTCAACTTACCGGGGCTCGCTGCAATTTGGAAATGGAACAAATCGGGGCGCGGTTGGCGGCGAAATGGAAGCGCCGGCCGCCAGGCGTTTCTTCTTTCGCGTGGCTGGGACAAACTTGACGTTGAAACAAAACGTGGTTTTCACCGGAAATTTGCTGGTGATTTCCAACGCGACGGCGGGCCTGCCTCAATCGCTTTCACTTGCCAGCGGCCTCGTTGCCAGCCCGCGGTCGGCCCTCACGAATCAATTGCCCTGGCCGGATTTGCGAATTGAGGGAATGGCCGTGATTGCCGGCACCAACGCGATTCCCGTCAGCGCCGCGCCGTTGCCACGATGATGCAGCCATTTTCGTCGCGGACAAAACTTGCCCCGTGCGACTTGCGCCCGCTACCTTTCCAGCACAATGCGTTTGCTCGACCGCTATTTGTTCTGTGAATTGCTCACGCCGCTGGCCTATTGCCTTGTCGGCTTTCTGCTGTTCGGAATTTCCTACGACTTGTTTTCGGAGCTGGAGGAATTGCAGGAGCACAAACTGCACACGCTCGATATTCTGGGCTACGTCTTGGCGATCACACCGCAATTTCTCGTCACGATTCTGCCCATCGCGCTGCTGCTCGCGCTGCTTTACACGTTGACCAACCACGCGCGCCACAACGAAATCACCGCCATGCGCGCGGCTGGCGTGAGTTTGTGGCGCGTTTGCGTGCCGTATTTGATCGTGGGCCTAGCAACGGGCGCGGCGCTGTTTGCGCTGAATGAAATCGTGGCGCCGCGCGCCGCGGACTGGGCGGACCGGATTTTGAATCGTTACGTCCCAAAGCCAAATGACAACGCGCAGGATCAATTCCACGGTTTTGCCAACCAGCGGGAACATCGCTTGTGGCATTTCAATTTTTACAACGTCAAGACCGCCAAAATGCTCAACCCGCAGGTCAACTGGAAATTGCCCGACGGTTCGAGTTACCAGTTGAACGCCGCGCGCGCAATTCGCACGAACGGCGAGTGGGTGTTTTTCGACGCGAAGGAAGAATTTTCGCCGGCCAATGCGACGGAGCCTCCGGTTCCGGTTGAGTTGACCAACGCAAACGCGCTGGCGATGCCGCAATTTGACGAAACGCCGGCGCAAATCGAGAGCGAAATCAAAATCCGCAGTTATCAAAACCACTTGAGCACGCGCCAGGCTGACATTCCGCTCGCGGACATTCTGGGCTATCTGCGGCTGCATCCCGATTTGCCGCGCGACGAATCCGCCTGGCTGCTCACGAAATTTTACGGACGGCTGGCCGCGCCGTGGACGTGCGTGGTCGTCGTGCTCATCGCCATTCCCTTCGGCGCGACGACGGGGCGGCGGAATCTGTTTTTCGGCGTGGCGGGCAGTATTTTTATTTGCTTCACCTTTTTCGTGCTGCAATCGGTCAGCCTCGCGTTCGGTTCAGGCGGCGAATTGCCAGCGTGGCTGGCCGCGTGGTTGCCGAACATTTTTTTTGCCGCAACCGGCCTGTTCCTGATGGCGCGGGTCAGATAAGTTTTTAATTTTGAGTTTTAAATTGGAGGCAGGGTCGCGGCGGCGAACTCAAAATTAAAAATTCAAAACTAAAAATTTGAAGACGTGAACGACGAATTTTCGAAATTGAAATTGCGCCACGAGCGGCTGGAGTTGCTCTATCAAGTGGGCAATGTCATCCACTCCACGCTCGAATCGCAGGAGGCGTTGCAATTGATCGTGAGCGAGGCCGTCCGCCTGATGAACGCGAGCTCCGGCTCGCTCGTGCTGATCAATCCCAATTCCGGCTTCCTGGAAATCTCCGCGTCGCAAAACCTGCCGGGCGCGGCGACAAAAATGAAATTGCGCGTCGGCGAAGGCGTCACCGGCTGGGTCGCGCGCCACGGCAAACCCGCGCGCGTCGGCGACGTGACGCAGGACTCGCGCTACGTCGCCGCCCGGCGTGGCGTGAAATCGGAACTGGCCGTGCCGCTCGAAGTGAACGGCGAAACGCGCGGCGTGATCAACGTAGATTCGGACCGCGCGGACGCCTTCAGCACGGAAGACCAGGAATTGCTCGAACAACTCGCGGTGCAGGCGGCCAAGGTGATTCACAACACCTGGCTTTACGAGCAATTGCGATTGAAGGTGCATTTGTTCGAGTCGCTCTCCAGCGTGAGCCGCGCAATCAATTCCACTTTGAATTTGGACGAGGCGCTGCGCGTCATCACGCGCGAGGCGTGCGAGCTGATGCGGGCGCGGATGTGCTCGTTGATGATGCTGGATGAAAGCCGCGAGTGGCTCGACTTGCGCGCGAGCTACGGCGCGGGCACCGCTTATATCAAGAAGCCGCGCTTGAGTGTCGGGGAAAGTTTGCTCGGCGTCGTCGTCCGGCGCAAAAAGCCGTTGCAGATCGCCAACGTGCAGACTTCGGGCCGCTATCAAAACATCGAGGTCGCGCGGCGCGAGGGATTGATTTCGTTGTTGAGCGTGCCGCTGTTGTTCGCCGGGCAGTCCATCGGCGCGCTGAATGTTTATACGAGCCGGCTTTACAATTTTTCCAACGAGGAGATCAGGATTTTGAGCGCGCTGGCGGAATTGTCGGCGATTGCGATTGAAAAGGCACGGCTTTACGAGCGCGTCGTGGATGTGGAGGAGCAGTTGCGCCAGAATGAAAAGCTTTCCGCGCTTGGATTGCTGGCGGCCGAGGTCGCGCACGAAATCCGCAATCCGCTCACGGTGATGAAATTGCTTTATCACTCTCTGGATTTGAAGTTTCCCGCCAACGACCCGCGCGCCAAGGACGCACAAATCATTGAATCAAAAATCGAGCACCTGAACAAAATCGTGGAACAGATTTTGGATTTCGCGCGCACGACCGAACCGACACTCGCGCCGGTCAATCTCAATGAACTGATTGAGGAGCTTGGCCTGCTCGTCCGGCACAAGCTGGCGAATCAAAACATCAAATTGATTCGTAATTTGCAGACGGATTTGCCGCCGGTCATGGGCGACGCGCCGCAATTGGAACAGGCGTTTTTGAATCTCATTCTCAACGCCGCCGAAGCCATGTCCGACGGCGGCACGCTCACCATCAGGACGCGCGGAATTCGTCTGCCGCGCACGAGCGCGCAGCCAACACACGTCGTCGTGGAATTCAAGGACATCGGCAAAGGCATGAGTGAGGAGATGCAAAAGCGCGCGTTCACGGCAGTGCTGGCCACGACAAAAGCCAAAGGCACGGGCCTCGGTCTGGCAATTGTCGGGCGCATCATCGAAACGCATCGCGGCACCATTCGCATCAAATCGCGCGTCGGGAAGTGGACAAACATTCAGATCACGCTGCCGGCAAAATAAATCGCCCCTGTCGTTAACGGACGAATTTCTCTGCTGAAAATCTCCGGCGCAATCGCGCGCGGAATTTTCCATTTCTTTTCTTGCCAGGCTTTCCCATTAAGGTTATTCGATATGCTTGGAGAATTTATGAATTATTCAAAGTTGCAATGGTGGGAACGATTTCAAAAATATTATACCGAGTTTCCTGAAATTGGATTGGCCGTGGACTTGAGCCGGATGAATGTGGACGACGCCTTCTTCGCCGCGATGGAGCCGAAAATCCAGAAGGCGCTCGCGGACATGGACGCTCTCGAAGCCGGAGCCATTGCCAATCCCGATGAAAACCGGATGGTCGGACATTATTGGCTGCGCAATCCAGCGCTCGCACCGACGCCGGAAATTCGCAAGGAAATTCAGGATGCAATTGATCAAGTCAACATTTTTGCCGCGAAGGTTCACGCGGGCGAAATTCGCGGTGCTGGAGGACCATTTGAAAATTATTTGCTCATCGGCATTGGCGGTTCGGCGCTCGGTCCGCAATTTGTCGCGCACGCGCTGGGCGATCCGCGCACGGACAAGCTCAAGCCGCATTTTTTTGACAACACCGACCCGGACGGAATGGATCGCGTTTTGGCCACAATTGGCGGTGGGTTGAACAGGACGCTTTGCATCATCATTTCAAAATCCGGCGGCACAAAAGAAACACGCAACGGGATGTTGGTTGCGAAAACTGCCTTTGAGCGCGCCAGCTTAGATTTTGGAAGGCACAGTGTTGCCGTGACCAGTGCGGGCAGCGAGCTTGACAAATACGCGATTCAAAACAAGTGGTTGGAGCGATTTCCCATGTGGGATTGGGTCGGCGGACGAACCAGCGAACTTTCGCCTGTCGGTCTTTTGCCGGCTGCGCTGCAAGGAATAAACATAAGCGATTTAATTAAAGGCGCATACGAATGTGACAAAGTCACTCGAACAAAGAACGCTAAAACTAATCCGGCTTGTCAGCTTGCATTGACTTGGTTTGCTTCAGGTAACGGTAAAGGAACCAAAAATATGGTCATTTTGCCTTACAAAGACCGGTTAGAGCTGTTTTCGAAGTATCTCCAGCAACTCGTTATGGAGTCGCTTGGAAAAGAGCGGGACTTAAGTGGGAACATCGTCAATCAAGGCATCACGGTGCTCGGAAACAAGGGTGCGACTGATCAACATTCTTACATCCAGCAATTGAGAGATGGTTTGAATGATTTTTTCGTCACGTTTATCGAAGTTCTAAATGACGGGCACGGTTCAAATTTAGCGGTGGAACCTAATGTCGCGTCCGGCGATTTTCTGGAAGGTTTCTATTTAGGCACGAGACAGGCCTTGGCTGAGAAAAGCAGAGAATCTATAACAATAACAATAGAAAATACTTCTGCATTTTCAGCAGGAATTTTAATTGCGCTATTTGAACGTGCGGTTGGGCTTTACGCAACGTTTGTCAACATCAATGCTTATCATCAGCCTGGAGTCGAAGCTGGGAAAAAGGCAGCGGCAAATATTATTCAACTTCAAAATAAAATTTTAAGATTGCTGTCCCAGTCGGAAAAACAAGCGTTGGCAGTTTTTGAAATTGCCAAAGGAATTGACTCCAACGAAGAAGTTGAAAGCGTTTTCAAAATCTGCGAACATCTATCGGCAAATAATAAAATCCAAAAATCAATTGGGAGTGTGCCATTCGACTCACGATACGCTTCGAGCTAGAATTTCATGTTCATCTATCCAAAAAAATACGACGTGATCGTAGTCGGTGCCGGCCATGCTGGAATTGAGGCGGCATTGGCTGCGGCGCGCATGGGTTGCCAAACGCTGCTTTTAACGATGAACGCAGATTCAATCGGTCAGATGTCTTGCAACCCAGCAATCGGAGGACTCGGGAAAGGCCATCTGGTTCGGGAAATTGATGCGCTAGGCGGAGAAATGGGAAAAGCCACAGACATGACCGGACTGCAATTTCGGATGCTAAACACAAAAAAGGGTCCGGCTGTTTGGTCTCCGCGCGCGCAATGCGATAAAAAGGCTTATCAATTCAGGCTTAAATGGATTTGTGAAACCGAGCCCAACCTAGATTTGAAACAGGGTCAATCTTCAAAAATCTTGCACAGAAATGGTATGGCCTTCGGTATTGAGACGAATTTGGAAGTACAATATCACGGCCAAACGGTTATTGTCACAACTGGCACTTTTTTACGCGGGTTGATGCATATCGGACTGAATCAACAATCGGGAGGTCGCGCTGGAGACGCGGCAGCAATGGGTCTTTCAGATTCACTTAAGCAACTTGGATTAGAGCTTGCCAGATTGAAAACAGGAACTCCGCCCAGATTATTACGTCGCTCAATTAATTTTTCAAAGACAGAAACTCAAAATGGCGATGAGCCAATTTCTTATTTCACATACTGGAAGGATGATTTGTTCCACGTGGAACATGAACGGGGTAGATTTGCCGGTGCGAGCGCTTCCGATGGCAAATACCCACCTGGTTCAATTCTTGATAAAACCAATAGCCAATTACCTTGTTTTATAACATTCACGACCAGTGAAACTGCCAGTTTGATACGTGCAAATCTTCATAAATCTCCAATGTATTCCGGTGTTATTGAAGGAGTTGGTCCAAGGTATTGCCCTTCAATTGAAGACAAAATTGTTAAGTTTCCGCAGAAGGAACGGCATCAAATCTTTCTCGAGCCGGAAGGCATAGAAACAGACGAAATCTATGTAAATGGATTTTCAACCAGCCTTCCATTCGAAGTCCAAGTTGATTTGATCCGAACAATCATCGGGTGCGAGAACACCGAAATCATGCGCCCAGCCTATGCGGTCGAATACGACTTTTCTCCACCAACACAATTGTTCCCGTCGCTCGAAACCAAAGTTTGTAAAAATCTTTTTTTGGCCGGACAAATCAATGGCACCTCCGGCTATGAAGAAGCAGGCGCGCAAGGACTGATGGCAGGAATTAATGCAGCACGGCGAGTCCAAAAGCTTGAACCAATTATTCTGCGTCGCAATCAAGCGTATATTGGTGTTTTGATTGACGACTTGGTCACGAAAGGGACGGTTGAGCCATACCGAATGTTCACCTCCCGTGCCGAGCATCGTCTCTTGTTGCGACAGGATAACGCCGATTTGCGGCTTTCAGAAATTGGCCACGAAATTGGCTTGCTTCCAGAGCGTAATTACAAAAAATTTCGCTTAAAAAATCAAGCGGTTGAAAATGAAATAATTCGTTTAACCAAAACAATTTATAAAAATGATTCTTTGACGAAAATTTTGAGTAGACCGGAGGTTGCCTACAAAAATTTACCAAATCGAGACGAAGCCCTGTCTGATGAAATTGTTCAACAAGTTGAGATTAGCGTCAAATACGCTGGCTACATTGATCGCCAAGAATTAGAAGTCAAAAAAATGCAAAAGCTTGAAGACAAGTCTATTCCCGACACGTTTGATTTTTCGATCGTCCCGAGTTTGCGTCTCGAAGCTCGGCAAAAGCTCGCCAAAATTCGTCCGACGAGCCTTGGCCAAGCGGCGCGCATTTCCGGCGTGTCGCCCGCCGACATCAGCATTTTGATCGTTTGTCTAAAACGTTTTGGAAATGACAAAAACGGCTCGGCGGAAGTTGAGGAAAAATGTTGCGATGTGGAAATCGAGGAATGATTGGCTGTCCGACATGGATTCGAACCATGAATAACGCCTCCAAAGGGCGCTGTGTTACCATTACACCATCGGACAAACCGCGATCATCCTAATTTTTCCGCGCCATTTGCGCAAAGAGAAAATTCTCGGCCAAAGAAAGTTTGCCCGCGTCGCGTTTCGACGACACAATGCGGAAGTTTAATGATCGAAGATACCATTGCTGAAAGAGCGCCGGTGACGAAAAAAATTTCGCCGCCCGAAATTGACTTTTCAAAGCCCGTCTCGCGGCCAAAAAAGGGAACGTTCAAACTCATCAGCGAAGTTTTGAATCACGGTGGCCCCGGCTATTTGCAATTTGCCATCACGAACATTTGCAATGCGGATTGCGATTTTTGCGGCTTCGCCCGTTCCAAATTTGACCCGAAGGCGCGCCGAAGCGTGACGCTCGACGAGGCGAAGCAGGTCATTGATATCGCGCTGAAAAACCATATCGGCTACCTGCTCTTCGTCGGCGGCGAGCCGATGGTCCATCGCGATTTGCGCGCGATGACGCGCTACGCGGCCGAGCGCGGCATCCATCCGATGATCTGCACCAACGGCGGTTTGTGGAACGACGACAACCTGCGCGGCCTCGCCAGCGACGGCTTGAGCAGCGTCATCATGTCCATTGACGCGCACGACATTGCCAAGCACGAAAAAAACCGCGGCCTGCCGGACGTCTGCAAAAAAATCAAACGCGCGAACGAATTTTTCCACTCCGTCGGCATCCAGACCACCGCCAGCATCACGGCGAGCCGGTTGATTGACGACTACGAAAAATTGCCGGCGTTCCTCGAATCGCTCGGTTTCAAAAGCTGCACGTTCAGCTATCCGCTCACGTCGCTCGCGAGCAGCTACCTGAGTTTCAGCGACAGCGGCCTCGTCAATTTCAACAAAACCGAACTCATCGAACTGTTCGGCAAAATCAAGGCGATGAAGGCGCACAGCGGATTCCCCGTCGTCAATCCGAACGAATCGCTTTCGGAAATGCAGCGGCACTTGCGCGGCGAAAAGGAGAAGTTCGGCTGTCTCGGCGGGCACAAGTATTTTTACCTCGACTGGAAGCTGGACTTGTATCGCTGCCATTTCTGGGAAAAGCCGATGTGCAAGGTCTGGGAATGGGACGAGTCCAAGCTCATCCGCGACGGCTGCACGCGCTGCATGATTGACTGCTACCGCGATCCCAGCGTGCTGCAATTCGTCGCCATCAGCGCCAGCGACGCGTGGAACAATCTCAAGCAGGGCAACCTTGCCGGCGCGGCGAAGAACATCTTCGACTCCCGCAACCTGACTTCGCTCAAGGCCGTCTGGGAAGACCGGAAGTGGATTGGCGGTGTGTAAATTCCCTCTTGTCATCGCGCGTTTTCCTGATAGATTGAGCGCCCTTTTTTATGAAGACAGACATTCATCCGAAATATGTGGACGCGGAAATCCGTTGCGCCTGCGGCAACGTGATCAAGACCCGCTCCACCAAGCCGGTCATCATCGTCGGCATTTGCAACGTCTGCCATCCGTTTTACACCGGCCAGCAGAAATTCGTGGACACCGCCGGTCGCGTGGACAAATTCCAGCAGCGCGCTGCCAAGACCGAGGCCGCCAAAGCCGCGTTCGCCACGAAGAAAAGGAAAAAAGTTTAGCCGTCAGCTTTCATTCCGCCCGCCTGCGCGTTTGCGTGAGCGGGCGGATTTCTTTTTCAAATAAACCACGGATGGGCACAGATAATGTTTTACGTTTGAAATGAATCCGTGTTTATCCGTGTCCATCCGTGGTGAAGATTGAAATGAATTTACTGCCGCACATCGAAAAATTTCGCCAACGCTTCGCCGAACTGGAATCGGCGTTAAGCGATCCGAAAGTTTTTAACAATCCTCAGCGCGCACAGGAATTGTCGCGCGAATACTCGCGTCTGAAAGAATTGATCGCGATTGGCGACGATTACAAAAAAACGCTCGCAGATTTGGACCAAAACCGCGCGTTGCTCAAAACCGAATCACCCGACTCGGAAATGGCGCAAATGGCAAAGGAAGAAATCACGCGGCTCGAAGCGGAAGAAAAAAAGTTGTCGCAGCAAATCCAGTTTGGCCTCGTGCCGCCAAACCCGACCGATTCGCGCAACACGATCATTGAAATTCGCGCCGGTGCCGGCGGGCTGGAATCGGCGCTGTTTGCCGCCGATCTTTACCGGATGTATTGCCGTTACGCCGAAACGCGCGGCTGGAAAGTGGAAACGATGGATTCCAGCCCGTCCGATCTTGGCGGTTTCAAGGAAATTATTTTCAGCGTTGCCGGCACGGACGTTTTCAAGCGGCTGAAATACGAAAGCGGCGTCCATCGCGTCCAGCGCGTGCCGGCGACCGAGGCGCAGGGCCGCGTTCACACGAGCACCGCAACCGTCGCCGTGCTGCCGGAAGCGGAGGAAGTGGACATTGAAATCAAACCCGACGAAGTTGAAATCAATGTCTGCCGCGCGTCCGGTAAAGGCGGCCAGGGCGTGAATACAACGGATTCCGCCGTCCAAATCATCCATAAGCCGACCGGCTTGATTGTCCGCTGCGCCGACGAACGCTCGCAGCAAAAAAACAAAATCAAGGCGATGAAAGTTTTGCGCTCGCGTTTGCTCGAAGCAAAAATCGCCGAGGAAAACGCAAAATACGCGGCGAACCGCAAGCAGCAGGTCGGCACGGGCGAGCGCAACGAAAAAATCCGCACCTACAATTTTCCGCAGAACCGCGTCACCGACCATCGCATCGAACTGACGTTTTACAATTTGGCGAATGTCATCGAAGGCGAAATTGATCCGTTGATTGATCCGCTGATGACAAATGATTTGGAACAAAAACTAACTGAATTAAAAATTTAATTTCTCGCGAAGTACGCGAAGGAGGCGAAGCAGAAATCTGCTTCGCAAACTTCGCGGCCTTCGCGCGCCATATAAAATGAAACAAATCAAAGGACTGATTTTTGACTGCGACGGCACTTTGGCCGACACCATGCCGTTGCACTGGCGCGCGTGGCAAATGGTCACGCAGCGGCACGGATTGCATTTTCCGATGGACCGCTTTTATGCTTCCGGCGGAATTCCGTCGCGCGACATTTTGAAAATGCTGGCGCAGGAGCAAGGCCGCTCGCTCGACCATATCGCCGCGGCGCACGAAAAAGAGGAAACGTATTTGCAGACGTTTTCGCAAATCGAACCGGTCCACGCCGTCGTGGAAATTGCGAAGGCGAATTACGGAAAAATTCCGATGGCTGTGGCGTCCGGCGGCTCGCAGAAAATCATTTGCATGGTTCTGGAGCATATAAAAATTCGGCATTTATTCGACGCCGTGGTGACGAATGAAATGGTAATCAATCAAAAGCCTGCGCCGGATATTTTTCTCGAAGCGGCGAAAAGGATTGGCGTTGAACCGAAGTTTTGCCGCGCTTACGAAGACACGGAACTTGGCTTGCAAGCCATTCGCGCGGCGGGCATGGAAGCGGTGGACGTGCGGGAATTGCGGGGCTAATTGTTTTGCCCCAGCTTCTTCGACTTTTCCGTCGCGGCGCGGACGGCGCTCATCACGGTGGCTCGCATTTTGCCTTTTTCCAGGGCGTGCAAACCTTCAATCGTCGTGCCGCCGGGGCTGGTCACTTGATCCTTCAACGCGCCGGGATGCTGGCCGGTTTCCAATACCATTTTCGCCGCGCCCAAAACCGTCTGCGCGGCGAGTTGGGATGCGATGTCGCGCGGCAAACCGGCAGCCACTCCACCGTCGCTCAACGCTTCGATGAATTGATAAACGTAGGCCGGGCCGCTCCCGCTCAAGCCGGTTACGGCATCGAGCAAGCTTTCCTTCACCTGAAAGGCCACACCAACGGCGGACAAAAGTCTTTTCGCCAGTTCGCCGTCCGCCGTCAACGCATTTTTGCCGAGCGCGAACGCCGACGCGGCCGCGCCGACGAGCGCCGGCGTGTTGGGCATCACGCGGATGACGCGTGCGCCGGCGGGCAAAAGGTTTTCCAGTTTTGAAATCGTCACGCCCGCTGCAATGGAGATGAGCAGGTGATTTTTTGTGAACGCGCCGGCAATTCCCGCGAGCGCGGCGGCAACTTGATCCGGCTTGGTCGCCAAAATCAAAACGGTTCCGAATTTCGCGACTTCCAAATTGTCCGCGGCGATTTTCGCGCCGGTTTCCCTAGCGAAAATGTTGCGTGCGATATCGGCGACGTCGCCGGCAATCATTTCCTTGGGGAAAACGATTTCCGCGCGGACAAATCCCTTGGCGAGCGCGGTGGCCATTTTGCCCGCGCCGAGAAAACCGATTTTCAATGGTGTTGCCATGACGGTTTTGTAGCAGGCATCGCGCCGGCGCGGAAGCGAAAACATGATGGCAATTCGCGGCTTGTGTTTGCGCGCCGCGGACTTATCCTTGTGGCATGGCTGGTTTCAGTTGAATTGCCACATTGAACAATGTCCAACCGCCGCACATGGGAGACGTTTGAGGAAATGCGCCACGCCGCCGAAGAAGGCGACCCGCAGGCGCAAAGCTATCTTGGCGTTTGCTACCAAACCGGCCAGGGTGTGCAACAGGATTATCAGGAGGCGGTGAAATGGTTTCGCAAAGCGGCGGAACAGGACGACTCCGTGGCACAATGTTATCTGGGTGTTTGCTATTTGCACGGCACTGGCGTGCCGCAGGAATACGGCGAGGCGGCCAAATGGCTGCGTGAAGCGGCGGGACAGGGCGATCCGGCGGCGCAGTTCAACCTCGGAATGCTTTACGAAACCGGGCAGGGCGTGCCGCAAAATTATGCCGAGGCGGTAAAATGGTATCGCGAGGCGGCGGAACGAAATTATCCGGCGGCACAATTCAACCTCGGCGTATTTTACGAGGTCGGACAAGTCGTGCCGCAGGATTTTGAGGAAGCCGTCCGCTGGTATCGCGCCGCCGCCGAACAGGAATGCGCGCCTGCCCAATGCAATCTCGGCTTGTGCTATCAAACCGGCCGCGGCGTGGAAAAAAACCAGGCGGAAGCGGTGAAATGGTTCATCAAAGCTGCGCGACAGGGCGACAAAACTGCGCAGCATAATCTCGGCCTTCATTACGCGGCCGCCGAAGCCGCCGAAGCGACCGCCATCGAAATCGCAAAAAACACGCCGCGCTGAAATTTCCGATTTGCGGGTGTTTTCAAATTATCCGGCCAATTCCACGAGTTTCGCCATCGCCTTGCCGCTGCCAACGATTTGAACGGCCAGGTCCCAGCCTTCGGCGACGGATTTTATCCGGCCGGCGACAAACAACGCGGCGGCGGCGTTCAGCAGAACAGCGTCGCGCTTCGGGCCACGTTCACCGCCGGAAAAAATGTCACGGATGATTTTTGCATTCGTTATTTTGTCAGCACCGATCAAATCGGCGAGTGCCGCGCGCTGCAAGGAAAATTGCGCCGGCAAGGTCGTTGAAACCGTGAACCCTCGCTCTTGATAAAATTCGGCAATGGTGTTTTCGCCGAGTGGCGAGAGTTCGTCCAAAAAACCCGCGCCGGGAACTTTTCCGCAGACAACCATCGCGCGGCGAACGCCGAGCGATTGCAAAACGCGCGCGAGCGGCTCGCACCATTCCGGCCGCGGCACGCCGGCCAGAATCGCGGACGGGCGCGCGGGATTGAGCAACGGGCCGAGCAGGTTGAAAATCGTCCGCTGGCCGCGTCCGGCGCAAATTTTGCGCGCGGGGGAAATGTTTTTGAAGGCCGGATGGTAATTCGGCGCAAAGAAGAAGGCGAAATTGTGTTCGCGCAATGAACGCGCGGCTTCGTCCGGCGTCAAATCTATTTTAACGCCGAGCGCCTCGAGCACGTCGGCACTTCCGGCTTGCGAAGTAACCGCCCGGTTACCATGCTTGGCGACGGTCACGCCGGCGGCGGCGCAAATGATGGCGGCGGCCGTGGAAATATTGAACGTGCCGAGCCGGTCGCCGCCGGTGCCGACGACGTCAAGAACTTCGCGGGCGCGGGTTTCGGCGGCGAGCGGCGGCTGAATCGCCTTGTCGCGCAGCGCCCGCGCGAAAGCCGCGATTTCACCGGGCGTTTCGCCTTTTTGGGCGAGCGCGGCCAGAAAATCCGCCTTGGCCTCCGCCGGAATTTTTTCATCGGCGAGCCATTCAACCGCCTGGCGGCATCGCGCATCGTCGAGCGATTGTCCGGCGGTGATTTGTTTTGTGAATTGTTCGCTCACGAAATGATATTAAGCGGCAATGTGCGCGGCTCAAACTGAAAGTTCGTGGACAGAATGGAAAAATTTCGTAACTTGTCCAACGCGCGCGCGGTCTCAATTTACGGCATCGTCGAAAAAAAGTTTTTTATGGCATCAAAAATAAGCAACGGCTGGTTGAAGTGGACAATCATTTTTGTCGGCGCCGCAATGATCGTTGGCGCCGCCGTTTGGTTTTTCAATCGCGGAGACGATGACGCGCCGCAATATGAAGCCGCGACGGTGAATCGGGGAGACATCATTCAAGTGGTAACTGCGACAGGCACGCTTAATCCGGTGGTGAACGTGACGGTGGGCAGCCAAGTTTCGGGTATCATCACCAAACTGAACGTGGATTATAATTCGATTGTGAAGTCGAATGAAGTCATCGCGGAGATTGACCCTTCGACTTACGAGGCGGCGGTCGAACAGGCCAAGGCCAATCTGGCCAATGCCCGGGCCAATCTGGAGTTGCAGCAGGTCGAGATGCAACGCAGTGCGAAATTATACACCAACAATTTGATTTCAGGATCCGACTATGACACGGCCGTCGCCACGCGGGACGAAGCCGCGGCCCAGGTGCAAATTCAAGAGGCCTCGCTCACCAATGCGCTTGCCAATCTGGGCTACTGCAAAATTCATTCGCCGGTGGACGGCGTGGTGATTTCACGCTCGGTGGACTTGGGGCAAACGGTTGCCTCCAGTTTCAACACGCCGACGCTTTTTCAAATCGCCAACGACCTGACGAAAATGCAGATTGACACCTCCGTGGATGAAGCGGACATCGGCGGCGTCAAGAATGGTCAAGCTGCGGATTTCACCGTGTATGCCTACCCCAACCGCACGTTTCACGGAGTTGTCACCCAGGTGCGCAACGCGCCCACCACGGTCAACAACGTGGTGACCTACGACACGGTCATTGACGTGACCAACTCGGATTACAGCCTGAAACCCGGCATGACGGCGAACGTTTCCATCGTCGTCGCCGAACATAACGACGTCTTGGAAATCCCTAATGCGGCGCTGCGTTTCCAGCCACCGGACACGGCCATGACTGAGACCAATGCGCTTGCCGCGGCCAGCGGCCAAAGTGCTAATAACAGCAATAGCGCATGGGCGGGTAGCCACGAGGGGCGACACGGTGGCCGGGGCGGTCACGGGTCAGGCGAACACCCAGTGTCTCACACCGTCTATGTGCTGGTCAACAATGGCGTCGGCAAAGGCGACGAGTTGAAAGCCGTGGAAGTCAAAACCGGCATCACCGACAATATTGACACCGAGGTGCTGTCGGGATTGAAGGAAGGTGACCAGGTGGTCACCGGCCTAGCAATTCCCGGCCTGACGGCCAACGACGGAGCCGAAAATCCGTTCGCGATGCACCGGCATTTTTAGGCGTCCGGTCCGGATCAAATGGCAACCCCGACGACCCGCCACCCATGAACCCCGTCATCAAACTGGAAGACATCCGCAAGACCTACCGTACCGGCGAGGTGGACGTGCACGCCGTGCAGGGTATTTCGCTCGAAATTTTGCCCGGCGAATTTGTCGCCATCATGGGCGCCAGCGGCTCCGGCAAGTCCACCTTGATGAACCTGATCGGCTGCCTAGACCGCGCGACCAGCGGGCTTTACGGCTTGGACGGCATAGACATTTCGACGTTGGACCGCAACGCACTGGCCGACATCCGCAATCGCAAGATCGGATTTGTCTTTCAAGGATTCAATCTGCTCTCGCGCACCTCCGCGCTGGAAAACGTGGAGATGCCGATGCTTTACAGCCATCAGCACATCCCGGCGCAGGAGCAACGTCAACGCGCCCTGACATCACTCGAACTCGTCGGCCTCGGCCAGCGTTCCGATCATCATCCAAACCAGCTTTCCGGCGGGCAGCAACAGCGCGTGGCCATCGCGCGCGCCCTGGTGAACCAGCCGGCGTTGTTGCTCGCCGACGAACCGACGGGCAATCTCGACAGCCAGACCAGCATCGAAATCATGGGCGTATTCCAGAAATTAAACGACCAGGGCATCACCATCATCATGGTCACGCACGAACTCGACATCGCCCGCTACACCAAGCGCACCGTCGTGCTCCGGGACGGGCGCATCGTCACCGACGAAGCGGTCCAAAATCGGTTGCATGCCATGACGGAATTGCGCGATTTGCAGGCAGCCCAGCAGGCGATTAAATTGACCGCATGAGAATTTTTGCCACATTGAAAATCGCCCTTCGCGCGCTGCGCCGCAATAAAATGCGCACCGTGCTGACGATGCTGGGCATGATCATCGGCGTCGGCGCCGTCATCGCCTCGGTGAGCATCACCAGCGGCGCCAAGCAGCAGGTCGAACAGCAAATTGCCAGCTTGGGGGAAAATATGCTGCTCATTTTTCCCGGCTCCTTCAGTTCCAGCGGCGCGCGGCTGGGCTGGGGCAACTTCCACAGCCTGTCACTCGACGACGCCCTGGCCATTCAAACGCAACTCCAAGGCGTGACCGCCGTCAGTCCGGAAAATCGGACCCGCACCCAGATCATTGCCGGCAATCAGAATTGGAACACGAGCGTCCAGGGCGAATCACCCGAATATCTTCAAATCCGCCAATGGCCGCTGGCCGAGGGGGTCATGTTTGACAGCCAGCAGGTCCGCATCGCCGCCAAGGTCTGTGTCATCGGCCAGACCGACACCCGGGAACTGTTCCCCGACGAGGATCCGCTGGGCAAGACGATTCTCATCAGAAGCATTCCCTGTCAGGTCATCGGTGTCCTGCAGGCCAAGGGATTGTCCCCGATGGGGCAGGATCAGGATGACATTGTCATCGTGCCCTACACGACGGAATTAAGGCGCATTGACCGGGAAGACTGGGTGGACACGATCCTTGTTCAAGCGGTTTCCCAGGCGGCCATGCCCATCGTGCAGCAGGAAATCACCTCCTTGCTCATGCAGCGTCATCATATCAAACCGGGCGGCGAAATGGACTTCCTCGTGCGCAGCCAGGAAGACATCGCCGAAGCCGCCACCTCCACCGCACAGGTGATGAGCGTGCTGCTGGCCTGCGTGGCGGCAGTATCGCTGGTCGTCGGCGGCATCGGCATCATGAACATCATGCTCGTCAGCGTCACCGAACGCACCCGCGAAATCGGCATCCGCATGGCCGTGGGCGCGCGCGGCGGCGACATCCTGGTGCAATTTCTCATCGAAGCCGTTGCTGTGAGCATCCTCAGCGGATTGGTTGGGATTGTCGGCGGCTACGGGTTTTCCAAGTTGGTAGCTTACCTCACACACTGGCCGACGTTTACCCCTGCGGTGTGGGTGGGCATTGCCTCGATTTCCAGTGGCGTCGTCGGCGTCATCTCCGGCTTCTATCCCGCGTGGAAAGCGTCCAAACTCGACCCGATTGACGCTTTGCGGTATGAATGAATCGGGCAAAGGACACGAAGACGGCGAAGACGCGGAAAAAATTCGCCCGCGCGCAAATTAAAGTTCTTCTTCGCTCTCTTCGCGGACTTCGCGCGACATTTGGATGAAATCAGAAATTCTTTCCACACACACGCCGGACCTTTTTGAAAAGGCCGTGCGGCGCGCGGCGGAATTGCTGCGCGCGGGCGAAGTCGTCGCGCTGCCCACGGAAACGGTTTATGGCCTCGCCGCGAATGCACTGGACGAAAAGGCCGTCGCGAAAATTTTCCAAATCAAAGGACGGCCGGCAAATAATCCAATCATCGTCCATGTGGCCGGCAATGAAATGGCGAAAGGCTGCGTGAAAAATTTCCACTTGCTCGCCGAAAAACTTTCAAAGGCATTTTGGCCCGGACCGCTGACCATGGTTTTAGACCGTCAGGAAACAATCCCAAAAATTGTGACGGCGGGTGGCGAAACCGTCGGTGTCCGCTGGCCGTCGCATCCGTTCATCCAGGCCGTGATTCGCGAATGCGATTTCCCGCTGGCCGCGCCGAGCGCAAATTTGTCCAATCGCGTTTCGCCGACGAATGCGGAGCACGTCCGCAAAAGTCTCGGCGGAAAAATTCCGCTGATTGTGGACGGCGGCCAGTCGCAGGTCGGCATCGAATCCACGGTTTTGGATTTGACGGTTGCGCCGCCGCGCATTTTGCGGCCGGGAATGATCCACGCCGAATCGCTCGCGGCAGTGGTCGTAAACATCGAACATCGAACATCGAACATCGAACATCGAATTTTGCGGAGTCCGGGATTGCTGAACAAACATTACTCGCCAAAGGCAAAATTGCTCGTTTTGAACTGGCGCGACGAAGAGGATTTGCGTTCTCAACTCTCAACCATCAAACATCAACCATCAGCTTGCTTCATCATCGCGCACACAAAAATTCCGCCGGGCGGAAATTTCGCCGACGTGAGCGTGATTCCGCACGACGCGGAGGCATTTGCGCGGGCGATTTACGCGGAGCTGCATCGCTGCGACGAGGCGGGCGCGGAACTAATCGTGGTGGAAACACCGCCGGATTCGGCGGAATGGTCGGGCATCACCGACCGGCTGCGGCGCGCGGCGGCATAAAAATCTATTGCGCCACTTTCCAGCGTTCCCAGTCGGTCAGGAAAATGCCCGAAGTAACGGTATAAGTTCCAGTCGGCTGGGAACGAAGCGCGAAGTCGGCGGGAATCTGTTTCCTAGTCACGATTTGAATAATGAAGTCGCCCCATTCCCGATCGTCGCCGTTCAGCAAGCTGGACACGAATTTGCCATCCACGGTTTCGAGCGTGAGATAGAGTGCGGAAATGGGTTTCAGGTAATTGTCCACGGCCTGATAATCGGCCCCCGGATTGCGTGTGAGCCAGATGCATTGGCGTTGGCCATACCAAGCAACCGCCCACGGCACGTCGCTCATCATCAGTTCGTCCGGCTTCATCCAACCGGCGATCCGCTGGATGTCTGGCGGGGAATACGGCGGATAAACCTGCGGCGATGCTTTCACCGGCCAGGCCAGTTCAAAAATCATCGGCAGGCAGCATAACACCGCGAACAGTGCGATGACGCCGTAACGCAATTCCGGCAGCGGCAGTTTCATCTGCTCCAAAAACGTGAAGAAGAATCCCGTGCCGTAAATGAGCACCAGCGGCGTGAACAGCACAAGCAGGTTTTCCGAATTGACCTCCGGCGATTCAACCGAAAGCTGCGTCTGCGCCACCGCTTGGACCAAAATAAACACGCCGAGGCTCATCAACAAAAAATAGCGCATCCGCCGCACGGCGATTCCGCGAAACCCCAGCAGCAGGCCCGCCCAAAACAACGCGCCCGCCCAGCCACCCAGCTTGAACAAGCCGTCCTGCAAAATGGCGCGACCATTGGTCAGGAGCTTTTGAAAATACAACGACGGCCAGAACGCGTTGGTCAAATCCGGATGCAGCGACCGTTCCAATTGAAAATTTGGAAATAAAAATGTTCCTTCGACCGGCGCAAAGCTCGCCGTGCCAAACGGCGTGCCGCTCATCATGAAATTGCGAAGAACCCACGGCGCGAAAACAACGCCAAACGCTCCCAGCGCCGCCAGCAAATACAACGTCCGCCGTTGCCCGCTGAAAAGAATCAAAAACAGCGCGACCGGAATAATCATCCAGGCAAACGCATACCGCGTCAACGCGCCCGCGCCCACCAGCGCGCCTGCTGCCGCCGCCAACCAGACCAGAAGGGCCGGCCCGGATTGCGATTCGCGCGCCGTTTGTTCGATGCGCAAAAGGCACAGTATCAATCCCAGGAAAATCACCAGCAGCAGCATTGTGGGCAAACCCGAGACGCTGAATTGCCAGAGCAGTTCACAGCCCAGCGTCAACGTCGCCGCAAGCCATGCCACGCCTTGATCGAAAAGTTTCCGGGCGATGAAAAAGGTCAGCACCACCACGACCAGCAAAAAGCATTCATTGATCAGCGCGATCAAAAAGTCCGGCTCGTAACGCGAAAAATTTCCGCTGTCGCCCCAGAACGGGCTCGCTTGGTTCACCGCGTAATGAAATGGCAGCACTTTCATCAATCCTGCCAGCACGACCGGATACAATGGCGGATTCGTCAAATCCGGATGCGCCGTCTTGATCCGCGCCGGGTCCGCTGATTTGCCCTCGTTGTGTTTTTGAAGGAGGCAAAGGCTGAACGGCCGGAGACACAGCGTCGTGTAGCCCTTGCCCTCGGCGAGGTTGCGCGCCAGTTGCGCCGCGTCCATGCCTTCCGGCGTGGCGAGATTTCGATACGCGCGCAAATCATAGAGCAGCGCCAGCGCCACCACCGTGAGTCCCACGGCCACCACCCGCAGCACGCGCGATGACGCGCCCGACTCCAGTTTGTGGATCAACAGTTGAATCAACTCAGCCATCGGCATAAATCAAAAGCCCTCCAGATGATACGCATGCAGTTTGCGGTGGAACGTCCGCCGGCTCATGCCGATTTTTTTTGCGGCCAGCGTCCGGTTGCCGTTGGTGTCTTTCAATGAGCGCATAATCAATTGTTTCTCGGCGTCCTTCACCGTCAAATCTTTTCCTTGTAACAATTTGGTTTCGGCGGCCAAGCCGCCGTTGCGCGTCGGCGGCGGCAGGTCGCGCGCGGAAATTTTTTCGCCGCGGCACAGGACGACCGCGTGCTCGATGGCCGCGCGCAATTCGCGCACGTTGCCCGGCCAGGAATAATTCATCAGCACTTGGAGCGCGTCCGCCGTGAAATCGTTCAGCGGCTTTTGATTTTCTTCCGCGAATTCGCGCAAAAATCTCTGCGCCAGCAGCGGAATGTCGCCCGGACGCTCGCGCAACGGCGGCAGATTTATTTCCACGACACGCAGCCGGAAAAATAAATCTTCGCGGAAAGTTCCCGCCTTGACCAGCTCTTCCAGATTTTTATTCGTCGCCGCCACCAGCCGCACGTCCGCCATCAATGTTTTGTTCGAGCCGACGCGCTCAAAAGTCCGCTCACCCAAAAACCGGAGCAGCTTCACCTGAATCGTCGCGTCAATCTCTCCGATTTCGTCGAGAAACAACGTTCCACCCTGCGCCTGTTCAAACCGCCCGATGCGCCGCTCGTGCGCGCCGGTGAACGCGCCCTTTTCGTGTCCGAACAACTCGCTTTCCAGCAGCGTCGGCGCGAGCGCGGCACAATGCACTGCCACGAACGGCTGCCTGGCGCGCGGACTCAATTGATGAATCGCCTTCGCGACCAGTTCCTTGCCTGTGCCGCTTTCGCCGCCGAGCAGAACCGTCGCGCGCGTCGGCGCGACCTGTTGGACGATTTCAAAAATTTCCTTCATCGCCGGCGATTCGCCGACGATGTTTTCGAGGCCGAACTTGGAATCGAGCTGCTGGCGCAGCGAAACATTTTCCGTCTCGAGATTTTGCTGGCGCAGCGCGCGGGCGATGCGCATTTCCAGCTCGTCAATTTGCAGCCGGCCCTTGGCGATGTAATCGTCCACGCCGCGTTTCATCGCGTCCACCGCCAGTTCCTCCGAGCCGTAGGCCGTCATCAAAATGCAAACCGGCGGTTTGGAAAGTGACTTGGCCCGCACGATCAATTTCATTCCGTCCTCGTTCGGCAGGCGAAAATCCGTGAGCACCGCATCGAAATGTTCGCTTTCGAGCAGGTTCATCGCCGCCTTCGCGTCCTCGGCCACGTAAACGTCGTAACGCTCCTCCAACGCGGCGCGCAAACCGTCGCGCGTCGTTTTCTCGTCGTCCACAATCAGCAATGTCGGCTTCATAAATTTTCAACCACGGATTAGCACGGATAAAATCTGTGAATTAAAAATCCGTGTTTATCCGTGTCCGTCCGTGGTTAATTTGTTTTCCAAAAGACGCGGTTTCCTTTCATGCAACGGCAGCCAAATGCGAAACGTCGTCCCGCGCCCGACGTTGCTTTCCAGTTCAATCCGGCCGCCGTGCGCGCGGACGATGCGCTGGACAATCATCAGGCCGAGGCCGCTGCCTTTTTTCTTGGTCGTGTAAAACGGCTCGAAGATGCGGTTGATTTGCTCCTGCGGAATGCCGCCGCCCGTGTCGGCGACGCTCACCCAGACGCCGTCGGAATTTTCGCCCGTCTGCAACGTCAGCGTGCCGCCGATCGTCATCGCTTGCGCCGCGTTTTTCACGAGGTTCACCAAAACCTGCTGCATCTGTGTCGTGTCAATCGGCGTCGGGGTCAATTGCCGCGACAACCTGGTTGCAATTTCAATCCCCCGGTTTTCAATTTCCGGCCGCAACAGTTCCACGACTTTTTCCACCGCGTCGTTCAGCGAGGCAATTTTCAATTGCGGCGGCGCCGGACGAATCGCGCCGAGAAATTGCGTGATGATGTAATCGAGCCGCGCGATTTCGCCCTTGGAAACTTCGAGGAATTGCTCCAGCTTGCGCGCCGAATCGGCGCGGGCTTCCGGCCCTCGGCCCTCGCCTTTCGACTCTCGACTAATCTTTTTCAACTCGCGCTCCATGAGCTGCAAATGGATGTGCAGCGCGTTCAGCGGGTTGCCGATTTCATGCGCGACGCTTGCTGCCAGCAGCGTGAGCGCCTGCACGCGCTCGCTTTCGATGGCCTCAAACGTTTTCTGACGTGCCTCGGTCGCGTCGTGCAAAATCAGCGCGACGCCCGCGCTGCCTATGGCGTCGCCGTCGAGCGGCGCGGCGTAAAGCCGGAGGAAGCGCGGGCGCGGATAATGGATTTCAAATTCATGCCGGACGACACGTTCGCCGCCGGCGTTGTCCGCGTTGAAAATTTTTTCCCAATCCGCTTCCGGCAAAATTTTCGTTATGTGCTGCTCCTCCCCACCGGCCTGCAAACCGATGAGCCGCGTGACGGCTTGGTTGAAATAAATCACGCGCCCGTTCTCGTCCACGACCAGCACGCCGTCTTCAATTGTGTTGAAGAGCGTTTCAAGAAAATTGCGCTCGCGCGCCAGCCGTTGGACGACAGTTTGCAGTCCTTCGGTGTCCAAGCGCCCGATGCGACCAAGCACTTTATCGAGAAAGCTGGATTTGGGCGTTGCCATTGGATAAAATCAATTTTTAAAGGTGACAATATGGCGCAATGAAGCCGCGCGTCAAATCAAAATTGTGGACTATCTTGGCACAGAGAGGAACATTTCGAATGTCGGAATGGTGGAGGCGGCGGGGGTTGAACCCGCGTCCCTGACCAACAAACCAGCCGCGACTACATGCTTAGCCTGGAAAATTTTTTCTGCTATGCGATGGCGTCCAAGCTCGAGTCGCACTGCCTAGTCCGCATGAAATTTCTCGGCGCGCCGCGCGCGGTCTCCGCGTCACGCCATGCCTGCTATGGCGTTCGTCCGGCGTAGCAGGTGTCCACCGACGAACGTCGCAGCCTTAGGCCGCGAGAGCTAATTCTTCGTTAGCAGTTATGTTTGATGCGAATGATTAACGAGGCCAACGCATCGTCCTCGGCATGCCGCCTCTGGCGCATTCATCAGGTCGAAACCAGTGCGCCCCCAACATTTCGGCGGAAACAAAGTCGTTCAATTCGCGCCGGCGGTCAAATTGGAAATCCGCTCGCGAATTGGATTGCAACCCTTGTTCATCGGCGGTTCTATACCAGCATGAACCAGCGGCGGGCTTTCACCTTGCTGGAACTGCTCGTGGTCATCGCCATCATCGCGATTTTGGCGGCGCTGCTGCTGCCCGCGCTGGCTTCGGCCAAACGGCGGGCGCAACAAATCCAATGCTTGAACAACGTCAAACAATTGACAACGGCCAGCTACATCTACGCCACCGACTTCGGCTCGCACGCGAATTACGATGACACCAACAATTCCCATGAGCTGTGGATGGGCATGGGCTATTACGGCAATCAACGGGCGGTTTTAATCTGTCCGTCCACGCGAGATCCGTCGCCGATGCCCCAGGTGAACACACCGGGCACGGCGGACATCGAATGGGTTTGGAATTATCAGGGAAGCGTGGGATTGCCCGGCGGCACTAATTTTCTTGGCAGCTATGCAGTCAACGGCTGGCTCTACAACAAGGCGACAGTTGCCGGCGCGGAGTATCCGGAATTCATGATGAGCAAACAGACGATAATCCAGAAGCCGTCGCAAACGCCGGTGTTTTTTGATTCCGATTGGGTAGACGCGTGGCCGCTGGAAAGCGACCCGCCAAACAGCGATCTTTATGAAGGCGCCTGGGGTTTGACCGGCATGGGGCGCGCGACCGTTGCTCGGCATGGCGGCGTCAATCCCGCCAGCGCGCCACAGGATTTTGACACCAGCCAAAGATTGCCCGGGGCCATCAACATCGGGTTCGCCGACGGCCATGTGGAATTGGTGCCGCTGGAAAATCTCTGGCAGCTTTACTGGCACTTGAACTGGCAGCCGCCAGCGCAACGGCCGCAATGAAACGGGAAACTACATCTGCTCCACGGTTTCAATTCCGAGCACGTCGAGACCTTGTTTCAAAACGCGCGCGGTCAAATCGCAAAGCGCCAGTCGTGAACTGCGAGTTGCTTCGTCGGCCTTGAGCACCGGACAATTTTCGTAGAACGCCGTGAATTTCCCGGCGAGTTCAAAAAGGTAATTGCACAAAAAGTTCGGGCGGAATTCCTCCGCCACCGCTTCCAGTGTCAGCCCAAAATTCAGCAAATGTTTCGCCAGCGCGATTTCCTCCGGAGTCTTCAATTCGATGTCTGATGTTCGATGTCCGATGTTCGATGTTTCCGACTTCCTGAAAATACTCCGAATCCGCGCGTAGGCATACTGCAAATATGGCGCCGTGTTGCCTTGCAGCGCAAGCATTTTATCCCAACTGAAAACGTAATCGCTCTGGCGGTTCGGCAGCAGGTCGGCGTATTTCACCGCGCCAAGTCCGACCACGCGCGCGATTTCGCGCCGTTGATTTTCGGGAAGCTCCGAGCTTTTTTCGGAAACGATTTTGAAGGCGCGCTCCTCGGCTTCGTCGAGCAAATCGGCGAGTTTCACGGTTTCGCCGCTGCGCGTTTTGAAGGGCTTGCCGTCCTCGCCGAGAATCGAGCCAAACCAAACGTGGGCGAGTTTCATTTTCGATTCGCCATGCCATTTTTTGAACGCGGCGAAAAGTTGCTGGAAATGCAATTGCTGCCGACCGTCGGTGACGTAAATAATTTCATCCGGCTGCCAAGTTTCGAGGCGATACGCGAGCGTCGCCAAATCGGTCGTGGTGTAATTGAAGCCGCCGTCGCTTTTGCGGATGAGCGCGGGATGGTCTTTTAGTTGCGGATTGTCGTCGAAGAAAATCGCAATTGCGCCTTCACTTTCGCGCGCAATTTTCTTTTCGAGCAATTCATCCACGAGCGGTTTCAATTTTGGATTGTAAAAACTTTCGCCGAGCGTGAAGTCAAATTTAACGCCGAGACGGGAATAAATCTTATCAAACAGATTTTTTGACCATTCGACCATAATTTCCCAAACTTCTTCGTTCTCAGCATTTCCTTGTTGAAGTTTTACCAAGTCTTCACGGGATTTGCTTAAAACGTCGGGGTTTGCCTGACATTCGGCTGTCATTCGTTTATAGAGCCGTTCCATTTCTTCGAGCGGATCGGCGTTGAGCGCTTTGCGGAAAGCAACGTAATCTTTTGAGTGCATTTCACGCTTCCAACCAAAAATCAACATTCCAAACTGCGTCCCCCAATCGCCGATGTGATTGTCGGCGATGGCGCGATGACCGAGCAGCCGCAACGTGCGTGCGAGGCAGTCGCCGAGAATCGTCGAACGGATGTGGCCGACGTGCATCGGCTTGGCGACGTTCGGTGAACTGAAATCAATGACCACTGTTTTCGGCGCGCCGGCTTTTTCAAAAAATAAATGTTCGCCGCGCGCGGCGGCTTCGAGCGTTTGCGCGAGCGCGGAAGGTTTCAGCCGGAAATTCAGAAAGCCCGCGCCGGCGATTTCCACTTTTTCGCAAACTTCGGAAACGTCCAGCTTGGCCAGAACTTTTTCCGCAAGCTGGCGCGGATTTAGTTTCCCCGCCTTGGCGAGTGACATCAACGCGTTTGATTGATAGTCGCCAAATTTCGAATCAGGACACGGGCGGACCAAAACCGCCGAAATGTCCGCATCGGGCAAAATTTCCCGGACGGCCGTTTGCAGGCGGAGTTCGATTTGTTGGTGTGGAAGCATCGCGATAAATCGTGAATCGTGAATCGTGAATCGTCAACGCAGGATTGTTCGCCCGATGCAACGATTTAACGGTTTAGAGAACCAATCACTTTTTCCCGTATTCCCGAATCACGTTGAACATGGCCTCGGCGTTGGCCGCCTGTTCGAGCGCCTGGCGAAAATCGGCCTTGTGCAGCAGCTTGGCGATGTTCGCGAGGGTGTGGAGATGTTTTTGGAATTGCCCCTGCGGCACGAGAAACAGCATGACGAGCTTCACCGGCTGGTTGTCGAGCGCGTCGAAGTTGACGCCCTTGGCCGAGCGGCCGAGCGCGCCGACGACTTCGTAAATCAAATCCGTCGAGGCGTGCGGGATGCCGATGCCGAAGCCGATGCCGGTGCTCATGGAGGTTTCGCGCTTCTTGACGGCGGCGGTCACGGCATCGCGGTCGCCCGGCTGGATTTTGCCGGTGTCCACGAGGTTGCCGATCAATTCGTCAATCGCTTCCCACCGATTGGTTGCGCGCAAATCAGGGATTATTTGCGCTTTGCTCAAAATGTCAGCCAAGTCCATATTGTGCGGCCAATGATTTGAACCGAAACCAACAACATATCAAGACTGAATTATTGACAAAATGCAGGGCGCGCGCCATTAAAATATTCTTTGTAGCCAGTGGAATACCAGCCCGGTGCATTCAAACAGCCAGCCCAGCGCGTTGAACAATGCCACTTTCTCCGTGAGCAGCGGAATTCCAAACAGCAAAACGGCGACGTTTCCCAGAAAAATAACGACTGCTGAAAACAAATAACCCTGCGACGTGACATCCGTTTGCCGCGTTTGCAGGGCGTGAAACGTCAGCGTGACATGAAATCCATACGCCGCGCCGACGAGCAAATGAAAATAGACGAGGTAACTTTGCCAGTGCCAGATCAAATTGCCTAGCGCGAACAGCGCGACGACGATGGCCGCGTAAAGCGGGAAAAAATACGGCGCGAGCACAATGATGAAATTCGTCTTGGAAATGACCACGTGGCCGCCGGACGACGTGATCTTCATTTTTTTCACCCTCCCGCCGAACAGCCACGCCCACAGCGCGTGTGTCAATTCGTGGCCGAAGACGTAAATCCACATCGGTTTGGGCAGGAGGAAAAAAATGACGCACCAGCACGCGACTCCGCCGAGAAACGGAATCCACGTCGTGTCCGCGCTGCCGCTGGCGTGAACCACCTTCCACAACGCCATGCCCGCGCCGGCGCAAACCGGCAGCAGCAAAACGGCAATGATGAATTTGGCCCACTTCGGCACGCGCGAATGTTATCCGCAGATTTCGCTGATTGCACAGATTTTCAAAAGGTGAAGCAATTCCAAAATCAATCTGCGAAAATCGGCGTTGTCTGCGGATTGACTTGAAATTCTAAACCTGAAACTTGAAACTATGCCGATGACTCAAGACGAAGTCCTGCAAGTTTTCCGCGACACGGGCGCGCTGCTCGAAGGCCATTTCATCCTGCGCAGCGGCTTGCACAGCCGGCAATTTTTTCAGTGCGCGCTCGCGCTCCAGCAAATGCCCGTCGTCGAAAAGCTCGGCGCGGCGTTGGCGGAGAAAGTGGAAAAATTTCAGACGGTCACCGTCATCGCGCCCGCGATTGGCGGTCTCGTAATCGGCCAGGAAGTGGCGCGGCAACGGCGGACGCGATTTATCTTCACTGAAAAGGAAGACGGCAAATTGACCTTGCGGCGTGGATTCAAGATTGAGCGCGGCGAAAAAATTCTCGTCGTCGAGGATGTCGTGACCAAGGGCGGACGCGTGCAGGAGACGATTGACATCGTTCACGCGAACGGCGGCTATGTCGTCGGCGTGGCGGCGATCGTGGACCGCTCCAACGGCGTGGTGAAATTCGGTGTGCCGTTTGTGAGTTTGTTGTCGCTGCAAGTCGAAGCGTTCGAGCCGGACAAATTACCGCCGGATTTGAAGGCAATTCCGGCATTCAAGCCGGGCAGCAAATAAAATTCCGGGATTATGCACTTGACAAGTGCAACTGTGCCAAATTCCAAATCATGCGGCACAACCACTGTGCCACTGCGTCACGAATGGCACAGTTTTTCATTCTTTGGTTTTGGCTCGAATCGGCAAATTCCCCTTTGTTTTCAATGGTTTTAATTTTTCCCGCCGCGCGGCATCCTAATTGCGTGAGAACTGGCCTAGTTTTATCGAAAACCATTTTACGAAAGATTTTTTATGGCAAAAGTTTTAGGCGTTGATTTGGGCACAACGAATTCCTGCATGGCCGTCATGGAAGGCGGCGAACCGCTCGTTCTGGAAAATTCCGAGGGCAAACGCACCACGCCCAGCGTCGTTGCGTTCACCAAAGGCGGCGAACGGCTCGTCGGCGAAGCAGCCAAGCGCCAGGCCGTCACCAATTCCCGCAACACGATTTATTCCATCAAGCGCTTCATGGGCCGCAAATTCGACGAGGTCCAGGAAGAAATCAAACGCGTGCCTTACAAGGTCGTGAAGGCGTCCAACGGCGACGCTGCCGTGGAAGTGGAAGTGGACGGCAAGCCAACCCGTTATTCGCCGCCGGAAATTTCCGCGATGATTCTCGCCAAGCTGAAAGCCGACGCCGAAACGCGCCTCGGCGAAAAAATCGCGCAGGCCGTCATCACCGTTCCCGCTTACTTCAACGACTCGCAGCGTCAGGCGACGAAGGACGCCGGACGCATCGCCGGTCTCGAAGTGCTTCGCATCATCAACGAGCCGACCGCCGCGTCGCTCGCTTACGGCCTCGATAAAAAGAAGGACGAGAAAATCGCGGTTTACGATTTGGGCGGCGGCACGTTCGATATTTCCGTGCTCGAAATCGGCGACGGCGTTTTTGAAGTCAAGGCCACCAACGGCGACACGCATTTGGGCGGTGACGACTGGGACAACAAATTGATGGATTGGATTCTCGACGAATTCAAAAAAGATTCCGGCATGGATTTGCGCAAGCAGCCCGACGCGCTCCAGCGCATCAAGGAGGAAGCCGAAAAAGCCAAGATTGCGCTGTCATCCGCGCAGCAATACGACATCAATCTGCCGTTCATCACGGCGGACGCGAGCGGGCCGAAGCACATCCAGAAAACGCTCACGCGCGCGAAAATGGAGCAGCTCACCGACGATTTGTTCGAGCGCACCATCAAGCCGGTCAAGGCCTGCTTGAGCGACGCCGGAATTGAAGCCGCCAAAATTGACGAGCTCGTGCTCGTCGGCGGCATGACGCGCATGCCGCGCGTGGTGGAAACCGCAAAATCGCTCGTCAACAAACCGCCGCATCAAGGCGTGAATCCCGACGAAGTCGTTGCCATCGGCGCCGGCATCCAGGGCGGCGTGCTCAAGGGCGAGGTCAAGGACGTGCTCCTGCTCGACGTGACGCCGCTCTCGCTCGGCATCGAGACGCTCGGCGGCGTGTTCACCAAGCTCATCGAGCGCAACACGACCATCCCGACGCGCAAATCGGAAATTTTCTCCACCGCCAGCGACAACCAGCCCGGCGTGGAAATCCACGTGCTCCAGGGCGAGCGCCAGTTTTCCAAGGACAACAAGACCATCGGCAAGTTTCATCTCACCGACATCCCGCCCGCGCCGCGCGGCGTGCCGCAGATCGAGGTGACGTTCGACATTGACGCCAACGGCATTTTGCACGTCGGCGCCAAGGACCTCGGCACGGGCAAGGAGCAGAAAATCACCATCACGGCCAGCAGCGGCCTCTCGAAGGACGAAGTCGAGAAGATGCGCAAGGACGCCGAGGCGCACGCCGACGAGGACAAGGCGAAGAAGGAAGAAGTCGAGACGCGCAACGACGCGGACAACGCCGTCTATCGCACCGAGAAAATGCTCAAGGACACCGGCGACAAGATTTCCGGCGACGACAAGGCCAAGATTGAAAAGGCCGTCGCGGACGTGAAGGAAGCGTTGAAAGGCAGCGACACCGCGGCCATCAAATCTGCCGCGGAGAAATTGAACGAAGCGTGGCAGGCCGTGAGCGCGGAACTTTACAAGGCGGCCGCGGCGAAGGCGCAAGCCGAGAAATCTCAAGCTGCCGGCGGCAGCCAGCCGCAAGGTGAACAGCCGAAATCCGACGACAAAAAGAAGGACGAAGGCGTGATTGACGCGGAAGTTGTGGACGAGAAGAAGAGTTAAATAAAATATGATGGCACGAATAATTGCTGCGGATGATTGGGGAAATGGCGTTGTAGAAACCAACGCCCAGGGATGCTTTGTCGTCGCCCATTCCGAACATCAAAAACTGAAAGTTGGTGATTATCTGGGCGGATGGTCAAGCCAACCGCAGGAAGTTGAAGTGGAAGTCTGGTCCATGAAAACCCCAGGCCGCAACCAATTCAAATTAACTAAAGAAGGTTGGTTTCCTGATGCCGAGCAAGCTTTGAATGACTTACGTTCCAATTCACCCACGACTAAATTACGAGTGCGAGTTCCACCTTATCGCACCTCCAAACCGCAAACGAAACAATGAAGACAAAACTCATTATATCTAGTGTTTTAGTTGCCAACGTTATCGCGCTTTGGTTTTTAGCTCATCACTATGAATTTCATGCTGAGAACAACGGCATCATTTGGCGCTGCAACAATTTTACTGGCCAAGTCGAATATAGCAGCCCTTCGAGTGACACTTGGACGCCAATAAAATAAAAATTTTCTCATCGCGGGTGCGATGGGATTTGATTACGGTAATAAACCAACAAACAAACAAAAACAAACTATGGCACTAAACGTTAAACCGATTGGCGACCGCATCCTGGTCGAACCCGTCGAAGAAAAAGAAGTCAAAAAGGGCGGCATCATCATCCCCGATACCGCCAAGGAAAAACCGCAGGAAGGCATCGTCGTCGCGCTCGGCACGGGCAAGACGAACGACGACGGCAAAAAAATTCCGTTCGAAGTCAAAAAGGGCGACCGCGTGTTGGTCTCCAAATACGGCGGCACGGAAATCAAAATTGACGGCAAGGAATACAAGATTTTGTCGAGCGACGACATTTTGGCGGTCCTTGAGTAATTTTTAACTCTCAACTCTCAACAAATAACTATCAACTAACTTATGGCAGCTAAACAATTAATATTCGACGAACAGGCGCGCCAGGCGATTCTGCGCGGCGTCACCAAGCTCTCCAAGGCGGTCGTCGCCACGCTCGGCCCGAAAGGCCGCAATGTGGTGATTGACAAAAAATTCGGTTCGCCGACGGTCACCAAGGACGGCGTGACGGTCGCGAAGGAAATCGAACTGGAAGACGCCTACGAAAACATGGGCGCGCAAATGGTCCGCGAAGTCGCCAGCAAAACGAGCGACACGGCGGGCGACGGCACGACGACGGCGACGGTGCTCGCGGAATCCATTTACCGCGAGGGACTGAAGTTCGTCACGGCGGGCGCGAATCCCATCGGCATCCAGCGCGGCATCAACAAGGCCGTGGAAGCCGCGGTTGGCCAGCTCGACAAGATCTCCAAAAAGGTCAAGGACAAGGAAGAAATCAAACAGGTCGCGGCCGTTTCCGCGAACTGGGATTATGACATCGCCGACAAAATCGCCGACGCGATGGACAAGGTCGGCAAGGACGGCACGATCACGGTCGAGGAAGCGAAGTCCATCGAGACGACGCTCGACGTGGTGGAAGGAATGCAGTTCGACAAGGGTTATTTGTCGCCGTATTTCGTCACCAGCGCCGAGACGATGGAAGCGAAGCTCGAAGACGCTTACGTTCTCATTTACGAGAAAAAAATCAGCAGCTTGAAGGATTTGCTGCCGATCCTCGAAAAGACCGCGAAGCTCGGCAAACCGTTGCTCATCATCTCCGAGGAAGTCGAAGGCGAAGCGCTCGCGACGCTCGTGGTGAACAAATTGCGCGGCACGATCAACGTCTGCGCGGTCAAGGCGCCCGGCTTCGGCGACCGTCGCAAGGAAATGTTGCAGGACATCGCGGTGCTCACCGGCGGCAAATTCATCAGCGAAGATTTGGGCATCAAGCTCGAAGGCGTTGAATTGAACGATTTGGGCCGCGCGAAATCCATCGTCGTGGACAAGGAAAACACGACGATTGTCGAAGGCAACGGAAAATCCTCGGACATTCAAGGCCGCGTGAATCAGATTCGCCGGCAGATTGAAGAAACGACGAGCGATTACGACCGCGAAAAATTGCAGGAACGTCTCGCGAAGCTGGCGGGCGGCGTGGCCGTCATCAACGTCGGCGCGGCGACCGAAACGGAAATGAAGGAAAAGAAGGCGCGCGTCGAGGACGCGTTGCACGCGACCCGCGCGGCGGTCGAGGAAGGCATTGTGGCCGGCGGCGGCGTGGCGTTGATTCGCTGCATCGCGGCGATTGAAGCCACGAAGGGCGCGAACGAGGACGAAAGCATCGGCATCGGCATCATCAAGCGCGCCGTGGAGTCACCGCTCCGCTCGCTCGCGGCGAACGCCGGAGTCGAAGGCAGCGTCATCGTCGAGGCCGTCAAAAAGAGCAAAGGCAACGAAGGTTACAACGTCGCCACCGGCGAATACGAAGACCTCGTGAAAGCCGGCGTCGTTGACCCGAAGAAAGTCACGCGCAGCGCGCTGCAGAACGCGGCGAGCATCGCGGGTCTCTTGCTCACGACCGAATGCCTCATCACCGAAGTGCCGGAGAAGGAAAAAACCCCACCGATGCCTCCGGGCGGCGGCATGGGCGGCATGGATTACTGACCCAAACGGGTCGGAGGAACTAAACAAACGCGGCTGGAAGAAATTCTGGCCGCGTTTTTTGTTTTGAGAAATTGGGAGTTCCTAACTCAACCGCATCGGCATGACGACGTAGAGGAACGGGCCGTTGATTTTGAGCACGCCCGGACTCAATTCGTCAATCAGCTCGAAGAACACTTCGTCCTCGGCCAGGGCGGCGAGCGCGTCAATGAGATAGCGCGGATTGAAGGCAATGGCCATTTCCTTGCCCTTGTAATTCACCGCGAGCGTTTCACGCGCCTCGCCGACTTCCGGCGAGTTGGCGGTGATGGCGAGATTGTTTTTTCCAAACGTGAGCTTGACCGAATTTGCCTTTTCGCTGGTCATGATTTCAGCGCGGCGCAGCGCCTGCAAAAATTCCTCGCGCACGAGCTGGATGCGTTCCTTCGCCTCGGAGGGAATAACCTGTTTATAATTCGGATAATTTCCCTCGATCAATTTTGTGACCAGCAGGACGGAAAACCCTTTGTCGTCCTTGAGCGTGAATGACGCCTGGTTTTCGCCGAATTTGATTTCTACGTCGCCTTTATCCTGAAGCAGACGATTTAATTCGGCCACTGCTTTGGCCGGCACAATGAATTCACCACTGCTCTTTTCCAAAATGTCCACTTCTTCATCCACGAGCGCAAGCCGACGACCGTCTGTGGCAACGAGCGTCATTTTGTTTTCCTTGAGGCTGACAAAAATGCCATTCAGAACGTAGCGCGACTCATCGGTTGAAACCGCAAAGGATGTCTTCCTCATCATCGCCTTGACATTTTCCTGCTGGAGCGAAACTTTTTTTTCATCTTTGAATTTGGGCAGCGGCGGAAATTCATCCGCTCCCAAGCCGTGAATTTTGTAAAACGACGGGCCGCTGCGAATCGCGGTGATATTTTTTTCGTCCGTTTCCAGATCAATTTCGTTGCCATTTAATTCGCGCACAATGCCGAACAATTTTTTCACGGGCACCGTGGTTGCGCCGGATTTTTTAACCTTTGCCTCTACTGAGCACGCAACCGTCACATCCAAATCCGTAGCGGTGAATTCGATGCGGTCCTTTTCCGCGCGCAGCAGCACGTTGGAGAGAATTGGCAGCGTCGTGCGCGTGCTGACGATATTTTGGACAGCTTGCAACCCGGCGAGAATTTGTTCCTTGGAGACGGTCAGGTTCATGTTCGGTTAATATAAATTTCTTTCTTAAATCTCTCTTATTATTAAGGGCTGTGAATAAAGCAAACAACTCTGTATGTCAAGGCTGCGGCTGTGTTTTGTAAATTATTTGCCATTGCGCAACTCAAGGTAAAGAAACCAGAAAAATTGAAAAGTGAAAGTTGTTCGCAAAGTTCACATTCAATTCACCAGCGGCGAACGGCAAATTGACGGGTTGTTGAAAAAATAAAATCATCTTCGGTTGGGATTTTGGATTCGTGCCCGGCTTACAATTTCCGGCAGCACACTGCAGACGAAATTGACTTCCGCCGCCGTGTTTTCCCGGCCGAGCGAAAAACGCACGAGGGAATTGGCCAATTTCAATTTGCCGACCGCTACAATCACGTGTGATGGCTCCAGCGAACCGGCGGAGCAAGCCGAACCACTCGAAGCGCAAATGCCAGATAAATCCAATCCGGCCAGCAAAGTGATGCTGTCGGCGCCGCGCACGACGAAGGAAATGGTGTTGGCCAGACAATTCTCCCGTGGGCTGACAATTTCACAGCCTTCGATTTTTTTGATGGCAGAAAAAAGAGGGGCAGAAAATTCTTTCTGAAAAGACGACGAAAAAACCGGCGGCTTCACAAATTTTTCCAGCGCAGCGACCAGCCCGGCGACGCCGGCAAGATTCTCCGTCCCGGCCCGCCGCTCATTTTCGTGTCCGCCGCCAAACAAAATCGGATCGGGATGAAGCGGCGACCTGACCCAAAGCAGACCTGAACCCTTTGGTCCATGAAAT
>DATJRH010000005.1:0-61168 GCA_035504945.1 Candidatus Aquilonibacter sp. | reverse complement strand
TCAGCGCGTCGTCAATGCGGCCCAAGGGGAGCAGAAAATTGACGTAGCGATAAACGGCCTCCGGGCTGTAAGGACAGAATGCGAAGGATTGTTTGAAGGCGAAATCAGTTTCGCGGATTAGTGCTTCCTGCAAGGCGGGGGTTTTTTCGCAGTATTCGGGCGGACAGCCGTTGGGATAGTTGGGGGTTCTCGGGAAACAGCGCCACGCATACATTCCCGCCTGTGAACTGCGGAGTTTGGAAAACGCCTTTTGCGCGTCGTCATCGCGGATGAATCTGGGGTCGCCGGTGAAGCCCTTGAAGTTGTGGCCGAGATAGACCTTCTGGGCGAAGTCGGCGATTTGCTGGACGGTGGTGTCGTAGGTAATCCAGTCGCCGATGAGCCGTTGGGAGTAATTGGTCCAGAAGGCGTGGTCTTTCTGGAAGTCGTCTTCGGTCAATTCCGATTGCGGCTGGCGGTTGATTTTCATGATGATGCCGTAAGGCGTTTCATAGGGATACATCCAGTCCAGCGGAAAACTTTCCTCAACGTAGAATTCGTTGGTGGGATTGTTGTCAAAAATGACTTTGCAAAGCAGGCCGTTGATCATCATCACGGCGCCCGTGCCGGAGACTTCAACTTTTCCCTCGGAACTTTCCAGTTGCTGCTCTCTGGCATACTCATCAAAACATTCTTGCGAATCCTCCTGTGAGGGAATGTAAATCTCCTTCGGCGGATAAACACCCTCGGCGCGGCGGCGCGCTTCGACCTCTGCACCCATTTTGGCCAGCGGCTTGTCCAAAACATTGTCAAGAAATCGGGCGACACCTTCAATCAACGCATTGCCTGTATTTCCCTTGCCGACGTCAGGATTCGAGAGGTCCGTAATCACGTTGCTCGTATCGCCGGTGCAAATGGCGGCAACGTATCTGAAAAGCCAGCTGAAAAACGGCGGGTCCTGCTGCGTGCTCCGGTTGTATTGCGCGCGGAGATATTCCAAATAAGTGTTATCAGCAAGCGCGTTCTGCGTGATGATGTAAACATCGCGCCGGTCGAAATGTTGATCCAAGTAAGGCTGGTCACGGTGAGGGATCAAACTCTCGCAAAAAATCATGTAGGTTGGACAAAAGCGGCCGGGATCCGTGCCGCCAAACAAAATCGCATTACGCGCCATCGGCGGGTAAATTCCAAACGGCGGCGTGAACATGTCGTGCCCGAACCAGTAGCCGAACCAATGGTTGCGCTGCTCGCTCTTGGCCCAATGCGTCAGGACGGAATAAACCGGAGTGGCGGCAAACAGGACCAGCATGATCAACACCGGTGCGCGGTTCCGGTAAGCGACCAGCGCCCCGATAAATGTCAGGACAATGGCCGCGAGCAAAATTGCCCCTACCACCGGCAGATTATATTGATATGGCTCGAACATCCGGGGCAGCGCCTGGGACACTTCGCGGGCGCTCAACCGGTCACTCCCCAGGAACGCCAGAAAAATGCAGACGATCAGCAACAGCAATGCTCCGCCGCCGAACATTTGAAACAGGGAATGATCATTGGGTCCGGGCGACTGCCGCAACCGGATGAAACGCTGCGTCGCCAGGGCCGTCAGCACAAAGACCCCCGTCAGGCACAAAAACAGCAGCAACACTTTGCTGTAATCCAACAAACCCGCGCCGCCATAAAACGTCATGCTTACGTTGTCGTAAAGCACCACGCCGACTGGGACGAGCAAGACGGCCCCTGCCGCCAGCCCGACAGTGCGGAAATTTTTATAATGCGTGGCCATGTAGGCAGTCATCAGCGCCAGCCCGTAGCCGATCAAGATCGCCACGATTGCGTGCGATGCGGCAAAGAACACCTTGTTTTCATCCGCGTCCTGCCGGTCCGGACTGGTGTTCATGAGAACGGTTAGCAGCACGCCAATGCAAAAGTAAATGGCCGTCAGCCCGATGATCCACGTCCGCTCGCGGTTTTTCATTTTCCGCAAAAAGAAAAACGGCAGGAGGGCAACAAAAATAAAAACCCAACTGTAGGATGAAGCCAGGCCGTTGACCAGCAAACCCAATTGCATGATGAATTGTCCCGGATTCTGGAAGATGTTCGTCGGATGCGCCTGCTCATATTGGCCGCGTGACAATGCGTGAAAGAATCCTTGAACCGTGCGCGGATATGCCCATTGCATCGGCGGATCCGTCATGCATGAAATCGGTTCGTAAAGATAAAACGATGCGCCAGCCACCCAGAGCAATCCCATGAAAAGAACCGCCTTCCATTCGGTGGCAATGCTTTTGGTCTTGATGGCCAGCCAAACGGTGACTGCGACGGAGGCAATTCCCACCGCGTGAAAGATGCCGCGGAACATGGGATCCATCGTGTTGAGTGCGGACACAGTGTTCGTGGCCATGCCGATGAGTCCCAGCCCGTAAATGATGCTGTTGCCCAAAAACAAGTCACGACCGAGCTTGGGCTGGCCGACGGCGATGCAGACTTCAATACCCATCGCAGCTACAAGCATCGTCTGGTGGATGGTCGCGCACAGGCCGAAGAAAAACATCCCGATATAAAGATATCGCCGCTGGTGTGGCGCATAAAGCCAGCGCAACAGACAAAGCGCCACGAGCATCAGCCACGGCACGTCAAAAATCGAAATGCGGTTGATCACCACCGCCTCGTTCCAGACGAAACCATCGAAGCCCAGCAGCAATCCCGCAACAATGCCGCAGACCACGCAAATGGCATTCTCCCATTTGCCCGTCATGCCCTTCAACTCTTCGATGCCCTCCATCAACATGCTGCTGCCGCGCGAAACCATGAACCCGACCAGGCCGCAGGCCATTGCCAACGCGAAGGACTCGCCCACTTCCACGCGCCAGGCCACGTTGCCGAACGGCACAATCACCGTCCACAGCCAAGAGTAAATGGACCAAAACGGATAGCCCGGAGGATGCGGCACGCCCGCGTAATAGGACGCCGTGCAAAGTTCGCCGGAATCTTCCAGCGTCAATTCCGGCGCGAGCGTGAACAGATAGACCGCCCAAATCACGCCGAAGACGATGACCAGAACCATCCAGTCAATCTTGCGGAACAGCGGCGGCACTTTCGGAGTAACAGGCTTGGCGGGCGGCGTTTTGGCCGCCGGCACTTTCGCCGGTTGCTTCGATTTCCCATCTTGCGGTTGCGACTTGTCGTTGTTCATTTATAAATCCAATCCGTTCAATTCCGGTGTAAAAAAGAAGGGACAGTAGAATTGAAACCACCGCCGTTTGTCCAATCAAAAGTGAAGGCGTATAAATGGTTCTGCTCCGACTGCCGGCTTGTGGCACAAACGGCGTAGTCTTGATTGCTGATCATGGCCACGGCGGACGGAATGACCGAAACGCCGGTCGAAATGGAATTTTGAGAATTCAAAACCAAAAGCACCAGCAGCACACAGGCCGTTACCGGCGTCGCAAAGCCAGCGAGCTTGACCATGCGCGGCAGGTTCAAAATGCGCGCGCCAAAAATCCGCCACTTAAGCCCCGCCGACGGACGGCGCGGCCGCCAGCAACGCAATTGGTTTTCCAGCGATTTCATTTCGTCCTCGTTCATAATCCACCCCTTCCAGTTGGAATTTTATTTTTTGCAAACCGTAGCGGTAACGTCCCGCCGCCGTGTTCGGCGAAATGCCCAGCAGCCCGCTGATTTCCTCAAACGTGCAGCGGTTCCAGATTTTCAGCACAATCACTTCGCGCTGTTCGAGCGGCAGTTCCGCGAGACAGCGCATCGCGGCGCGTTCCGCCGGGTTTTCTTCCGGCGGCTCCTCGAACCATCGCCGCGATTCCCATTCGCGCGTTAACCGCCGCCACAGCGAGCGTTTGTAATTCAACGCGCGGTTCCTGAAACTGCGGATGAAATAGCGTTCCGGCTCGCGCGGCGGCTCCGGCAATTGCATCAGCGCCAGAAACGTTTCATGCAAAACGTCCTCGGCCTCGCCGTGGCTCAAGCCGAGCGCGCGCCCGTAAAGAATCAGGCCCGCCGCCTTCGCGTCGTAGAATTGTTCAAGCCAATGTTCGTCGCCGGTCACGGTTTTAACTCATAGACACCGCCACCGGGAAATTTGTATAAAAAAAGATTGTTTGCGGAAGCTTTCAGACGTGCGAAGCCAATTCTTCCTCTTCGCGCAGTTTGCCGCTCTGGAGGCGCGCGGCAAAGTAGGAACCAACGACGAGAACAGCGGCAATGGCTTGCGCGACCAGCGTTTGCATCGTTGGGAAAACGGAAAACCACACGCCCGCCCAGGCCGGAATTTTGTCCGCGAGCCAGCCGATTTGAGTCGTGCCAATCCAGCCCGCCTGCTGCATTTCGAACGCCTGCTCGCCGACCATCACCAGCAAAACCACGCCCAGCATGACGCCGGTCAACACCAGCATTTTCCGATACGGCAGCCGGCGGTGCGCCACAAAGGTCAGCACCGCCACGATGCTGGTAAAGAAAAGTCCGAGCATTGCGCCTGCGAGCACAATTTTCCCGCCCATTTGCAGATAATACGTCTGCAAAAACAACACCACCTCGAATCCTTCGCGATAAAGCGACGCGAAACCGAGTAGCACCAGCCCCCAAACCAGCCGCCGGCTGGAAATTTCATCCGCGCTCGCCAGCAATTTCTTTTTGTTCCGGTTGTGCATCGCAATCCAGCCGCCCCAATAAACTTTGTGGAAAAACCAGTTCATGACCACGAGCAGAACGACGACCGCGAGCAGTCCCGTCGCCGCCTGCAAATCCAGCGCGGGGACATCGTTTTGCAAATTGCTGATGATGCCGACGGCGACAAACCAAGTGATCAACGTAGCGATGAAGGCGACGAACGCGCCGCCGACAATCGGCTTGCGTAGCGATTGTTTTCCGCCCGTCATGCTCGCGATAATCGCGGCCAAGACCAAAATGGATTCCAGCCCCTCGCGAAAAACCAGAACACCGATGTCCAGCGTCGCCGCCATCGGGCTGGTGTTTGGCGCCACGGGATTTGGATTGCCCCTAGCGGTGACGCCCTGCCAGACCAGAAGGCCCGCCACGGCAAACGCGGCGACCCCCAGCAAAATGCGGAGCATCAACCGAAAAGGTTTGGCCGCGGGAATTTCCACGCCACTCATCACGCAAGTTTCCTCACGCATGACGCGCTCCACAATTCAGACTGGATTGTTTTATCATCTCCACCCACAAGCTAACATCCCGCGAAAATCATGCTTGCGGTGAATTGCTAAAAGTTAGCCCCGAATTGCGGTGGGGAGACAAGTTATTCCCCGCCCTGCTCCACCGTGGCGGAGTTTTGGTCTTTCAAGCCGGGAGAATTTTCCACAGTAAGATTGCCCACTTTTTCCAGCCGCATCGTCTGCCCGCCGCTGGATTTCTCCGATTTGAAATTGTCGAGCGTCACGCCGTCCACGTTGTCAAGGACCAGCGGCGTCCGCGCGTCCGGAGTTTCAAAACTGAACTCAACGTTTTTGAACGTCAGCCCCTTGCCGTTGCGGATGTAAAACGCCGACGCGGGGCGCGGACCGAAGCTGTGCGGCGAATAATCCTTCGGATTCGGCGGAAACAAATTGCCCATCGCGTCCGTTTCGCCGCCGGTGTAAATGATTTTCACGTTTTCGAGCGTGATGTTTTCAAACGGCGAGGTCGCCCAGCCGGAAATGACGCTGGGCTGGGTCGCTACGGGCCCCCCGCAATCGGTCACGGTCACGTCTTCGATGTGAACATTCTTAATCTGCCCGACTTTTGCGCCCGGTTCGCCGGTGCGCAGCCGGTTCCAGGTGAGAATGTAAATCGGACAATACGCGCCCTTGACGACGATGTTGCTGTAATTCACGTCGTCAACAATGGCGCTGTCGCCACTGGTAATGCCGATGCCGGCTTTGTGCGCCTTGCCAATGCGGATGTTCCAGAAATTGCAGTTGGTGAAATTACCCGCCGTCTCGGAGCCAAATTGCAGGCCGTTGCAGCCGGATTCAAAATAGGAATCCCAGACATAAATGTTCGCGCTGTTGATTCTCCGGCCGAGCGCATAATCACTTTTGACGCCGATGGTGTCATCGCCGCAACCGGTAAAATTGCAATCATGAATTTGCACATCGCTGCAACCCATCAAATCCACCGCGTCGCGCGATTCCTTGATGACAACGCCGTCAAGCGTGACACCGACGCAATCATTGAGCAGATAAACAAAATGCCCGCCTTTTTCGTGCGTGATGCTTTCGAAATCAAGATTTTTGCCGTTCACGACGGTAATCAACTTGTCGCCGTTGCCGGTCTTGGGCGTGCCATGCACAATGGAGCCGCCGTCAATTTTCCCGCCCACAATGGCGACGTTCGTGACGTCTTCGCCATACAACAACGAATCGTGAAAATGGCTGTGGCCAAAGTCCTGATACTTGTCAAAACGATTCGGCTCCGCCGGTTCAAACGCGCCGGCCAATCCAAAAATGACGGCGTTCTGGTCGAGCAGCAGCCGCACGTTGCTCATCAAGTGAATCGAACCCGCCGCGTAGCGTCCCGCCGGAAATATCACGGAGCCGCCGCCGTCGGCATTGCATTTCGCGATGGCCTTGTCAATCGCGGGCGTGTCATTGACGACTCCGCCGCCCGTCGCGCCAAAATCCTTCACGTTGTAGGTCCGGCTGGGAAATGTCGGCAGCGGAAAATTCGGCGGCGCAAAGATGTCTTCAGCGGCGCAAAGCGGCAGCGCCACGAGGCTCAGGATGAGGGTGAGGCAGTTTGTTTTTATTTTCATGTTCATATTATGACGTTTTCGATGTTGTTGGAGATACAAAAAATTTAATCGTTCGAACTTCATACAGCCACTTTCTTCCCCGTGCGCGCGGCCTCGTAAATGGCGGTGGTGATCTTGATGTCGCGCAGGCCCATTTCGCCGGGCACGGGCGTTTCGCGATTGTTCACGATGCAATCGGCGAAATCATCCATCTGCCACGCCTGCTGATAGCATGACCGTCCGTTCTCGTCGGGCGGCGGCGTGGGAAAATACAGCGGCCCGCGGCTGGTGACAACCGTGCCCGGGCTGTAACTGAACGCATGCGCCTGAAAATCAATGAAACCCTTGCCGCCCTCGGCGCGGAACGTGTCGAAACTGTGGTTGTAACTGGTGACGCCGGTGAAAACCGCACCGTTTGGAAATTCCAAGGCGAAATCCAGCGTCTCTTCGACATTGCAAAAAAAGTCCGGTCGCTCTTTTGGACGTTCCTTTGCGGTGACGGCAACTGGCGCGACCTCGCCTGCCGCCGCACACGCGGCTTGAATGAGGTAAATCCCCAAATCCATCAGCGGCCCGCCGCCGGCCAGCAATTTGTCGACACGCCACGCGCGCTCACCAAAAACAAATCCCCGGTCGCCGGTCATCTTCATGAACGGTCCGACCTCTTGAGCAAGCCGTCCAATTTCCTTGAAATACGGATCGAAATGCAGCCGATAGCCGATGGCCAATTTCCGGTTCGCTGCTTTGCACGAGTCAATCATCGCCTGGCAATCGTCCGGAAGCGTCGCCATTGGTTTTTCGGAAATGACGTGCTTGCCGGCAATGGCGGCGCGGATGGCATAAACCGGATGCAGTGCCGGCGGCGTGACGACATAAACGATGTCAATGTCCGGATTATCGGCCATTCGGTCCATCATCTGGTAGCTGTAAAGGTTTTTGTCGGGCAGATTGTATTGCTGTTTCCATGCCGCCAGTTTTTCGGGATGGCCGCTGATGGCGCCGACGAGTTCGCAATTCTTCGTCATTTGCAATGCCGGAGCCAGTTCATTGGTGGCGTAATGGCCCAAACCGAGCAGCGCGACACCGAGTTTTTTCCGGCCATTTTTGGGAGCGGCAGGTGGAGTGTCGCTGGACGTAGGCGTTTGCCCTTTTGCATTGCCCGCAAAACCTGCGCCGGCAGCGACGGCGGCGGTGCCGATGGACAATTGGCGCAAAAATTCGCGCCGCGAACGGTTTTTAATTCCCAGTGTCTTCATTTTGAGCCTTTTCGGTTGAGTTTGTGTCTGACGGACGGGCAGCGTTGACAAAAACGATGTAGGCGTCCGCTTCCTTTGCATCCGGGTCGTCGGTGTTCGAGCCGAGCGTGATGCTGCCTTCCTCTTTTGACGTGTGATTGAAAACCTGCATCGGCTGGCCGTTGACCGTGAGGCTGAAATTGGCCGGCTTGAACTGGTTCGTCAGCCAGTCCGGCGCCGCCACCCGGTCATCATGCGCGATGAAAACTTCCGTGTTCGCCTGCACGACGAGTTGCATCAAATCCGCCGCGCTGTAAAGGCTGTCGGCGTTCGGCGCTTGAACCCAGTCGGCGCCGAGCAATTCCTTAGGCAAACCGGCGAAAGTGAAATCCGCGTCGGAATAAATTTTCGCGCCGTCCATTGCGTTCGTTCGCACACGCGCGCCTTCGGTCGGGCCGGTGTAAGCCAACGACTCGGTGAAACGTCCGGCCATCGCTTCATTGCCGGTCAACGCCGCCGTCGTAATGGGCGGAACCGGCCGCGTCAAACTTGCCCACGACGTGTGGGTTCCGGCCAGCGCCACTTCCGGCAGCGGCGGCATCATCGTCGAATAGCCGTCGCTCCACGGAAAAGAATGCGAGACGATGGTCACGCTGCCGGATTTCAGGCCGCGGCATTTCGCCGTGACGGTGATTTTTCCGGCCTGCAACGTCGAGCGGACGGCGATGCGATTGATGCCGGCTTCAAGGTCGAGATATTTGTTGTTGATGGAACCGGGAATGCCGCTGTCGTAACCGCCGCGCCAGATGGCCGGGCCGGTGCAGGTGAAATCCGCGCGGCGCTGGAACGTCGGGCAACGCTCGCCGTTGGCGTCCACGGCTTCGACATCAATCAATGTGACATCCGAGCCGCTGGCGAACAATCCCTCGGGGCCGGTGATGGCCGTGAGCCGCAATGCGACCGGCGGGCCGGCGGTGCGGATGGAATCGGTCGCTTCCGCGATGCCGTTGTCATAGCCGACCGCCTTGATTTCGCCCGGCGCGAACGCAACGTTGGTGAACGTGAATAAATAATGATTGGAAACCTTCCCATAACCGAGCGATTTGCCGTTCACCAACAGTTCCACGGCCTGACAATTCGCCGCGACGTAAATGTTTTTCACCGTGCCCGCCGGATAATTCCAATGGCCGATGATGTGAATCTGCGGATCGTCGCGGAACATGACCTGGCAAACATAATACGCCTCCTTCGGCAGGCGCACGCCGTCCACCTCGCCGCTTGCGCGGTCCACTTCCGTCGTGTTGCGGCCGCCGCTGGTCGAGTCAGAAAAAATCCAGTTCGCGCCGCCGGAATGGTTCGGCGCGCCGATTTTGCGGACGTAATTGACGATTTCATTGACGGCGTATTGCTCGGAATCTTCGGCGTAACTCTGGTGCGCGGCTTTTTGCAGCGCATCATAATTTGTGAGTGGCGGCGTATATTCATCCCAAACGCGGCGCGGCGATTCCTCGCGGTCGTATTCGCCTTCGACGACCGGCAGCTGCGGCACTTCGTGGCTGCCTTCCGTGCCGATGGTCACGTTCATGAACTTGCCGTCCGTCTTGTCGGCGCGGCGGAAGGCAAACGCGCGTCCGCCATCCGGATCGTATTCTTCGAAATAATCATGCAACTGCTTCGCGTGCGCAGCGGTGACTTTCTGGTTGCCGGCCTCCCAGATTAGAATCGAGGGGTCGTTGCGGTAATAAATGATGTCATCGCGGAACGCCGCCGCGCGGACATCCCACGCCGCGCGCACCGTGTCGGCCTCGCCGTCCACACCGGGCTGTTCGACCATCAGGCCGAGTTCGTCGCAGCTTTGGATTTGCGCCGGGCCGGCCGCGCAATGCCCCCAGCGCACCCAGTTGCCGCCGGCTTCCTTCATCAAATCCAACGTGAAATAATGCATCCAGTCCGGCATCGCATCGCCGAGTCCCGGCCATTCGGACATCGGCTTCTGACCCCAGCCGTGGATTTTCAAATGATTGCCGTTGATCCAAAATCCGGTTTTCACGTCCCAGTGCACCGCGCGGATGCCAAAGGGAATTTCCTGCGAGTCAACAATCTCGCCGTTGTTCTTTAATGTGATGACCGCGCGATACAAATATGGATAATCCGGCTCCCAAAGCTGCGGATTTTGGATGGTGAAGGTTGAAAATGATTTGCCTGCTCCCTCGTTGGCAATTTCTATTTCAGAAATCAATGGGTGGGAAAAGAGCGGTTTTCCGTCGCTATCCAAAACCTGCACACCGACTTCAACTTGTTCATAGTCGCTGCTTTCATTTTCAACCGGCACCTGGACGTGAACCGTCGCGGATTTTTCCGAAATGTCCGTCGAATAAATATATGGCCCTTCCGTTTTCAAAAAGTCGTAAAGCGGCAGCGAAATGTGGATCGGATTCACCACGAACAATTTTACATCGCGATAAATGCCGCCCATCGCCGGATGCCATTGCGGGTTGTTCCAGGGAATCTGGTTCGCCTGAAGCTGGTCAACGTTGGTGGGAATCAAGGCGTTTTCCTTCGCCAGCCGCGCCTGCAAATTTTCAATCGTCGTGCCACCGCCGGGCGGCTTCTTTTCCGATGTGCTGGATGCCTTCGCCGAACTCCGGCGGCCTTTCGCGGAACTGGTCGTGTTGGTGCCGGCCGGCATTGGATTGAACATGAAACGATTGTCACACATCACCGCCAGCACGTTCGGTTTACCGATCTGCAAATAAGGCGTCAAATCGAAACCAAACGGAAGAAAACCGTTCTTGCACGCGCCGAGATAATGGCCGTTCAGATAAACCTCGGCGACCTGCCGCACCGCGTCGAACTCGATGTAAATTTTTTTGCCCTGCCACGATGCTGGCGCGGTGAAGGTCTTGCGATACCACGTCCGCCCGCCCCACTGGTTTTCCTCGCCGCGCATTCCCGGCAGCGCAAAATGGTCGAACGTGTCCACGTCGTTGTAAGTGTGCGGTGTGGAAACCGTCGTCCAGCTTTTGTCATTAAACCCCGGTAATTGCGCGTTCGTCGGGTCGGCCTTGATGAATTTCCAATCGGGATTGAAATTCAATTCCAGCCGTCCGTCGGCCAGAGCATTGAAGGAAAAAAAGACGGCGGCAAGAAGCAGCGGCAGCGGGTTGCGAAACAATTTCATGTGATGGGCCAAACCTGCCCGATTGCGCGCCGGGCGTCCAGTTTGAAATTCTGGCTGTGATGAGAAACCCCAATCCGCAATCGCAAATACGAAATTGAAGCGTCCCGCCGTTCTTACTGCGCCGGCTGGCTGGCGATAAAAAGCTGTTTTACCGGCTCGCGTATCAGGACGATGATGCTGAACACACCCAGCACCGTTCCAAAGGGCATGAACAAACAGGCCACGCCCGCCACCACCAGGCAAAAAGTGTGATGCTTCCGCCGCGCCAGAAAACGGCCGGCGACAAAAACCAATCCGGCGAAAGCCCAGCCGAGCGCCATGAACAAACCGCCCATGAAAATTAAAATCCAAGCTACCACTGGCGGGGGCGGCGGTCCCGGGATTGCCATTGCCCGATTTGTCCGGCAGATTGTGCATTCGACAAATGAACAAACGGTTCTACATCACCACCGCGATTGATTACGTCAACGGCCAGCCGCATCTCGGCCACGCCTACGAAAAAATCATCACCGACGTCATCGCGCGTTCGCGGCGCAGCCTGGGGCAGGAGGTCTTTTTCCTGACCGGCCTCGATGAACACGGGCAGAAAGTCCAGCAGGCGGCCGTCGTCGAAGGCAAAAATCCGCAGGCTTACTGCGACGAACTCGCGGCAGACTGGCAGGCGTTCGCCAAAAAACTGGAACTGACCAACGACGATTTTGTCCGCACCACGCAGCCGCGCCACAAGGAATTTGTTCAGGCGATTTTGTCGAAGCTCAATGATGCCGGCCATTTTTACAAAAAAACTTACGCCGGCTTTTATTCGACCAAGGAAGAAACGTTTCTGACGGAAAAAGACCGCCTGCCCGACGGCGCCTTCGACCCGGCCTACGGCGAAGTTGTCGAGCTGAAGGAGGACAATTATTACTTCAAACTCGGCGCGCACCAGCAGTGGCTGATTGAATTCATCGAAGCGAATCCGACGTTCATCCAGCCGGATTACCGCCGCAACGAAGTTCTTGGCTTTCTCAAAAACAACCAACTCGAAGACTTGTGCATTTCGCGCCCGGCGGCGCGCTTGAACTGGGGCATTCCCCTGCCCTTCGACAAGGATTTTGTCACCTACGTCTGGTTCGACGCGCTGGTGAATTACATTTCCATTCCCGCCGCCCACGGTGACACGATTGTGCTCAACACGCCTAGCTCTCAACTCTCGACTCTCAACTCTCAACTGTCTTTGTGGCCGGCGGATGTTCACGTCATCGGCAAGGACATCTTGAAATTTCACGCCGTGTTCTGGCCCATCATGCTCAAGGCGATGGGACTGCCGCTGCCGAAACAAATTCTCGTCCACGGCTGGTGGCAGAAGGACGGCGCGAAAATCAGCAAGAGCACGGGCAACATCGTTGATCCGGTTGCGGTGATTGACGAATGGGGACTGGACGCCTTTCGCTTTTACGTTCTGCGCGAACTCGACATCGGGCCGGATGGAAACTGGACTGACGCCGGGTTTCACGCGCGTTACTCTGCCGAACTGGCGAATGGCCTCGGCAATCTCGTCAACCGCTCACTCTCGATGCTCAAGCGCTATCGGAATGGGATTGTTCCGGCGAAGTCCGACGAGCATAAACACTTTGCAACCAATGTTGCCGGTATAACCAAGGAAAAACTCGAACAATGCCAACTTCAAGATGCTCTGTTGAGCGTCTGGGCACTGGTTCATTTCGCCAACCAATACGTTGACCAGACCGCACCTTTCAAGCTGGCGAAAGACCCGGCGCAGGCAAAACGCCTCGGCGAAGTTCTCTACAATCTTGCCGAAACTTGCCGCGTGCTCGCCGTTTTGCTCCAGCCATTTTTGCCGGGAACATCGGCAAAGATTTACGCGCAGCTTGGCTTGACCGGGACGCCGGACAAGTTCTCCGAAGCCGTTTGGGGCAAATTGGAGCCGGGCCACAAAATTGGCGAACCCGCGCCGCTGTTTCCGCGAAAGGATATTTAATTCAACGCCACGCCACGGCGGATGTAGGTCGGAATATCCAGGTCCTCGCCCTTGTGAATCGTCGGTTCGCTTTTGTCGAAGCGGCCCTTGGAAACAATCGCCAGCGGCAGTTGCGCCTGCAGCATCTTGGATTTGTCGCGCCGCCCGCGATGACGCAAACCCGCCGGCTCGCGCTGTTCCATCGCCACGGATGGCGTCGGCGAAATTGGCCGGACGCCGGAGCGCGCCGACCCGCGTGAAACCATTGTCCCCGGCGATTCGGCATTGGAAACCGGCGCTTCCACTTTGGCGGCAGAATTTTTGGCGGCGATGAGGGTCACGCACAATTTGTTTTTCATCGTAGCGTCGAGCGCCGCGCCCATGATGATTTCCGTGTGCTCGCAGTGGCGGCCGATTTGTTCCATCACGCGGCCGACCTCGACCATGGTCAAATCCTTTCCGCCGAGCAGGCTCACCAGCACGGCGTCGGCTTCGGCGAGCGCGCGGCCTTCGTCGAGCAGCGGATGCGCGAGCAATTTGTCCACGGCCTCGCGCGCGCGGCCCGCGCCCGAAGTCTCGACAAACGCAAACGCGCTTTCGGAATGGCGGTCGCGCACGAGCGCGCACAAGTCGTCGAAATGAATCTGGATGAGTCCGGGACGCGTGAGCAACTGCCACACGCCGCGCACGCCTTCCATCAGCAATCCGCCGGTGATGCGGAAGGTGTCGAGGACGCTCGTGTTTTCGTCAATCAGCTTGAACGCCTTCTGGTTCGGCAGGCAAATCACGCCGTCGGCGACGGTTTTCAATTGCTCGAAACTTTGCCGCGCCTGCGATTGGCGGCGATTGCCTTCGCAGGAAAATGGCAGCGTGACAAACGCGAGGACGAGCGCGCCGGCTTCCTTCGCGGCACGGGCGAGGACCGGAGCAATGCCGCTGCCGGCGCCGCCGCCAAGGCCGGCGACGATGAAAACCGCGTCGGCGCCGTCACAGGCGGATTTGAGCGTGGCAAATTGTTCCTCGGCGAGGGCGCGTCCGCGTTCGGGGTCGCCGCCGGTGCCGAGGCCGCGCAGCAGTTTGGTTTCGAGCTGGATTTTGACCGCGGCGGACGAGGCGGCGAGCGATTGGGCGTCGGTGTCAATCACGGCGAAATGCGCGCCGGAAAATTCACCGCTGTTCATCGCGTCGGCAAGAATGACGCCCGCGCCGCCGACGCCGAACATTTTAATCAAGCGCGCTGGCGGAGTTTCGGTTGCCGGCTGACTTTCAGTTTTGGTTTTCATGGCAATTTCATTTCACGACCGTTGCAGTAATTTTCCAAACACGCCCTTGATTCCCGCCGTGAGCGACGATTTGCCCTCGCGTTTGCGCGCCTTGAAGGAGCCGAATTTCACCAGCCCGATGGCGGTGGCGAATTCCGGCTGGTCGAGCGCGGACTTGAGGCCGTTGACGGAATTGGCCTTGCCGAGCGAGACGGGCAGTTGCAGGATTGGCTCGGCGAGCCGGGCGATGTGCGGAACGCGCGCGCCGCCGCCGCTCAAGAAAACTCCCGCGCGCAAATAATCGGTGAGGCCGGTCTGCTCCAAATCCTGCGCGACAATCTGGAAAATTTCCTCCAGCCGCAGCGACATGATGCGCTGCAAATGCTCGACGTTGACGGTCTTGAGCGGCAGGCCGAGTTCGTTCGTGACGGTGATGGTCCGGCCTTTCAGCGCGTCGTCCACGAGCGCCGAGCCGTGCTCGAGCTTCAATTTTTCCGCGCGGCTCAGCGGAACCTTAAGCCCGTGGCCCAGATCGTTGGAGACGTGGTCGCCGCCGAGTGCGAGCGCGCCGGTGTGCCGGATGACGCCGTCCACATAAACCGCGTAATCCGTCGTGCCGCCGCCGATGTCAATGACGAGCGCGCCGAGTTCCTTTTGCTCGTTGGTCAGCAGCGCGAGCGAGGAGGCGAGGCCGTTGAAAACAATTTCGTCCACTTCAAATTGCAAACCTTTCACGAGGCGAACGGCGTTTTGCAGGCGGTTGGTGTTGCCGTGAACGACGTGGACGTCCACTTCCAGCCGCGCGCCCAGCATCCCGACGGGATTCATCACGCCATCCTGCCCGTCCACAAAAAAATGCTGGCGAACCGCGTGGACGACCGTGTTCTCGGCGGGCAAATTGATCGCCTTCGCGTTTTTAATCACGTCCTGAACGTCGTCCTCGGAAATTTCGCGGTCGGCGGAAACGACCGGATGGACGCCGCGGTTGTTGAAGCCGCGGATGTGCGCGCCGGTGACGCCGAGATAAACGCTGCGGATTTCCACGTCGGCCATTTGCTCGGCCTCGACGACGGCGTTGCGCACGCATTCCTCGGCCTGCGCCGCGTCCACGATTTCGCCCTTGCGGACGCCGCGCGCAGGCGACTGGCCGACGCCGATGATGTTCAGCGCCCCGTCGGCATTGCGCTCGCCAACGACGGCGCAGACTTTCGACGTGCCGATTTCCAAACCAACTATGATGTTGTCGTCGTCAAACATTTTTCCTCCGTGAATGGGTTAACCGGAATTTCTGGTCGCGACCGGCGGCGAAACCATTGCCGTCCAGCGAACCGGGACGTTGTTCGCCACCGCCAGATCAAGCGACGCGATCACTTTATTTTCGCTTATGCCCAAATCGTAAATCTCGCGCCAGCGGCGCAATTGTTGCCCGAAATTACCCAGGCCGAAAGTAATTTCGCCGCCCTGCCCCGTCGTCGCAACGACGACTCCCGGCGAGGAAACGTCAAGGCTCCGCAAATTCACCAGACCCGCCATCGGCGATTGCTTGAACGCGACAATCAATTGCAACGCGGCCAGCGCCTGCGGCGATTCGACGCGCCCGCCGGGTTGCAACCGATAAACATTGAGTCCCGAAATCACGGGCAACCGGTCGTCCAACTGCGACAACGGAACCACGCGCAGCCGCGGGTCGAGCGGCTGCATCACATAACCGTCCGCGTCCAGTTGAAAAACCGAGACGGCGATGCCGCCCGACGCGGTTGCGCGCGGCACATCCACTTGCGCAACCGGCTTGCGTTCCGTGACACGGATTTCCAGCGTGCGCGGCAGCACGCGCTCGATGGAGACGGATTGAATCGCCGAAACCAGTTCCAGATTTCGCTTCACCGACGCCAGATCGAGCGCGATAAGATTTTCGCCGGGGTTCACGCCCGACCAGCGGCGCAATTCATCCGGCGGAATCGCGCCGTCGGTCTGCACCACGACATTTTGAATCGCGAACTCGGAATTTTCATAGACAAATTTGTCGAGCGCCCAATCGCCCGCGCGCCAAAGCAGATAAAGGCCGAAGAACGTGCCGAAGATAATGCAAAACGCGACCGTCGCCAGTCGCATGCGCGTCGCCCGGATTTGATCCGAGCGCAGCTTCACGTCGAGCACGCGCCCGCGATTCAACCGCCGGTTTTTTTGTTCATGCTTGAACCACATGTGACAACACAATGAATGCCGCCGCCGCGTCGTCCTGTTCCTTTTTTTCTTTTCGCCGGATCGCCAAATCAATCATGCGCTGGCAAAGGTCTTCGTAACTCAAGCCCGCCGCTGCCGCCGCCTTGGGCAGCAGGCTCGTTTCCGTCATGCCCGGTTGCGTGTTGACTTCGAGCACAACCGGTTCGCCATTCTCACGAACCATGACATCAACGCGGGCATAATCGCGTCCATCGATCGCACGAAATGCGCCGAGCGCGACGGACTGAATGTTCTTGGTTGCCGTCGCGTCAAATTCCGCCGGGCAAAAATATTCCGTGCAGCCAGCGGTGTATTTGTTGCGATAATCGTAAGCGCCGACCTTCGGGCGCACTTCGACAATCGGCAAGGCCTTGCCGTCCAAAATGCCGACCGTGGTTTCGCGCCCGACGATTTTCTCCTCAACCAAAACTTCCGAATCAAACTTCAGCGCCTCGGCAATCGCGTTCGGCCAATCTTCGGCGTGCTCAACAAATTGCAAACCGACGCTCGAGCCTTGCCGAATCGGCTTCACGACCAGCGGCAATCGCAAATTTTCCGGCAATGGTGTTTTTTGCGAATTCACGACGACAAACTCCGCTGTCGGAACGCCGGCTTTGATGCAAAGTTTTTTCGTAATCACCTTGTCGAAGGCGAGCTGGCTTGATTCCGAATCGCAGCCCGTGTAAGTCACGCCAAGCTTTTCCAATTGCTTCTGGACTTGGCCGTCTTCGCCGTAAGTTCCGTGTAATGGCGCGAGGCAAACCACGTCTGTCTTCGACGGCAAAATCCAGTCCGGCGTTTTGGGATCAATCTCAAAAACCGTGTGGCCGAGCGAACGCAACGCATTCACCACGCCCGCGCCGGAACGCAGCGACACTTCGCGCTCGGCACTTGGGCCGCCGAGCATCACGACGATGTTTAATTCCTTTCTCATCAATCTTCGCCGGTGATTTCGACTTCGGTTTGCAAATCAATTCCCCGTTCGGCCTTCGCCTTGGTTTTCAAAATTGAAATCAATTCCAAAACGTCGCGCGCCGTTGCGCTGCCGTCATTCACAATAAAATTTCCGTGTTCGGCGGAAACCATCGCGCCGCCAACGCGCGCGCCTTTCAAACTTAATTCCTCAATCAATTTTCCAGCCGGAATGGTTTCGGGATTTTTGAAAATGCAGCCGGCGCTCGGCGCGGCGGGCTGCGACGCCCAGCGTCTTTGGCTGAACGCGCTCATCCGCTGCGCGATGGATTCGGGCGAATCCTTCCGGCACCGGAACACCGCGCCGAGCGCGATGTGATTTTTCAGCGTGCCGCAATTGCGATAAGCCACGGCCATCTCGCCTGGCGACATTTCGCAAACGTTGCCGTCGAAATCCATGACACGGACGGATTCGATCACGTCGAACGTCGCGCCGCCCATCGCGCCGGCGTTCATGCGCAACGCGCCCCCGACGCTGCCGGGAATGCCTTCGAGAAATTCCACACCGCTCAAATTGTTCCGCCGCGCCTCGACCGCGACGTTCTTCAGTTTCGCGCCCGCGCCGCAGCGCAACCGCTCGCCAGCGACTTCAATCCGGCTGAAGTCCGGCTGCGACAAACAAATTGCGACACCACGAAAGCCGCCATCACACACGAGCAGATTCGAGCCGCGACCAAGAATGAAAAACGGCAAATGCCGTTCGCCACAAAGTTTCATGACTGCGGCCAAATCATTTTCTTCCGCCGGCTCGACGTAAAAATCCGCCGGCCCGCCGACGCGCAGCGTCGTGTGCTTCGCAAGCGGTTCGTCGCGGCGGATGATGGTCGCGCGTGAAGCGCGGGCGGCCAATTCACCAGCAAAATCTTTTCCGTTTTGCCTGGGCATTTCCAAGATGGTTTCGGTCGCAGTCATGCGGTGGAAAAACGTTGTTGCTCCGGCAAATTGGAGCGCGGAAAGTTTGTCCGCGCGCTGACTTCGCCGGTTGAACTTGCGGACAAGCTGTCCGCGCTCCAGGCAATCGCGCCCAATATATTTTCCGCGATTTTCTCCGCGGATTTCGGCGCGTGCCATTGCACGAGTGCGGATTGTATTTTTGAGCGCGCGGTTTCGTTTTCGACCAGTTCGGACAAAATGGCTGTGACTTTTTCCGGTGTGGCGTTTTTTTGTTCGAGCAATCTCGCCGCGCCGGTCTTCTCAAAAGCGAGTGCGTTGAAAAATTGGTGGTTGTCCGCCGCCACCGGAAACGGGACGAGCAGTGACGGCAGCCGCATCGCGGCAATTTCCGCGAGCGACGACGCGCCAGAACGGCTGACGCACGCGGTCGCCGCGCCAAGTGCCAAATCCATTTCCGCCAGAAACGGTTTGACGACGGCTTTCAACTTTTGAGCAGCGTAGGCGCCTTTTACTTTTTCGAAATCGTTCACGCCGGTCAGATGCAGCCATTGCCAGTTTTTCCCGGCGAACAACGGCAATGCGGACAAAATTATTTCATTCAGGCCGCTCGCGCCCTGGCTGCCGCCGACAACCAAAATCGTGGGAAGATTTGGGTCGAGACCAAGCGCGATGCGGCAGGATTCAGGATTCTTGGATTGTGAAAATTCCGGGCGGACGGGCGTGCCGGTGACGGAACTTTTCTTGACGCGCAGCCGCGATTCGGCTTCAGGGAAGCCGACGAAGGCTTCGTCTACAAATTGCGCGAGAAAGCGGTTAGCGCGACCGGGAATGGTATTTGATTCGTGGAGAAAAGTTTTCGCGCCGGATTTTCTCGCGGCGAGAACCGGCGGCGCGGCGGTGAATCCGCCCATCGCCAAAACCGCGTCGGGCTTGCGCGATCTGAAAATTTTTTGCGCGGCGCGGAAGGATTTCCAAAAGCTCCAGCCGAAGGAAAAATAATTCCGGTTTTGCAGGCCGACGGCGGGCAGAGTGAAAATTTCCACGTCGCGCGCGGATTTTACGGCCTGCCGGTCAATTTCCTTGGGCGAAATGAGCAGCGCGATTTGGCAGCCGCGTTTTTTCAATTCCCCGGCGACGGCGAGTCCCGGAAAGAGATGCCCGCCCGTTCCGCCGCAGGCGATGGCGACGAAGGGCGATTTTTGTTCCGGCAAATTCATGTTGCCCTCGCGGCGAAGGGGTTGTCGTTGATTTCCCCGGCGTCCTTCGCGGGTTTGGAAATCGGTTCGCGCGCGGGCGCGCGGCGCGCGACGCTGAACAAAATGCCGACACCGGCGAGGAGCGCAACGAGGTTGGAGCCGCCGTAGCTGATGAACGGCAGTGGCAGGCCCTTGTTCGGCAGCGCGCTGGTGACAACGCCGATGTTGATGACGGCTTGCAGCGAAATCAAAAGCGTGATGCCCGCCGCCAGCAGGCCGCCGAAAACGTCGCGCGCGCGGAGTGAAATGTATATGCCGCAGACGGCGATGACGACGAACGCCAGCACGACGAGCAGCGTTCCCACCAGACCCAGTTCCTCGCCGATGTTTGCAAAAATGAAGTCGGTGTGGATTTCAGGGAGGTAGCCGAATTTTCTCATGCCATTGCCCAGACCAACGCCGAACCAGCCGCCGGAGCCAAGCCCGATCATGGCCTGATGCGCCTGAAGCGCCGCGCCATTTTCGTGCGCGTCGGGATGCAGCCAAGCCAGGATGCGTCCACGGCGCATGGAATCGTGGAACAGGGAAAAGGCGAGAACAGCCGCGCCGCCTGCCGCCGGAACCAAAAGATGTCTCCAACGCGCGCCGGCAATCAACAGCATCGCGCCGCTGACGGTGGCCAGCAAAATGGTCTGGCCGCGGTCGGGTTCAAAGAAGATCAAGCCGAGCGCGAGACCGATGATTATGATTGGAAAAGTGATTCCGTAATTCCAAGTGTGAATTTTCCGCTGATAACGTTCGCCGAACCATGCGAGCATGATGATGACGGCGATTTTGACGAATTCGGACGGCTGGAGCGTCGTGCCGTGCCATCGAATCCAGCGATGCGCGCCATTGATTTTTAGCCCGAGGTGCGGGACGAAAACCGCAACCGCCAGCGCGAGCGCGCCGATGTAAATCGGCCACGAAAGCGTTTTCAGCAGTTTATAATCGAAAGCCGCCGCCATGATGCACAGCACGAAGCCGACGGCGCACCAGATAAGTTGCATCATCAAGTCGTGCGCGCCGGCGGGTGCAGCCATCATCGAGCTGTAAAGCATCACTACCCCCAGCGCCAGCAGGGCGGCGACGCAAAACGCCAAAGTTGTGACGGCGACTTTCATTTCAACGCTTCAAACAAGCGCCGCGTTTGCACCGACGCTTAATTTCCGGGCGGTGTGCCCGGCGCTGACGTGGTATCAACCGGCGCGGGTGGCGCGGCTGGTGCAGTCGGCGCGGGTGTCGGTGCGGCGGCGGCGGCAGCCGGGATGTTCAATTTTTCTCCGACCTTGATGTGATTCGGGTCCACATTTGGATTCGCGGCTTCAAGCATCTTGAGCGTTACGCCCTGACTTTTGGCGATCTTGCTCAATGTGTCTCCCGATTTGACGGTGTAAATTTCCCCGCCACCGGTTGTGCCGCTCATATCCGTTGCCCCCCCAGTCGGCGCAATCGTGGACGCGGCGGGGATTGTAAGTTTCTGCCCGATTTTCAGATGGGTCGGAACGACTCCGGGATTCGCATCCTCAAGCGCCTTCAGCGTCACGCTGTTTTTTCTGGCGATTTTGCCGAGCGTGTCACCTTTGATAACAACGTATGTGCCAGCGGTCTCAACCGGCGGAGCAACTGGCGGCGTGACCATCGGTGTGATAGGTGGCGTCACAGCGGCTGGCACGGAACTCGTTGGCATCTCGGGCACGGAACTGGTTTCCTCCGGCGACACGGAGCTTGTGTCAACCATCGAGGTGCCGCTTCCCATGTCGCTGGAAGCAGTACCGTTATCAGGGGTTTCGGCCTGCTCGCGTTTGCAGCCTTGAATCAGCATGGCCGAAAGTCCGGCGACACTGACCGCGAGCACGCAGAACACGGCGAGTTTCAGGCGCGAACGGCGTTTGGATTGTTGCTCCAAAATGGAGCCTTGGGGAACGAACGGATTGGGGTTGTTCATGAGTTTGGCGCTAAGAGCGTCCTTTCTTCGAGGTCGGTTTGGTTAGTTTGATTTTTCCGCCGCGAAATTTTCCCTCGAAAAACTTCGTGACGGGTTAAATTTATTTTGTTCATGGTCGCTTGCGTGAAGCCGTCGTCAAAATTCCGGCCGGCGGGAAAAATTAAAAACTCCCCGCCGTCCAACGCGGGCCTCGCCGCTTCGGGCAGAATTCTTAACAGCCGCGCGAGCCGCGTGCAAGACGCAAAACGCATTTTATTCAATGTCAAAGCTGCTTTCATCTCAATTTCAAAGTCGCCAGCGCGACCACCGCGCAGAGCACGCACAAAATGTAAAAGCGCATCACCACCTGCGATTCATACCAGCCCTTTTTTTCGAAATGGTGGTGCAGCGGCGCCATCAGAAAAATCCGCCGGCCCGTGCCGGTTCGCAGCCGTGTGAACCGGAACCAGCCCGTCTGCAAAAGCACCGACGCGGCTTCGATGACAAAAATGCCGCCCGCAATTACCAGCACGAACGGCTGATGAATCAGCACCGCGATGATGCCGAACGCGCCGCCGAGCGCGAGCGAGCCGGTGTCGCCCATGAACACCTGCGCCGGATGACAATTAAACCAGAGAAATCCCAGGCCAGCGCCAATCATCGCCGCGCTGAAAACGGTCAATTCGCCCGCGCCGCTGACGTAGGGAATTTGCAAATAGGCCGCCGCCTTCACGTTGCCCGCGACGTAAGTGAAAATCAAAAACACGAACGCCGTGATGAGCGTGCAGCCGATGGCCAACCCGTCGAGGCCGTCCGTCAAATTCACCGCGTTGGAACTGCCAATGATGGCGAGCAACACGATCGGCACGCCGACGATAGCGCCGACGACGATTGGATATTTATAAAACGGGAGCATCAAAACGCTGACGAGGTTGCTGTGAATGACATTTTTATTTCCGACCAAAAGCAACTCGCTCATCGCCGGAAGCTGCCAAAGATAAATGCCGACGAACAGGCCGAGTGCGGTCTGCACGAGCAATTTCACGCGCGGCGGAGTGCCGCCGCCGCTTTGCTGGATGATTTTCGCGTAGTCGTCGTAAAATCCCAGGCCCGACAAAACCAGAATGCAGAGCAGCGTCAGTTCCACTTGCGCGTTCCATTCCGCCCACAACATCGTCGTAAAGGCCAGAACGGTGACGATCAAAACTCCGCCCATCGTCGGCGTGCCGCGTTTGCTCAGAACGCGCGCGGCCAGTCCGCCCGCCTCTTCGGCCCGGTCTTTGTAATCCTGCCCAAATCTCAACTGCTTCAGCCAATGAATGATTTTCGGCCCAAGCCACCAGCTTAAAGCCAGCGCCGTAATCGCCGCGCCCGCGCTGCGCACGGTGATGTAACGAAAAAGCCGCAGCCACGACAGCCGGCTTTCCCAAGCCGTCCCGTGCGACCAATCTAAAATTTGCTCGCTCAAATAATACAACATTCTTGCTTTATGATTTTTCCGCCTTCAACGTCTCCGCGATCCGTTCCAACCGCGATGCGCGCGAAGCCTTCAGCAAAACCACGTCGCCCGCCTTCAAAAAACTTTTCAATGCCTTCACCGCCGCTTCCACGTCCACAAATTCAATCACGCGCGTCAGTCCTGCGTCGCGGGCGGCTTTGGCCGTGACTGGCGCCATTTTTCCGACAGCAAATAGCTGGCCAATTTTCAATTCTGCCGCGCATTTTCCGACTTCGGCGTGCGCCGCCGCACTGTACGCGCCGAGTTCTTCCATGTCGCCGAGAACGGCCACGCGCCGGCCTTGCAGCGGCAAATCGCAAAGCGTTTCGAGCGCGGCCACCGTCGAATCCGCATTTGCGTTGTAGGCATCGTCCAAAACGCGGACGCCGTTGGCCTCCCAAAATTGGAGCCGCATTTTCGGCGGCTGGCATTCGGCCAGACCGCGCTGGATTTCAGCGCGGCCCAGACCGAGTTCCTCACCGACCGCAATGGCAAAGAGCGCGTTCACAACTTGATGGCGGCCGAGCAATTTGATCCGGAACTCGCCACAAAATTCTTTTTTCCCAGCTTGAGCTCGAAACGTCACGCCATTTTTGTCGAGGCGAATTTTCTCCGCGCGCCAGTCATTTTTTCCGCCAGAACCGACGCGGACAATTTTTGCCTTCGCCCGCGCTACGATTCTTTCCGTCCATTTGTTGTCACCGTTGACAAAGAGCGTTCCGTCCGCAGGCAAAAGTTCCGCCAGCCAGCCTTCCTCGCGCGCGACGCCGGCAACGTCGCCAAAAAATTCCAAATGCTCGCGGCCGATGTTCGTCAGCACGCCGAATCTCGGCCGAATCATTTTCACGAGCGGCGCAAGTTCGCCCGGATGATTCGTGCCGGCTTCCAGCACGGCGGCTTGATGCGATTTTTCCAGCCGCAACAGCGTCAGCGGCACGCCGATGTTGTTGTTGAAACTCGCCTCGCTCGCCAGCACCGAAAATTTTTGCCGCAAAACCGACGCGAGCAATTCCTTCACCGTCGTTTTGCCGTTTGAGCCGCCAACGCAAATCACCGGCAAATCAAATTGCCGCCGGTAGGTCGCCGCCAATTCGCCAAGCCCGATTCTTGCATCGTCCACAATTAGCACCGCACAATTGGGCAATTGCGCCGGAGTTTTTTTCCGCTCAACGACGACTGCCACGGCGCCTTTCGCCGCGACTTCGCTCAAAAAATCGTGGCCGTCAAATTTTCCGCCGCGAATTGCGAAGAACAAGTCGCCCGGCTTGGCCTGCCGCGAATCGGTGCAGACATTTTTCACGGACAATTCCGCCTTGCCGCACCGGATTTCAGCGCCGCAGGTTTCAGCGACAAATTTCAAAGAGCGTGCTTCCACAAAAAATTAATGTGACACGTCCGTCGCCACGATCGGGCGGGGCGAATCTGGCTGCGGCAAATTTTTGTCCGGTGGAATGTTCAAATAGCTTGCGCAACGTTCGGCGATTTCCCGGAACACCGGACCGCACAGCTCGCCGCCAAACGCGTGGCCGCCCTCCTTCGGCGCATCCATCACAATGGAAATGCAAAGTTGCGGATTGTCCGCCGGGAAAAATCCGATGAACGTGACGACAAATTTGTCGTCCGAGTATTTTCCGTCCACAACTTTTTGCGCCGTGCCCGTTTTGCCGGCAACGACGTAATTGGCCAGGGCCGCTTCCGGCGCGGTGCCGCCGTCGGACACGACAGTCTCGAGCGCCCCAACCATTTCTTTCGCGGTTTCCTGGCTGATGACGCGGCGGACGGCCTGCGGTTCGTATTGCTGGACGACATTGCCGTCGCTGTCCTGCAATCGTTTCACAAGCATTGGACGCATCAGCACGCCGCCGTTGGCAATCGCGCTGACGACCATCGCCATCTGCAGCCGCGTCACGGCCACGCCCTGCCCCATCGGGATTTGCGCGATGGAGTATTTGCCCCATTTGTCGGGCGGGCGCACAAAGTATTGGGCGCTGGATTCGTCCGGCAGCGGAATGCCCGTCAGAGCCCCCAGCCCAAAACGGGTCATGTAATCGTAAAGTCTCGGCGCTTGAAGCTTGATGCCAATTTTGGACGCGCCGATGTTCGAGGATTTTTCCAAAATCTGCTCCACGGTGAGATTTCCGAAATGATCATGTTCCGCGTCGTGCAAGGTAATTCCGCCGTAATGAAAAACTCCGTCCTCGCAAAAAACCGTGTCGTTCAGGCTCACGACGTGCTCGTTCAGCGCGCCGGAAATCACGATGGTCTTGAACGTCGAGCCGGGTTCCATCACGTCGCTGATGCAACGGTCGCGGAGCGCGTCGGGCGGCGCGGCGCCGGGATTATTTGGATCGAAATCCGGCAGCGACGCCATCGCCAGAACTTCCCCCGTGCGCGGGCGGATTACGATGCCGGTGATGCTGACTGGACCATGTTCCTTCATCGCCTCGGCCAGCGCGGTTTGGACGATGTTTTGGATGACGGAATCAATGGTCAGAACAACCGTCAAGCCGTTGCGCGCCGACACATCCTCGTCGCGCAGGGGGACCAGCTGACGGTCCTGGCTGTCCACGCCGGTTACCAGCCAGCCCGAAGCACCGCTCAATTCCGAATTAAAGGATTTTTCGATGCCGGCGCGGCCAACCAGCTCCGACGTGTGATTGGACATTTCCTGCGAGCCGACAAAACCCAGAACGTGGGACGCGAGCGGGCCGTTGGGATAGACGCGCATTTGATCCGACTCGGCAAAAACCGCGTATCGCCGCAAATTCTCGGCAAATTCCGCAAAGCGGGCGCGGTCGGCCTTGGACATTTTGCTTTCATCCACCGCCAGCGGAAGTTCGGCCATCGTTGAACAAATTTTCTTCCACGTGTCCTCCGAGACTTTGTGTTGCAGGACGACGTAACGGTTCGTAACCGTTTCGCCCGCTTGATTTTTGTAAATGCGTGGAAGCAGCCGCTGAAATAAATCCGCTTCGTTCACTTGCAACAACGGCGCGAGTGCCTGCGCGACGGCGGCCTGCTGGTTGCCGAGCAGCGAAGGATCCGCGCAAACCGTTTCCACCGGGACAGTCGTCGCAAGGACATTTCCATTTGCGTCAAGAATGTCGCCGCGGCGCGCGGGCTGCGGAATTTCCTCCTGCGTGCTTTCTTCGGCGAGCGCCGCGAGTTCGTCGTGCCGCCAGACCTGCAAATCCACGAGCCGGAAACCCAGCCCGATGAACGCCATCACGACCAGCGCCAGCATTGCCAGCGCGCGTCGAAGCAATTGTCCACGACTTTTCATCCTAAAAACGGCCAGCCGCCCGCGGCGATCGGTTCCTCACCCGACGGCGTCACGAGCGGCGGCCAAAATGTTTATGGTTTATTGCGTCATCACATCCGTTGGCCGCTGTGCGAATTGATGTGTTGCATTTTTATTTTCCGGTGATGCGGACGGTTCCGGCAACCAAACCATCTGCGTCGGCTGCGCCGGCACCAGTCCGAGATTCATTTCGCGCGTCCGTTCATCGAGCATCACCGGCGAACGCAAATCCGCAAGCTGGCGACCCAGCTTTTCGTTTTCGTCCGTCAATTGCGCCAGGCGCAATTCTTTTTCGCGAATCTGCCGGCCAAGCTGGTAAATCTGGCCCTTTTGCCAGACGTAGCCAACCGCCGCGCCCGCGATGACGAAGCACGCGAATAATGCCGTCAGCGCCGGGCCGAACCGGATTGCCGCCGCCTGACTGTTTCGATTTCTCGCCATCTTAAATTTTTTCCAGCACGCGCAATTGTGCACTCCGGCTGCGCGGATTTTCCTGCAATTCGATTTCGCCGGGCGTGATTGCCTTGCGCGAAACCCATTTCATTTCCGGCGCGCGCGGCGTCCGCAACTCCGGCACGTCCACTTTGCCGTTGAACGCATAGTCGCGCGCCTTCTCGCGGCCAAATTCCTTCACCACACGGTCTTCGAGCGAATGAAACGTAATAACTGCCAGCCGCCCGCCCGGCTTCAAAATTTTCACCGCCGCTTCCAAGCCGCGTTTCAAAGAGCCGATTTCATCGTTCACCGCAATCCGCAGCGCCTGAAAAATCTTTGTCGCCGGATGCGCTTTTTTTCCGGCGCGCGGACAAATTCTTTCAATCAACCCCGCCAGTTGCCGCGTTGTCTCAAATTGCCGTTGCGCGCGGTCGTGGATAATCGCCTTGGCGATCCGCCGCGACTCGCGCTCGCCGCCGAATTCCCAAAAAATCTTTGCCAGTTCCTCGGCGCTCAAACCGTTCACCAAATCCGCCGCCGTCAGCGTCTGCCGGTCGTCCATTCTCATGTCGAGCGGCCCGTCGTTCTGAAAACTGAATCCGCGTTCCGCAAAATCCAGTTGCGGCGAACTCACGCCCAAATCCAAAATCACGCCGTCGCAACTCGCCGCCGGAATCCGTTCCGCCATTTCCGAAAAATTCGCGCGGCGGATTTCAAATCGTCCGGCGAATCTTTCGCCAAGCCTTGTTTTCGCGGCTTCAACCGCGGCGCCATCGCGATCGCACCCAGACAGCCATCCAGTCGGCGAACTCGCCTCCAAGATGCTCGCGGCGTGACCAGCTCCACCGAGCGTGCCGTCGGCGTAGCGACCGCCCGCCTTCGGCTTCAGCGCGGCCAGCGCCTCCGCCGCCATCACTGTTTTGTGAATGAATTCTGGCACCACGCATTTTTATTTTTTAGAGCGCCGTCACTCTCAAGAGCCGTTCGCCCAAAATTTCCCAAGATTGTTGCGCCGGCTGCAAATCTGGAATGTCTTTGCCGCGCGCTGGACGCGATTTGAGCGGAACCACCTCCACTTCCGCATCGGTCAAATCGTTGTGGACGACTTTCACTTTTTCCAACGAAAGCTCCACCTGCACCGGGTGCTCCGCACCGTTTGTCTCCGCCTGTGAACCGCGCAGCATCGTCATCGGGTTCAATTTGGTCGTCCAGGCCGCCAGAGATTTTGGAGCGGCGGAAATCGTCGGCATTTTTTGCGCTTTAACCCCGGCCGGCATGGAAATTTTTTCGGCCGTCACGACGGGATTTTCGGCCGGCGGCTGCGGCAATTCGGCTTGTGTTGCCGTTGCAAATGGATTTTTCGGCGAACCAAATTTCGGCAGATAGACGCGCTTGTCTTCGCGATACGCGGGCACTTTGCCCCCGCTCACAAAACTTTTCCCGGCACCAAGCAGTTTTCCAAGGTTCATATTTTTATTCCATTAGTTTGAAGGCCTCGGACGCGAGGACCGCGTCGGCGGCCTTGACGTTTTCGTAACGGTTCGGATTCCAAATTTCAAAACGGTCGAGCAAGCCGACAAACACGGCTTCGTCCTTTATGCCGGCTGCGCGCGCCATTTCTTCCGGCAGGCAAATTCGTCCGGACTTGTCCAAAGTCACCTGGACCGATTCGCCGCCAATAAATCTCTTGAGCACGACCTTGTTCGGATTGCCGTTCGGCATCGCATCAATGTCCGCCTTCATCTTCGCCATTTCCGCCGGTGGCAAAACGCGCAGGCATGCCCCGGCTTGGTGCCGCGGCCAAAGCATCAGTGTCAATTCCGTGCCGTCTTTTTCCGGTCGCCACTTGGCCGGAATCTGGACGCGCCGCTTCTCATCCACGCCATGTCGGTAGCATGAATTGTAATAAGTCGGCTCGGCTGTCTTCGCAGCGCTCATTTGTTCCCCACAAACCAAAAAACGGGGTTTCTTGCCATAACGCCCCATATTTACCCACTTTGCCCCACCATTGTCAACAAAAATCCGGCGGTAAAACTGCCATTTATTCAAAAGTTATTCACAATCGCAAAATCGCCTTTTCCATGCGACGGCTTGAATTTTCAAGCCTGAACCCTGAAACTGAACACCATGCAAACCGCCGACTTTGATTTTATCCTGCCGCCGGAATTGATCGCGCAAAATCCCTCGCCCAAGCGTGACGGATCGCGGTTGCTCGTTCTACATCGGGACGACGGACGGATTGAACATCGGAAATTTCCGGATTTTCCGGAATTTCTGCGCGCGGGCGACGTTTTGGTTTTAAACAATTCGCGTGTGATTCCGGCGCGATTGCACGGCGCGAATGCCAAAACCGGCGGGAAATTTGAAATCCTTTTGCTCGAAGAAAATTCGCCCAACGACTGGTGGGCGATGCTGCGTCCGGCCAAAAGCGCGCGAATTGGAGCGCAAATCATTCTGCGCGAATTAAATGGCCAGCCTGCCAAAATGGCGGCCACGGTTTTGGACGCGAATTTAGAAGGTCACCGGCGGCTGAAATTTTCCGGCGCGGGCGATTTACGCGACAAATTGGATTCGCTCGGCGAAATGCCGCTGCCGCCCTACATTCGCCGCAACGAGCCGCAGGCGGAGGACAAAAATCGTTATCAAACTGTTTTTGCAAAAACCGACGGGTCGGTAGCCGCGCCGACCGCCGGCCTGCATTTTACGCCGGATCTGCTGGAAAAAATCCGCGCCCGCGGCGTCAAGATTTGCTTCGTGACTTTGCACGTCGGACCGGGAACTTTCTTGCCGGTGAAAGTTGAAAATCTTTCCGAACACAAAATGCACGAGGAACGATTCGAGCTTGGCGAAGAGACAGTCCGCGCCGTGAATGAAGCTAAAAATTCCGGTAATCGCGTCATTGCCGCCGGCACGACGACCGTGCGAGTCCTGGAAACAATCGCCGCACAAAACGCTGGAAAACTCAATGTTCACAAGGGTAAAACGAACATCTTCATTTTTCCGCCGTTCCGATTTCAAATCGTGGACACGCTGCTGACGAATTTCCATCTGCCCCGCTCCACTTTGCTGATGCTCGTCAGCGCGTTCGCCGCGACGGGTTCCGCGAACGCGGAACGCGGACGCGAAATGATTCTGTCCGCCTACGCCGAAGCGATTCGCGAACGCTACCGTTTTTTCAGCTACGGCGACGCGATGCTGATTGTATGAATCAAAAGCCCAAGGCCCGAAGTTTAAAAATGCCGTTCGTGTTCGTCAACATGGCGATGACGGCGGACGGCAAAATTGCGTTTGCCAGCGGTGAATTTGTTCCGTTCGGCAGCGAGCGCGATTCGAAGCATCTCTACGAACTGCGCGCGACGGCGGACGCGGTCATTTGCGGCGCGCGGACGGTGGAAACGACGGGCACCATTTTGGGCAACGGCGGCGACAGGTTCCGGCGGCGGCGGTTGAAAAGCGGGCTGACGGAGTTTCCGTTGCGTGTCATTGTCAGCGGCGGCGGCTCGATTGACCCAGCGGCAAAAATCTTTCAAAAGCGGTTTTCGCCAATCATCGTCTTGACGACCGAACGCGCTCCGGCGAAAAAATTGGAACAGATCCGCAAACTCGCCGACGAAGTAAAAATTTGCGGCCGGACGGAAGTCAATATCCGCACTGCGCTGTGCTGGCTGCGCGCGGAGTGGAACGTCCGGTGGCTTTTATGCGAAGGTGGCGGCGGTTTAAATGACGCGCTGTTTCGCGCCGGGCTGGTGGATGAAATCCACGTGACCATTTGCCCGAAAATTTTCGGCGGACGCCATTCGCCCACAATTGCAGACGGCGCCGGTTTCACCAAATTGGCACTGGCTGAACGATTTGCGTTGAAGTCGGCGCGGCGGGTCAAAGCCGAGTTATTCACCGTGTTTGAAACGCCGAAGGCAGGTCGTAATTCATTCCAGCCATCAAAGTTGTTTTTGTAGTCAACAACGTTGTTTGTGTCTTCAATGGGGCTTTTCACATCATTAACCGTATTATTTGCCAGGTCAATCACGCTTTTCACGTCTTTGAGGACACTATTTACGTCGTCAGCGACGCATTCTGCACGGCTCAGGGCGTGATTTGTGTCGTCGAGGACGTCAGCAGAACTGAAAAAAGCTTTGTCCTAGACAAATGAACACGGGCGGGTTTTGAAACCCGCCCGTGCGTTTTTAATTTTCCAAGGTGGAAATTTACGGGTAGCGAAGAATGTAATACTGTTGCGAGTTGGTCGCCGCATTCGGGTCGGTGAACTGATATTGTCCCGAACCCGGCGGGTTATCCGTAACCGTTCCGATGACCGGCCAGGTGGCTGTGGGCGCGGTGACATTATTGGTCGCCAGAATTGAGAAGGTCAAGCCGGGCGTGTTGGTGAAGCTGAATTGGAGCGCGGCGGAGGTGCCAGAGCCGGTGATGTGCGTTGAACGGGCGGTGATAGTAAGCGGCGTGATGACCGGAGTGGTAGTGGTGGATGGCACGGGAGCGAAAGCAACCCCCTTCAAGGTTGCCTGCCCGGTAGCGGTGTAAAGAATATCGGTGGAAGTCATATTGGGGGCTAAATCCCAAGCAGCAGAATCATGCATTTTGATAACGCTGTTAGTCAACTGGCCACCACTTCCGGTTGTGTAATAAAGGTCAAACCCGCCGCTGGCATTGGTGGCGACACACAAACCGTCACCACCATTTGTGGTGTCCCAATGGCCGGCCAAGGTAAATTGCGGCAAAAGGGAATTATTAGGATCAGTGCCGGAATAATAATACTTGTAAATGGCGCCGGAGTTCGCATTGGTGCCATCAATGTAATAAACCACATCAAAGATGTTGCCATTGTTACCGGACTTAACCATGTAAAAGTCCAACACATTAGTTTCCTGGGGGAAGCCATCCACCGGCCAGTAGCTGTCATAACCACTTATGGCCAAGACACCATTATAGTAAATGTTGCCATTAATGTCAGGGATGATTTGCAACATGAGATCCGTGGGCACGGTGCCCCCTTCCTGTTGCAGGGCGTAAAGCGTGCCGCCGAACGTTTTCAAAGAACGGACATTTTGCTGGGAGCCGCCAATAAAGGGAGCGGTGCCGTTATTGATGTAAATGCCGCCCTTGTCGCCGGCGTAATAGTTGGTGTCATCGAAGGTGTTGGCACTGCGGGTCTGATTTCCCGACATGCCGGTGTAGGACATCTGCAAAACGTAATTGCCAGCGGCATTTAGCGTCCCGACGCCACGCGGAGTAATCGCTGTTTCATCCGGCGTCAACGAGGAGCCGTCCTCAAAACCGGCGAAACACAACAACGTTCCGTCATCGCTATCCGCCAATCTGCCGGTGGTGGCGGAGCTTGCCATGCGCATGGCATTCGTGCCCGTGGCGCTGATAGGGAAGATGTTGACCGGGGACGATTGATTGGCGGTGTTTGGGTTCAATTCGAGAATGCTGAAGGTTGAATTATCAACATCCACATCCTCCTGAAAGACGGCCAGATCACCGGGTGTGAACGCGGTCGAAGGCGCTGGAATATTGAAAGCGGATGCATTTGTGGTCGAAGGCAAGTCACCCAAACCAGAGCCAGTTAAGTTGAAGGTGATAATTGCGCCGGAGACTGCAGCCGCGCTGACGGCGGACAAATTGGTGAAGGTGGCCGTGCCAGTAGCAAAGGTTTGACTGATGCCGCTGCCGGTTCCGAAACTCCATGACCCGGAGCCAACGGTCGCCGTGCAAGTGACCGTGTTGTTGGTGACGGGGTTTCCATATTGGTCGGCAATGGCCACCGCAGGCTGCGCGACCAGCGTGCCACCATTACCCGTTGGCGCCACCGGTTGGGCCGTGATGCTCACATGCGTCGGAGCACCGGGCGCGATGTATTGGGACACCGTGTCAACGGCGTAGCCGGTGGCGGCAATCGCAATAGAAACCGAACCGGCAGTTTGGAGCAAGGTGGAGGCTGATGGCGCAAATACAATTTGACCGGCGGAGACCGCATAAGCTCCGTCAGGCAACGCCGTGCCGTTGACGGTGATGCCAGTGATGGCACTGCGCCAACTGGCGCTATCGGTGAACGTATTCGTGAACAGGCCATCCACCGTGGCCACCGGGGAAGGAGTGATCACGGGCGGGGTCAATATTGCGCCACTGGACGTGCCACTGATGGTGATGTTGTCAAAACGCCAATTGCCCGAACTGTTATTCAAGGCGGCTCCGGTTCCGCTGACACAGGAGACACCCGTGGACGCGTTCACCAGCCTAATGGCAAAATTCGGATCGTTGGCCGCCGCCGGATCGGAAATGGTCGCGGTCAAATTGGTGAACCATTGTTGCCCGTCCGGATAAGCGATGCTATTGACATAATATCCCTGAACCGAATCGGGATCCGAGCCAGCCGTATTATCCACAAATTGCAAAGTGCTTCCGGCTTGAGCTGCGGGAATGGTGATGGGAACGTTGCTCCAGTTAATGCCATCCGTGGTGTATTCAAGCTGAAGATTCGCCTCGCCTTGTTTCGTCAAATACCAATCAAAGCTGACTACCGGATTGGTGAATCCCGTGGTATCCACATTGAACTGTGCTCCCTGCGTGCCGACCGGCGCTTCGCTGGACCAGCCATTGCCAGCTCCCTGTGCGCGAACGCGCCAGATTTGAGTGGTATTGGTAATTCCGTCCCCGCCACTGGCAACAGAATCACTGTCTCCAGTCACACCCTGCAAAATGTCCGGGTCATTGGTCCCCACTCCTGGCGTTGAGTAGACATCCATTCCAATAGCGGCGACGGACACCGCACCAAGAGAATTGTTCAGGCTTGGGGCCGGATCCGGACTATAATTGGTGATGGCCAGATTCTCGAAGGTCCATTGGGCGATGGTTAAAGTGACTGGAAGAGGCGTGCCGCTAATGGCGACGTTGTCCAAACTCCAGTTGCCGGAGGTGTTGTTGAGCACGGTGCCGGCGGCGGCAAGACAGTTCGTGCCGGTAGCGGCGTTGACAATCGCAACGGCAAAGTTGGGATTATTGTCAACTCCGGGAAGCCCACTCAAATTTGCCGTGACATTGGTATACCATTGCTGCCCATAAGTTCCTGTTTCAACCATGTTAAGATAAGTGCCCACCACGAGGCCGTTCGTGCCCGCGCCGATGGGGGTCGTGTTGGTCAGAATCAGGCTTTGATTTGACGGATAGGTAAGCGGCGCGTTGCTCCAATTGACACCGTCCGTGGTATATTCAACTTGAAGGTAACCTTCGCCCTGGGTGGTGGCCGAAACGTCAAAGGTCAATTGGATGTCGGTGTATCCGGCCGTGCTGGCGGTGAACATGGCACCTTGCGTGCCAATCGGTGCCGCGAAGTCCCAGCCGTTGCCGTTGTTCGGCGAGGCACCTTTCGCACGAATGCGCCAAGCGTCAGGCAATGAAGGCGTGGAATCTGAATTGGTCGCCGGGTTGGCGATAACATCCGGCGCTCCAATACTTGGCGGAGAAGTAAGGCTGTTGGTCATGCCAACGGCAGAGGCGACTGCGGTCGAAAGGTCAATTCCCTCAGAGGGCGCTGGATTATAAACCGGCGCAGTAATCCCGGCATTATCAAACGTCCAATCCACCAGAGTGGTTTGTGCTTGAGCCGCCGAAAGTGAAACGAGGAACAACGCCGACATGGATGCGATGATTTTATTTTTCATTTTGAGCCAGTGTTTGCCGATTTTAGTGACCGGGTTAATTCTCCATTATTTTATCCGAAAATGGTGACGCCATTATTCAAAACCACGTGACAGCCAAACGACCGCTGCGTGACAATCCAGTTACATTACTTATACAACAAATTAGGTTGTTGCTTAATTGTCACATTTCATTCGCATCGTTGTAACATGCTCCGGCAAGGATGCTTCCGAATTAAGTCGGAATTTTCATGAGGCTCAAACGTGAAAGCGCACTGGTTGTTTTTAGGAATGCGAGAAGGACAAATGACGAAGTCAAAACATAACGAAGGATTCACACTCATAGAATTGCTGGTGGTAATCGCCATCATCGCCATTCTGGCCGCGATGCTTTTGCCCGCACTAGCCAAGGCCAAAGCCAGGGCGCAGGAGGCCGCGTGCGTCAGCAATTTGAAACAATGGGGACTTGCCGACTCGTTGTATGTGGATGATTACAACCAGGTTTTTCCCTGGCCGAGATACCAAGTGAGCTCAACCGTGCAACAGGACAATCCGCAGTGGGGCGATGTCCAGACATTTTACGATTTATCACAAAGCGCAAACACGGCAGGGTCAGATGGAGATTCACCCTCCGTCTGGTTCAACGCCCTGCCCTCTTATGTCGCCAACAAGCCCTTGTATAAATGGGTGAGCGATCCCACTGACTTTGCCAACACCAGGTCCATTTTCACCTGCCCCACCGCAGTTGCCCAAGGCATCGCTGCGGCGGATATTCCCCAAGGCTCCCCCCCACCTTCAAGAGATATGAATCCGGCCAATCGCCCACTGTTCAATTATGCGATGAATTCAAAATCCCTGGCCAACGAGTCAAGCACCGCAATCCTTAAGACCGCGATGGTAGTCCATCCTTCCGCTTTTGTGCTTTTTTCCGATGTCCGCAACCGCTCCGACGAGATGCCATACTATGGCAGCGCGGCAAACCAAACCGATCTGGCCACTCCACACTGTTATACGACGCGCTTTTCCGCCCGGCACAGTGCCGGCGGCAACATTGCATTCTCCGACGGCCACGTGGCCTATTTCAAATACACCTATGTCGTTGATTCAACCGGCCATGACCCCGGCAATCCTGACATCAACTGGGATTGCAGCGGCATAACCGTTCCCTAAAATTCCACACACATGAAATCCATCCGCTCTCAATTTCAACGCTGGCTCGCGCCCGTTGTTTTTTCGATAGCCGTTGCCGTCACGCCCCTACACGCTGCCGACACAATGGTTCAACCGACCCAGCCGGTTGCGACCAGAAATCTGAATTATGTCAAGGACGGCAAGCCCAACTTCATCGCGCTGCTCGCGCCGCCGCCGCTGCCCGGTTCGGCGGAACAATCGGCGGACATGGACGAGGTCCGCGCGGTTTATCATGCCGCCACGAGCAATGATATTGCCGTGGCCTATTCCTTCAAAAAATTCGACATCTTCACCTTCACGCCGGCCATCGGCGGTTTCTTTCAACCCGGAAAATTTCCGAAGACCGAGGCGTTTTTCAAGCGCGTGCAGTCAGACGCCGAAGCCGTGACGGACAACGCCAAGGATTACTACAAACGCCCGCGCCCGTTCGTCACCGACCCCAGCTTGGCCAACGGCAAATTGGAAAAGTCTTTCAGCTATCCCAGCGGTCACTCGACCGAATCCATGGTGCTGGCGCTGGTGCTTGCGGATTTGTTCCCCGCCCACCGCGACGCCATCATCGCCGAGGCCCGCAGCATCGGCTGGCATCGCGTCATGATTGCCCGGCATTATCCGACGGACATTGTCGCCGGGCGCGTGCTGGCGCAGGCCATCGTCAGACAAATGAAGAAGAACGACGCCTTCCAGAAGGATTTTGCCGGGGCCAAGGCTGAAATCGCCGCCGTGCAAACCGCCGCCAACAACTAACCAGCATTCTTTATCTCCCGCTCACCGTGCCAGCAGCCAGGACAAACCGTTCAGGCGTTTCAGATGCCCCAAACCGACATCGTCTGGACACAGGACTTCCATTCGATGCCTTGGTTCTCGTCACGGCCAATGATAATTCGCCACAATTCTGCCAATATAAAAGTACGGCTGCATGATAAATTACTGCGATGGAATCAGTCGTTCCCGGAATTCGCTCTTCCGCTTAACCGCGATTTTACTTCTGTTCGTCGTCGCTGCCGTGCTATTGCGTTCCGGAGAATCAACGGCTCCGTCCGTTCAGGCGAATGATCCGGTCATCTTTACGTTCGCAGTAACCGGCGATTCGCGGCAGGACCCAAAAGTGGCGGGCCTTTCGCCGCAGGAAAAAATCTGGATGGAAGACACCAAACCCCTTTCCCGGATTGTGCGCGAAATCCAAGCGCGGAAGCCTCGGGTGCTTTTTTTCACCGGCGATATGATCATGGGTTACTCCACCAACTACGACGTTACCGAACGCCAATACGCCTACTGGCGCGGTTTGATGTCCGCTCTGCCCGAAACCGGCATTTACCTCGTCCCCATTGCTGGCAACCACGAAATGCAGGTCGAACTGCCCAATCCCAGCGGCGGAAAACCGTTGAAAGTGTGCGAGCGCGAATGTGAAACCCTTTGGCGCGAAAACATGGGCGATTTGATTCTCGACACCAATCTTTGGAACCGCTTGGTCGGTCAACCGGTGACGGCCTGGGACATCAACAATACCCCGCCGATTGGAGGCGCAGACGGCATTCAATCTGATCAACGGCAATTAAGTTTTTCCTTTGACGTCGGGAAAATGCATTTCGCCGTCATCAACACCTCCGCCTATGACGACGACGCCCGCGCGCCGGTTCACTGGCTGGCGGCGGACCTTGCCCGGGCCAAGGCGCGCGGTGACCAGAATTTTTTTGTATTTGGCCACGAGATGGCTTTTACGTATCGTTTTAACAGCGACATCAAGGCCGACGGCCTGGACCAATATCCCGACAGCGATGAGTCGTTTTGGGAAGTGATTCAAGACTACGACGCGACTTATTTCTGCGGCCATGAACATCTCTATCACGCGATGCAGCCGGGCGGCTCCGGTTCATGGCAAATCATTTGTGGCGCCGCCGGCGCGCCCTTTGACGCCAAACCCGGCGAAAGCAAAAATCCGGACGACCGCGATTTCGGCTGGTTGCTCGTGAAAGTCCATGCCAGCGGCCGCGTTCAAATGGACGCCTACGGATTCGACGAACATTTCGGCCCCACCAAACTTTTCCAAAGCATCGAGCTTCAAAAATAGAATGCCAAGCTTGCAAATGAGGCAAACCAACGCATTTGGCCGCGGCAGAAACCGCAAAAAATTAATTGCCGTTTTTCGCCTCGACCCAGCGCGCAAAAAGCCAGAGCAAATCGCCCAAACGATTCAAGTAAATGATGATTTCCGCGTTGTGGATTTCACCGAGAAATCTTAATTCGCACACCCGCCGCTCGGCACGCCGGCACGTCGTCCGCGCCATATCCAGCGCGGCAGAATTTTTGGTTCCGCCCGGCGTCGCCCAGCCCTTGAAGCTGATGTTTTGCGCCTCGATTTCCTTCACCAACGCATCCAGCTTCACCGGCATATCCGGTGTCACCGGCAGATAACCGTCGCTAAAATAACGCTTCAAATCCTCCGGCTGCACGCAAAGCTCGCCCATCAATACAATCAAATCCTTTTGAATCGCCAGCAGATTTTCGGCGATGAAACTGTCCGCCGCCGTCGCGCGCGCCAGACCGAGCGCGGCGTTCAATTCATCCACCGCGCCGTAGGCTTCCACGCGTGGATGATTTTTCGGCACGCGTCGGCCATACATCAGGGCCGTCGTGCCGTGGTCGCCGGTTTTGGTGACGATGCTCATTTCTTCGCCAGCGGCTCCGCCAATTTTTGATACGCCAAAATGCCTTTCACAATTGCCGCCGCCATTTGTTTGCGATACACCGCGCTGAAAATTTTTCTACCTTCGGCCGGGTTCGTCATGAATCCGCCTTCGATTAAAATGGCCGGCATTTCGGCATCGCGCAACACAGCAAAGCGCGCGCGTTTCACACCCCGGTCGTTCGCATTCAGATTCTGCACGAGCGATTTCTGGATTTGATACGCCAGCAGCAGACTTTTGTCCTCGCAACGATTGGCAATCGTCGGACCATCACCGACCTTGCTGCCGAATTCGCCGCCCTCGGCGTTGCTCGAATTCGCGCCGACGGGCGTGATGCAATAAGTCTCGGGGCCTTCGACGTTTTGCGGGTCGGTTGGAGCTGCGTTGAAATGCAGGCTGATGAACAAGTCCGCGCCCGCCTTATTGGCCATGGCCGGACGCGCCGGCAAATCCACATAAACATCCTGGGCGCGCGTGAGAATGACTTTGAAGCCCGCGCCTTCCAATTGCCTGCGCAATTCCAGTGCCAGCGCCAGCGTGTAGGTTTTTTCGTCGTGCCAAAAAAAAGTATGGACGCGGTTGCCGGTGTCCTTCCCACCGTGACCCGGATCGAGGCAAATCGTCGTGATTTTTTCGTGGCCGGCGTAGTCCGAAGGAAACAAAAGCGGACGCACCGCCGAATTCAAATCGAATTGCGCGATTAGCGGCACGCCTTTAATGTCCGCCACCGGAAACGAAAGCCGGACGTTGACGCCGTTGATTTGCGCCGCCGCCGAATTCACGCTGAAAACCAGCCGCGAAGTTTTGCCCGTCAAATCAATTTCCTGACCGTGCAACGCCATGTGAAAACCGTTCGCGCGCGCCCAATCGCCCAGCGGAACGTAATTTTGGCCGTTGATAATGTCAGCGCGCGATGGAAAGCAATACAGGACGAAAAATAAAATGAGCGTGAAAAAAAATTTCATTCCCGCGCAAGTTGCCCGCGCTCCGCATTCGTTTCAAGAGCAAACGGCTTGTTTCACTGAGAAGAATGACTCAGCATGGCGGCACCGAGTCCCAACATAAAAAACAAAACAATAAAAACAAGTTGCAAGATAAAAAGGATTGTCCCGATTATTTCGCAGATTTTTCCGGCTTGCGTTGAACCGCGTCCGCTGGGGTCCATTGTGCCTGCGTCCATTTCTTTCATGTCGCCGGAGCCCATCATCCAAGCTGCGATGCCGAGCGGGGCGCAAACCACCAGACTAAGAATGCCCAAAACAAGAATGAGCGTGCCACGATGTGGTTTCATATAATTAATTTTTAGGGTTAAGGATTGTTAAGGATTGATTTCTTTTACCAAGATTTGTTCAATAGGCAAGCTTTTTTTGAAATGAACATTCACGAATATCAGGCCAAGGAGTTGCTCGCCCGTCACGGCGTCGCCGTCCCGCTCGAAATCCCCGCCAAGTTGCTCGCTGAGGTGCGTCCGGCGGCGGAAAAAATCGCCGCCAGCGGCAGCGCCAAGGTCGTCGTCAAATCGCAAATCCACGCCGGCGGCCGCGGCAAGGGCACGTTCAAAACCGGATTTCAGGGCGGCGTCAAAGTCGCGTCGTCGGTGGACGAGGCGTGCGCATTCGCCGAAAAAATGCTCGGCCAGATGCTCGTCACAAAACAGACCGGCGCGGATGGGCGCAAAGTGCAGACGCTGCTCATTTCCGAAGGCGCAAAAATTAAGAAGGAATTTTATCTGGCGGTATTGCTCGACCGCGCGAATTCCCGCCCGCTCATCATGGCCAGCACCGAGGGCGGCATGGACATCGAGGAAGTCGCCGCGCACACGCCGGAGAAAATTTTCAAGGAATGGGTGGATCCCGCCGTCGGCATCATGCCCTTTCAGGCGCGCAAAATCGCCGCCGCGCTCAGGCTCAAGGGCGACCTGTTCAATGCCGGCGTGAAATTGATCACCGGCGTCTATCACACCTGGTGGGAATGCGACGCTGCGATGGTGGAACTCAACCCGCTTGCGGTCGTGGAATTGCGCGATGGAAAAGAAATTGTCGTCGCGCTCGACGCGAAAATTTCCCTGGACGACAATTCGCTTTATCGCCACAAAGATATTCTGGAGATGCGCGATTTGAACGAGGAAGCGCCGCTGGAAATCGAGGCGAGCAAGTTCAATCTCAATTACATCAAGCTCGACGGCAGCATCGCGTGCCTCGTCAACGGCGCGGGCCTGGCGATGGCCACGATGGACATCATCCAGCATTTCGGCGGCAGCCCGGCAAACTTTCTCGACGTCGGCGGCGGTGCGAGCAAGGAGCAGGTCACGGCGGCGTTCAAGATCATTTTGAGCGACCCGCACGTGAAGGGAATTTTGGTGAATATTTTCGGCGGCATCATGGATTGCAACGTCATCGCCACCGGCATCGTCGCGGCGGTAAAGGAAACGCATTTGACAATTCCGCTCGTCGTCCGGCTGGAAGGCAACAATGTCGTCGCCGGCAAGAAAACGCTGGCCGAATCCGGCGTGGCCATCATCACCGGCGATTCCATGGCGGACGCGGCGCAGAAAGTTGTGAAGGCGGTCAACCATTAACCAGCAAACTTTTATGCTCAAGGTTACCGAAATCGCATTCAGTTGTTATCCGGTCATAGACATGGCGCGCGCGCGGAAATTTTACGAAAACGTGCTTGGTCTGAAATCCACGATGGCCTTCGGCGTACCCGGCGGCATGCAATGGACGGAATACGACATCGCCAGCAGCACGCTCGCGCTCGGCTGCGGCGCACCGGATTGGACGCCGCGCCCGGACGGCTGCTCCGTCGGCCTCGAGGTCGAAAACTTTAACGACGCCATCACGCATCTGCGCGCGAACAACGTGAAATTTCAAGTTGAGCCGATGGAAACTCCAGTTTGCCACATGGCGTTCATTTTCGACACCGAAGGCAACTTGATTTGCATTCATAAAAGAAAAGCGAAATAATTCTCTGGCATGCTTGATGAGGAAACATTGGCGCAGATGAACGGCAAATATGTCTGCCCGCCCGATGCCGGCCCGGCGTGGCGCGCGGCGATGGACTATGGTTTTGACATGTCACTGATTGAAGATTCACTCAAATTGACGCCGGAGCAGCGGCTCGTGGAGCATCAGCAGGTCATTGATTTTTTGATCGAACTTCAAGAGTCAGGTCAATCTCATGGCACAAAATGATCAGGCTTTGCTCATGCGACTCAAAGACAGCGGCCTTGAGTTCGTTGTCATCGGCGGCCTTTGCGTTGTTTATCACGGCGTGCCCGTTGCCACGTTTGACCTCGACATCTGCTATCCATTCGGAGAGGCAAATGTCCGGCTAATCGAATCAGCGGTAAGAGATTTGCATCCGGTTCATCGTCTGACCGCAAACAAACTGTCGCTGGAATTGACACGAAGTTCTTTCGCAAGTTTGAAAAATTTATATTTGCAAACGGATCTGGGAAAATTGGATTGTTTGAGCGAAGTCGCCGGCATTGGCGATTTCAGGCAAGTCTTACAACAATCCATTTTGCACAGCATGTCTTTCGGTGAATTTAGAATGATGAGTCTTGATGCGCTCATCGCGGCAAAAGTCGCCGTCGGGCGCGAAAAAGATTTGGAAGCGGTCAGACTGCTTCAGGCCGTTAAAGAGAGAAAAGAACAACAGAAAGAATTGTTTGATTGAATCGTAAATCGTAAATCTGGAATCGTAAATTTTTCCCATGTCCATACTCGTCAAACCCAACACCAAGGTTCTCATCCAAGGCATCACCGGCAGCTTCGGCGCAAAGCACGCGCAGCTTTCGATTGATTATGGCACGGCGGTCGTTGCCGGCGTCACGCCCGGCAAAGGCGGGCAATTCTTCGAGCACGGCGGCAAAAAAGTGCCGGTGTTCGACACCGTGGCTGACGCCGTGAAACAGACCGGTGCGACGGCTTCTGCGATTTTTGTCCCACCGCCGTTTGCCGCCGACGCGATTCTCGAAGGCGCGGACGCCGGGCTTGAACTGGTCGTGACAATCACTGAAGGCATTCCGGTGCGCGACATGGTGCGTGTGAAACGCGCGCTGGCCGGCAACACCAGGACGCGGCTCATCGGCCCGAATTGTCCCGGCGTCGTCACGCCCGGCGAAGGCAAGGATTCGCACGGCGGCTGCCGCATCGGCATCGCGCCCGGTTACATTCACAAAAAAGGCCACATCGGCGTCGTCTCGCGCAGCGGCACGCTGACTTACGAGGCGGTTTGGCAATTGACCTGTCGCGGCGCTGGGCAAAGCACCTGCGTCGGCATCGGCGGCGACCCGGTGAACGGCACGTCGCACCTTGATGTCATCAAACTGTTCAACGATGACCCGGAAACGACCGGCATCATCATGATCGGCGAAATCGGCGGTTCTGCCGAAGAAGAAGCCGCCGAGTGGATCAAGCAGTATGGCAAAAAGCCGGTGGCCGGTTTCATTGCCGGCGCCACCGCGCCGCCCGGACGCCGGATGGGCCACGCCGGCGCGATTGTCAGCGGCGGCAAGGGCACGGCGGCGGCCAAAATCGCGGCGTTCAAGGACGCGGGCATCGGCATTGCCGCCACGCCGAGCGAAATGGCGGACACGCTTCTCAAAATGATGTGAATGACGAATTGCGAATGGCGAATAATCCGACATTCTAAATTCGTAATTTGAAATTCACGTGGGCATCGTTGATTTCATCCTGAATCTTGCCGGGTTGCTGCTGTGGATCAAATGGCGGTCGCTGCCGTTTGACCCGTTCAACCGGCGGACTCCCGCGACGCTCGTGGGCACGCTGCGCCGCGCCGCGCCGTCACGTTTCCGGCGCTGGCATTTGCTGGCGGTGATCGGCGCGCTCTTGCTTTTACGCGCGATTTTTTACTGGCAAATCGGCGCGGCATTGCAATGGTCGGGCAAATTAAACCTCGCTGCCATTGCGCTTTCCTTTCCGATTCCGACCGGCTCCTTTTCGTCGCTGGAGAGGACAATTTTATTTTCGATTTTAAGCTTCGCGCTGATGCTGGGAATTTTTTATTTATGGCTGCTGCTGTTTTCCCTGCTGGCCGGAAAGGCGGCGGATGCCGAGCCGGCGCACCGGCCGGTGCGGGTGCAATTGGGCGGCATTGACCGCTGGCCGCGCGGAATGAAATTATTTCTGCCGCTTCTGGCCGGGTCGCTGCTGTGGTGGCTGACAAGCTGGCCGCTTTCGTGGCTGCAAATCATTCCGCGTCCGATTTCGGAAATCCGGCGCGCCGCCGAATCGCTGGTAGTCGGACTGGGAAGTTATCTGGCGTGGGAATACGCGGCCGCCGGGCTGCTCGTGCTGCATCTGCTGAACACTTACATTTATTTCGGCAAACATCCGCTCTGGAATTACGTGGCCACGATGGCACAAACGCTTTTGCAGCCGCTGGAGAAAATTCCACTGCGCGCGGGCAAGGTAGATTTTGCACCGGTTGTAGGAATCGCGCTGGTTTTTTTAATCGGCGAACTGGCGGAACGCGGGCTGGCGGCCCTTTGCGAACGGCTGTTGTTTTGAAACCGGTCAGGCCGGCTTCGTTTTGGGGAGCTTGACGGTGACGATCGTGTTCGAACCTTTCTGCCCTTCAATCGAAAGCGCGCCGCCGTGCAATTCGGCCAGGCGTTTGGCAATGATGAGGCCGAGCCCCAATCCCTGCTGGTCCTGCATCTTGCGGTCAAACTGCACATACGCCCCGATGTGCCGGACTTGTTCGGTGGAAAATCCGCGTCCGTGGTCGCTGACGGAGAGTTCCACACCGTTGAACACGCTGGTCAACACAACGCGCACCGGCGAGCCGGCGTCGGAAAATTTGAAGGCGTTCTGCACCAATTCGTTGACAATCTTGCTGCAATATTCCTCGGACATCGGCACGGAAACATCCGCCGCCTCAACCGTCAAATCTCCCGGCCGGCCGGCCTGCGCCGCCTGCGCGGCGGCGATCTTCTGGATGAGCGGCGCGGGCTGTTCAGTTTTTCCAATCCGCAGCGCGTTGACGTTTTTCGGATCGGCGGCAATCAATTCGAGTTGCGCATAAATCAAAAAATTTTCAATGAGCCGTTCGAGGCGCTGGCTGGACTTGAAAATTTCCTGTCCCATTTCGGCGATTTCGCCGGGCTTGAGCGTCGTGGCGGACGTGGCGAGCAGTTCGGCGTTGGATAGGATGCCGTTGAGCGGCGTGCGCATTTCGTGCGGCATCATCAAACTGATGTTGTCGCGCAAATGGGCGAGCTTGCGCTCGGCCTCGTCGCGAAGGGTCTGGGCTTTTTTGAGGCGGGCGTCCACGGCGGCGTAAAGCGCCTCGGTGGTGAAAGGCTTGGGCAGATAATCATCCGCGCCGAGTTCCATGCCGTGCCTCATGCTGGCGTTGTCGGCCAGACCGGTCATCAAAATAAACGGGATGGCAGCAGTGGGCGCCTCGGTGTGCAGGGAGGCGAGCGTGAGATAACCGTCCACCTTGCCCATGTTAATGTCGCAAAGGATGAGGTCGGGCAGTTCCTTGCGCGCCTTCTCAATGCCGTCCGCGCCGTTGGCCGCTTCGATGACTTCAAAGCCGCGCTGCCGCAGCGCGAGTTGAATCATTTCGCGCAGCCACTCTTCATCGTCAATAACCAGGATTTTTTTCATGGACAGTTGCGTCTCAAAACCAAGCAATAATCATGCCTTTTGCGCACAAGCTGCGCCGGTGTTTTTTCAAATTGGGAAAATCAAAATTGAGCGAAATTTACTTCCGCTCATCCAGCGGCACGTAATGGTTGAGCGTGCGACCGGTATAAATCTGCCGTGGCCGGCAAATGCGGCTCTTCGGGTCTTCCATGATTTCCTTGTAATTGGCGATCCAGCCGGGCATCCGGCCAATCGCAAACATCACCGGAAACATTTCCACCGGAATCCCAATCGCCCGCATGATGATGCCGCTGTAAAAGTCCACGTTCGGATACAGCTTGCGCTCGACGAAATAAGAGTCCTTCAGCGCCGCCGTCTCCAGATGCTTCGCGATGTCCAACAACGGGTCGTTTATGTGCAATTTGGACAGCACTTCATCGCACGCCTTTTTAATGATCTTGGCGCGCGGGTCGTAATTTTTATAAACGCGATGGCCGAAGCCCATGAGCTTTTTGCCGCTGTTCTTGTCCTTGGCCGCCGCGATGAACCGCGAACCGTCGTCGCCGGTCTTGTGGATTTCCTCGAGCATTTCCAGCACGGCCTGGTTGGCGCCGCCATGCAACGGCCCCCACAACGCGCAGACGCCGGACGAACAGCTCGCAAACAGATTCGCCTGCGACGAAGCCACCATGCGCACGGTGGAAGTCGAACAATTTTGCTCGTGATCCGCGTGCAGCAGGAAAATCAAATCCAGCGCCTTCACCACTTCCGGTTTGATTTCAAAATCGTCGTCCGGCGCCGAAAACATCATGTGCAGGAAATTCGCCGTGTATTTGTAGGTCTTCCTCGGATAAATCAGCGGCAGCCCGAGTGATTTGCGATACGAATACGCCGCAATGGTGCGCACCTGCGACATCAGCTTGGCCGCGTAATTGTCGAAGTGGCTGTTCGCCTTACCCCAGTGCCATTTCATCAGCCCCTCGTCGAAACAGCTCGTCGCATTGATCATCGCCGAGAGAATCGCCATCGGGTGCGCGCCCGAGGGAAAACTCTCAAAATGATACTTCATGTCCTCGTGCAGAAACTGGTGTTCCGTGAACAATTCGGAAAACTTCCGGATTTGCGCGCGGTTCGGCAACTGGCCGTAAATGATGAGATACGCCGTCTCGATGAACGTGGATTTTTCCGCCAGCTCCTCGATGGGAATGCCGCGATACTGCAAAATCCCCTTCTCGCCGTCAATGAACGTGATGGCGCTCAAGCACGCCCCCGTGTTGCCGTAGCCCTCGTCCAGCGTGATGCAACCCGTATTGGCGCGCAGCGATGAAATGTCCACGGCTTTTTCGCCCTCGCTGCCCTCGACGACCGGCAGCGCGACCGATTTTCCGTCCAGTTCCAGTTTTGCCTCTTTGCTCATGACACAAATTTTTGTTTTCACCAGTTTGCGTTGAAAGAAAAAATTTGGCAAGCGGCGAAAATAAAATTTCCAAAAATCGGCGGCGGATGATTCACCCAACCCTTTGTCACTTGAATTTCATCCCCTCGTTTGAAGTTTGTGCCCAATTAACCGTTGGCCGCAACCAGCCGTTGATATTCGGCCAGGAGTTTTTTCACGTTGAATGGCTTGTGCAAGACGGGCGCGCCCAGCGATTCCAGTTTTTCGTTGAGATCCCGGCCGCCAGCATCGCCGGTGATGAAGAGAAAATGCGCGGCCAGCCGGGGCTGATGTTCCTTGATCCATTCAAACAGCCCCAAGCCGTCCAGCTCCGGCATCCGCACATCCGAAATCACAAAATCAAAATCGGCCTGTTGCAGGCGCGTGATGGCGCGCAGGCCGTTGGCGACGCATTCCACGGTGCAATTGGCCTCCTTGCGCAACATTTCCTGAAGCAGGGAGGTGATGAATTCTTCATCGTCCACAATCAACACACGCCGGCGGCCGGCGGCGGGCTTGTCTTCGGCGGCAGATTTTTTTTCACCGGCCGGCCCGGCTTTGGCGGAATTGGGCGGCGGCACGGCACCGGATGCCTTCGGCAGCGTCACTTCAAATTCCGCGCCGGCATTCACCGTGCTTTTCACGGTGATTTCACCGCCATGCTGCTTGATGATGCTCAAGCAGACGCTCAAGCCGAGGCCGGTGCCGTGGTCGGGGCTTTTGGTGGTGAAAAATGGATCGAAAATGTGGCGAAGGTTTTCGGGTTTGATGCCATGCCCGGTGTCCGCCACCTTGAGGATGATTTTGTCATTCTGTCCGGCAATGCCCAAACGCAATTCCTTTTGCGGGGAATTTTCAACCGCATCCAGCGCGTTCATGGTGAGATTCATGATGACCTGCTTGATTTGCATCGGGTCCGCCCGGATGGGTGCCGCCTGCGCGGGCAGGTCCAGGATGACTTTGCAGCCGGTTTCGCGAACCTGAAAATTGAGGAAGGTCATCACTTCGCGCACGAGGTCGCGCAGATCGCAAATGGAAAGTTCCGCCGAGACGGGACGGGAAAGCTGGAGCAACTGGCGGATGATTTTGGCGGACTCGGTGGCACTGTCCCGAATGACGGTGCAATACCGCACGAGGGTTTCGGTCGGCTGCCCGTGTTCAAGCTGGCCGAGCAGCAGTTCGGAAAATCCGACGATGGGAGCGAGCTTGTTGTTGATTTCATGGGCGATGCCGCCGACCAACGAGTCCAGCAGCTCGGATTTTTCCTTCTGGATCAAACGATGTTCCAGCACGCGCTGTTCGGTGATGTCATCGAGCAGGGCGCAAACCTGGCCGGTTTCGCGGATCCAACTCGTGAAAAACTTGAAGCGACGAGGGCCGCGGCCCGGCAGATGCAAAAGAAATTCGCTGTTGCGGGGATTGGGTTCCAGCGGGTTGGACTCGTGATCCTGCAGGAGGCGGAGAAAGCCGTTCCGTTCCGTCGGCGCGACCAGCGTGGCGAGGTTGAAATTGCCGGCGTCTTCAATTTGCGTGCCCAGCAAGGCGTCCAGCCGGTGATTGCCAGTCTCCACCTCGCCGCGGGCGTTCATCAGCGTGACGCCGAGCGCGCTGTTCTCAAACAGGATTTCGAAGCGGCCCTGGGACTGGCGCAACTGGTTCAAGCTGCGAAAAAGCTGGTTGTTATTTTCGTGCAAGGCCTGGCGTTGCTGTTCCGCCAGTTGGATTTTTTGCGAAATCAATTTGGACTGCCATTTCACCAGCGTCGGCACGGTGATGATGCCGAGAAACGATTCGCCATCGTCCAACAGCGCCACATCGTCGTAAAAGCTGTCGCCCTGGCGGGAAAGGGCCTGGTCCAAGACCGCGAGCAACGGAGTGTTCCGATGAAAGCTCAAATGATCCTTCATCAAATGCTTGTCGAGGGTCTGGTGGCCATAGAGGGCAAAACCGAAGCGGGCGCCCAGCAGAAATCCGATGTGCCCGCGGGAAACCATCCCGATTAGTTTCGTGCCGGAAACCACCCCGACATATTCGTAACTGTGGCTTTGAAACCACTTGTAGACGCTTTCGGTCGTTTCGGTGGCATTAACGCATTCCCGGTGTTCAACCAGGGATCGAAGATCAACGTTTTCCGCGGTCGTCGAATCATTCATATTTTGCCGGCCTTCAACCACCATCATATCACGGGTAATTAGCATAAAAGCTTTATCACCACGTTTTGTGCCCGACAGGTTACAATCAGGTAATTTTCAGCGTTGTAATCAGGGATTGCAAATGAGAATTCGGCAAAAAAAAACACGCGCAGGGGGCGACCTGCGCGCGCGGGGGCAACCAGCGTCAGCGTGGTTGCATTCGGAGGGAACCTGAACCCACTCACTAACTCCCACAGCGTCATTCCATCAATTGCCTGTCGCAAACAGAAGTCGTTGCGGAAACATTATGGTAACGAATCGTTTGGAACTTCCGGTCGCCGATTCCAACTACCTTGAATCAGGCGTGCGCGCCGAGTTGCAGACGCGGGTCGGATTCCAAAATCGTTTTGAGGTTCGCCCAGTTCGCCTCGTTCATGTCGTTGAAGGCATTCAGATATACGGCCACCGCTTCCGGCGGATGTTTCGCGAGCAAGGTTTCGACCGCGACCTTCAATTTCGAGTCGTCCATTTCCTTGGGCAAATCTTCCACAACGCCTTTTTCATTTTTGATTCCGAGCGCGTTCAAAAAGTCCACAAGCATCGCCTCGTGTTTCTTCACCAGCCAGGCGCGAATGAGCGCGCCGGCGGCGGCATCCAGCGCGGGGCGCGCCAGCGACGCGATCATTTCAGCGTGCTGCTGCGGGCGCGGCTGGCGTCCCAAAAAGACCGGACGCACATGGCGCGCCTGCGCAACGGCGGCGAGCGTGGCCTTGTAAGCCGGCTTGTCCGATTCGTGGGTGAAGGCAACAATCTCGCCCGCCAGCGCGGGCGACATGAAACCGAAAAGTTCGTGGGAGGTTAACATAGAAAATCAAACCGTCGTGACGGAGATTCTATTTTTTTTTGCCAGCGCTTCGCAAGCTTCATGTTCGAGCAGGAGTGTTTTGCCGGATTGGATGGCAAGCACGGAAATCTTTGCCGCCGCGCAAACTTCGAGCGTCTGCGCGCCGAGGCAGGGAATGTCAAATCGCATGTCGTGATTGAGCTTGGCCACTTTCACGGCGACCGCGCCGCCGTCCTTGCCGGCCAGTTCGCCGCCGCGCGCAAGGCATTTGTCCGTGCCTTCAAATCCCTCAACGGCGAGCACGGTGCCGTTTTTCACGACCACGGTCTGGCCGATTTCGAGCCGGGAAATTTCCTTGGCGATGCGAAAACCGAATTCCATATCCGCGCGCTGTTCGGCGGAAAGTTCCGGGCCAAGTCGGAAATTCTTTCCGGGCATGAGCGGCCCAAGCCAAGGCGTGGCGTCCATCAAATCCACGCCGTCTTTTTTCAATTCATCGGCAATCGCGCCAAAAATGGTGTGGGCATTTTTTTCCTTGAGCCGGAGCAGCAGACCCATCGCGCGCAAATCGGGGCGCACGTCAAACAGATTTTTCGGCGCAATCTGCCCGACCATGACACACTGAGAAATCCCGCGGCTGGTAAACGCGGAAATCATTTTCGAAAGCTGGCCGACTTTGAGCCAGACGATTTCATCCACGAGCGGCGCGAGTTTCGGATCGGTCTCATTTTCAAATGCGACGGCGACGAGTTTTTTCACGCCCGCCGCGCGCGCGAGCCGGGCGAATTCGAGCGGCAGCGTGCGGTTTCCGGCGATAAGGCCGAGGGATTCAGTCATTGCAAATGTAGAATGCAAAAGGCTGAAGGCAGAGACAAGTTTAGAAGCGCCTCGGCTTTTTGTTTCTGCATTCTGTCTTTCTGTTTGTGTCCTGTTTCTGGAACAAACTGTCTAATTCGATGCATTCCATAAATGTCGGGAACGAAACGGCACGGCTGGATTTTAGGAAAACTGATTTTTCGGCCGCGCAAAAACATTTGGCGTATAATGTGCTTCGCGTGCGGGCGATGTCATCGTTTGACTCAATCTACAAAAAAATGGCTTCGTCGCTCGAACAAGGCGGTGCCGGACATTCGCATGAACCGGCCCAAACGTTCGATTTTTCACGGCACATTGCTCCTGTCGTTGCGCACGAATTAAACAACATCTTCACCATCATCCAGGGTTACGCCGACCGGCTGCTCCTCCAGTACCGCGAAGACCCGGCGTTGCAACCGCATCTGAAATTAATTTCGGAAGCGACCAAACGCGCGGCCTTGATTGTCCGCGACGCGACGCCGCCAAATGCCGGCGCCGCTCTCCGGCAAAATCCCGCTCCGCCCGCGACACCGGCGGCCTGACGACTCTTAATCATAATCGTAATCCGCCTTCTCCAAGGATTACGATTAAGAGCAGGAACACGGCAGATTCCCGTGGCGATTCGCTTTGACGCTTCGCGTTTTCTCGCGTAGCGTTTCCCTTCTATTTTTCGAAAATTGTCATGATTGGGCTGATTAAAAAAGTCTTCGGGTCGAAAAACGACCGCGAAGTGAGAAAACTGTGGCCGCGCGTCAAGGAAATCAACGATCTTGAGGCCGGAGTGCAATCGCTTTCCGACGAGCAGTTGCGCGCCAAAACCGCCGCGTGGAAGGAGCAGCTTTCAAAAATTTCCGACGACGACGAACTTGCGCAAAAGCTCGATGAAATTTTGCCCGAAGCCTTTGCCGTTGTTAAAAATGCCTGCCGGCGGATGATCGGACAGGAAATCATCGTGCGCGGCCAGCCGCAGAAATGGGACATGATTCCCTTCGACGTGCAGCTCATCGGCGGCGTCGGATTGCACCTCGGCAAAATCGCGGAAATGGCGACCGGCGAAGGCAAGACTTTGGTGGCGACGCTGCCCGTTTATCTGAATGCGCTGACCGGACGCGGCGTTCACGTCGTGACGGTCAACGATTATCTCGCCGCGCGCGACTCGGAATGGATGGGCGCGATTTACAAATTTCTCGGCCTGACGGTCGGCGTCATTTTGCACGACCAGCCGCCGAGTGTCCGTCGCGAGCAATACAATTGCGACATCACCTACGGCACGAATGCCGAGTTCGGCTTCGATTATTTGCGCGACAACGGCATGGCCTCGCGCAAGGAGGAGCAGGTCCAGCGCGGACATTATTTCGCCATCGTGGACGAAGTGGATTCCATCCTGATTGATGAAGCGCGCACGCCGCTGATTATTTCCGGCCCTTCGATGCACACGCACGACGAGCAATTCGCGCAATGGAAGCCGCTCGTGGATTCGCTCGTCCGCGCGCAGCAGCAATTGTGCAACCGCTTTTTGAAGGAAGCCGAAGATTTGATCAAAAAATTAAACCCGGCCGATGGCTCGAATGTTCAGGACGCCGCCGAACTCGAGCACCAAGCCGGTTTGCTCTTGTTCCGCGTCAAGACCGGCCAGCCGAAATCCGAGGGCTTGCTGAAACTTTTGGAGAATCCCGAAAATCTCCGGCTGATGAACACAGCGGAACTGGATTTGCACAAGGACCAGAAGAAAGTGGATTTGTATCGCGAGAAGGAGGAATTGCTTTTCGCCATTGACGAAAAAAGTCACGAAGCCGACTTGACTGAGAAAGGACGCAATTTCGTCAGCCCGCAGGATCCAGAGGCGTTTGTGCTGCCAGATTTGACGACGTTGTTGCACGACATTGACGCGGGTGCGGAAACGGATGCGCGTAAACGCCTGGAGGCAAAAGCGAAATTGCAGGCGGATTTCGAGGCCAAGGCGCAAAAGATTCACGCCATTTCGCAATTGCTCAAGGCCTATTCGCTCTATCAGTTGGACGTGGAATATGTCGTGCAGGAAAACAAGGTCATCATCGTTGACCAGCACACCGGCCGATTGATGCCCGGCCGCCGCTGGAGCGATGGTTTGCACCAGGCGGTCGAGGCGAAGGAAGGCGTGGAAATCGAACGCGAAACGCAAACGCTCGCGACCATCACGATCCAAAATTATTTCCGCCTTTACACCAAGCTCGCGGGCATGACCGGCACGGCGGAAACCGAGGCGGCGGAATTTTTCGACATTTACAAACTCGGCGTGCTGACCATTCCCACGAACAAACCAAACATTCGCAAGGACAAAAATGATTCGGTCTATAAAACCCGGCGCGAAAAATTCAACGCCGTCGTCCGGGAAATCAAGACGCTGCACGCGCAGGGCCGGCCGATTCTTGTCGGCACGATTTCCGTCGAGACGAGCGAAATGCTTTCAAAAATGCTCAAGCGCGAAGGGTTGATTCATTCCGTCTTGAACGCGAAATATCACCAGCAGGAGGCGGAAATCGTCGCGCGCGCCGGCCAGCGCGGCTCGGTCACGATTGCCACGAACATGGCCGGTCGCGGCACGGACATCAAGCTCGGTCCCGGCGTTGCGGAAGTTGGCGGCCTGCATGTTCTTGGCACCGAACGCCACGAATCGCGGCGCATTGACCGGCAGTTGCGTGGTCGCTGCTCGCGCCAGGGCGATCCCGGCTCGTCGCACTTTTTCATTTCGCTCGAGGACGATTTGATGCGGCTGTTCGGCTCCGACCGCGTTGTAAAAATCATGGAAGGCGCCGGGTTCAAGGAAGGCGATGAACTCGAGCACCGCTGGCTGAACTGGTCCATCCAGTCGGCGCAGAAAAAAGTCGAGCAGCACAATTTTGAGATCCGCAAACGCACGCTCGAATACGACGACGTGATGAACAAGCAGCGCGAAGTCATTTATGGTTTCCGCAACGAAATCATCCGCGGCGAGGACGTGCGCGACCGGCTCATGGACATCATCGAGGAAGTCGTGATTTTGAAGGTCGAAGAATTCGCCCCCGGCAGCACCGAACCCAGCGAGTGGCGCGTGCGGCAGCTTGCCGACTGGGTGAATTTGAATTTTCAGCTCGGAATGCCGGAAGCCGAAATTCTCAAGGCCGCCGAGTCGGGCAAGGAAATGCCGGTGGCCGGCTCGGTCTATGACGGCCTGACGCCGGCGCAATTCGCCGTCTGCAATTTTATTTCCGACGCCATTCGCAAGGCGTATGAGATGAAAATCAGCTTCGAGGAGCCGGAAAAACTGGCGACCGTCGAGCGCTACACGATTTTGAGCGCGATTGACAAATTGTGGCAGGAGCACCTCTACGAAATGGACAGCCTGCGTTACAGCATCGGCCTGCGCGCGCACGGCCAGCGCGACCCGCTCGTCGAATACAAGGCCGAAGCGTTCAAGATTTTCGACGAGCTGATGGTCAACGTAAAAACGGAAATCTGTCACAACGTCTTCCGCAGCGCGTCGTCCATGCTCGCGTTTGAAAACTTCCTGCGCAACGTGCCGCAGCAGACGAAACACGATCCAACCAGCGCATTTGGCGAACCGGCCAAAGAAGACAAATCGAAGGCCAGCGACATTGTAAGCCAGGCCGCTGACGATATTTCAAAGCCCAAACCCAAGCCACAGCGTTCCGGCCCGAAAGTCGGCCGCAACGACCCGTGTCCCTGCGGCAGCGGCAAGAAATACAAACATTGCTGCGGCAAGTAACGGCGAATTATTCCAGCGATTGGAGTCCGTTGAAAAAAGGCCGGAATGATTTCTCGTTCCGGCAGATGAAATTAAAACCCCCTGTCATTTCTGCGGCGTAGTTACGGTCGCGGGTGGAGTTGGCGAACTGGTCTTGCGTCCGCCATGATTCACAATCACACGTGCGCTCACATAACCCGCGTCCGCGAGGAGGTTCGTGGTCAAAACTCGACAGTTCGCCGCTTCCAGGAGACAAGAATGCCTGTTTTTGAGGCAGAGAGGCGAATTTAGGCGGTCTTCCGGCAAAACTATTTGACCCGCCGCATTTGCGCCGCCATTGAATGTAATTTCAGAAACTCGAAAAATCTTCCGCCTCGCCAAAAAAAGGCTTGCAGGTGGCAGGCCGCTTGCTATATTGCAAACGATTTGCAATTAGTAAATTGTCCCGCGTGGAAGTCAAAAAAGCCGTCGCAGCGGGCCGACTTTCGAGTTCACACAGGCGTTTCGTGGAGCGTGAGTCCTTGGAGATTCGCGGAAGCGTGTTGGAAAATTTTAACCCGTTGAATTTTATGAAAAAATTTACAGAGAGAAAAAACAGAGATCGCAGGTTGTATCCGGCGGTTATTTCGGTGGTGGCACTATCGTGTGGCGGAACGGCATCGGCACAAACAAATGGTTTATTTGAAGCAAGGCAATCTGGGCGAACCGCTGATCAGCCCCGATCCGCAAAGCCAGATGAGAACGGCGGCTTGTGGACGGCGTGCGACCCTGTGTGTCTCAATCTGGGCCGGAGCCTTTGCCTCCCGGAGACGAACAAGCTACGCGCTTGAATTGCTTATGAATGCAACAAATTCAGTCCCTACGGCTCGAATAGACCGCCGAAGAAGAATCCGAGTTCGCATGGTCCTTCTCCTTTTGGCCTTGCTGGGTGTTTTCGGAATGGTGCCATTCCGCGGCCAGGTCCGCAGCCTTGTTCTGGAACGAGGCCTTTTGGGAAACGATTCCCCAGATCCCATGCTGGTTGCAGACACGATTAATGCGTCTCCAAACGTCCCAGCGGCCATCCTGGCATTCTGGAATACAGGCAGAATTATCCACCGCGAAATATCAATTCAAGCCATGCGAAACATTGTTTCCTCGTCACACCACATCCCGTCCGAGTTGAAGCCGCTCGTTGAGGCGGCCGCTATCGATCCTGATTTTGATGTGCGGGAAGAAGCGCTTAGTGTGTTGCGCCAGTGCCAAGATCCTGCGCTCGCAACAATGGTCGCCATCCAATTGCGTGACTGCGACCCGGAGGTGCGTCTGCTGGGAGCGCAGTATCTCCGGTGGCTTGGCGCAGATACCGGTGTTCCCATGGCGATACATCTGCTGGATGATACCGACCCGCGCGTTGTTGTGAACGGGTTGATCGAACTGGAGAGATGCGGCCACCAGGATTTCGGCGTAAAGCTCACTGACATTGCGGCGGCAGTTGACGACGAGAAAACGGGTTTTAAAGAATTGCATCCGGGCAGTGAATTGAAATGCAGGGCCGCGGCGGAAAAAGCCAAGGCATGGTGGACGCTTCACCAAGCGGAATATGGCACACCTGCGGCCAATTCTTCCAATACGCCGGTGGCGGCCATCTCGTTTCCGCCTGGCGCCGAATTTGAAGCGTCCGCGCTGGACGGCAACAAGGTGAGTTTATCAAAGTTGCGCGGAAAGACTGTCTTGCTTTACTTCTGGACCACTTCGCAAGGCGGATGCCTGGATGAACTCGAAGATTTGATGACCTTGGAAAAGAAATATGGTAATGACTTGGCCATTATCGGTGTCTCCTTGGATAACGTGAAAGATGACGATGGCGGTATCGGCGATGATGACGATCTCACCATTGCGCATCGCCAAGGCAAATGCAGGCTGCCATCACCCGGTGAAATCCGTGAAAAAGTCGCGGGCGCGGTCAAAGTTAGAAGACTGGATTTTCCGATCATCCTCGATGACGAACATCTTTTCATCAGCGGCAGGTATAATGCGAGCTCGGTGCCGACCACGGTGATTATTGACCAGCACGGTCTTATTCACCGCCGATTCTACGGACGCCGGAGCCTTCCTGTTCTCGAAGCCATGCTGGACGAACTTCGCCAGTCAACGAATGCGGTGGCGCACAGCGGGCCGACTTTCGAGTTCACACAGGCGTTTGCAGAGCGTGAATTCTTGAAAATGCGCGGAAAAGGAAAATTAACCTCTTGAAATAATGAAAAAAAATGTAGATAGAAAAAATACAAATCGCAGGCTGTATTTGGCGGTTATTTCGGCAGTCGCATTGTCGTGCGGCGCGGCGTCGGCACAGACAAATGTTGTCGCGGCGACAAATTCCGTCGTGCCAGCGACTTTGCCGGCGGAGTCCGAGACGAATTCCGCAGCCGTGCTGCCGCCCATCGTCGTTACCGGCACCGGGGTGCCCCGCCCGATCAAAGACACCGCCGTGCTCACCGAGGTTCTTTCCGCAGCGACCATCGCCAAGACGGCCTCGCGCACCTTCTCGGACGCCATTGAGTATCAACCGGGCTTGCGCACGGATGTGACGTGTGAGAACTGCAATGCGGACCAAGTTCAGATGTTCGGCCTGGGGCAGCGTTATGTCGCCATGCTTGTTGACGGCCATCCGCTTCTCAGTGGGGTGGGCAGCAGCTACGGGATTGACCAGATACCGGCCGCGCTCATTGATCGCGTCGAGGTGGTCGAGGGTGGTGGATCGGCGCTTTATGGCCCGGGCGCGGTGGCCGGCGTCGTCAACATCATCGAAACGGACCCGTTGGTTACCGGCGGTTCGGCGGAACTGGATTATTCATACATCAAGGGACAGTTAAACGGTTATGGTGTTCCCCTGGATGGGAATCTGGTGCTGAACTACGCCAACACGAACCAAACTTTCGGCGCCACGGTGTATGGCGTGCATAATTACGTTCCCCCATGCGATGAGACGGGTGACGGCTTCACCGAAGTTTCCCGGCGTGACCTCTGGACTACCGGCACACGGTTGTATTACGAGCCGACGGAGAATACAACTTTGCACTTGGATTACAATTTCATTGACGAGAACCGCCGGGGCGGCAGTGATGATGTGAATGTCCCGCCCGATCAATCCGTTCTTACGGAGTGGATTCACAGCTTCGACAACAACGCCTCGCTCACGCTGGATCAGACCATATCGCCGGTGCTGGACTTCAGCTCCTCGCTGACATTTTCCAGAACTACATGGGACTACTACCGTGGTGGCATCGCTGCATACGGGAGTCCCGACCCGACGAGTCCGTATTACTCGCCGGATGCGGTCCCGGATTTGGGCTACGGCACCTTTGCCGACAATCTCTGGTTTTTTAACACTGCGGTGAACATTCGCCCTGCGGACGGCCACATTATCACCATAGGTGTTGATTATCGCAATGAACACATCAACCAAGTCCAGAACGTGCAGGTTGGCACCAGCTCCACCGTGGAGCCCGAACCCTTTGATTACTTTTACGAGAATTTTGGCATCTTCGCTCAACATGACTGGACGCTTTCGCCGCAGTGGAACATCGTCTATGGCCTGCGTCTGGATAAACATAACCTTGTTGACGAGGTGATTCCCTCTCCCCGGCTGGCTGTTAAATACTCACCGACAGAAAATTTTCGTCTGCGCGGTGCGGTGAGCACCGGATTTACCGCACCTGAACTTGACAACGAGGATTTCGATGGCCCGGTGGATGGCAATCAAGTGGTGCGCATCTACGACGCGCCAAACCTAAAACCGGAACGGTCGCTGAACCTCTCACTGGCTCCGGAATGGGAGGTCAACTCCCATGTCCGGCTTGATGGCAACCTGTTCTATACGATGTTGAGCGATACCTTCAACGAGGTGGAGAACGACGCCGAGTCCACGCCCAACATAGAAGTGATCAACAAGGTCAATGCCGGCAGGTCTGACATCTACGGTGTGGAATTAAATCTTGGCCTGGATTTTTATCCGGTGAAGATAGACATCGGCTACGTCGAGCAGCGCGCGCGTTATGAAAACCCGCAGGTGGTTATCGGCAGTGATCCCGATCCGAACTCAACCGACAATGAGATTTTCAGCAGCAACCTTCCGCGCGTGCCGCAACGCTACGGCGTGGTCAAGGTGGACTACGAAGCGCCGTGGAACATGGATCTCTTTGTGGCCGGCAAGCTCACCGGTCCGATGGAAGTGCCGCACGTCGTCAGTGATGAAACCACGGGCGACCAGATAGATAATGTCCTCAAGACCACGCCCTATTTCTTTGACATGGATATTGGCCTGTCGAAAAGCTGGCAACTGTCCTACAATACGCTGCTGACCTTTTCGATGGGCGTCAAAAATGTGCTCAATTCCTACCAAAGCGATTTCGACCGCGGCGCTTATCGCGATTCCAACTATATCTACGGGCCGCGTATTCCACGCAATTTCTACGTGGGTCTGAAATACGAGTTTTGAGTTATGTATCTGGTTCGTGATAACTTGAAATTGATTTGGGCCATGTTCCTCCCATGCACTGTTGGCGCAGGGCTGGTTTTGTCCAGCCAGCCTGCGCCGGCAGGAGAATCGTCACCTCCATCCAGTATCCAACAACAATTGCCTGACGCGGCGTTTGAAACTCTGGATGGCCAGCCTTGGCGGTTAAGCCAGCAACGCGGAAAGATTCTTTTGTTGGAATTCTGGTTGGTGGATTGTCCGCCATGCCGGGAAATGGAGCCGCGCCTCAAAGCGTTGCAAAAAGAATGGGCGGGGCAGACAAATCTCGTCCTGGTCGGCGTGCCGGCAGACGATGATTTGAACCAGGTCCGCCGTTATGTGAAACGCGCCGGCATAAACTGGCCGCAACTTGTTTTTCCAAAAATTGGCGCCGTCACTGCCCTGACCGAACCGCTGGACATCAAACACATCGGAACACCCGATTTCTGGGTGGTGGACACCCAAGGAAAGCTGGCCGGTTCATTTCACGACTTGGATGCGGCGGTGGCGCTCGCAAAGCGGCTTGTGGAAAAAAATAAACCCTCCGCGCGAAGATGACTTCTCCCACATTTCCAATTTTTGGGACAACCAGTCAGCCGCCTTTTCAATGAAAATGAATTGCATTTAGGCAAAGCTTGTTAACGTTTTCAAAATGAAGTCGCCGCATCAAAAAACTTTTCTCAAATTACACCGTCAACATTGGTGCGGAACAAAGTTTCAAAGTTGGTCAGAACCAATTTTTGAAAGCCCGGATCGATATCGTGAACTTGCGGGACCGGTGTGGGCGTCAACGCCCCGGCGTATGGCGAATGTCTCGGTTTTTCGGGTCGTTAACCTGCGCGTTCTGAAATAATCCGAATAATGTTTATATTTATGAAATCAAATTCTCCTTCTTCAAATAACGGTTCGTTGCTCAATCGCGCCGACAAAATTGGCTCCATTCTCTCGTCACTATGCGCGGTGCATTGCATGTGTATGCCCGTGCTCATCGGCTTGCTGCCGCTGATCGGCTTATCTTTTCTCGGCAGTCATAGGTTTGAGCACATCGCGTGCGTCACGATGGTATTGCTTGCCGCCGCGTGCGTGTGGTCGGGTTGCCGCATTCATCGGCGATGGGGGTTGCTCGTTCTCTTGTGTGTGGGCGCGGCGGTGGTGCTTTACACGCAATTTGGCGGACCACCGGACGAAAACGAAGCGCGCACGGACTGGCACGAAGCGATCGCGATGTTTGCCGGCGGCGCGCTGATTGCCACGTCTCATTTGATCAATCTTAAACTGCGCGCCCGCTGTCACTGTGCACAGTGTGAAGAAATCCTTAAAAAATGAAAACTCGCCACGCTTTTTCGGCTTTGAGTTTGGCCGACGCACAATCCCTTTGCATCTGGCCAATTTTCCTTGGGCCCGCACCACGAATAGAGTGTCCGCTGGATTCAGGAATGGCACGCCGTCCACTTATTTTAATAGGAATGAGTTTCATTTTCTTGTTGCAAATAGTTTGCGTTTATGCAAATTGTCAAACGGTGACGTTAAGGAAGCGTGCCGTCAGGGGCCGACTCTGCCGTTCGTTTATTAAGCCATGAAAAATATTATGCCAACCATCCTGGCCATTCAAAACCTGCGCGTGGAATTTCCCACGCGGGATCGACGGCAACCTGTCAAGGTGGCCGTGAAGAACTTGACCCTGTCTGTCAACGCAGGCGAGGTCTTCGGCTTTTTGGGGCCGAACGGCGCTGGCAAAACCACCACGATGAACGTCATGCTTGGTTTCAACAACGCCACCAGCGGCGACATTCTCCTGTTCGGAACCAGCGTGCGCCAGCCCATCGCCCGCCAGCGCATCGGCTACCTGCCGGAAATGACATATTATTACAAATTTCTCACGGCCGAGGAATTGTTGCACTTCTACGCGCGGCTATTTCGGATTCCGAGGGCCGAAGCGGAACGTCGCATTGATGTGGCATTGAAACTGGTCGAGCTTGACCACGCCCGCAAACGGCTCATCAAGACTTATTCCAAGGGAATGCAGCAGCGCGTCGGACTGGCGCAGGCGCTCATCAACAATCCCGATTTGCTCATTCTCGACGAACCGACCAGCGGCCTCGATCCCCTGGGCCGGATGAAGGTCCGCCAGATCATCCAACGCCTGAAAGAAGAGGGCAAAACCGTTTTCTTTTCGTCACATGAAATGGGCGAAGTGGAAACCATCTGTGACCGCGTGGCCATCTTGCACGAGGGAGAACTGCGCGCGGAAGGCCGCGTGAGTGATTTGATAGCCAAGCATCAATGCAATCTGGAGCAGATTTTCCTGCGTGTCATCGGTTATCAAAATTAACTCCATAAACCTATGAATGAAATTTTCGCCGTCGCGGGTGTCGTCATCAAGGAATTGTATCGCCGGAAGGATTTCTACGTCCTGTTCATCCTGACCGTCGTCATCTGCCTGATCATGGCTTCGGTCAACATCTACAACGACAATGAAATCATACGTTACATCAAGGACCTCTGCCTGCTGCTGATCTGGATTTCGTCGCTCGTCATTGCCATCACCACCACCGCGCGGCAAATCCCGGCGGAGCGCGAGCAACGGACTTTGTTGCCGCTGCTGGCCAAACCGTTGAGCCGGACCCAGTTGATTTTGGGGAAATTTCTCGGCTGCTGGCTCGTCTGCGGTTTGGTGCTG
>DATJRH010000004.1:0-15105 GCA_035504945.1 Candidatus Aquilonibacter sp. | reverse complement strand
CGCCGGCGGGTGGTTGTTCGTGAAGCTCAACACCAGCGAACTGCCGTTCTGCCGCACATAGAAATAGCCGCCGGCCAAATCGTTGTTGAATTGCGAATTGTCCACCATGAAATCATTCGCATTGAAATTGGCAATGCCGCCTGTCGCACCGGCAATGGGCCAGTCGTAGTTGGTGGTGTAGCTGAAGTTGGCCGCCGGACCAATCGGCGTCTGGACGCTCACGATAAATGGATTATCGCTGGTGGCCTGGATGTTGATGCCCTGATTCACCTGTAGGAAGCTCCACCCCGAAACCGGTCCCGCCGCCGCATCCAGCACCGACGCCACATAGCTGCCGCCCGCTCCCAGCGTCATCGTTCCATTATTTATTATCCCGCCCGCATCATTGTTCCCCGGCGAAATTGTCCCGTTGACCGTCAATCCGGGCGAGGTGATGGTAGTGTCGCCGGAGAGCGTTCCGTTGGCCGCAATGACAATGGCATTGGACACCGTAACGGTCGCCGCGTTGGCCAACTCCGCCGAATCGTCCACGCCGTTGGCGCCCACGTTCAGCGTCGAAACATTCACTATCTGTCCCGGAAACGGATTGGCGGATTGCATGTCCAGCGTACCGCTGTTCAAATTGATGGTCGAAATCCCGCCCCCGCCCATGATGTTCGTCGCCTCCACCGTTCCGCCGTTGACGTTCAATGTTCCCTGTGCATAGGCATTGGTCGCGTTGACCGTTGTTCCATAATAAAAATTGGTCAACAGCGTCACTCCGACATTGGTTGGATTTCCTCCCACATAACAAGAGGCCACACCCGCCGCCAAAACCAGTTGGCTGTTGACGATCAAAGTGCCGTTCCCGTTCACGTTCACCGTCCCAATGGCCGTGTCCGAACTAAGGGTGCCCATGTTAGGAACCTGACAGCCGTTGGTCAGCGTGTTCGCTTGAATGGTGCCATTATTGAACGTCAGCGTTGCCACCACCACCCGGTTGGAACTGATGCCGGCAGTTCCCGGCGCTGCTCCGGGCGGCGAAGACATTTGGCTGGAGGTCTTCCCAACGGTCAAGGCATCGACCAGCAAGTCCACCGTCCCGCCGCTGAAATCGTTCGTGGCTTGCGGACATTCGGCATTGGCCCCCGAAGACGAAGTGAGCAAATCGCCGATGTTCCAATAGGTCACGGGACTGAAGCCGTCAGCAGCGCGGACCAGCAATGTCGGGTTTTGGTTGGTGAAGGCCGGGTTAAATGCCAGCGTGCCATACAATCCTTTGCAGGCGCCGATAATGGCGGTGTTGACATAAATGGCATTGGCCAGCCCCAGATACATGAAACTCGGGTCCCCAGCATTTGAATTGTTGAAACCAATGTCCAGACCCTGGCCGGCGGCGGTGGTGTAAGTGCTGGCGGACAGGTTCAGGGTGAGGTTGTTGGTTTTGGCCAGATAGAGTGTGCCGGCCGAACCGTTGTTCATGCAGCCGATTTGGAGCTGGGCGACATTGGCCGAGAACGTTCCCAGACCCGACATATCCAGAACAGCCCACGTGCTGGCGGAGGGAGGATGATTGCCAGAGCTGTTGAACTGGGCCACGGCCACTATGCCGGTGGAATTATTGATGTTCAGCGTCCCGCCGTCGCCGGTGATGACGGCGGATACGGTGGAACCGCCGGCATTGGCGGAAGTATTGGTGCCCACTAGCAGGCTGTAGTTGCCGGTAACAAAACTTGAGCCGGTGATGTTGGTGGTGCCACTGACAGTCAAAGTCACGCCCGGATTAATCCGGGTGAACTGAGTAATGGTGCCGCCGCTGGCCGGGAGCAGTTGATACCACAAAGAATTGATGGTGTCGTTGAAGTTGATGACGTTGGTGGGGCCGGCGCCGAGGTTGCCGACGATGACATTGTTGTTGACGCCAGGCGGACCATTGCCGGGGACAGAAACATTCGTCCAGTTCAATGAAGTAGACCAGTTCGCGTCCAGGCCGCTGGCGCCGTTCCAAACCAAAGTGCCGGGACTGGAGGTGAGCCCGTTCACGACCAGCGTCACGGCAGCTGTGGCGACGTTGGCGCCATTAGTTCCCGACAACGTAATCGGGTAAGTTCCGCCTAGAGTATTCGTGGTCGTGGTGATCGTCAGCGTCGAACTGCCGGATTGCGCGAGCGTGGCCGGATTGAAACTGGCGCTCGCGCCTGACGGCAATCCCGAAACCCCCAGCGTCACGCTCCCGCTGAAACCTGAATTCGTTGCCACATTCACCGTAAAGTTGGTGTTGTTGCCGGCAATGACACTTTGCAACGGCGGACTGACTGACAAGGTGAAGCTGCCGACGGTCAGCGTGAGCGGCGTGGAGAACCAATTTGTGGTCAGGGACGCGTTGTTGGTGGTCCAGGCGTTCAATGAGTAGGTGCCCAGCGGTGTGTTGTTGGAAGTGGTCAAGGTCAACGTGGATGAACCCGCGCCGGACAAAGTCAGCGAGCTGAAGCTATAACCCGTATTGGCCGGCAATCCGCTTAAACCGAATAAAATGTTTCCACTAAAACCGTTGCTGGTTGTGACGTTCAGCGAGTAACTGGTGGAAGCATCAAGCCCTACGACCTGTGAGGCGGGCGATGGGTTGACGGAATATGTCTCCGGCCAATAGGGGGTGTCGGCGTCTGTAAAATCATCCGTGATCCGGTAATTGTCCCCATATAATTCTATGAAAGAAGGATTCGGCGCCGCATTGGTCACTCCATACCATCCGGTGACATACGCGCCGGTGGACCATCGCACTTCGGTGCTGCCGGCATTCGTCGGACTGAAATTGCCCGTCAGGTTCAACCTTTGGATGCCGTTGACCCAGACTTGAAATAATCCGTTGCTGCTGGAAGTGTTGAGGTGGGTGACAATGCGCGTCCATTGGCCGAGCGGCATGGTTTGCAGCGTCTGAATGCCGGTGATGTGCGGCAGCATCACCAGATCGTTGCCGCGGATTTCCATGATCAACCACGGCCCGCTCCCGGCCCATTGCTGGATGCAAACGTTGCTGTTCGTATAAATCCAATTGGTGGGCAAAAAAAGCGTTATGCGATAATACCGGTCGTCGCCGACGCCCTGCGTGTTTTGGTAATCCACTTCCGAGTGATAGCGCCCGGTGTAGTTTGTCAGCCAAGTCTGGGTGAACTGGATCGCGGTCGTTCCCTGATAGACTGGGTTGGCCACATCATTGATCGTGCCGTCGGCCTCCGGCGTTTGCGGATAATTTGGCCAGCCTTCCTTGTTGCCGTCGTTTTGAAAATAAATAATTTGGGCGCGGCTGTTCTGGCAAATGGGAAACAACAACCATGCGGCCAGACAAAACACCCGCCACGACTTGCGCGTATTGGACGCAACTGGGTTCATCAATGTGAGTTTATAGACGTTTCCGCCGCAGAACAAATTCATTTCTGCAAATAAACCGGAACCCGCCGCTTCGCATTTCGAAATTAATGTCCCGCCACGGAATCCTCCGGCCAGTGCGCCGCGTCCGCCTCCTCGAAAGTGGAGGCCATCCGGAAATTATCCTGAAACAATTCGCGATAGCCCGGGTTCGGTGCCGTCCGCGGTTTCGGAAACCACCGCGTCACGTATTCGCCCGCCGACCACCGGATTTTTCCGCTCTTGGAATTCGGAACAAAATTTCCCTTCAACGTCAGCCGCTTCACGCCGTTCACCCACACTTCCAGCAGTCCCGAATTTGTGGCGACCAGATGCGTCACGATGCGCACCCATTGGCCGCGCGGCATCGGCGCCAGCGTCTGGATGCCCTCGGCATGCGGCAGGATGACCAGATTCGTGCCCCGCACTTCCATGATGATCCACGGCCCGTCGCCCGCCCATTGCTGGACGCAGACGGCATCCTCCGCATAAACCCAGTTCGTCGGCAGAAAAACCGTCGTGCGATAAAAGCGGCTCTCGCCCATGTTCTGGCAGTTGTAATTCACCACCTCGGAATGGTAGCGCCCGTTGTGGGTCGGGTCGAACGTCTGCGTGAACTGGATCGCGCTCGTTCCCTGAAACACCGGATTGGTGACATCGCTGACCGTGCCGTGCGCCTGCGGTGTTTGCGGATAATTGGGCCAGCCTTTTTTCGTGCCGTCATTCTGGAAATAAATTTCAGCGCGGGCAAACGTAGCGGCTGATAGCAGCAGGCAGCAGGCGAACCATAATTTGGGGAATGTCATGGCTGTTATGGACGCGCGAACACCCGCAATGGTTTCGCCCATCCGCTGAAACAACCGCGCCGTGACTATGACTATTTCTCCACCGTGCCGGGTGAAATCTCCAGGCAAATCGGATACGCTATCGCGTTCGGGCCGTTGCGCGGCACGTGCGCCACGCGGACGCCGTTCGTCTCGTCAATCAGGATGGGCGTCTGGTCCGGGTCGCCGACAATGTAAGCCTTGGTGATTTCATTTTTGAAATTCGGCAAATCCACCATGCCGTCGCGCGGAATGTTGAACAGCGTAAAATAAAGTTTTCCCGGCTTGGTCGTGCAGCGCCAGTCGCTGCGCGTGAGAAAAACCGGGTTGCCATTGTGGTCCTTCGTCGTCGCGCTGAATTCACCAAACTCCTCGCCAAAGGGCGACGGCCCCGCGCCATACACCACGTCGCCGTAGGCCTTCAGCCAGCGTCCAACCGTGAGCAAATTGCTCTGGCACTCCGCCGGAATCACCCCGAGCGAAGTCGGGCCGACGTTGAGCAGATAGTTCCCGCCCTTGCTCGTAATGTCCACCAGCTTGAAAATGATGTCGCCGGGCGATTTCCAATCCGTGTCGTCCGTGCGATAACCCCACGTGTGATTGATGGTCGCGGGCGTTTCCCAATAATTCGTGCTGATGCCTTCGTTCGGAATCGCGTTGTCGCCGGTGGAAACATAATCGCCCGCCACGCCGAGCCGCCCGTCAATCAAACACGCCGGTTGATATTTGTGGACCAAATCAATGAACGCCTGGCCGCGGCCGTTCACGCTCATGTCGCGCGCCGTGTCGAACCAAATCAGGCAGATCGGCCCGTAATTTTGCAGCAACTCGGCCACCTGCGGCTCCGCCTTGGTCTTCAGGTAATGGTCGTAAGCGCCGCTCTCGTCCTTCACCGAGTCCGGGCCGAAATCGTTTGTGTTGCCCATACCGCCCGGCTCGTGCCAGTCCTGCGATTGCGAATAATAAAAACCGAACTTCATGTGATGCCGCGCGCACGCCTGCGCCAGTTCGCGGATGGGGTCGCGGTGAAATGGCGTTGCGTCGTAAATGTTGTAGGGGCTGACCAGCGAATGATACATCGCAAAGCCGTCGTGGTGCTTGGCCGTGATGACAATGTATTTCATGCCGGCGGCCTGCGCCATCGTCACCCATTGCTCCGCGTTGAAATCCACCGGGTCAAATTGCTTCGCCAACTGTTCGTATTGTGTCACCGGAATTGGTGCGTTGTGCATAATCCATTCGCCGATGCCCGGAACACGCTTGCCGTCCCAATCGCCGGCGGGAATCGAATAAAGCCCCCAATGGATGAACAAACCATATTTCGCCTGTTTGAACCACGCCAACTTTGCTTCTTCTGACGCCGGCGCGGGCAACGGCGGCGGCAGCTTGGTCATCGCGGGCGGAGGAGGAACATGATGAACATGCTTCAGGCAACAACAACCGTAAGTCAAAATCGCGACGAGCAACAAAGAAAGGAAAAGGGCAAAGGGTTGTCTGGCTTTCATGCCAGACAGTTTGCGAAAAAAATTTAACGACGCAAGTTAAACAAAAAACCCACGGTTTTCACCGTGGGTTTTCCAGTATTAAATCAGCTTACATATAAAGCGGGCCGAAGTTCGCGCAGGCACGATAGTCGGCGCTTTCCAGGCATTGCGTGCCGAAGGCCGCCCATGTGCTTGGACGGAAAATCCGGTCGTTCGGCACGTTGTGCATATAAACCGGAATGCGCAGCATCGCCGCGAGTGAAATCAGGTCCGCGCCGATGTGGCCGTAGCTGATGGCGCCGTGGTTCGCACCCCAGTTGTTCATCACTGAATAAACATCGCGGAACGCGCCGTGGCCGGTAATGGTCGGAGCGAACCAAGTCGTCGGCCAAGTCGGATTCGTGCGCTGGTCGAGCACGTCATGGACTTTTTCCGGCAGATCAACCGTGTAGCCTTCGGCGATTTGCAGCGCCGGCCCAAGTCCCTTGATGAGGTTCAACCGGCACATGGTCACAGGCATTCCGCCTTTGGTGAGGAAACGCGTTGACCAGCCGCCGCCGGGGAAATATTCGGTGATGCTCGGATGCCATGTCACGGCATCAAGGCATTTCTGCGCCTCTTCCTTCGTGATTTCCCAAAACGGTTTCATCACCGGCTGGCCGTCGCGCAATTGCTGGCCGGTGCCGTCAATCGTGGCCGGCCCGGAATTGATGAGATGCAAAATGCCGCCCGCCGCCGCACCGGTGAGTTTGTGTCCGGAGACGCGCTTGACGGCGTCGGGGCTCCAGTAAGTGCGCACGTCGGCAAAAATCTGCGCGGTGCTCGTGAGCAGGTAGCCGAACAGCATCGAAGCGCCATTGAGGGAATCATTTTCTGTCGCGACAACGTAAGGCGCACGGATGCCATTCCAGTCGAACGAGGTGTTGAGAATCGCCTCCATGAAATCGCCGTTGGGCTGGCCGTCCGTCCACTGACGCTGGCCCTGAAAACCGGCGGCGATGGCGTTGTGTCCATGCGCTTCTTCGCCGAAGCCCATTTCGGCGAGCTTGGGATTGCCGACCATGAGGTCGCGCGCGATGAGTGACATTTTCACGGACCTTTCCCATTCACTATCCAGTTGCGCGCGGGAGCGCGTCGTCTGGGGAGAATTGTAATCCTTGCCTTCCTTGCAATTTTCCTTCGTCCACTTGAGCGCCTTTTTGTATTCGGACTGGTCGAAAATACCCTTGTCCATCCGACGCAGAAATTCCGACATGTCAATCGTCTCGACTCTCATGCCGAGGTAACTCTCGAAGAACGGCTGGTCCACAATCGAACCGGCAATGCCCATGGAAACGCCGCCCATGCCGAGATACGATTTGCCGCGCATCATCGCCACGGCGAGACCGGCGCGGACAAATCGCAAAATTTTCGCCTGCACGTCGGCGGGAATTGTTTTATCCGTGCCGTCCTGCACGTCGCGCCCATAAATGCTAAACGCGGGCAGACCTTTTTGCGAATGGCCGGCGAGCACCGCGGCAAGATAAACCGCGCCGGGCCGTTCGGTGCCGTTGAACCCCCAGACGGCTTTCGGCACGAGCGGATTCATGTCCATGGTTTCGCTGCCGTAACACCAGCAGGGCGTGACGGTGAGCGAAAGGCCGACGCCTTCGCGCGCAAATTTCTCCGCGCAAGCTGCGGCTTCCGCGACGCCGCCGATGCAGGTGTCGGCGATGACGCATTCGACGCGTTTGCCGTTTGGATAACGCAGGCTGGCGGAAATCAGTTTCGCGGCGGCTTTGGCCTGATCCATGGTTTGTTTTTCGAGCGATTCGCGGACGCCGCCAAGGCGGCCGTCAATGGTGGGGCGAATGCCAACTTTGGGAAGTGAACCGATGGGTGCGGATGAAGTTTTCATTTCGATAGAATAGGTTAACTAAAAAAGCAAGGACGTTTAAGAGGCCTTGCGGTTACGGTCACGCATTTTTGCAGAAACCCGGCAAAAATGCAATCGGAACAATTTTACTTCCGGCTAAACGTAAAGCGCCTGTTCCAAATCGCGCACGAGCACGCTCATGAACGGATAGCGCCGGTCAGGCTCGCGCTGCAAACATTTGAGGATGACATTTTCGAGCGCGGGCGGAATGTCGGGGTTGTGTTCGCGGACGGGGATCGGACCGGCGGCAGCCAGTTGCGCGGCGAGAATTTCCCCGGGCGAATCTCCGGGAAACGGCTTGTGGTTCGTCACCAGTTCGTAGGCCGAAACACCGAACGCAAAAATGTCCGCGCGCGAGTCAATCGGTTCGCGCTTCAACTGCTCCGGCGCCATGTAGCCGGGCGTGCCGGGATTTTTCGACAACTTCACCGGCCTTTCGGGAATCGGCTGCGCGAGGTCAAAATCAATCAGTCGCACGTTGCCATTGCGCGTGACCAAAACATTTTCCGGCTTGAAATCCAGATGCATGAAACCGCTTTCGTGGACGTGCTCAAGGCCGATGGCCATGTCAATCAGAATTTGCGCGACGTTTTCCGTCAGCAAGGGATCATGCCGCGCGAACAGCTCCTTCAAATTCGACGCCTCGACGTAATCCATGAGCATGTAATAAGTGCCGTCCGCCTTGCCGTGCTCGACGTAGCCGATGATGTATTCGCTTTCATTCAACTTGGAAAGCACCTCGCAGCCGCGCAAAAAGCGGCGGCGCGCCAGCAAATTGAATCGCAATTCTCTTTTCAATTTCCTCAACGCGAAAGGCTTGCCGCGCGAGTCGGTGACGAGCCAGATTTCCGCCATGCCGCCGCTGTTGATGAGTTCGTGCGGGTAAAATCTTCCGGCGAACCGTTCCTGTTTCAAATCGGCCTCGGTTGTGTTTCGCGCTTGCGCCATTTTGATTATTAAATAACACGCGACGGCGGCGGGCGCGAACAAAACTTTTTTTACGGCGAAATAATCAGTTTGCATTTGGCGTCAAAAAATTTATCGTCGTCCCATGCGTCCGCTTTTGGCGCTGGTCATTTACTTCATCGTGGTGTTTGTCGGCGGCGCCTTGCTCGCGCCGTGGCTTTACTGGCTCGCGCAACACACGGCATTCGATTTTCCAAAAATTGCCGACGCGCAGTTCCGTCGGTTCGTTGACCGCTCGTTTCTGATTCTCGCGCTCGCCGGAGCCTGGCCGCTGCTGCGCGTGTTCGGCGCGCGCTCGGCGCAAGACATGGGAATCACGCTGTCTTACGGCCAGTCCAGAAAATTCTTTGGCGGGCTGCTGCTCGGTTTTTTTTCGCTGGCCTTCGTCGCGGGAATTGCCATCGCCTTCGGCGGGCGCGTTTTCGCGCGAAACCTGACGGCACACACAATCGTCGCGACCATTTTCAGCGCCATGGTGACGGCGGCAATTGTCGCCATAATTGAGGAGATTCTTTTTCGCGGCGCAATTTTTGGCGGGTTGCGCCGGGTGATTTACTGGCCGTTTGCACTGCTCATCAGCAGCGTGATTTTTGCGCTCGTCCATTTTTTGCAAAGCGCGGATATCTCCGGCGCGGTCGCTTGGAATTCCGGCCTCGTTTTGCTGCCGCGGATACTGGCCGGCTTCACGGATTTTCACGCGCTCGTGCCGGGATTTTTCAATCTCACGCTCGTGGGCATCATCCTTGGCCTCGCATATCAGCGCACGGGCAATTTGTATTTTTCCATCGGCCTGCACGCCGGCTGGGTTTTCTGGCTGAAAACCTACGGCGCGTTCACCCGCCACGCGCCAAACGCAGCCGCCTGGTTTTGGGGCACGGGCCAAATGCGCGACGGCTGGCTCGCGTTTCTGGCGCTCTTGCTCACGCTGGTCATTTTCAAATTTCTGCCGCTGGAAAAACGCTCGCCGTTCACAATTCCGTCATGAGTGCCATCGCGCCATTTCAAGCGTCGCTGGAAGTCGCGCTCGGATTTTTTTATCCCGAAGTCTGCGCGCTTTGCGGCGACGAGCGAGCGGATGCCACAAGCGGCTACGTCGGCGCGAAATGCTGGCAGCAGGTCCGCTTCATCCGCCCGCCGTTCTGTGAACGTTGCGGCCTGCCGTTCGAGGGCGAACTAACGACAAGTTTTGAATGCACGAATTGCCGCGAAATGGATCTGCATTTTTCCTCCGCACGTTCGGCGGTCATCGCCAAAACCACCGTCCTCGAAATCATCCACCGCTTCAAATATCAGCGGCAGCTTTGGTTCGAGGCATTCCTCGCCGATTTGCTGCTGCGCGAAGCACTGCCGGTTTTGCGCAAACAGAAATGGGATTTCATCGCGCCGGTCCCGCTGCATCCGGTCCGTCACCGCGAACGCGAATTCAATCAGGCCGAATTGCTGGCGCGGCATTTGAGCGCCGCCGCAAAAATTCCGATGAACATAAAGCTGCTCCGGCGTGTCTCACCCACTGCGACCCAGACCCTGTTGACGCGCGAGGAGCGCGCGAAAAATATGCGCGGCGCGTTCGCCGTCCGCGGAGGCGTGGAATTGAACGGCGAAAAAATCATTTTGGTGGACGACGTTTTCACTACCGGTGCGACGACCAGCGCGTGTGCGAAGGCGTTGCGCATGGCGGGCGCGGGCGATGTTTGCGTCTGGACAGTTGCGCGCGGACTTTAGTAATATATTTTATCAATCAAATGGACACCACTTCGTTCACGAAAAAGTCAATCGGCGTTGCCACATTGGAACCGCCGATTGCGTCCGGACAGACGACTTTTGCCAAAAAGCCCAAACTCGGCGCGGAAAAGGCCAAATCCAAAAAGCGCGACATCCCCGAAGGGCTTTGGGTGAAATGTCCGTCATGCGAAACGATGATTTTCGACAAGGAACTGGACGAGAATCTCAAGGTCTGCCCGAAATGCCTCCACCATTTTCCCATCGGCGCGCGCGAGCGGATTCATTCGCTCGTCGAGACCTGCACGTTCGAGGAAATGGACGCCAGCATGACCAGCGTGGACGTGCTCGGTTTCAAGGGCGTCGCCACCTACAAATCCAAGCTCGAAGCCTACCAGAAAAACACCCTGCTCAAGGACGCCGTCATCACCGGCCTTTGCAAAATCGGCGATCACCGCGCCGCGCTCGGCGTCATGGATTTCGATTTTCTCGGCGGCTCGATGGGTTCGGTCGTCGGCGAAAAACTGACGCGGCTCATCGAACGCGGAACGGAAAAGGGCTGGCCGGTCATCATCATTTCCACCAGCGGCGGCGCGCGGATGTATGAAGGCATGTTCAGCCTGATGCAAATGGCGAAAACTTCCGCCGCGCTCGCGCTGCACGCGCAAAAAAAACTGCCTTACATCAGCGTGCTGACGCATCCGACGACGGCGGGCGTGATGGCCAGTTACGCGAGCCTCGGCGATTTGATCCTCGCCGAGCCGGGCGCGATGATTGGCTTCGCAGGCCCGCGCGTCATCAAGGAAACCACGCAGGCAGAACTGCCGCCGGGATTTCAAACTGCCGAATTTCTCCTCGACCACGGCTTGATTGACGCGATTGTGCCGCGCAAAACCATGAAAGCGCAGCTTATCGCCTATCTGAATTATTTCACCGCCGGAAAAAAAGCCGCGGCGGCGGCCTGACCGCGCGGGCGAACTCATGGCACAAATCAGCCAGGTTCCCTTTGGCAAAACCTCCGATGGAACGCCGGTCGCAATTTACACGCTGCGCAACCGTCGCGGATCGGAGGCGCGCATCACGAATTACGGCGGTATCGTTGTCTCGCTTAAGACGCCGGATAAAAACGGCCGGTTCGACGACATCGTCCTCGGCTGCGACACGCTCGATGGCTATCTTAAAAACACCGCCTATCTTGGCGCGTTGGTCGGACGTTACTGCAACCGCATTGCCGGTGGAAAATTCACCCTCGACGGCAAAACTTACACGCTGGCCACGAACAACGGCCCGAACCATCTGCACGGCGGCCTCACGGGTTTTGACCGCGCCGTTTGGAAAGCTGAAGTGGACGGCGCGAAACTCAAGTTGAGTTATTTGAGCAAGGACGGCGAAGAAGGCTATCCCGGCAATTTGTCCGTCGCGGCGACTTACACTTTGACCGGGGATAACACGCTGCAACTCGAATTCACCGCCGTCACCGACAAGCCCACGCTTTGCAATCTCACGGGTCATTCCTATTTTAATTTACGCGGCAGCGGTGACATTCTCGGCCACGCCATCGAAATCAACGCCGAAAAATTCACGCCCGTGGACGGCAATCTCATCCCGACCGGTGAATTGCGGCCGGTTGCCGGCACGCCGTTCGATTTCCGCCGTCCGACTCCCATCGGCGCGCGGATCAGCAGCCCCGACGAACAAATCAAACTCGGCAACGGCTACGACCACAACTGGGTGCTCGACAAACCGGCGGGGAAACTTGGATTGGCGGCGCGCGTTCACGAGCCGGCGACCGGTCGCATCTTGGAACTTTCCACCACCGCGCCGGGAATGCAATTTTACACCGGCAATTTCCTCGACGGCTCAATCATTGGCAAAGGCGGCCGGCCCTGCCAATTTCGCGAAGCCTTTTGTCTGGAACCGCAACATTTCCCCGACTCGCCGAACCATCCGGAATTTCCTTCCGCCGAATTGAAGCCTGGTGAAACTTACCGCCACACGATCATCTACAAATTTTCAGCGGAGTAACAGCCAAATAAATCGTGCTCAAAACGAGCGCGAGGCAGAGGAGGAGTTTGGGTTTCATGGTTTCTTATCGGTTGGCGACGATTGCTGGCGCAAATTCTGACTGGACTGATCTCCACTAAATGGCACGTCATGGTATGGGATTCCTTGCTTGTAAAGTTCAAGGCGCTTTTGCATATCCTCACGCGAAGCTTCCGGCCAGCCCGGCATCGCCAGGGCTTGCTGCTGAAATTTGACCGCCTGTTTGAAATCGCCCGACTCGGCATACGCCGCGGCGAGAGAGGCGATGTAAGGCGGCATCTGCCACGCGGACAGTTCACAGGCTTTTCTGGCGGCCACAACCGCTTCCTTTCCGTCGCGAACCGAGGCCGCCGGGCAGGTGGCGAGCATTTGGGCGAGGTCGTTCCAGTAGTCGCTATTGCCGGGATTGAGATGGACGAACATCTTGCAATCGGCAACCCCGTTTTGGTAGTCCCCTTTGAGCCAGTATGCGGCCATGCGATTTGCGTAAGCTTCACTATTTGTTGAATCAAATTTGAGCAAGGCGGTGAAATCGCTGATGGCGGGATCAAAGTCGTGTTTGGACAAATAAAGCATCCCGCGCATCCGATAAGCCTCCACCGCTTTGGGATCAAGCCGGATGACTTCGCTGAAGTCAGCGATGGCGGCATCCGCATCGCCTTTCTTCAGGAAGAGAACGGCGCGGTTTTGGCGTGCCTGCTCATTTTTAGGATCAAGCCGGATGGCTTTATTCAAATCATTCATCGCCTTGTCCATGTCACCCGTTTTGCTATACACGACCGCCCGCGTTGAATAGGCGTCGGACAGATCGGGATTGAGTTGGATGGCTTTGTCGCAGTCATTCATCGCCTGGTCGAATTTACCCAACTGTGCATAGCCCGCCCCGCGGCGAGCATAGTAATCGGCCACTTTGGGATTGAGTTTGATTGCCTGGTTGCAGTCGCTGACTTCCCCTTGCAAATCGCCCTTGAACACATCAAGACCCGCACGGTCAGCGTAGTATCCGGCATCATCAGGCTTGAGCCGGATGGCTGTGTTGATGTCAGTGAGTGCCTGGTCGTATTTTCCTTCGAGCGCCAAAGTAAGCGCGCGATGCTCGTATGCGTCAGCATCCTGGGGATTAAGTTTAATGGCTTCGGTCAAATCAGCGACGGACTTGTCCAGTTCACCGTTTTTGCCTTCCGTAGCGGCACGGTTGTCGTAGAACCCGGCGTTTGTGGTGTTCAATTTTTCCGGCTGCCGGGCAATGGAGATTTTGAAACTCACATGCTCCAACAGCCAGACAGCGAAAACTCCGCTCAAAACGAGCGCGAGGCAGAGGAGAAGTTTGAGTTTCATGCTCTTTGTTATTACTGTGCGGGTGAATTCAGAGGTTCGCTCGTTTCCCAGGAAAATGTATGAAACATTTGGACGAAGTCCTGAAGCGGAACTTCGAAAACACCGTGGCGGGTCACATAACCGTTAACTGGTCCTGGAGGCCCGGTCGGCGTGAATGTTTCACCGTGCGGGTTGAAGAGGCTCACAATTTGATGCGCATGGTCGTAGTCTAACACGGCAAAAAGATGGTCCTCCTTGCCGGCGGCAATTAGCCGTCGTTCGCTCGTTAGCTTGGTCAATAACGGATCCAACGTTTCCATTGCTCTTTTGGTGTCGTTGCCGAATTCACGCTGGAAAACCATTCGTTGTGCTTTATCTGGCTGGATGAGCACCCGAACAACCCGCCGCTCAAAACCAGCGCGAGGCAGAGGATGAGTTTGGGTTTCATATATTCATTCAATGGTTTGTTTCAAAGTTCGCCGCCAAAGAACCTTGTAATTTTTGCCGTAAGGTTCCCAATCGTGTTGCGGCGGAATGTCCGTCTCGAAAGCGGCCAAATCTATTTCCACAACATATTTTTTCCCCGGCAGTGGAATTCCATCTTGTTTGGTATGCCAATAATCAACACCTAAATTAAAATCCAAGCCGCTGGACAAGCTATCCCCACCATTTGCAGGCCGTGATTCTCCTTCGGGATAAACATAAATTTTACCTTCAACTCCTGTCACCATGTTCGTGCCAACCATGAGATTTGTGGATTCAAATGAATTTGTGTCAATTGTTTCAGAAAGCGTGTCGGACGTCCGTTCGATTTTTAATTTAGTCGGAACGCGAACTGAAACCGGGCAACGAATGGAAGGATCGGCATTCGTAATTGGCGGAATGATTTGAAACGGTTGCCATTTATCGGCTTTTGCAGAACTTTGGACGGCGGCAAAATTCCCAGACAACCCGCCGCTCAAAACGAGCGCGAGGCAGAGGAGGAGTTTTGGGTTCATCGCTTTGGGCACAAATAAACTCTCGTCGGCTTTGAAGCGACCGAAACCTCCTTCCCCGCTGCTGCATCATAATAACGAAAAGTGGCGGTCACGGTGGCAAGCTCAGGCTCCGATGGAGCTGCTGGCAATCCCGCCCAGTAGCCGCTTGTGAAATCTACTGGAATGACACGCATCCCACCGCCAGAAAATACCCATGTCTCTTGGATATTGGCTGTCCATGCGATCTGGGGCCGATAAACGAAATAAGTCTTGTTAGAACTGGTTGTGATTGTGAATTGCACGCAAACCCACCATTCAGATGCGCCCATTGTCATTTCGTCCGTCACCTTTTGCACATTTTGCACGACCACGGAAAAGCAATGTTCCGATGGCTTGTCCATGACCCAGCCCACCCCTTCATTTTCATTGGTCGCGGGCCGGCCACAATAGACAATCGGAAGTCCCGCAATTTCAAA
>DATJRH010000003.1:0-87635 GCA_035504945.1 Candidatus Aquilonibacter sp. | reverse complement strand
AGGCGAGTTTTTTCATAACATCGTGTCTGACGGATTATCCGACGTAATCCCCCCGAAATTCTAGCAAATTGTTGTAAAAGATTGGTCATGAATGCCTCACTTCAAATTCGCCGGCACCATATAAAACAAAAAGACAAACTGCACACGAGAATGGTAGGAATTATTTTGCGGCGACCGAAGTAGCATGACGATTCAAAGTAGGCAAATGTTGAACCCATTTTTCAAGCTTTTAACGAATTTTGATCAAACTCTTTTCGCCAGTCAATGCCCGGTGCTTCCATCCCTGCGGCCATGTGATTGGCAATGGAAGGATGTGGAATCCAAAGAGAATATTTTCGACCGAACAAAATCTGCCGCCAGCAAAAATACCAGGCAAAGAAGACGCTGGCAGCCCAGAATCGATGTGAAACCAACCAACTTATAAATCTAAACGGATTGAACACGCATCCTTTGGTCAGCGCCATCCACTTTGCTAGATCGGGGCTGATTCGCCCATAGGAGGCTAGAAAAACACTCCGGCTTTGTATCAACGTAGCGCGGGTGGTTAAAAAAGTATGTGTCGTGCTGATACAGGAATTCCATTCCTTCCCCAAAAACATCTTTGTTTCATGAGGAAGATTGTGCAGCTCAGTCGTGTAAATATCCGGATGGTCGTAGGGTGAAACAAAATCAGCGGTGGGGGTTTGCTTCAAAAAATTGACCGCCAAGGGAAATTGGTCAGGCAGATAAAAATAATCGTCTTCGGCAAGATAAACGATTTCGGCGTCCGTCTGCTCCATCAACAAGCGGGATTGTTCGCGGAATGTTGCCGCGTCGCCCACGCCCGGATAACGCAGCAAGACCAGATCCTCGTACGACCACAGCCGTGAAAACATCTCCTCGTAAGCCGGCGGACAATTATCCAGCAAGACCCATATTTTAACCTTCAAATTTCCCAGCGAAGCTTTGAAAGATTTCAGACAAAGCTCGGCCAGTTTCAATTTGTCGTCGGCGAAAATCGGCGGTGGATGGGAAGACACTTTCGGATAAATCCGGTAAGCCACCGCCAAATCATATTTGAAATCGCTCATAATTGTTGGAGCCGCTTTTCGCGCCGTCAAATTAACCGGCTTCCCCAATGCGGCAAGATTTCTATGAATTTTCTTTAACGCGCGTCCACACGCGGCGGACCGAATTTCAACGTTCGCTTCACTTCATCCCAGCGGTTCAAACGCAGCCGAAAAAAACGCAACATCCAAAAATCACCGTGCCGGCGAAAGCCGGCAATTCGCTCGCGTTCGGACAAAATATGCGCCCGCATCCGCCAGCAATCCCTGAACGCATCAAAACACGCCTTGCGAAAAAACGACGTTCGCCGGAGCATCAAAACGCCAATCAGACTTTCGACGAAGACCAGCGCCATTTGTAACGGGACACAAAGCAGTAAAATGTTTTGCCCGCATTTTAACAGGGTCAGCAGGCTGTTTCGATTGGTCAGAAACCGTTTCTGATCATTGGTCCGGTATTCGATTGCCGTTGCTCCGCCCGTCGGATTGGCTCCGGCCGCACCCCGATGATGCAATCGCGCTTCGGGCACGCCCACCAGTTTGCCTCCGGCAATCCACACACGCCATGACAAATCCGCGTCCTCGGAATACATGAAATATTCCCGGTCGAATCCGCCGGATTTTTTGAAAATTTCCGCGCGCATCAAGTAAGCGCATCCGCTTGCCGCAAAAACTTCGCGAAGATTGTTTGCAGGCGGCGACGAAGTGGGAAGCCCGAACAAATCAAATCCCAGGAAACCGAGATCTTGGTGATCATCGTTCGCATATTGCAACACCCACGGCGTGGCGGCGTCGGCATTTGCATTTTCGAGTCCCGCCACAAGTTTTTCCATGCAATCTGGTTCGAGCCAGGTGTCCGGGTTCAGAAAAAATAGATAGCGTCCGCGCGCGACGTCCGCGCCGACGTTGTTGCCTTCGCAAAATCCGAGGTTTTGCGCATTTTCAACGACGCAAGCCGCTGGAAAATCGGCCAGCAATTTTCTGGCAACCGTTACGGAGTCATCAGTCGAAAGATTGTCCACAAAAATGGTTTCGATTTGCCCGACGGCGGTTTGGGAGCGGATGGAGGCGAAACATTTCGGCAGCCAGCCGGCCGTGTTGTAATTGAGCACGATGATGCTTACCAGAGGTTGCGAATCGTCGCGGCCAAATTTCTCGATTTTTGCGTCCATCCTATTTCAAGTTTTGCGGTGGCTTCAGTTTTGAAACGAGATTTTTTTCATGCTTCCGCATTTTGTAAGTCCAAACGCCCCAGGCGTCGCCGAGAACGGTGCCGAGGCACGCCGGCAAATGCCAGAGCCAGCGCGCGTCGCCGTCACGGAAAATTCCGCACAGCGTGTGGAAAATCGGCCCGACAAATGTGACGCAGTAAGTTGCCGCGAGCCAAATTGGGACCGGCGGTTTTTCCGTCATCCAGTTTGTTTTTGCCGCCTCCTGCACGCGGAGAAAATGCACTGTGGCGCGGCGGCGTTTTTGGATGAAGCCCCAAAGCGTCTGGACATAATAATGGTGGACGCCGCGTCCGTGTACGCGCAGCCATTCGCGTTTTCCCCTTTTCATCAGGAACAGTGCGACGTGCGTATCCTGAAATTGTTCCTCGGCTTTCACCGATTCCAAATCTGCGCGGCGAAAGACAAATCCATTCGCACCGAGCGGATAGGAAAAAGTTCCATCGGGCAAAATCCAGCGCTCAATTTCGCCGTCACGCGCGACGAGCCGCGGATTCGCGCTCATCAGCCACGCAATCGGGTCGCTGATGTGCAGCAAATGCGAGAGGTAGGCGCAGAACGAACTCATTTTCGGCGACGGCAGATAATAGCTCTCGACACCGAGCGCCTGCGGATTGGCGGCGAGCGCCTTCACGGCCTGTTCGATGTAATCGGCGTGGGTAATTTCATTGTCGGCGTCCACAAAAACGATGAATTCACCGGTGGCATGCCGGAGCGCGAGGCGCTTGCCTTCCTCCATGTTTTTGCCGTCGTCGTCGAGGACAATTGCGCCGTATTTTTTGGCGATGTCGCGTGTTCGGTCGGTGGAATGCGCGTCGGCGAGGATGATTTCATAACGGTCGCGCGGATAAGTTTGTCGTGTGATGGACGCGAGGCAATTTTCCAAAATGGCCTCAGCGTTGAGCGTCGGCAGAATGAAGCTGACGTGCGGAAAATTTTCAGGACTGGACGGCACGAGACAATTGTGGCGGAAGATGCGGACAAATTCAAATCAGCTTTGCGCGGGTGACGGTTTGCCGCCACGCATGGCGGCGAGCCAGACGACGAAGACCATGATAAACACGGCTCCCGCTGCGACCGGCATCACGTGCAGCAATTCAGCTGGCGTCCTGCCGAAAATTAAGAGCGCAAGCCAGTAAATAAGTGCCAGCACACCATAGAGCAGTGAAATTTTAATCCACCGGCTGGCCAACGCCCAGTATGCGAGCGATTGCAATAATCCGACAAAGACCATGGTCACAGCGAATTGGCCGATCATTCCAGCGGCTTCCGGTGTGTATTTACCAAGAAGTTTCAAACAGAGCGTCCGCAGCACAAAGAGGCAAATGGCACCAAAAACCAGGGCGAGGCTGGAAAGTCCGATCAATTTAACTTGTTCCGACACAATGGCGCCGGCGCGTTGACCTGAACGCGAGGTGAACAACACGATCAACAATGGTGCGACAGTCATGGGCAGCGCCCGTGCCAAAATCCCGGCGGCGGCATAGGCATCGAGGTCTCCGTTGGTGAAGTATTTATTTGCGACCAGATAGTCGCCATAGGAAAAGCAGAAGTTGCCGACTACAAATGCCGTGCTGATGATGAAGTAATTGGCAAGTTCGCGGTTCCAAGGCGAAACCGGTTCGCCGTGCAGTGACAATTCCGTTCGCCAGAAAAGCAGGATGAGATACGCCAGCAGTGAAAAACCTGTTGCCAGCACAGCGGTTTCCGCCGACGGCCATTTGAGCGTGACGAACCAGCCGAACAAAACCCGCAGTATCATCCCCAGAAATCCGATCAGCGCGAGCCGCTTGAACCACGCAAGTCCCTGGCATAATGCCGTGGCAAAAGTTGCCCACAATCCCAGCAGCGTGCAGCCGAGTGTCACCAGCATCAGGCTTTCACGGTAATGGAAAAATACGCTCAATGGCTTGACGGCAATCACTGCCAGCACTGAACCGCCAATGGTGAACCGGAAAAGAAATCGCCGGCAGCCCAGAAGCAGTCCCTGCAACCGCGCGTTGTCACCGCGTGCGTTGAAATGAGCAATGTAATGTGTGACGGCAAAAGTGGCCACCGTTGGCAGGAGGGCGAGCAACATCATCAACCCACCCAGTGCGCTGTTGGCGTCGCCGTAATCCCCCGATGTCTTCAGGTGCCGTCCCAGGACACATTGAAAGGCGAGATTGCCGAGTCCGGTTACAAAACTAATCGCGGAAAAAATGATGCCACTTTTCAGCAATTTATTCATGCGCGCTGGTTATGGTTTTTTGTTGAGGCCGTGTCAAGATTTGCCACGGACGAAGACGTGGCTTGATATGGGGCAAAATCTGGTGGCAATTGTGAGTGGAATTCACCTAGCAAAAATCAACAACCTTTGGCTCGGGGATTGGCACGATGAACCGTCCGCCACGCTTTTGAAATTCCGCCTCGCGCTTGATGATTTCCGGAGCGAAATTCCACGCCAGAAGCAGCGCGTAATCCGGTTGTTCTTTCAACAACAACTCCGGCGGGCGCACCGGAATCCACGAGCCAGGCGCGATCTTGTTCTGCTTGAACGGAGTATTGTCAATGATGTAATCCAACTCCTTCGTGGTGATGCCGCAGGTGTTCAGCAGCGTGTTGCCTTTCGCCGATGCGCCGTAGCCAATGATGCACTTGCCCTGCGATTTTAATTTACGCAGCAGCGCGGGCAGTTCGGTACGGATGTGGCTCACGCGTTCCGCGAAACTTTCCCACGTCGCGGGCTCGGACAGACGCATCTGTTTTTCGTTCTCAATTGCCTGTGCTACGCTGGCGTGCGGGCTGGCTTTTGAGGAACGGCGCCGCAGATGAAATAAAATCGAGCCGCCATGAATCGGATAACGATCCACGCGTGACAGCATGAACGGTGAATCTTCCACCAATGCTTCAATCGAACGCACGGAAATATAGGACAGATGTTCGTGATAAATCGTGTCGTATTCCGTGTGCTCAAAAAAGTCCACGACATAGGGCACTTCAAACACGATCAACGTTTCCTCGTGCGAAATCTCCGCCAACCCCGTCACTAAATCTTTCAAGTCGTCAATGTGTGCAAAAACGTGCCGGCCCAAAATCAAGTCCGCCGCGCCCCACTCGGTCCTCAATTTTTTCGCGGTCGTGGAATTGAAAAATTCCTTCCTCGTCGGTATCGCCGTGGCAAGCGCGACATCGGCAATGTTAGCCGCCGGTTCCACGCCGAGAACTTCACAGCCCTGCTCCTTGAATTTTTTCAGGAACACTCCGGTGTTCGACGCAATCTCCAAAACTTTCGAGCCGCTCCCGAGCCGCGCCGTGGAGAGCAGGTGCGTCATCATCTTGTTCAGATGCGTGTCCATGGTTTTGGATGTGGACGTGACGTAGGCGTAGTGCGAGTAAAGGATTTTCGGGTCCACCGTGTCGGCCAGTTGCACCAGCGAGCAATCCGGGCAGAGCACCACGCGCAGTGGCAGCGAGATTTTATAACTTGCCACTTCTTCCGGATTCAGAAAATCGTTCACCAGCGCGGTTTTGCCGAGGTCGAGGATGAGCTTGAGATTTTTTGAGCCGCAAATGCGGCAATTGGTGCGTTCCTGGATCATGATTGCGGAAGCTGATAAGGTGAATGCGGGTTCAGTTCATGCCGGATTTCGTCCACCGGATCGCGCCGCCCTTCACCTTTGAACAGCAAACTGGTTGTCGTCACCACGAGGCCAAGGCTGTTACCCGTGTTGCGATACGCGTGAACGACGCCGCGCGGGACGTAAATCCGTGCCGGCGCTTGCTCGCCCGTCAAAATAAACCAGCCTTTTGCTGCCTTGGCCGAACTTGGCCGATCATCCCAAAGATAAACAGCGAAATTTGACGGCCCGGCGAAGGTGAAATAGTCATCCTGTCCGACGTGCTGGTGCGGCCCGCGCGTCACGCCCGCATGTGACCACGACGAGCACGCCATCAGCGGTTTGAACCCGGCTGGAATTTCGTCTGTGCGGAACAGTTCGTGCAGGCTGCCGCGGCCGTCTTTGAAAATCGGCAGTGCCTCGACACGCACGCCGGGCAGTCCTGGAATTTCGGAGATTCCGCGCACTTCTACTTGTTGCCAGACGGTGGACATGGCCCAAAAGCTAACTGAAATCACTTCATCTGCGCGAGCATTTTTCGCAGACCCGCGCGCCACGAACCCGGTGGACGGCCAAGCTGCCGCGACAATTTTTCATTGCTCATCACCGTGTAATCGGGCCGGCGCATTGTGGAACTGAAAAATGAACTCAACACCGGTTCGACTGGCGGCGCGCTGGAAATCAGCCCGGCACGCACGGCCTCGTCCAAAATTATTTTGGCCCAGTCGAAGCGGCTCACGCCTTCGTCGTTTACTGCGTGAAACAAGCCGCCCGCGCCGGCGCGAAGCAAATCCAAAGTCCATTGCGCGAGGTCGGTCGCAAACGTAGGAACGGAAACTTGATCGGTCGTGGATTTGAACGCGCGGCCTTCGAGCGCGGATTTCAAAACCGTGTGAACGAATGTTTTTGTCTGTGTCGGATGCCAGTCGAAAACCCAGCTGGTCCGCAGCACGAGATTTTTCGGCGAGGCGCGCAGCACGGCTTGTTCGCCGGCGAATTTTCCGGCGGCATAGTGATTCAACGGATTGGCCGTGTCTGTTTCCGCGTAAGGCAATTTCTTTTTGCCGTCAAAAACGTAATCCGTGCTGTAGTGGACGAGCCGGATGTTTTTTTCGGCGCACAATTTCGCCAGCGTCTCCGGCGCGGTGGCATTGACCAACCATGACAGGTCACGCTCGATTTCACAATGGTCAACGAGATTGTAAGCGGCGGTGTTGACGATGATTTGCGGATGCCATTCCGCAAGCCGTTGTGCCATCAAGCCGGGATTGGCCAAATCAAATTCTGCGTGGCCGGCAAAGAGGAGTTCAAAATTGCGCGGCGCAATTTTTTTTAACTGGTGTGCGAGCAGACCGTCGCCGCCGGTGACGAGGGTTTTCACAATTCCAAGACTCCGATACCATACATTCCCTGGTTGGGATTTTCGACATATTCCCAGCTTTTGTGGTTGGTGCGAACTTCCCGCCATAGCCGGTCCACGCCGCAATCCTGATCGGGCGAATGAGTGCAGATGTCGTGAAACGCCATCAGTCCGCCCGCACGGACGAGAGGCGAATACATTTCGTAATCTTTTTTCACGCCTTCGTAAGTGTGGTCGCCGTCGCAGAATAGAAAATCAATTCCGCCGGGTGGCAGAAGCTTTTTCAAATCTTCCAGCGTGCTGGCCAGATGTGAATCGCGGCGCAGCAAATGAATCGTCTGCCTCGGCTGGGCAAAACGCCGATAAATGAATGTGCGCCAGTAAGCGTAGCCGCCGCCGTGAATGCCACCGGGCAAATCAATGCTCACAATCGTTGCCTCGGCATGAGCGACCGCGCACCACATCGCCAGTGTGCCGCCGAACTTCGTGCCAATCTCGACGACGACTTTTGGGGTTTTTTGGTAAAGGAGAGTCAGCAAAGGTTCGATTTCAGACCAATTTTGGGAGGGAACGATCAACTGTCCGGCCGGGCCGAAAGTGAAATCAAGAACTTCCTTGGGCGAAGTGCCTTGAGGTGTCCGGCGGCGAAAGTAGCGCAGTGCCCAGCCAATGTGGCGCAGGTAAAGCCCAGCCATTGCCGGCACACATTTCCAGCCGCCATTGCGGATGGCCCGGCGCAGGCTGCTCAATTCGTAAACCATTTGTTTATTAAAAACGCGCTAGTGTCGGTTTGCACGCAAAAATCAAACGGCGGCCCACGGAATTTTATTTCGCCGCCGGATATTTCAAATCCACCTTGAGATAGCCGGGCGGGATCGGTTTGCCGTCGTATTGCGCCTGAAGCGCGTCCAAAATCGCGTGCGGGTCGTGAAGTTTGAGCAGCCGGTCGCGCCATTTCAGGCAATTTTCGCGAAGGACTGAATGGCGTTCCAAGGCTTCGTGAAGCATGGGTTTTAGTTGCGCGCGCGTCGTGTGCATGATGTCCACAGGAAACAGGCATTCGTCGAGCCACGGACCTTCGAACGGAACGCCTCTGCCAATCATCGGAACTCCCAGACAAGTGTATTCAAGAAATTTTGGACCGAAGTTGTCCTGCAAACCGCCGGTGTTGATGACAAAACGACTCTGGCAGCTCCGTTCCACGTAGGTATCCCACGAAACGCTTTTCCCCTGATTATGGAAAAATGTGAACGGATCTCCTTCACACGATTGAATCATCTGCATCAGCCGCAGCCGGTCGCAGTAAAGATTCGTGAACGTTTGATAAAAAGGCATGAACGGATCGCGGATGATCCAAATACCGCAAATGCTGCCCGTGTTGGCAAAATCATATTTGTATTGGGGGCCGGTTTTGAGTGGCAGGTCGGCGGCGACGATGGCGTGCGGGAAATACAAATACCGCGAGGGATCCGTGTTTTCCATCCGCCGGCGAAAATGATTCGCCGCGCTCACAATCGGAGAAATCGCGAGCGCCGGGATTCGCAGCGCAGCGGCGGTGAAGGCGTATTGGGTCGGGCTGATCAAGGGATTGAACAACAGCGGCGGCGAATCTATTGTCCAAGGTTTCCCCATTCGGACGGCCACGCCGTTGTAACACCGGTAGACGACGTAATCCGCTTCGCACAAAAACCAATGTGGCGTGATGCACGAATCATCGCAAAAAACCGAGAAGTTTTTCCGTTCCTTTAGGATCGGTTTTATGGCCGTCAATTCCTTCGGATGCAAACGAGTCAGGATGACGTGCGCGTCGTTTTGCCAGATGAAATGTCGAAGTTGCCCAAGGTCATCCGCACCCGCGCCGATTTTGAGCATGAAAACTTTTGCACCGCGCGGTTTTAAGACGTCAATTTCCGGGCGCGCATTGGGCGTTGAACGATAGATGGCCTCGCCATAAACCCACAGACATTCGTTCAACGAAATCCGATTCCTAGTCATGGATATTGAAAACTGGATTGCTCGCAGCTTTGCGGCATGGATTGAAACACGTCCACCGGTAGCCCGCAATCACTTAAATTCTGCGGACATGTCCACATCGCCGGGGAACAGCAGTTTGACTGTTCGCAACCGCAAGGGTAGCCTTTCATTGTCACATTGACGGCATGAAAGGTTTGGTCCGTAAAATCGGCTGGCGCATTTACCATTTCGTTCACACGAATGGCGTGGTCGCCGATTTCGTTTATTGGGGCGCCTATTACGTCCAGAACTTTTTTCGCGCGCGGCAATACAAGAGTTATTCCAAGCACCACATCACGCCGGAGGAACTTTTCAAATCCCGCCAGCTCGCGCCGTCCGCCTACCTCGTGACCGGCGTGACGAACATCTGCAACGCCAAATGCACTTTCTGCGCCTACCCGAAAGTTGTCGCGAACAAAACTCTGGAGACCGGCGTCATGTCGTTCGAGGTGTTCAAGAAGGCCGTGGACGAATGGGCGGCGCTCGGTGGCCAGAGCTTCGACCTCACGCCCGTCGTTGGCGACCCGCTGGTGGACCCCGGCATCCTCGACAAGGTGGATTACGCCGTGAACAAGGCTGGACTCAAGGACGTTTACCTGACCACCAACGCCATTCTCATCAACAAAAACGACACCTACAAAAAGCTGATTGACCTCGGCATCGCGGCGGTGTTCATCAGCACGCAGGGCGCGAGCAAGGACGTCTATGAAAAAATCTACGGCGTGAAGCGTTACGACGACGCCATGTCCGGCATCCGCAATCTGATGGAATACAACCGCTCCAAGGGCGAGCCGGCGCGCATCGTCGTCCGCTTCCGCAACCACGAGAAGCCCAGCCAGATCATCCGTTCGCCCGATTTCAAGAAGAACATCCAGCCCTACCTGTCCGAGCGCGTCCGCGTCAACTTCACCGTGGATTTCGACAACTGGGGCGGGACCATCAAGCCGGAGGACATGAGCGGCGCCATGCGCCTGCGCAAATTGCCGCCGATGCTAAACGTGCCGTGCGTCAATCTTTTCAACTTCGCCGTCCGGCACGACGGCCGGGTGCGCCTCTGCGGCTGCCGGCTCCAGTCCAACGACAACGACGACCTGGTGGTCGGCAACATCCGAGAAAAATCCCTGATGGAAATTTCCAAGGGCGACGAGTCGTGGAAAATCATCGAAGGATTTTATTCCGGCAGACGCCCGCACACCTGCCTGGAATGCACTTTCTACCAGCCCATCAACCACGGCTGGTTCGAGGAACGTGCGAGGAACAACGATGTACCCGGCAAACCACAGCCCGTTGCTAAAGGCTGAACTTTACCGGATTCCAAGAAACGGCATGGTTCGAATAATTGGTTAGAACGCCCCTGATTTTCTTTCGTAAGTAACGGGCTCATTGTTTGTGATCTCGCCAGATTCAAAGATGTTTGTTCCATTCTCCGAAATTTCAAAGTAAAACCAATTTTGATATTGGTTAAATGTGTTGGTGGATGTTTTTTGAATGGTGCAAGATTTAATGTAGTCGCCCCAGCATTTCTGCTTTTGGGGGTTGACCTTTTCCCCCTTGTTAAGAATGAAAATAAAAACCAAAGCGCGAGATGCCAAAGCCGGGCGCAACCAGCGCGAAGACATAAAAAACACCGGCCCGCGTGATTTCCCCATGACGAGAAGCACGCGGGCCGCAGGCTAAGAAGGCGGGTTCCCTGAACACTTAAATCATTTCTGTGAAGACTGTTTTCATCTCTCTTAACACTTTAATTGTCTCCCTGAACACTTTTTCAGCTTGCAGGAACACTTTTGCCATTTCTAGGAGTCAATTCCGCCGGTCACTTTCAAAAAGGCTGGCGAGAGGGGCGCGTCCGCACTAAACTGCGTGCCCAATCATGGATAAAATCTTTGTCACGGGCGCGGCGGGTTTCATCGGCAGCAACCTCGTGGACCGCCTGTTGCGCGATGGCAAAACGGTCGTCGGCTGGGACAATTTCTCCACCGGCCAGCCGGAGTTTCTCGCCGGCGCGCGGAAGAATCCCAAGTTCAAATTGGTTGAGGGGGATAACCTGGATTTGTCGGCGCTCATCCACGCCATGAACGGCTGCGATTTTGTCTTTCACCTCGCCGCCAACGCGGACGTGCGGTTCGGCCTCGACCACCCGCACAAGGATTTTCAGCAGAACGCCGTCGCCACGTTCAACGTGCTCGAAGCCATGCGCGCCAACGGCATCAAGAGCATCGCGTTCAGTTCCACCGGCTCGGTTTATGGCGAGGCGGAAAAAATCCCGACGCCCGAGGACGCGCCGTTTCCGATCCAGACCTCGCTTTACGCGGCGTCGAAGCTGGCGTGCGAAGGGTTCATCCACGCCTATTGCGAGGGCTACGGGTTCGAGGGCTACGTTTTCCGGTTCGTTTCGATTCTTGGCGAGCGCTACACGCACGGACACGTGCTGGATTTTTACAAGCAACTCCGCGAGCACCCGGAAAAATTAAAGGTGCTCGGCGATGGCACGCAGCGGAAATCGTATCTCTACATTGGCGATTGTCTCGAAGCGATGCTGCACGTCGTCGCGCGCGGCACGGCGAAGGCTGCGAAACACCACGTCGAAACTTACAACCTCGGCACGGAAGAATTCGTGGAGGTCAACAATTCCATCCGGTTTATCTCAAAAGTCATGGGCGTGAAGCCCAAGCTGGAATACTCCGGTGGCAACAAGGGTTGGATCGGCGACAACCCATTCATCTTCCTCGACACAAAAAAAGTCCGCGCCACCGGCTGGAAGACCACGTTGACCATTGAGCAGGGCATCGTGCGCACGTTGCAGTGGCTCCAGCAAAACCAGTGGGTGCTCGAACGGCGATGAAGATTGTCGTCCAAGGCCTCTGGCATCTCGGTTGCGTCACGGCGGCGTGCTGCGCGAAACATTTTGACGTCGTCGGATTGGGCGTCAACGCGGCCAACATCGCGCGGTTGAACGAGGGGCGGGCGCCGCTGTTCGAGCCGGGGCTGAACGAACTCATCGCCGCCGGGCTGGCCGCGAAGAAACTTTCCTTCACCATTGACGAAAAGGCGGCGTGCGCGGACGCCGACGTGCTTTGGGTCTGCATGGACACGCCGGTGAATGAAAACGACGAATCGGATGTGGATTTGGTTCTCACCCTTCTGCGCCGTGCGCTGGTGCATCTGCCCAAGGACGCGCTGGTGCTGGTTTCCTCGCAACTGCCCGTGGGCACCTGCGCGAAGCTGGAAAATGAATTTCCACAATTTCATTTCGCCTGTTCGCCGGAAAATCTTCGGCTCGGCAAGGCGCTTGATGCTTTTGAAAAGGCCCCGCGCGTCGTTGTCGGCATCCGTGATGATGCGAAGAAACCGTTGCTCGAAGAATTATTCACGCCGTTCACGCCGCAAATAATTTTCATGCGCACCGAATCGGCGGAAATGGTCAAGCACGCGCTCAATTCCTTCCTCGCGTTGTCCATCACCTTTATCAACGAGGTCGCGCGGTTATGCGAACACACCGGCGCGGATGCCAAGGAAGTCGCCGCCGGTCTGAAAAGCGAGCCGCGTATCGGGCCAAAGGCCTATCTCGGTCCTGGCGGCCCGTTCGCCGGCGGCACGCTCGCGCGCGACGTGGTGACTTTGACAAAACTGGCCGAAACGACTGGCGAAAAAATTTCCGTCATCCCGGCTATCAAACAGAGCAACGATTTGCACCGCGGCTGGGCGTTCCGGCGGCTGCAATCAGCCTTGGGCGAATTGCGCGGGAAAAAAATCGGCGTGCTTGGCCTGACTTACACGACGGACACCGACACGCTCCGGCGCAGCGCGGCGGTGGAATTGTGCCAGAAGCTCTTGAGCGCGCGCGCGCGCGTAATTGCCTTCGATCCAGCGGTGAAAAATCTGCCGAAGGAATTAAGCGCGATTTCATTGGCGGGTGACATTGCCGACGCCTTGAAGGACGCGGACGCCGCCGTCGTTTGCACCGAATGGCCTCAATTTCGAGAGGCCGACTGGCCGAAAATCGTTCCGCAAATGCGTGGGAAGATTTTCGTGGATGCCAACGGGTTTCTGGAAAAGGAATTGAAAAGCATCAGCGGCGTCGAGCATCTTTCCGTCGGACGCGCAAAATGAAACTCAAGAACGTCAACGCACTCATCACCGGCGGTAGCCAGGGGCTGGGCAGAGCCATTGCCGAACATTTCCTGCGCGCAGGCGCGAACGTGGTGCTTTGCGCGCGCAATGCAAAAGAATTGCGCGCCACGCGCGGCGAACTGGCCGCAAAATTTCCCGCGCAGAAGGTCTGCGCCAGAACCTGTGATGTTTCCGACGAACAGCTGGTGAGCGGGCTTGTCGCGTTTGCGCTGCGCGAACTCGGTTCGCTCCAGGCGCTCGTGCTGAACGCCGGCATTTACGGTCCGATGGGGCCGACGGAATCCGTTTCGCTCGACGAATGGCGGCAGGCAATGGAAATCAACCTTTTTGGCGTGCTGTTGCCGTGTCGGGCGGCCATTCCGCATTTCAAAAAGGCCGGCCGCGGCAAAATCATCGTGTTGAGCGGCGGCGGCGCGACAAATCCGTTGCCGAATATCAGTTCCTACGCTGCGTCCAAGGCCGCTGCCATCCGGCTCATGGAAACATTAGCCGAAGAACTGAAACCATTTCACGTGGACGTAAATGCGATTGCGCCGGGCGCACTCAAGACGCGATTCGTGGAGCAGGTTTTGGAGGCTGGACCGGAAAAAGTAGGCAAAGCGTTTTTCGAGAAAAATAAAAAATGGGCGGAAGATGGCGCGGTGCCGCTCGAACTCGGCGCGAGCCTCGCGGTATATCTGGCCAGCGCGGCGAGCGACGGCATTACCGGCAAGCTCATCAGCGCGCAATGGGATCCGTGGGAAAAGCTGCACGAGTTCAAGGCCGATTTAAACGGCGACATCTACACGCTGCGCCGCATCGTGCCGAAGGACCGCAGCAAAAAGTGGGGTGACAAATGAACTATGCCATCATCGGTTGCGGATTAATTGGGAAAAAGCGGCTCACCGGTTTGCCTGCCGACTCAAAGCTTGCCGTGGCCTGTGACACCAATCTGTCGCGCGCCGAGGAATTGGTGAAGCTCGCCAAAACTGGCCACACCGTCGCGGATTTCAAACAGGCTGTCGCCGATCCGCAAGTGGACGCGGTAATTGTAGCGACAATCAATGCGGCGCTCGCCGAAGTTTCCGCCGCTGCGATTCGCGCCGGCAAACACGTGCTCGTCGAAAAGCCGGCGGGCGTTTCCGTGAAGCAGATTGACGAACTGATTTCGCTCGCAAAAAAAAACAAAGTCTGTGTTCGCGTCGGCTTCAACCATCGTTTTCACCCGGCGTTTCAAAACGCGCGGGAAATTTTTGAATCCGGCGTGATGGGTGAATTGATGTTTATCCGTGCGCGTTACGGCCACGGCGGGCGCGTCGGTTACGACCAGGAATGGCGTGCCGACCCGAAACTTTCCGGCGGCGGCGAATTAATTGATCAGGGTATTCACCTGATTGACCTGGCGCGCTGGTTTCTTGGCGATTTCAAAAAGGTTGCCGGCCACGCGGAAACTTATTTCTGGAAAATGCCGGTGGATGACAACGCGTTTCTGGATTTGCAAACCGCCAAAGGCCGGACGGCGTGGCTGCACGTCAGTTGCACGGAATGGAAAAATCTTTTCTCGTTCGAGATTTACGGGCGCAACACAAAGCTGCACATCGAAGGTCTCGGCGGCAGCTACGGCGTGGAGACACTTTTCCATTATCAAATGAAGCCGGAAATGGGAATTCCGGACACGAAGGTCTATGAATTTCCCGGCGCGGATGAATCGTGGAAAATCGAGATGACACAGTTTGAAGAAGATGTCCGAGCGAAGCGGAAACCCGACGCCGGACTTGCCGAAGCGCGCGTCGCTCTCCAAATTGTTGAAACCATTTACGAGAAAAGCGGCCTGAAAAATTTATGATTATCGCGCGTTCACCTCTTCGCGTTACGCTCGGCGGCGGCGGGACGGATTTGCCATCTTACTATGAAAAGTTCGGCGGCTTCCTCATCGCGGCGGCGATTGACAAATACGTCTACATTACGCTGCATGACACGTTCGTGCCGGATTTGATCGTGAAATATTCAGAACTGGAGCGCGTGCCGGACGCGACAAAATTGAAACATCCGATTCTTCGCGAAGCCTTCGGGTTGCTCGACATGGACGGTCATGCGTTGGAATTGACTTCGATGGCGGACATCCCGGCGGGAACTGGTCTCGGTTCTTCCGGCAGTTTCACGACCGCCTTGCTCAAGGCGTTGCACGCTCACAAAAAGAATCTCGTTCACCCTGCTGAACTGGCGGCGCAGGCGTGCGAAGTCGAGATTGACCGGTTGCGCGAGCCGATTGGCAAGCAGGACCAATACATCGCGGCTTATGGCGGCATCACCTGCTTCAAATTTTTGGAGAATGGCAAGGTTGAGGCGTGGCCACTGAAACTTTCCAGGGAAACACGCGACAATCTCGAAGATAATTTGCTGCTGTTTTTCACCGGCTATTCACGCAGTGCGTCGGCGATCTTGAAGGAACAGGATCAAAAATCAAAATCGGACGACAGTTCGATGATTGAAAATCTGCACTTTGTCAAAGACCTCGGCCTCCAAAGCCAGGCTGCGCTCGAAAACGGAAATCTTGAAGAGTTCGCTCGGCTGATGGATGTGCACTGGCAGCGAAAGAAGCAGCGCAGTGGCGGCATGAGCAACCCGAAAATCAACGAATGGTATGACCTTGCAATGGCCGGCGGCGCGCTCGGCGGCAAACTCATCGGCGCCGGCGGCGGCGGCTTTCTGATGTTCTACGCCGGGGACAAAACGAAATTGCGCCACGCCATGCGGCGCGCCGGCTTGAAGGAAGTCCGCTTCCGGTTTGATTTTGAGGGAACGAAGCTCGTGATTTCGTGAGCACGCCGCTTGACATTCCGGTCGCCATTCTCGCGGGCGGACTTGCCACGCGGCTCCGGCCCATCACGGGAAAAATTCCCAAATCGCTCGTGCCGGTCGCGGGCAAACCGTTTTTGGCGCATCAACTCGAATTGCTTCACTCGTGTGGAATTCGCCGCGCAGTTTTGTGCATCGGTTATCTTGGCGAAATGATCCAGCGCGATTTTGGCCACGGCGAAAAATTCGGCGTGAAGCTGGATTATTCGTTTGACGGTGAAAAATTGCTCGGCACCGGCGGCGCGATCAAGCGCGCGTTGCCGTTGCTCGGCAAAGAATTTTTTGTGCTTTATGGCGATTCCTACTTGCCGGTTGATTTCGCACCGATTGCGGAATTTTTTCATGAGAGCGGCAAGCTGGGTTTGATGACGGTTTTCCGCAACGAAGGCAAATACGACACGAGCAACGTCGTTTTCCGCTCTGGTGAAATCGTTGTCTATGACAAAAAAAATCGCCTGCCGGAAATGCGGCACATAGATTACGGCTTGAGCCTGTTCAAATCGTCGGTGTTCGATTCCTATTCACCCGGCCAGCCGTTTGATTTGGCCGAAGTCATGGGTAAACTCGTCCGCGAAAAACAACTGGCTGGCTACGAGGTGTGCGAGCGCTTTTACGAAATTGGCTCGCCTGCGGGCTTGGCGGAACTGGAATCGCTGCTACAATCGAAATGACCATGAGCTTTACCAAACAATTTCTCGGCGAAGTGCAACAAGTTGTCGCCGGGCTGGACGCGGATGCGATTGAAAAATGCGCCGACGAACTCGCCCGCGTGCGTGAACGCGGCGGACGGCTGTTCGTTCTTGGCGTCGGTGGCAGTGCGGCCAATGCCAGCCACGCCGTGAATGATTTTCGCAAAATCTGCGGCTTCGAGGCTTACGCACCAACGGATAATGTTTCCGAGTTGACCGCGCGCACCAACGACGACGGCTGGGCGACGATTTTTGCCGAATGGCTGAAAGGCTCGCGGCTCAATTCGAAAGATGGCCTGCTGATTTTTTCCGTCGGCGGTGGCAACCTTGAAAAAAATGTCAGCCCGAATCTTGTCAGCGCCATTCAAGTTGCCAAAAAAGCCGGCGCTTCCATCGTCGGCATCGTCGGGCGCGACGGCGGCTACACGGCGAAGGAAGCAACCGCGTGTGTCATCGTTCCGACGGTGAACCCGACACACGTCACACCGCACAGCGAGGCGTTTCAGGCAGTCGTCTGGCATTTGCTGGTTTCGCACACGAAACTGAAAGTCGGCCAGACGAAATGGGAATCTACGAAATGACGCGCGCGGTTTTTTTGGATCGCGACGGCGTCATCAACCGCGCGCTGGAGCGCGACAGCAAGCCGTTTCCGCCGCGCAATCTCGACGAGTTTCAAATTCTCCCCGAAGTTCCCGCCGCCTGCGCGAAATTGAAGGCCGCCGGATTTTTGCTCGTCGTTGCCACCAACCAGCCCGACGTTGGCCGTGGCACTTTGAAACAGGAACTCGTTGAAGAAATCCACGCCGAGATGCGCCGGCAACTGCCAATTGATCGCGTGGAAGTTTGTTTTCATTCCGGCGGAGAAACTCCCGGATGCGATTGCCGCAAGCCTAAGCCCGGAATGTTGCAGCGCGCCGCGCTCGAGTTGGGAATTGATCTCGCGCAAAGCTGGATGGTTGGCGACCGCTGGCGCGACGTGGATTGCGGCCAGGCTGCGGGTTGCCGGACGATTTACATTGACCGCGGCTATGCCGAAGAATTGAAGCAGAAACCTGATTTTTCGGCTCGTAATCTGGCGGAAGCCGCAGACATAATTCTGCGCGAGTCAAAAAAAACATAATCATGCGCACGCTCAAAGAGCTAAAAATCAAAATTTTCGCCGACGGCGCCGACAAAAAAGGCATGTTGGAACTGAACGCCAACCCGCTCATCCAAGGGCTGACCACAAATCCGACCCTTATGCGCAAGGCCGGCCTCACGGATTTCGAGGCGTTCGCGCGCGACATTTTGCAAAGCATCACCGTCAAGCCGCTTTCGTTCGAGGTATTTTCCGACGATTTTCCGGAAATGAAACGGCAGGCGATGAAAATCAACGGCTGGGCGAGGAACGTCTATGTCAAAATTCCCATCACCAACACGCGCGACGAATCGTCCCTGCCGCTCATAAAGGAACTGGCCAACGACGGCGTGAAACTGAACATCACCGCGATTCTTACTTTGGAGCAGGTCGAAGGCGTCGCGCAGGTGTTGAATCCCAAGGTGCCGTCGTTCGTCTCGGTTTTCGCCGGGCGCATCGCCGACACGGGCGTGGACCCGGTTCCGCACATGGTTGAATGCAAAAAAGTCCTGAAGGGCCTGCCTACGGCGGAATTGCTTTGGGCCAGCGTTCGCGAAGTGCTGAACATTTTTCAAGCAAACGACTGCGGCTGCGAAATTGTCACCGTGCCGCATGACATTTTGAACAAAGCGCTCAAGCTCGCCGGAATGGATTTGGGCGAGCTTTCGCTCGACACCGTGAAAATGTTCGCCAACGACGCGAAGGCTGCGGGATTTTCTTTGTAATGACAAATTCGGTCATTCAACCATTTTCGTCACCGCTTCAAAAACGTCCCGGACCGTCACTGATTTCATGCACGCCGTCAATTCCTCGCGCGTGCCCTTGATGTCGCGCCCGTCGTAACGGTAAAAATCCAGATTGCGCCCGCTCACCGCCGGGTTTTTCACCAGCGTGAACGGATTGCCGTAAGGCTCGATGGGTTTGTTCCAAGTCGGCGTCTCGATGACAATCTGTCCACGCACTTTCATCGCCGCCGCCAGATGCATCAGCGCCGTGTCCACGCTCAAAAACAGGTCGCACTTGCCGATCAACGCCGCCGCCTGTCGCAAATTTTCCGTTTTGGGGAAAAGCAAATTCGTCCCGCCCACCGCCGACCGGATTTCTTCGTGATCCGCCTTTTCCTCCGGCCCGCCAAAAAATAAAATCGCCAGCCCCGGCTCCTGCTCGCGCAGGCGGCGGACCAGTTCCAAATAATTTTCCAACGGCCAGCGGCGCAGGGCCAGGTTCTTGGTGCCACCCGAACCGACGTGGACGCCGAGCAGCGGGCGCCAGGAAAGATTTTTTTCCGCGACAAAATTTTCCGCCCCGGCCAGTTCCGCGTCCGTCAAAAACATTTCGTAACGATACCACGACAGCCGCGGCTTGACGTCGAGCAGCGGCAGCAGCGACAAATTGTTTTCCACCGCGTGCCGCGTGCAATCCAGCGGGATGGTTTTGTTCGCCAGCCGCCGGCCGGGCGCGCCGTATTCGTGGCTGATGCGCGTGCGCGCGTTGATGAATTTTGCCACGAGCCGGTAGTGCAGCCGGCTTTGCGGAAATGTGTTGATAGAGATGTCGTAATTCTTCCGCCGCAACTTCGCCAAAAACGCCAGCGAACCGATTTTCGAATCGGCAATTAGGTTTTTCTGGTGAACCGTGTTGAGATGCGGATTGTTTTCGAGCAAATCCTTCGAGCCGCGCCAGAGCACCAGCGCGTCAATCGTCGCGTCAGGAAAATTGGCGCGCAACTCATGGATCAACGGCGTGGCGAACAGCGTGTCGCCGATGCCCGCCAGCGAAATGACGAGGATTTTCACAGCCGCGAAATTTTTTCCAGCAACACCGTTGTGGATTTGCCGGGCACAAACGGAATGATTTTGATTTCTGCCCCCGCCGCTTCTACCGCGCGCCGCTCGTCCTGATTCAAAGTGTTCAAAGTATAATCGCCGCCTTTGACGTAAATGTTCGGCTGCGCGAGTTCCAGAAATTTTACCGCCGTGGCTTCGGCGAAAATGCAGACCGCCGAGACGCTCTCCAGCGCCGCCAGCACCGCCGCGCGATCCTTTTCGGAATTCACCGGCCGGCCTGCGCCCTTCAATTCGCGCGTCGCCGCGTCGCCGTTGACGCCGACCAAAAGCGCGTCGCCAAAATTGCGCGCCGTTTCCAGATACGTCACGTGGCCCAGATGCAGGATGTCGAAGCAACCGTTGGTGACGACAAGTTTTTTGCCGCTCGCGCGAAATTGTTTGCGCCACGCCGGCAATTTGTCCCACGCGATGATTTTGTCGCGGAAGTTCACGCCGTCATTTTGCCTGTGGATTTTCCGAATTCAACAACTTCCACACGCGCAAAGTTTCCGTCGCGCTCCACGCCTGCGCATCGCAGCCGCGTTGCGTGTGCGGCGCGTCGCCATCGAGAATTTCCGGCAACTGGCCGAGACAGCCTTCGTTCAACAATTTTTCCGCGCTGCCCAGATAACTTTTTGCCGCCGCGACCGCTTCCGGCGAAAAGTCCCACGCGCACGCGAGTGCCTCGCAAAAGACCGGGAACGTCCATGTCCACGCCGTGCCGTTGTGGTAGGCGGGTTTGCGGCGCGTGTCTTCGTCGCCTTCGTAGCGCGGCCAATAGGGATTGGGCGGATCATTCAGCAAACGTCCGTCGTTACCGTAAATCGGAAACGGCGACGACACCGGCAGCGGCGCGAGCGAACGCAGCGCGCCCGGCACGACGAGATATTTTTGCGCGGCGGCCACGCAACGTTTCGCGCGTTCGCCGGTCACGAGACCGAGGCTCACGGCGAAAAGACAATTGTTGCGGAGCATATCGTTCGGTTTTGCGTCACGCGCGATGACGTTGGATTTTCCCGGCAGAACGTCAGCGAACCAGCCCTTATCTTCGAGCCAGAACAAATTTTCAAACGAAGCCGTCGCGCGGTCGGCAAGGTCGTGCCATTTTTTCTGTTCAGCCGAATCGGAAATGTTTTCCAGTTGCCGCAGCAGGCGAATCCACAGAACTTGGATTTCAACCGGATAACCTTCGCGCGGCGTGCCGGCAGGATAATTCGTGTCCATCCAGGTGAAATGGCTCGGACTCCAGATGAGCGCGGAGTCGGCGTCCATGCGGATGCCGTTGGGCGTGCCGCGCGCGTAATTCGTCGCGATGCTTTCCAGCACTTCGCGAATCGTCCGTTTCGACGAATCGAAAGTTGCGGAAGGGAAATCGGGCTTCACCCGTGCGAGTTCCTCGCACGCGAGCGCAAACCACAGCGGCGCGTCGGCAGTGTCGCGGTTGGAAACGTCGTCGCCGTGAATCGTGTTGGGCAGCGTGCCGTCCTTTTCAAATTTGGCGAACGTGAGCAGCAGTTGTTTCACCTCGTCCACCATGCGTGCCGCGAGCAGGCCGCGCGCGCAAATCAGCGAGTCGCGCCCCCAATCAAGAAACCACGGATAACCGGCGATGACGGTCTTGCCCTTGTCGCGGCGGACGACAAATGACTGCGCGGCGCGGACAAGTTGTTCGCCAAAAGAATTTTCGGAATTTTCAATTTTGCGTTTCGCGCTTTTGATTTCGATGGCCGTCGGAACCAGCCGGTCGGCCGTGGCCACCAATTCCGCGTTGCCGCCCTTGGGCAGCGGCAGTTCAAACCAGCCGGGGCTGTAGGCATCGCCGCTGGCGGTTTGTCCGCGGCTCGCTTCAACCGGATGTGGAATGTTTTCGCACCATTCGGGTTGCGGATGATAGTCGCCGCTGTTCGCAAAGACGCGCAACTGCCGGTCCGGCGCGGGCGTGAAGGCGAAGCCCGCCTGCTTTTCGAGCGCGTGCGTGTTCGTCGAGAAATGATAATCCGCGCCGCCGTTGCGTTTGGTTTCCCAATGAAAATTCCGGTCTTCGATGTCGAAACGGACGGTCAGGCGGACGTCGGCGTCGGCAGGCAATTGTTTTCCGTGCGCGGATTTTTCAGCCGGCCGGCTGAAGCTAAAGACGGTGGTGTTTTTGCCGTCGAGCATTTCGGCGCGCAACTCGATTTCGACGGTGCGGCCGTCGCCGGCGTTGGCAACGAATTTCCAGACGGCGGGCAGGCCGGCGTCGAACGCGGCGAGATTTTTGAAATCGAGTGCAGAAAGAAAACCGTCGGCGTTGACCCAGGCGCGGATACGTTTGATAAAAACGTGGCGGTCAACGGGAAAATCCGGGTTCAGGTTTGCGCCGAGCGCGCAGTCGTATTTTGAATTGACGCGGCCCAAATCCACGCACAGGCGCGCCATGCCGCCGAGGCCGTTGGTGAGCAGGACGAGAGTTGATGGCTGAAGGTCGAGAGTCGTGAGTTGCGGTTCGGGCGTGAGAAAACGGATGGCGGCAGAAACTTTTTGGGAAATCGCGGTGTAGCGTTCCAAAAATATTTTTGCTTCGCCAGACGTTTCATGCGGCGCAAAGCACGCGACATAAACATTTCCGGCAGGAATGGATTGGACGTGAATCGCGCCCGCGTTTCCATTCTGCATTTCCAGCGTGACGCGGAATGGCGCGGAGTCTTCAACCAGCAGCCAGTGGCCGGACGGAACCGGCGTAACGCGGCGGGTGTCGAGCAAGGTCCAAGTGATGACGTGCGGGAAGACTTTTTGCGCCTCCACTTCTGCCAGCAAATCGGCGAGCGGTGTCTTTGCGTCGCGCTCGGCAAATTCGCTGGCGGCGGCGAGAAAATTTTCCGGCGAGCGAGTGATTTGTTCCGCGAGCCAGCGCCAGTCGAGGCCGTCAATGGTCTCGGCGAAAGCGATTTTGCTCAACGCTTGAAATGCAAACGCGGCCTGTGCGCGGGCGTGGCAATAATTTTCGCCGCTCAAGCCGGCGGGTTTTTCCGTCGGGGCGAGGCAGAAAACCGCGCCGGGCGGGAGTGTGAAAACGACTTCATCCTTTTCGGCAGAAATTTTTAGCAACGGCTGGGCGAGCAGTTCAAATTTGAAACTGGCGGTGGGGACGCCGCCGGAACCCGCAGGCGGGACGCCTGCGCTACATTGAGCGTCGAGCGCAATGACATTTTCCTTTTCAACGTCGGTGTTGACCAAAACCAAAACGGAATCTTTTCCTTCGGCCGATTCGCGGAGCAGCGCGTAAATGGGAGAATCGGGCGGACTTAAGCGCGTCAGCTTTGCGCCGTCAAAAAAGCACGGATGGTTGGAAATAAGTTCGTCGAGTTGCGCGAGTTCGGGAACGATGTTATCGGCGCTGTCCCAGTTCAGGCCAGTGCAGCCGTGGACGCGGATTTTTTCGGCGGCCAGCCATTCGACGCCGCAGGTGAATCCGAACCCGCCGCTCGGACTTGTCAGCGCGCAAAGACGGTTTCGCAGGAGCGACCATGCGCGGCCTTTTTTGGCGAGGCGGTCGTTGTCGTGTGTTTCGGAATAATGGACATAAGTGCCGACGCATTCGCTCTGGCGATTGGCGTAATCCAAATACCACGCGACTTCCTTGCCGGAATAATTTTGAAAAAGTTCGGAGTAGGCCCATTGCATTCCGCCCTCGGCGAGCAGCGCTTCGGTGGCTTCCCACGAACCGCCGAGACCTTCGAGCAGGAAAATGGTTTCGGAAAATTCGTCCTGCACGCGGGCGATGATGTATTGCCACGCGGGCACGGGAATTTTGTAGCCGGCGTCGCAACGAAAACCGTCCACACCGCGGCGGCACCAGACGAGCAACGCGTCGGCGATGAGGTCCCAGAGTTTTACGTCATGCTGTTCGAGTTCGACCAAATCTTCCCAGGTCGTGCCCCAGGCGCCGGGGCTGGCGAACGTGCCGTCGGGATTTTTTAGAAAAAATTCCGGATGATTTTCCTGCAACGCCGAGCCCCAGCCGGTGTGGTTGATGACGATGTCAATGAAGACGCGCGCGCCGAGCGAATGCGCGGCATAAGTCAGTTCGCAAAACTGGTCAATGCCGGTGGCGCGCTTGTCGAATTCGACGAGCGCGGGATCAACGGCGGTCAAATCAAGGCTGGCGTAAGGACTGCCGAAGCGTCCGAAGCGCGCGTAAGTCGTCGTCGTGGGCTGAATCGGCAGCAAATGCAAAATGCGGCAGCCAAGCTGGTGAACGATGTGCGGCAACTGGCGCGCGAGGTCGCGCAAGGTTCCCGACGGTGGGATGGCGGTGAAATTTTTTGCGTCGAGCAATTTGAGTTGCGCTTCCAGTTTTTCGTCGGCGGTTGAAGGAAGATTTTTCGTCGCGCCGAAAAGCCGCGTGAAGGCGCAGTAAATTGTGTTGGCACTGCGGGCGAAATTTGGATGGACGGAAATGCCAACGTCCGCGCCGTCGGGCCAGTGCTGCCATTTTTTTTCGTCGAGCAAATAAGCCTTGGCCTTGAACCAGCCGACTTCGGCGAGCGGGATTTCAATTTCCCAGGCATCACCGTTTTTTTGCATGGGCAGGTCGCGCCAGCTTTCGCCGGCGAACGCGGCACCGCCGGCGTGGGCGGAGATGATTTCCTGGCGGCGCAGGGCCGCGCGGCCAAGATTGGTTCGCAGCAGCGCGCGCAGATTTTTGCCGCCGGGATTTTTTTGGTCGCGCAGGGTGAAAAGAATTTTGTCGCCGACAAAACGCAGGAGGCGTTCACCGGCAGCGGGCGTCATGACTGGAACAGGCTGCTCCACGCGAAAGTTTTTACCACGAAGTCGGAGAGGCTCAAAGCAAAAGTGGAAACGGAGAGAATCAAAATCGGGCGGGTCATTTCGACTTTGCAGTGTCCCAATCCTGAATGCTGGGAAAAGGGATTACGGTCAAGATGACAGCAAAACCCAATTTTTCTTTGGATTGCGCTGGAGCGACGAACCTTTTAAGTTGGCAGCGGATTTGCTTGTTTTTACCGTTACGGCGGAATTTTCAAGACATGGCGACAACAACAATGCATCCCGGTGAAGAAGCTCAATTGCAGCAAACGATTGAGATGTTCGAAGTTATTGTCCAGTCCCAGCCGAACGACTGCCAGTCGCTGGAAATCCTCAAGGAAGCTTACACGAAGCTGGGCCGCGAGGAGAATGTGATTAACACTTCGAAGCGCATTGCGCAGGCGTATATTCAAACAGGCCAGCTTTCGTCGGCGATCCTGGAATTTGAAACGGTGCTGCAACGCCGCCCGGACGACGCGGAGGTGCAGGCGGCGCTCAAGCAGATCGAGGAAAGGGCGAGCAACGTGGACGTTCAATCGGCGGGCGTCGAACAAGTGGCCTTGACGCCCGCGCCCGACGAGGCCGTGCCGGGAATGAAAAAATCGCACGCGGCGGCGGAAATTGATGATGGCCGCAAGACGATGCGCCGGATTTTTGTCGATGGCAAACTCATCAAGGAAGGCGATTTTGACTTATGCTGGCGTCCAGTGGATGTGACGGTTGCCCCGATGAATGTCAACGAGCCGTTCATCCACGTGCTTGCGGAAAAGGGGATTCTCGAAGTGGAAAAATCGCTCAAGCTGTTGAGCGACAAATCACGCACGGGATTTTTGCCGCTGGAACGGTATGACGTGGACATTGATTTGACGCGCGGTTTTCCGGCGGAAGTATGCCGACGCTGGTGTGTGCTGCCGTTTGACCGGATGAGCAAGTCTATTTTGGTGGCAACGGCGAATCCCTTCAACCAGCAGGCGGCGAAGGAACTGGCCGCGACCACCTCGCACCGGCTGCTGTGGTATCTGGCCGCGCCTGCCGAATTGATGTCAAACCTCCGCAAAGCCTTCCGTTGAAGCCATGGCCAAAATAAAATCATTCGGAGAACGGATTGCCGACGCGCTCGTCGAGGACGGGCTGCTGGGCGCGAACCAGGTCGAGGAACTGCTCGAACAGCAAAAGAAGGAAGGCGCGCGCCTCGTCAAGCTCATCATCGAAAAAGCCTACGTTAGCGAACAGGATCTGGCGGTTTCCATGGGCCGCGTGTTGAACGTGCCCCCCATCAACATCGCCCGTTTGAACATTCCGTCGGACATTGTCGAGTTGCTGCCGCGCGAGACGGCCTACAACCATAAAGTGCTTCCGGTTTCGCGGCTGGGAAACAAATTGTTCCTCGCGATGGCCGACCCGTTGAACGTCCTCGCCCTCGATGATGTCAAGCGGATCACCAAACTGGAAATCGCGCCGTTCATCGCCTCGGAAAAGGCGATCATGGACAAGCTCAGTGCCATTGACTCCGCCAAAAGCGGCACGATGGAAGACATCATTCAGGATGCGCAAAAACAAAGTGACGCCGAAGCCGCCAGTGTCGAATCAATCAAGGAAGGAGTCGAAGAAGTCAACCTCGACCAACTTGCCGCCTCCAGCGAGGAAGCGCCCGTCATCAAACTGGCCAATTTAATCATCGTGCAGGCCGTCAAGGACCGCGCCAGCGACGTGCATCTGGAGCCGTTCGAGAAGACCATGCGCCTGCGCTACCGCGTGGACGGGTCGTTGATTGATGCCACGCCGCCGCCGAAACAAATGCAACTGGCCCTGGCCTCGCGTTTCAAAATCATGAGCAGCCTCGACATTGCCGAGCGCCGTCTGCCGCAGGACGGCCGCATGCGGGTCAGGGTCGGCGGCAAAGACTACGACCTGCGCGTCTCCGTGCTGCCCACGGTTCACGGCGAAAAAATCGTGCTGCGCGTGCTCGACAAGACCAACCTTTCCGCCAGCATTGACAAACTCGGCCTTGACCCCGAAACCTTCAAACAATTCAAAGGCGCGATTGACGCGCCACACGGATTAATTCTCGTCACCGGCCCGACCGGTTCAGGCAAGACGACGACGCTTTACTCGGCGCTCAACGAGTTAAACAGCCCGCAATGGAACATTGTCACCGTCGAGGATCCGGTCGAATTCCAGGTGCCCGGCATCAACCAGGTGCCGACCAAGAAGGACATCGGCCTGACCTTTGCCAACGCACTGCGCTCCATTTTGCGCCAGGACCCGGACATCATCATGATCGGCGAAATCCGCGACACCGAAACCGCCGAAATCGCCATCGAAGCCGCGCTCACCGGCCACCAGGTGCTCTCCACCATGCACTGTAACGACGCGCCCGGCGCCATCGCGCGCCTTGACGACATGGGCATCGCGCCCTTTTTGATTTCGTCCTCCGTGATTTTGTCCTGCGCGCAACGCCTTATGCGCCGCATCTGTTCTCATTGCAAGGAGCCGGTCATCTATCCGGATAAAATGTTCGCGGATTTGGGCATCGAACCGGCGCTGTTCAACGGCGTCCAATTATACCGCGGGCGGGGCTGTGAACGCTGCAAAAGTTCCGGTTACGCCGGGCGCATGGCCATCATCGAAGCCATGCCCGTCACCGATCAAATCCGCAAACTCATCATCGCCCGCGCCAGCACGCGCGAAATGGCCAAAGTTGCCATCAGTCAGGGAATGAAAACGCTCCGCATGGTTGGCCTCGACCGTGCGCGCGAGGGGCTCTCCACCCTTGAACAAGTCCTCGTGATAACTTCCGCGCAATGATCGGAACTTAGAACTGCCGCTGCGGAACCGTGAACGGTTGCGGCCCCTGCGACAGCCACGGTGCCGGCTGCGGTGTCCACGAAGGAGCCGGCGCCGGTTGGGAATTGTTTTGATTCGGGCTCGTGATCCCGGTCAGCGGTGTAATTCCTTGCGGCGCGCTGAGACCGTTGTTCAAAGGAGTGAACGACGCGCCAAATGAATTTGCCGCCGGTTGGCCCAGGATGGAATTCACCGTCGTCGCCGGCGCGGACAGGAATTTTCCGGCCGAACCCGATGACGGCGTTACCGTGGTGGCGGACGGAGTCCGCTCCAACAATTGATTGAAAGCATCGATGTCCGCCTGCTGTTGAGGATTGGCTTTTGGCAAGGTGGTCGCGCCAAACGATTGGGGCCATTCCGTCGTCGCGCTTTGACCGCCAAGCATGCTGCTGTTGTCCGGCGCGGAGTTCAGGGAATTATCCAAAAATTGCTGCAGGGTTTTCTGCCCGTTATTGACCGGGCCAAAACCTTCAGCCTGCCGGTTGCCGGAAAAATTCAAATTTTGCATTTCTGCAGCCCCGGCATTTTGCCAGTTGTTGGTGGTGTCGTTCAGCTCCTGCTCTTGCCTGGCCAGAAAACGTTCCACTTGGGTCGTTTGTATGACCCGGCCGGCGGCGTCCCGCTTCTGGATTCCGAAAATTTCCTCCGGTGTCTTCACGCCGAAAATTTCCTCCGGCGTCATCAATGCCCAATTCTGGCGCTCCTGCAATACTTTTTGAAGGCGCTGATCTTCGGCGGACGGGGCCGCTGACATGGGCGGCGGCGGCTGGCTGGACGGGGAATCAAAATTAAAGCCCGACGGCGGCGCTTCGACGTTGTCTATAAAAGAAGGTGGCTGCGTCCCCGCCGGCGTCAGCGACGGCGCGTTGGGAGCGGCTCCGCCGTTTTGCGCCGGCGGCGAAGTGGCCGGTTGTGTTGCCGTCTGCGCTCCGGCGGACAGGACGGTTGCGACCGCCAAAAGGACGGGCAGCGACAGTTTCAAGCTGGCCGGTCGGAAACGCATTTTCAAGGTTATACGCTAATCCAATAGACACCGCGCGTCAAAACTGAATTTAAAGAAAAAATCGTCGAAATGTTGAAGTGTTGAAACGCGCTTCATTACGTTGCCGCATCAATCCTTTGACAATTTGACAAATCACTGCCGTTCATATTCGCCCTTTTTAATTTTTTTGAGCACGGTGAAGCCGGCTTTTTTCGCGTCGGAAATCGAAAGCGGCTTGAGTTTGTGCGGCGTGCTGAAAGTGGAAATGATCTTGCGCACCGGTTTTTTGCAAGCCGGACAATTGGTCAACGGCCTGGCCGAGAGCGGGCGATTCAAGGTGAACTTCCCGCCGCAGACCACGCAATTGCCTTCGCACAATTCGTATTCATAAAGCGGCATAAATACGTTCAAAGTTTAATCTCGATTTGACCGGATTTCACGCCATTCTTTGATTTTGACCTTGGCACCCTGGATTTGTTCCGGACTGAAATCATGGCCGAACTCAATTTGCCGGACAATTTTTTCCGCTTGTTGAAAATTGCCGCAATACCTGCCGTGCGCCTCAACAAGTTTCATCCATGAGTCGAAATCCTGCGGTTGCTCCTTGGTTTTACGTTCCAAAACTTCAATGGCCGTGCCGAAATAATTGTGGGACAGAAGTTCATCAACCGATTCCGGCACGGTGTCGGCCCTTTCCGGCTTGGACTTGCTTTGACGCCAGTCGATGATCGAACGGCGGGCAAATTCAATGTTGGCGGATGGGATGTAAGCTTGCTTTTCGAGAGACTGGAGTATTTCCAAGGCCTTGTCGGGACGACGCATATCCTGCGCGTAAAGCCGTATCAGCATCATGGCCGCATCCAGATTTTCCGGGTTCTCCTTCAGTAACGGATTTAAAATTAATTCCGCCTCTTTGAACCGTCCTTGCGAACGCAGACGGTAAGCCTCGACCAGCGGCCTGGGTTTCTGGACGTATTCCTGCCGGACGCCGAGGTGTTCCAGCATCGTTTCCAATGCGAGCACACTGGCGTCGCCGGATTCCTTGAGCATCTGGCACAACTGGATGGCTTCCTCCTTCCGGCCGTTTTTGATCAGGCTGGCAATCGTATCCAGATCGCGCAGGTTCTTGTTGGGATCAAACTCCCGTTTGTCTTCGGGATCAACCAGCCAATGAAAACCGCGCGCGCACAATTCAGTGACGCAATCGTGCCATAAAAGAAAAAAGGCTATCGCAATAAACAGCAGAATCGGCACAATCTCCGACGATGCCGGCAGCCTAAGAAAAACTCCCGCGAGGAGCAGCGTCAGGCCGCACCGGATTCCCCGGCGGATTAAATCTTCCCATTTATTTTCACCGCTTAACTTCGAGTCATATCCACTCAACCACCAGGCCGTCCATGCTGCGAACAACAGCGCAGTTATTTCCGTGAGGCGCGTCATGAATTTCCAACACAGGCGATTGAATCACCTTTTTTATTTCTTCAAAAACGCGCTGAACAAATCTATCGGCAGCGGCAGAAACGTCGTCGTGTTCCGGTCGCTGGCCATTTCCCGCATCGTTTGCAGATACCGCAATTGCAGCGCAATCGGCTCCTTGGCAATCAACGCGGCGGCCTGCACCATTTTTTCGGCGGCCTGAAATTCGCCTTCCGCGTTCACAATCTTCGCGCGGCGTTCGCGTTCGGCCTCGGCCTGCCGGGCCATCGCGCGCTTCATGCTGTCCGGCAGCGCCACGTCCTTGATTTCCACGGCGGTGACCTTAATGCCCCACGGCTCGGTCTGGCGGTCAATGATTTCCTGCAGCTTCTGGTTGATGACGTCGCGCTGCGACAGCAAATCGTCCAGCGACGCCTGGCCAAGCACGCTCCGCAGCGTCGTCTGCGCGATGAGCGAGGTCGCCTTCCAGAAATTCTCCACCTTCACGACCGCGTCCATCGGGTTGATGACGCGGAAATAAACCACCGCGTCCACCGTGGCCGGCACGTTGTCCTTGGTCATGATTTCCTGCTTGGAAACGTCAATCGTCACCACGCGCAAATCCATCCTCACAATCTTGTCCACGATGGGAATGAGAAAAATGATGCCCGGCCCTTTCGCGCCGAGCAGTTTGCCGAGCCGGAAAATGACGCCGCGCTCATATTCGCGCAAAATGCGGATGGCCTGCGGCAGGATGATGGCCAGCACGATAAAAACAGTGACAACAACGGCGAGTCCGCCGCCAAGGAGACGTTCAAGTGAATCTGTGGGCATAATTTTTTAAGTTGAATGATTGAGCCGATTAACAACTCAACGGTTTAACTCCAATCCGCCGGAACGCAATGAAATTTTCAAAATAAATTCCCATCCCGCCAGCTCAAATGAACCGGGAACACTGCGGGCGACGGTGTGAATGCCCTCATCGCCCAAATAAAAAATTCTCGACACGGTTGTGAAACGGGCGTATTCAGCGAACAAGTAGAAAATCCGAATTTCAAAGTGCCATGCAGTGCTGTTTCAGAAAGCTCACAAATCTTTATGTAACCCAAACCATCCATAAATTCAATGAACACAAGAAAACGGCTTACAGCCAGTAAAATAATTGGACAGAAGATAGAATGCGTATATGAAAAGAAAATCGCAAAAATTCAGCGATATCAATTTATAGAAACATTTGTTCGCCTTAGTAATAATAGTTTGTTTGTATTGAACGACCTTGATGTATCTGAAAAAAATGCGAGCCTGGATATATTTGATTGTGACTACGATGAATCGTTTGTTCAGGTGCTTTCAATCGAGCAGGAGCCTAATTTAAATTCACCGATAAAATCAATTATATTTCGAGAAGGTATAGATGTGTCGATGTATACAGCGATTCTTTTGGAAAATGAATTCATACTTACAATTGGCATCGGAGAGTTTTTTGCCAAGCATTTGTTTTACGAGCCTTCTGTGGAATTTAAAGGAGGTATTCCACTTAAAATCGCGTGCTGAATGGCAAATTGAATCTTAAATCCATTTAATCATTTCCGTGAAATAAATGGATTGGTGGTGTCTTTTTTTCAATTTCAATTCATCCATCATTTTTTCAACCAAGCCTTCGCCATGGTGATTTTCAAGTTCTCGATGCTGTCATCCGACCCGGCAAAAAGCGTGTTGGGAAATTTGCGATAGGCAATCATGTCTTCGTAAATGCTTTCATTATGATACCAGTTTGAGGAAAGTCCCGCCAGATATTGCAGGCGTAAATTGCGGTCGCGGTTGATCTGGGCATTTTTCAACCACGGGGCCAGGTCGCACGCCTGCCCAGCGTAGGTGGCGAACACATCAAACGCGGAGTCAAAGCCGACTTCCCGCAACGAACCGGCCAGGGCGGAATACTGCGGCTGCGCGAGCCGCGCGGCGATTTCATCGAGGTTGATTTTGGTCGGCCCGGCCTGGCCGAGCAAAACCAGGTCGTAGCCCTTGCCGTTCTGGTCATTGCTCCAGATTGTGCCGTCGGGAAAAACTTCAAAGAAGGTGGCGATTTCGCTTTTCACGGCATCCGTGTCGCTTTCGTAAAGCGGCACCCATTGCGTGACGATGCCGCCGGGGTTCAAATGTGCCTTCACCAGTTCAAAATACTCCTTCGTGTAAAGCGTCGCCGAGCCTTTGACCCACGGATGAATTGGGTCGGAAGTGATGACGTCGAATTTTTCGCGAGTCGTAAGAATGTAATGCCGCGCGTCGTCGTAAATAATCCGGGTACGCGGGTCGTTAACCACGTTGTAGTTTTCCTCGCCGAAGTATTCGGCGGCGATTTTTGGGACGAGCGGTTCCAGTTCGCAGATGGTGATTTGCTTGATGTCCGGCAACACCGTGAACGCGCCGGCCGTCACTCCCGCGCCGCAGCCGACGACCAGCACCGAGCGCAGATGCGGGTGAATCAGCGCGGGAATGTCGCTCAGCATCCGTTGCAGCCGCATGTCCTGCGGATCGCTCGACGCCTCGATTTTGCCGCTAATGTGGAAGTTCCGGAAATCGTCGTCCCATCCCTGCGACACGGCGACCGAATTGTTCATGCCCTCGCCGACGTAAAGAATGTCTATCTGGCCGAACTCGGTCGCCGCGTAACGGCCGTAAGCGATTAATTCGCCGGGAACTTTCGCAATGCCGCGCGCGAGCGCGAGCGGAACGAGCACTAGCGCCGCCAAAATCACGGCGCCACCGAAAGCCGAGGCGAAGGACTTGCGGAATTTTCCAATGAATGCGGCGAAGACCAGCAGCGCCGCCGCCGCGGCTAGGCCGACCAGCAACCGCTGGCTTTGCTGCGTTCCAATCAGTGGAATAAAGACGATGCTGAAACCGATGCCGCCGAGAATTCCGCCGACGGTATTCGCCGCGTAAATTCCGCCGACGAGCCGCGCGGGTTCCTGAATGCGCACCGCCGCCAGCGCGAGCGGAAAACTCGCGCCCCACAAAACCGCCCCCGGCAGCAAGGCCCAAAGGCAGCGGACCAAATCCAGTTGAAAATTCAGCCACACGCTCCTAGTAAGCGACGGGTCAATTGGCCAATACGGCAGGGATTGGGCCAGCATATACGCCGTCCAGGCGATGGCGCCGGTCAGAAGCAACTGGCAGCAACCCAACAGCGCCCAAGGCTGCCGGCTGCTGCGGGCGAGCGTCGCGCCGATGCCGCTGCCGACGCCCAATCCGAAAAGAAACACGGCCAGAATGATGGAGAAAGTATAAACCGTCCCGCCGAGCGTCAGCGACAGCAGCCGCGTCCAGACCACTTCGGCGCCCAACGCGGACATTCCCGACAAAGCGATGGTCACATAAACCAGCCACGGGGTTTTTTTGGAAACGGGAAAATTTTCTTCAGCCGCGTCCGGCGGCGGTTGCGTTTCAGCCGATATTTCATGCCGTGCCGCGAAGGAAAAGACAAACGCCGCGAGCGCGACCGCGCCGTTGATGGCCGCCGCGACAAAGGTGGCGACGACGGAATCATAAATCCGCAGCAGGTAAAATCCAGCCAGCAGACAGCCGAACACCGCGCCGGCAATGTTGCTGCCGTAAAAAAATCCGAGCCACGAAATGCCGCCGGGCGTGGCCTTGACCCAGCGCGCGATGGCCGGCAGCGTCGCACCCATCAGAATGGTCGGCGGCAGCAGGCAGACGGCGGCGAACAATCCGCGCAACCGGATGCCGCCCAATCCGCTTCCGACGTGGGCCGCGTAAACCCACGCCGCCGCGGGCATTCCGAACAAAATTAAAATTCCGAAAATGCCGATGCCCAGTTCGAGCAGCATGTAAATCCGCAGCGGATGCCGGGCGGCGGAAATCATTCGCGGCAGCAGCAGGCTGCCCAGGCACATTCCGCCCATGAACGTTCCGAGCAGCACGCCCATCGAAACCGCCGAGGAGCCGATGACCAGTTGCAGCATCTGGAACCAGACGATTTCATAAATCAGCGCCGCGCAGCCGCTGCCGAAAAACAGCAAAAGCAAAATGGGCTGCAACGGGCACGACGCTGTGGAATTGGATTCTTTCGAAACCCCGTTGTGCATAATCAGACGGCGCGTGTGCGTGTTGGGTTTATGTCAAAAATTTCAGCCCTGTTTGGGCTTCACCTGCAAGGTCAATCCTTCGATGCCGGTGACTTCGACATTTTGTCCGGCGTCCACGGGCGTTTCGCTCACGGCGTTCCAGAGTTCGCCCTCGATGAACACCCGGCCGCCCGCCGAATCAATCCGCGATTGCGCCTTCACAATTTTGCCGATCATCGTTTCCTTGCCGGATTGTTTCGGCAGAAATTGGGCGCGAATGCCTTTCGTCACGAAGAAGATGAAAAACGCCGCGGTGACAAGCGTTGCGGAAACAATCCACGTCATGGGCAATTGATAAACCTTTGGCTCGTGATTGAACAGCAGCAACGCGCCGAGAAAAAACGCGATGATGCCGCCGCCCGTCAGCACTCCGTGCGTTGGCGCAAAAATATCAATGACGAATAGCGCGACGGCCAGGAGAATCAGCGCGACGCCGGCGATGTTGACCGGCAGCGTCGCCGACATGTAAAGCAGCAGAATCAGCGCCAGTGCGCCGGCCACGCCGGGAAAAATCGCGCCAGGATGGCTGATTTCAGCGATGATGCCGTAAATCGCGATGAGCATCAATATCATCATCACCTCCGGTTGCCAGAAGAGTTGAAACAATTGTTCCGCCGGCGTCATTGGAATTTCCACGACGTCCGCGCTGGCGGTTTTGAGAATCTTGTCGCCGACTTTCCTTCCATTCAATTTTTGCAGCAAGTCGGGAACGTTGGTCGCAATCAGATTGATCACGTTCAGATTGAGCGCTTCCTCGGAAGTAATGGCCTTGCTGGCCGTGACGGATGATTCCGCCCACTCGACGTTGCGATGCCGTTTTTCGGCGATGGTCTGCATCACCGCCGTGTAGGCGTTGCCGATTTTTTGCATCATGATGCTGTTGGTCGTTTCCTCCATTTCACCGCCGCCCATCTCGACGGGATGCGCCGCGCCGATGACGGTGTGCGGCGCCATCGCCGCGATGTCCGCCGCCAGCGTGATATAAACGCCCGCGCTGCCGGCCATTGCGCCTTCGGGGGCGACATAAACCACGGTGGGCACCGGCGATTGATAAAAATCCTGAACGATGTCGTCCATCGAAGTCGCCAGGCCGCCGGGCGTGTTGAGTTCGATGATAAGGCACTGGTCGTTTTGACTGGCGGCAACGCCGAGCGCGCGCGAAATGTAGTTGGCCGTGGCCGGGCCGATGGCACCGTCAATTTTAATCAAGCCGACCTGCGCCGCGTGGGTCGTGATGCCCGGAAGCAGTGCCGCCATCGCAATGAAAAGCCAGCGCTTCATATCTTTCCCGTTCAAATCCACCCTAGCAAAAAACCCGGTTTCCGCAATCAAATTCCCGCCATCCTGACAAAGGAATTGTGTGGCGGCAATCGCTCTGCCAGCGTAATCAGGAACCGGCATGACAAATTTGCAAACTTCTGAAATCAGCGACGCCGAAATGGTGCGCCGCGCCAAAGCCGGCGAACTTCCGGCGTTCGAGGCGCTGACGGCGCGGCATGAGCAGCGGGTTTATTCGCTGGCCATGCGGATGCTGCGGCAGGAACAGGACGCCGAGGACGTGACGCAGCAGACTTTTTTGAGCGCGCTCGAAAATCTCGACGGCTTCCGCGGGGAGGCGGGCTTTTCCACCTGGCTGCTGCGGATTGCCACCCACGCCGCGCTGAAAATCATCCGCAAACGCAAAGGGCTGGACGTTGTTTCACTGGAGGCGGCCACGGAAGAGCGCGACAGCTTTGACGCCGTGCCGCATCCGGAATATATCGCCGACTGGCGGCAATCGCCGGAGGAACTGGTTCACAAAAACGAAATCCACCGGCTGCTCGACGAAGCCCTGGCAAAACTGGACGAAAAGCACCGGCTCATTTTTCTGCTGCGTGATGTCGAGGGGCTTTCCATCCAGGAAACCGCTGGGGCGCTGGGGTTGAGCGAGGCCAACGTCAAGGTGCGCCTGTTGCGCGCCCGCCTGCAATTGCGCGAGCATCTGACCGCGGCCCTCGGCGACCCGGCCACGCGCCTAATTCGCCACCACGACCATGCGCCTTAAAATTTCAACAAACATGCTTGTAACTTTTCCCGCGCTGGCGGCTCAAATGGAAAGGAACAAATGAAATGCGAAGAACTCCTGGCGATGCTGAACGAATACGTGGACGGCACGGTTGATCCCGCCGTCTGCGCAGAATTCCAGCAACACATGGCCGGCTGCAACCCGTGCCAGGTGGTCGTGGACAACATCCGCAAGACCATCACGCTCTACCAGGCGGGCCAGCCCTACGAAATTCCCGTTCAATTTCGCGAGCGCCTCCACGATGCGTTGCGGAAAAAATGGCGCGAGAAACATCCGGGTAAATAGTTTCTTCGCAGGTTGAAATTTTGAAACCATGTGGATTCCCATTCTGATTCTTGCGGCGGTCGTCGCCGCTGTGCTGATTATGAAAAAAGCCGGGCAGATTTCTGCCAAAGACGCCGCGGCGCACTTGAAAAACGGCGCGCCGGTGATTGACGTGCGCAGTCCGGGCGAATTCAACTCTGGCCACCTGCCGGACGCGCTTAATTTTCCGCTGGATGAAGTCGAAACCGCCGTGCCCCGCCGGTTCAAAGACAAAAGCCAGGTGCTCCTGCTGCATTGCCTGAGCGGAATGCGCAGCGGCATGGCGCGGCGCAAATTGAAAAGCCTCGGCTACGCCAACGTTTTCAACCTCGGTTCGCTCGCCCGCGCCCAAAAAGTTGCCGACGACGCGAAGAACAATTGACGGTCACACAAAAGAAATTCGCGCCGCCGCCACTTTCAATTATCTTTTCGCACATGAATGCAAATCTAAAAGGAAAAGTCGCGCTCGTCACCGGCGCTTCGCGCGGCATCGGTCGCGCCATCGCCCAATGCCTCGCCCGCGACGGCGCGGCGGTGGCCGTCAATTATTCGCGCAGCGCGGAGAAAGCGGCGAAATTGAAAAAGGAAATCAAATCCGCCGGCGGAAAGGCGCTGGTCGTCCAAGGCGATGTCGGTCGTATCGCCGATGTCGTCCGGCTGTTCGATGAAACGCTCGCGCACTTCGGCAGGCTGGACATTCTGGTCAACAATGCCGGCATCATGTTCAGCAAACCCGTCAGCGCCGTGACCGAGGCGGAGTTCGACCAGATTTTCGCCGTGAATGTGAAGGGGCTGTTTTTCGCCTGCCAGCAGGCGGCGAAGCGATTGGCCGACGGCGGACGCATCATCAACATTTCCAGTTCCACGACCGCCCGGCCCATGCCCACTTACGGCGCTTACGTCGCGACCAAGGGCGCGGTGGAACAACTCACGCGCTCGCTCGCCGGCGAACTGGGCCCGCGCGGCATCACCGTCAACGCGCTTTCGCCTGGCCCGACGGAAACCGAACTGTTCGTGGAGGGCAAAACGGCGGAACAGATTGAACGGTTCGCCAAACTTTCCGCGTTTGGCCGGCTCGGCCAGCCGCCGGAAATCGCCGAAGTGGTCGCCTTTCTCGCCAGCGATGCCGCCGGCTGGGTCACCGGCCAGAACATCCGCGTGAACGGCGGCCTGGTATGAATTCAATGGACGTCGCATTTTGGAACCAGCGTTTCGCCGCCGCCGATTACGCTTATGGCGAAACGCCAAACGCCTTCGTGGCGGAATCTGCGCCGCAAATTCCCACCGGCCCGGTACTGTGCCTGGCCGAAGGCGAAGGCCGGAACGCCGTTCACCTCGCTACGCTTGGCCATTGCGTGACCGCTGTGGACCAATCGGAAGTCGGTCTGGCCAAGGCGCGGCGGCTCGCGGCGAAACGCGGCGTTGCGATTGAAACCGTCGTCACCGATTTGGAAAATTTCACCATCGCGCACGGCGCGTGGGCGGGCATCGTCGCCACGTTTGCGCATTTTCCGCCGGAGCTGCGGCGTCGGGTTCATCGCGCGGTTGCCGCCGGACTTCAACCGGGCGGCGCTTTTATTTTGGAAGCCTACACGCCGGCGCAACTGGCGTTCGGCACCGGCGGCCCAAAATCGCACGAACTCCTCATGACGCTGGCGGCGTTGCGCGAAGAATTGTCCGGCCTGGATTTTTTGGTCGCCCGCGAACTCGAACGCGACGTGATTGAAGGCGGCGGCCACACCGGACGCGGCGCGGTGGTGCAAATTCTGGCGCGACGAGCGTGATGATTTGGCTTAAGCGGTTGTTAACTTTGTAACTTTCCAGCCTGTCGCGGCTCGGTAAGGGTGTATGAAAATGCAACTCATCGTCCGCCGCTTCGCTGGCGCGTTCATTCTCGTCAGCCTGTTGCTGGCGCATTTCCAGAGCGCCGACTGGCTCTGGTTCACGGCGTTTGTCGGCTTCAACCTGCTGCAATCATCGTTCACCAACTTCTGTCCGTTGGAAATGATTTTGAAAAAAATTGGCGTCGGGCGCGATGCCGGAAGCTGCTGTGCGGCCGAACCGGCTCAACCGGCACAAGGAAAATGAACCGGTTGAAATTTCTCACCGCCACGCTGCTCGCAATGTTTGTCCTGAGCGGCTGCGGACGCAAACCTGCGGACAGCACAGCTTCGCTGCCGCCGGTTTCCGTGCGGACGCAGGTCGCGGAATACAAAAATCGCGTCGCCACGGAAGACGACATCGGCACGGTGCGCGCCAAATTGCACGCGGTCATCGAGGCCAAAGTCAGCGGCAAAATCGAGCAGATGCTCGTCGTGCCCGGCCAGGACGTGACCAACGGCGAATTGCTGGCGACGATTGACGCCCGCGAAATCCAGGCGCAATACGATCAGGCGCTCGCCGTCCGGCAGCAGGCGGAAAGCGATTTGAAACGCGCCACCAATCTGTTCGGGCAAAACATCCTCTCGCAATCCGAATACGACAGCGTGCAGTCCAAATTCCGCGTGGCGGACGCGGCGGCGGTGGCGGCCAATACGCTGCTCGGCTACACGAAAGTGACCGCGCCGTTTGCCGGCGTCATCACCCGCAAGGATGCCGACATGGGCGACCTCGCCGCGCCGGGCAAACCGCTGCTGGAAATGGAAGACCCGCAGCATCTGCGTCTCGAAGCCGACGTGCCGGAGGCGCTCGTGGACAAAGTCAAACTCGGCGACAAGCTGGCCGTCCGCGTGGACGCACTGGAAACCAATTTCACCGGCGTCGTCAGCGAAATCGCGCCGTCCGCCGATTCGGACAGCCGCACCTTCGTCGTTAAATTGGATTTGCCGTCCGTGCCCGGCTTGCGCGCCGGCCAATTTGGCCGCGTGGCGGTTCCGACCGGCGAAGTTTCCGCGTTGCGCGTCCCGGCGTCGGAGGTGATTCAGCGCGGCGACATGCAATTGCTTTTTGTCGTGGCCGACAATCATGCGCAATTGCGCATCGTCAAAACCGGCGCGCGCGTCGGCGACGAAGTGGAAATCGTTTCCGGCCTCAACGCCGGCGAACAAGCTGTCACGAGCGGCGTAAATGATTTGACGGACGGCCAGCCCGTCGTGGTTAAACCGTGAACATCGTGCCTGATAATTCTTCCGCCGCGCTGCACGGCTTCGCCGGACGCGTTGCGCGGATGTTCATTGATTCCAAGCTCACGCCGCTCATCATCCTCGCGTCGGTATTGCTCGGAGTGTTCGCGGTGCTGATGCTGCCGCGCGAGGAGGAGCCGCAAATCAAGGTGCCGATGGTGGATGTGCTCGTCACGATGCCCGGCGCCGGCGCCAAGGAAGTCGAGGAGCGCGTCACCCGTCCGATGGAAAAGCTGCTCTGGGAAATTCCCGGCGTCGAATACATTTACTCGACTTCCAGCGAAGGCCAATCGCTCGCCATCGTCCGGTTCAAGGTCGGCGAAGACATGGACAGCAGCTTGGTGAAGCTGAACCAAAAGCTGCAATCCAATTACGACAAAATTCCGCACGGCGTTTCCCAGCCGCTCATCAAAGCGTGGTCCATTGACGACGTGCCGATCCTCTGCCTGACGTTTCACAGTTCGGTTTACGATCATTTGACGTTGCACCGGCTTGTCGCGCAAGTGGACGACTCGGTGAAACAAGTTCACGACGTCGCCGGCACAACCATCATCGGCGGCGCGCACCGGCAAATCCGCGTGCTGCTCGACCCGGCGAAACTGGCCGCGCGCAATTTGAGTCCCGCCGGTTTGGTGCCAATGTTGCAACAGGCCGACCGCCAATACGTCGCCGGCGAAGTGACCAGCAACAACAAGGAAGTCGTGCTGGAAACCGGGGCGTTTTTACGAAGCGTCGAGGACGTTGGCGACGTGGTTGTGGGCGTTTATGGCGGCAAACCCATTTATCTCCGCGACGTGGCGACCATCGTGGACGGCGCGGAAGAGCCGACGCAGTATGTGCTCTTCGGTTCCGGCGCGGCGTCCGGGAAAATGGTGTCCGCCCAGCCCGCCGTCACGCTGGCCATTGCCAAACGTCCGGGCGCGAACGCCACTCAAGTAGCTGATCAAGTTTTGAAGAAAGTGGCCACGCTCAAAGGCCGCATCATTCCCAGCGACGTGCAGGTGACGGTCACGCGCAATTACGGCGCGACGGCGCAGGAAAAATCCAACGAACTGCTTTTCCACATGCTGCTCGCCGTCGTCGGCGTTTCGCTGTTGATTCTGCTTGCGCTCGGCTGGCGCGAATCGCTCATCGTGGCCGTCGCCATTCCGACGACGCTCGCGCTGACGCTGCTCGTTTTTTACCTCTACGGTTTCACACTGAATCGCATCACGCTGTTCGCGCTGATTTTTTCCATCGGCATTTTGGTGGACGACGCCATCGTGTTCGTTGAAAACATCGTCCGCCATTTTCATCTGCCGAAAAACAAAGGCCGGAATTGGGCGGCCATCGCGGTTGAAGCCGTGAACGAAGTCGGCAATCCGACCATTCTCGCCACGTTTGCGGTGATTGCCGCCGTGCTGCCGATGGCGTTTGTCGGCGGGATGATGGGGCCTTACATGCGGCCGATTCCGATTGGCTCGACGGCGGCGATGTTTTTTTCGCTGGCCATCGCGTTCATCGTCACGCCGTGGGCGAGCATCCGGATTTTGCGCTGGGGCCGGAAATATTCCTGCCTGACCGAAGGCGCGGCTTGTGTTGCCGAGAGTGGAAATCCGACGCTGCATTCCGCGCCGGTCGAGAATTTGTTCACGCGGGTGTATTGCCGGTTCATGGTGCCGTTGATCCAGCATCGGCGGCGGCGTTACCTTTTTCTCGGCGGACTGGTCGCGTTGCTGCTGGTTTCGATGGCGCTCGTCGTCGTCGGTTTCGTGAAAGTAAAAATGCTGCCGTTCGACAACAAGAGCGATTTCCAAATCATCCTGAACATGCCGGAAGGCAGTTCGCTGGAGCGCACCACGGAGGCCGCGCGCGAAATCGCCGCCGCCGTCCGCACCGAGCCGGAAGTGCTGAACTACCAGATTTACGCCGGCGTGGCCGCGCCGTTTAATTTCAACGGCCTCGTGCGCCATTATTTCATGCGGCGCGGCGCAAACGTGGCGGACATTCAAGTCAACCTGCTGCCGAAGAACGAGCGGAAGGCGTTGAGCCATGAAATCGCCGAACGGGTGCGTCCGCGCGTCGCCGCCATCGCCGCGAAATACGACGCGCGCGTGGCCATCGCCGAAGTGCCGCCCGGCCCGCCGGTATTGCAAACGCTCGTGGCGGAAATTTACGGGGAATCGGAAAAGGACCGGCTCGCACTGGCACACAAGGTGATTGACATTTTTCATCACACGCCCGGCGTCGTGGACACGGACTGGTATATCGAGGCCGACCAGCCGAAGGTGGAGTTCGTGATAGACAAGGAAAAGGCCGCGCTGCACGGCATCAGCGCCGAGACGATTTCGCAGACGCTCAAGATCGCCGTCGGCGGCGAGTCGGTGGATTTGTTGCATGTCCCGCGCGCGAAAGAGGACGTGGACATCGTCCTGCAACTGCCGCTGGCCGACCGGAGTAATCCCAACGACCTGCTGGCACTGCGCGTCCGTTCCGGCGATGCCAACGCGCTGCCCGAACCGGGTTCGACGAATGCCGCGCCGCCGCTGGTGCCGCTGCGCGAACTCGTGACCGTCGTTCACACGAATATTGACAAGAGCATTTACCACAAGAATCTCATGCCGGTGACCTATGTCATCGGCGATGTGGCAGGCCAGGTAGAAAGTCCGGTTTATGCGATTTTGAAAATGAACCAAGCGCTGGAAAAACTCGACACGCGCGAGTTCGGCGGCGACGGCTCGCCGTTGAAAATTTACAACTACCAGATGCCGTTCACCGATTATCAGCCGTCGCTCAAATGGGACGGCGAATGGCACATCACGATTGAGGTGTTCCGCGATCTCGGCGTGGCGCTCGGCGCGGTGCTGGTGTTGATTTACATTTTGATGGTCGGCTGGTTCCGGTCGTTCCTCACGCCGCTGATTGTGATGACGGTGATTCCGTTCTCGCTGGTCGGCATTTTGCCGGCGCACGGATTGCTCGGCGCGTTTTTCACGGCGACTTCGATGATCGGCTTCATGGCGGGCGCGGGCATTGTGGTGCGCAATTCGATCATTCTGGTGGACTTCATCGAACTGCGGCTGGCGGAAGGCCGGCCGCTGGCCGAAGCCGTGGTCGAGGCGGGCATGATCCGGTTCCGGCCCATCCTGCTCACCGCGCTGGCGGTTGTCGTGGGCGCGACGGTGATTTTATCCGACCCGATTTTCCAAGGCCTGGCCATTTCGCTGATGGCCGGCAGCCTAGTTTCGATGATTATCGCACCGATTGTCGTGCCGTTGCTTTATTTCATGGCGTTCTCGCGAAAAGGAAAGAATTAACAGTATCGAGTTTCCGGTGGAAACTTTGTTGAGAGGAGCTGGAATTTATTCTGTCGCGTAATCGCCGCGAACCGTGGCTTTGACTTGAGGCGTCAGCGGCGGCAGTTTGGATTGTTGCTCGAAGTTCACGTCGAAGCCCCATTGGCGATTGGGAGGATTGTAATAAACTCCGGTGGTTTGCCAGGGGCTGGTAGCGTATTGGCTGGGAAACATGACTACAATGGAACCGTTGTAGGTGAGGGTAGTGGAGCCAGACCAATTTTCCAGCAACCGAAGGAAATTTTCCACGCCGCCGCTGTAATGCGATCCGTTGGAAGGCACAATGCCCTCCAACGTAGCCGCGTTGATGGTGGTGCTGACGGGATTACGACTGCTTAAACTCGTGCTGGAATTGTAACTGTCCTTCCAGTTCGACGAGAGAATGGTGACGGCATCACCCAGCAGCGAAGCAGGAACGGTATTGGTGGTGTCGCCGAGCGATTCCGAGTAATGAATGTCGTCGGTAGTGACGTTGTAATTACCCTCCACATAAATCGGCAGTGCTGTGGCGACCGTAAGTCCGGCTGGCGGCAATTGCGATCCGTCGGTCAAACGAACAGCCGGGAGCGTGGAGGTGCTCAAGGGAACGGCACTATAGACGTAAATGGAATTGATGCTGTGTCCTTTGTCAGTGGAGCCGCCAGTGTTAAACAGCTCATACTGATTTCCTCCGTTCGTCGCGTTGTTAGTCAGCCAAGCATCCAGATTGGCGACATTAATTTGAACTGCCTGGACGGTTTTTGATTCGCGATAGTCGTAGAACGTGACGTTGGTGACGAAGGAATAATAGTAATTGGTGATGTAAGTGTAGGTGGTTGTCACATTCGTGACAGTGGTTGAAACGATGTTGGTGGTGTAGGTGGTTCTATGGCCGTGAGTGCTTGAATTGATGTTTGTGGTGTAAGTCGTGGTATAGGTGTAGGAATTGGACGCCAAGTCTTGGATGTCCTGAAAATCTGGTGCTACGGCGGCCAATGCCATTGCGCGGTTGGGATTTTGATAAAAAACAGTCAGGGCGTTGGTTGAGCTGTTGCCGTTGATGCCGGTGGCGGAATTGGAAACAATCAGGTCGGCTTCATTGAAAAGATAGGTCTGTCCGTTGGTGGAGTAGGCGGCGGCCAACGGCGCTCTGATGTCATCTGGAGGCAGATTGAGGATGGCCGTGATGTTGGTGGGATCATTATTGGTGGTGGTGCCGATGGGCAAATTGAGGGAATCGGAATTTTGCACCGGGCTGTTCGGGTCCAAATAGACCACGTTGCCGGAACGGTGGCCGTAGTTTTGAGGATCCTCCGGACTTGGCGTGTTGGTGATTATCCCAGCCGCATCCACATTGGTGCTAAATATCAGCGGCGTGCTTGAGCTGCTGCCGGTCGCCCAAATGTCGCCGTTGGAATGGACGCGACCATTGACGTCCATTGAGGCACCGGGATTGATCTCCAAATCCATGTTGTAGAATATTGCGTATTGAAACACAGGAATGATTCCAAACCAGATCGACTGGGCGACGGTACTGGACACATTATAGCGCTGTCCAACCGTGGTTGCGGTGGACGCGATGACACAGGTCTGACCGTAACCATACAAACCTTGGAACTGGGACGGCAACGCTCCCCAAGTGTCGGCGCCAATATCAACCGACGTTTGGTTGGCGACACCGTTGGTATCGCTGAATTTGAACAGCGCGGGCCAACCATTGGTGTCGGGAATGAGTGAATCGTAACTGCTGACTGGGTTAAGCTCGCCATAGGTGAAATCGCGCATCATCGTGGTGATGACATTTTCCGTGGCGGATTCGGCGGCGGCCTGCGCCGAAACGTAAAGGTTGTTACGCTTCGTGAGCAGGGCGTTTGACGACGCCCAATACATGATGCTGCCAAGCGTCATCAACGCGACGGTGAGAAACACCAGCGTTATCATTAGGGCATAGCCGGCTGCTGGCGGCGGTTGGGAGGCAGATGTGATTTTCATGCGGATTTCGTCATTCCTTCGCGCGTCGGGAGACCAGCGTTTGCAGGCGGTAAAAATTGTAGGCGTTGATCGCATTGGTGCCGACAAAACCGATGGGATACTCCCATTGGTCAAATTGCAGCGTGACACGGATGACGGGATTGTTTTCGTAACTGGTCAGGACGTTGGCCTGGTAATCTTCGGCCGTGAAGACGTAGTAGTTCGTCACATAATTCGCCAGCAGGCTCACTGTGCCATCGTTGGCACTGTAGAGCGCATTTGAGGAACCGGACGAATTCTGATAGTAAATGACCGGCACTTGGCCAGGATCGTCGTTGGTGTCGGCAAAATAAATTTCCAGTGCATTACCGGTTTGCGGCAGACTGTTGGAGATTCGGGAAAAAGTGTTGTTGGTGTAGATGCCTACATACACGAGCTTTGCCGACCGGATATCCGCGCGCAAAGCGTTCAACGTCTGGCGCGCGTCCGTCGTGGCACTCAACTTGGTAGCCGCCAGCGTGTAGACGCGCAGCCCGAAAATTTGCAACCCCACCATGACGCCGATGAAAATGCCCAGGAAAATCCCGACCGAAACCATCATTTCCACCAGCGTGAAGGCGGACGTCGGACGGTGTTGCCGTAGGCGCGGTTGATTGAAAGACGTTTTCATTGGTCGGGCGCACGCAGAAGGACAATGCTGTTAGTATAAATTTTACCTGTCAGGGGGAATCTCCAAATGGCATCCGACAAAATTTCGCGCAAATACGGATCACTGGAAATGTTCGTGACCCATACATAGTTTGTGACCCACATGTCGAAGTTCGTTGACGACGGACTGCCCTTGCTCGGAATGTCAAAATAATCCACGTTTGTAAGAACCGGCCCGCCGTTCGCAGAAGGCGGCAGTTCATCCATCGTTCCAGGGCCATTCGTTGGCGGGTAATCCCGCGGACGCCAGTTGGCCGCGCGCGCCCGCTCCGCGCCCTGTGAGGCGGACGATTGTGCGGCCAGCGACATCGAACTCCATTCCGCCATCCGGTTTGCCATCAGATAGCCGTAAACCAGTCCGGACGTCACCATGCCAAAAATGACAAATGAAACCATGACCTCCACCAGCGTGAAAGCTGTGCAGTGTGTATGATTTTTTGACTGTGTAAAATGCAATAACATGTTTCAAAACGCTGATTACTCGTTTGCAAGCGTCCGTGTGGCCGCATTGATTTTGAAACAGCAATTGCATTTCCACGCAAGAGAAAGCGGTATAGGGCTAAAGCCTAAAATACTATAGGAAATTACCCTACAAATATTCGTTGGATTATTTTACGTGCTGACTTTCGTGCCAGCGCACCGCTTGCGTAATCAATTCGTTGATATTGGCGAGATTCAACTTTTCCTTGATGCGGGCGCAATAGACCTGAACGGTTTTGAAGCTCAAATTCAACTGGTCGGAAATTTGCCGCGTGTTGCAGCCGTGCCCGAGCAGATCAAACACCTCCAGTTCCCGGTCGCTCAAATCCGCGACCGGCGAATCCGGCGTGTTCATGGCCCCCCGCGCCAGTTTTTGGGCCATCGTCGCGTTGACGGCGTTGCTGAAATACGTTTTCCCTTCGAGCACCGACTTGATGGCGTCGAGCACCTTGTCGGTTGCCTCGCGTTTCATGATGTAGCTACGCGCGCCAGCGCGCATCGCGCGTTCGGCGTAAAGCGCCTCGTCATGCATGGAGAGCACAATGGCCGCCACGCCGGGATATGCGGCCTTGATGTCCTTGATCAATTCGATGCCCGAACCGCCTTCCAGAGAAATATCCACAATGACGCTGGCCGGTTGGGTGGAAGCAATCAATTGCAGCGCCTCGCGCGCCGAACCGGTTTCGCCGCAAACTTCAAATTGAAGTTCCTGGTTGATCAAATTGGCGAGCCATTCGCGCACGAGCGGATGATCGTCCACCAGCAGGATTTTATTTTTGTTCGACATGGGCTTCTAAAAAAATTTTGTCGGGTTCCGGCAAAATGCAGGTGACGCGCGTGCCCTGCGTCGGCAGCTTTTTGATCTGGAGGCTCGCCCCGATCATTTCGGCGCGGTAATTCATGATATGCAATCCCATTCCGTTCTTGTCCCAGGCATCGGCCGGCAGGCCGACGCCATCGTCGGTGATGGTGAGCACGATTTCATTTTCCGCCATTTCAAGATGGATGGCGATGTTTTTGGCCCGGCCGTGCCGGATGGCGTTGCTGATGGCTTCCTGTGTAATACGATATAAATGCATATTGGCATCCACGGTCGCCAGCGACACGGTTTCGGAACATTCCAATTTGCAAGCAACCGAAAATCCTTTGCTGATGTTGGCCGCCAGTTCCCGAAGCCCATCCACCAAGCCTTCCTCGTCCATTTCGATCGGATGCAAGCTGCGGGCCAGTGTGCGGGTGAGTTCAATTCCCTGCTCAACCATGACCACGAGATGATTGGCCGCATCCGCTTCCGGCGGTGATTTGTCCGCAAGCTTTTTGGCCAGCACCTTGCCCGCCAGCGCCGTGGCCGTGAGATGCTGGCATAAGCTGTCGTGCAAATCGTGACCGATCTTCCGCTGTTCGCGCTCGCTGGCTTCCAGCACCTCCTTTTCCAGCCGGCCGCGTTTCTGGATTTCCAGGTTCAAAGCGCTCGTGCTTTGGCTGACTTGTTTTTCCAACTTTCCGCGCATGGCAAACAGGCCTACCACCAGCAGAAAAACCAGCAGCCGCAGCGTTGTATTCCAGAACGGTGTCAGCCAGCCGTTGTAAGTTTGCCCCGCAATCATGTTGCTGACCAGCCAGACTAGCGCGGACAACACGCACATTACAATGGCCGAAGCCATCCCCAGTCGCCTCAACGTGAAAACGATGGGGACCAGATAAAACAGGAAGAATGACTTGTTGTAACCCGTCCAATAATCCAGATAGCCGGTTACGGCCAGCAGTCCCAAGCAAATCAACACATCCAGCCACTGGATCATTTTTTGGGGTTGATGCGGCATATTCAATGCGAAGCCAGCCTGATGATTTAATGATTCATGATTCCCGCGCAAAACTTTCCGCCATCGCAACCGCCTTGCGCATCGCCATGGATTTGTTGACTGTCTCCTGAAATTCCCCTTCCGGCGTTGAATCATTCACCCAGCCGCCGCCGGCCTGCACGTAAGCCCGGCCATCCTTGATGAGCGCGGTGCGCAGCGTGATGCACGTGTCCAGATTTCCGTTGAAGGAAAAATAACCGACGCAGCCCGCATACGGCCCGCGCGCGGTCTGTTCGAGTTCGGCAATGATCTGCATCGCGCGGATTTTCGGCGCGCCGCTGACCGTGCCCGCCGGAAACGTCGCGCGCATCAAATCGTAAGGCGTTTTGCCGGCGGACAATTTGCCCTCGACCTGCGTCACGATGTGCATGACGTGGCTGTAACGCTCGATAATCATCAAATCCTTCACCTGCACCGAGCCGAAATCACAGACGCGGCCAATGTCGTTGCGCGCAAGGTCCACGAGCATGACGTGCTCGGCGCGTTCCTTCGGATCGGCGAGCAGTTCCTTTTCCAGCGCCAAATCCTCCGCTTCATTTTTGCCGCGCCGCCGTGTGCCGGCAATCGGGCGGATTTCCACCTTGTCGTCCTCGCAACGGACGTGAATTTCCGGCGACGCGCCGACGAGCGAAAAGCCTTCCAGTTCCAGCAAAAACATGTATGGCGATGGATTGATGGAACGCACGGCGCGGTAAATGTCGAGCGGTGAAGCCTTGATCGGCGCGGAAAATCGCTGCGAGCCGACAACCTGGATGATGTCGCCGGCGGTGATCAATTTTTTCGCCGCCTCGACGTTCGCGAAAAAGTTTTCCTTCGTCTGGTTGGATTCAAATTCAACGGGCGGCTTTGTTTCCGGCGAAATGTCCACGGATTTGTGCTCGCCCGGCTGTTCGAGCAGGGAAATAATGCGATCAATTTCGCTCGCCGCATTTTCGTAGGCGTCGGTTGGATTTTCCGCGTCATCCAAAATTGCGTTGACCAGAATTGTGATGGTCTGCGCCACGCGGTCAAAAACCAGAAGCTGGTCGGCAATGAGAAAATACATGACGGGCGTTTTCAATTCGTCATTTGCCGGACGCGGGACGACCGGCTCGACGTCGTGGATGAATTCGTAGCCGATGAAGCCGACCGCGCCGCCGGTGAACCGTGGCAATCCCGGCACGGCCACGACGCGATATTTTTTCATCAGGCGCTCGACGACTTCGAGGCCGTCCTTCACGTCCTTGCCGACGATAAATGTTTCAACAACTTTTCCATTGTCCAAAACCTCGACACGATTTCCCGTTTGCTTGATGACCGCGCGCGGATTGCAGCCGACAAATGAATAGCGTCCAATGTGTTCGCCGCCCTCGACGGATTCAAACAGAAAGGATTCGCCCTGCCCGCGGATTTTCCAATAGGCCGAAAGTGGGGTTTCCAAATCAGCAAGGATGCGGCGCGTGACGGGAATCAAATTCCCCCGCGCCGCCAGCTTCAAAAATTCATCCAGTGTCGGCGAATACATCGCCGGCAGTTTAAACGATTTGATCGGGCGGGCGCGAGCAAGTTTCGACGACAAACCTGCGGGCATTGACGGATTGATTTCGCATCGCCTCCAACTGGCGCGCCTCGCGTTTGGCGGCGCGATGCAATCGCCAAATCGCGAGCACCGAGTAAAATGCGACCGCAAGCGCGTAGGCGTCCATGCCCATGCCGATGGCAAACGGCACGAGTTGCAGGTCGCTGAAATAAATCAGCGCCGCGCCGACAGCGCCGGTCAGCAGCGTATTGCCGGCGAGGCAAAAGAGGTAAAGCGTGACACGCGTTTCCTGGATGCGCTGGACGTGCCATTCGCGGTAGGCGGCTTCGCCGAGCGAGCGCATGAGCCAGGCGGATTGAAAATTACGCGCGGCGACCAGCACGCTGGCGGTGGCAACGACGATGGCCGACAGCGGCCACATGGCCAGCACGACGACGAGCGCGACGTTGAGCGCAACGCCCCATTTCCAGCCGAGTTTTTTGGCGATCGGGTTGCCTTCCAGCACGAGGTTGGGCGTGGCGACCCACGTGCTCAAGAAATCCATACCGCGCGCAAAAATCAGCAGCGCGAGCATTAAAAAATACCCGCGACTGGCGAATGGAAACATTTCATCCATGATTTTTCAGCCGCAATATAACGCAAAGGACTTAAATGAAAATTTATTTTCTTGCGCGACCGGCTTCAAAAATTCATCAGACGCCGGCAAATACATGAAATCATTTTTAGCCGAAGCGCGGAGAAAACAAAAGCAGGAAGCCACGCTTAAATTACTGTTTTACAAAATTCGGATTCAAGCGATACATTTTTGCGGTGTATTCATTAATTTTAGTTTTTAATTGGGCTTCGTATTGAGGCGTTACAGATAATTTTTTCTGCAACATACCTAATCCCATAGTAAATTTTGCACCTTGAAGATTGTCTGTGGAAATATAAATGATGTTTTCAATAGTCGTTTTGTTTTCTGGGTCGTATAAATTTCCAAATTCTAATGCGGCAATCAGAAGACGACATTGTTGCAAGTAATCCGGCCATGCGTTGTTCAGTTTGATAAATTGTTTCAAATGTTTTTTCGCCATACCATACAAAGTCGAAGTGAGATGATTAATTAAATTGGCAAGGTAAATTTGCATAGCTTGCTTCTCGGATTCAGGTGCGTATTTAATCGCATTGTCAAAATCCGAAATCATTTCCAATGTTCTGATGTTGGATAAACTTGATTGCCAACCAGCGGCTTCGCCTTTTCCAGCCCACACTTGAAAATTCATCGGTTCATATTCAAGCACTTTGGTATAATAATCGTAAGCTTCTTTGTAATTGAGTGCTTTTGCAGCAGCTTTTGCGAGTTCAATTAGATTTGCCACGTTCACACCGGAAACTAATTGTATTGCCTGATTTACAATTACAGTCCCGCCGCAATACATACATTTCACTTCTTCGCGGTTGTTCGGAACTTGTAAATCACCTTTGCAACTTGGACATTTCGCGGCGACAAATTGTGGGCGTGGTTCAACGATGGGCGTCAGTTTCGCCGGTAATTCTTTTTTTGTTTGATTTGGAATTTCAAGTTCGCATTGACAAGAAGGACATTCGGCTTTCATTCCAATCATTTCTGCGGGCGCTTCAATTTTGTGCTCGCAATGTGGGCAATTGAAATTGATGTCGCTCATAAAATTTATTTTTTCTTTTTATAAATCTCCTCCGGCTTTTGCAATTGGGCTTCGGTGATTTTGAAACCGCCATTTTCGACCGAGCGGAAAAAGCAGGACTTGTAGCCTTCGTGGCAGGCCGCGCCGATTTGCTCGACTTGAATGAGCAAGGTGTCGCCGTCGCAATCAAAGGCGATGTCCTTGACGGTTTGCGTGTGGCCGCTCTCCTCGCCTTTCATCCAGAATTTTTTCCGCGAGCGGCTCCAGAAATGTGTTTTGCCGGTGGCGATGGTGCTTTCGAGCGAGGCGCGGTTCATCCATGCCATCATCAGCACGCGGCCGGTTTTCTGTTCCTGAATGATGGCGGGAATCAAACCGGCGGAATCAAATTTCAATTTCTCGTAAAAGTTCATGTGGGAAATTTACGATATGCGATTTACGATTTACGAGCCTTTTCTTAAAAAGCAGTGCCGCGTGTGAATCGTGAGTTGTAAATCGAAATAAATTTTTTGAGTTGTCTCCTACTGGTTTGAAGCCGGCGCGTTTGTTGGCGAAACGGCGGCATTGGTCGAAGCGATTGGGGAATTAGTTGCCGCCGCCTCGCGTTCAACGATATTTTTTCCGAGCCGGTCTTTGAGATCGGCATACATGGAATTGGTCACGGCCTCCAGTTGTGCGCGGGCTTCGTCATAAAGACCGGCGGCGATTTTGATGCGCGCGAGGTGAATGTAAACGCCTTCACGCTCGACGTCGTTGCGGGCGATTTTGAGCGCGTTGGTCCACGCGACGAGCGCGTCATTGGTGCGGAGCGGCCGGATGCCGTAGTACGTCATCGCATAATCGGTCGCGAGCGGGAAATCATCCGGATCGAGTTGAACCGCCTTGCGATAAAGCGCGAGCGCCTTGTCGAAAACCTGCTGCTCGTTCAGGCCGTAAAATTGTTCCGCGTCCTTGCGGTAAAGATAGACGGTCGTCGCCAGATTTTGATAATACACCGGCTCATTCGGATCCAATGCAATCGCCTTGCCGTAATCCGCGAACGCGTTGGTAAGCGGGCCATGTTCGCCGTAGTAATTGGCGAGGTTGTTCCAAGCCGCCGGATTTTTGGGGTCGAGCCGCGCGGCGATTTCAATTTGCGCCGCCGCCGCGTCTTCGTCGCCGATGTAGTTGAGGAAACTGCCGTAAGCCAGATGCCCGCGCGCGTCGTTGGGATAACGCTGCAAAAAATCCTCGTAGCCTTTGCGGACGGTATCCAGCCGCGCCAAAATGCGCTGGTTCAATTCCGCCTTCGGCGCGCCCGCGCCCTGTGCCGCGAAGGCGTTGTTATCGCGAATCCATCCGTCCACTTCGGCGCACGCCGCGTCGTCGTCGGCCATCAACTTTTGCAATTCCATTTCCTCCGGGTCATTGGGATTATAAATGGCGACCGATGCGCCGGTATCCTGATGAACCAGATTGCTGACGGCCTGCGGCTGGTTTGTAGCCAGCAGTGCGCCCAAAAGTCCGATGGTTAGGTTGCTCACGCTGGCAAAATATCACTTTGGGAGCGCGAGTCGAGCGCGGGCGTTATCACGCCACCAATCGAGTCATGTCTTCGCTGCCGAACGGATTCGGCTCGCGGAGAGCGCATTCCGGGTCGTTGCGCCACTCGCCGTCCACAACAAACCGGTAGTGATGCGTACCCGGCGTCAGCTTCACCTTTGTCTGCCACAGGCCGTCCGCGCCTTTTTGCAAACTGATGGGATGTTCCTGCCATTGCGTGAAGTCGCCGACCAGTTGCACGTTCGAAGCGTCCGGCGCACGGAACGAAAAGTTTTGCGCCCGGCCGTTGCCGGTGTTTTTTGAACTTGTTTTTTTTGCCATAAACTTTTTCTTTCCGAAGCAATTGAAACGGGCTTTCAAACCCATTTCACAAGCTACGCCTGCGTTTCAGAAAAGCAAATGGGCGGCGTGGGCTTTATTCATTGATGCCCCAATGCGGCGGCACAGGCGGATTTTCGGCGTAAGATTGAAATGCCGCCGAAACCAGCTGTTCCCGCCGCCATAGTTGCCGGATGAAGCGCAGCGACGAATCCTCGTCCCATGGATTGTGGCTGCCCAAAAAAGTCAGGCTGCGTCGTTTCGCCAGCCGTTCCAGTTCGCTCCCCAACGGTTCGCCGACGCCGGCCCGGCCGCAAAACAGCAGCAGCGCGGCATCTTCCCATTGCCGGCGCGACGCCCAATCACTCAACCAGCGCAGCAATGCTTCCGTGGCTACCGTCGCCCGGTTCAAGACCAGAATGACCAGATCCGCGTCAGCGGCTTCCGCCGCGGCGGCGCTGGCTTGAGTCGGCTGCTTCAGCGCATCGAGCCGCCAGGGTTTGACGCGCCACTTCATGGCTTCGTCCAAGCGCAAAGCTGACCGCTGCAACGAGGCGACGGCGCGCGTGGCCAAATCGAAGTCGTCGTAAATCACTGCGGCCTTCAAGGTCGCTTCAAAAACATTTTCCTCTTTTATGGCAACTGCATTCATATGACTTCACCTCCGTTTTGCTTTTCTATTTCCGACACGGCCGCACAGAAATAGTTCAACCAAATGGAAAAATTTCAGAAAAAGTTTTCGGCGGCACGTTGCAGCATTAGCGCCGCCCGCTCAAACTTCCCTTACCACGCCCCAATAAACGTCCAGCCGCTTGCCAAGATAAAGCTTCACGGCTTTGACGAGAACCGCGGCTTCAATTTTCCGGCCGGCAGAAATGATTTCCTTGAGCGTCATGCCCGGACGAACCAGAAACGAACCTTGCGCGATAATCGGCCCTTCATCCAGCCGCATCGAAACAAAATGCGCCGTGACACCGGCGATTTTCACGCCCTGCTCATAAGCCTGCCGATACGCCTGCGGGCCGGGAAAACTCGGCAGCAGCGACGGGTGGATGTTGATGATTTTGTTTTTGAACCGCCAGACGAAGTTCGGCGAGAGGATTTTCATGAAGCGCGCCAGCACGACAAAATCAATTTTATTTTCCTCGAGCAATTGCAGCGCGCGCGCCTCCGCCTTGGCGCGGTCATTCCAATTGATGTGAGCGAACGGCAGCTTGAATTTTTTCGCGAGCGGTGCAAAGTCGGCATGATTGCCGATGACCAATGCGGCGTCGGCCTTCAATTTCGCGGCCAGCAGCGCGTCGAAGCAATGCGTTTCCTTCGTGACCAGGATGGCGAATTTCTGGCGGCGATTGGGTTCGGCCAGGCGGACTTTGATTTCCATCCCCAGTTGCCGCGCCAGTTTTTCCAAACCGGCGCGGAGTGAATTGGAATTTAATTCGGATTCTTTCCACGAAGCTTGCAGCGTCATGCTGAACTGGCCGCGGGTGACCTGCTCTTCGAGCGCCTCGATGTTGGCCTTTTGCTCGAAGAGAAAATTCGTGACACGCGCGATGACACCGGTCTTGTCGCGCCCAATGACGGTGACGGTGGCAAATTGTCTCATGTCAAAACCACGAATAAACATAAATGGACATGAATTCAAAAGAATTTAACGGGGCAGCTTTCCGGCATTCGTGTTCATTAGTGATTTGAATTGTAATCCTGCGGATTTTCCGCAACTTTTCGCGGCTTTGGCTGTTGAACCAGAAGCAATAGATGGCATTCAGTTCCGTAAAAAATTTAGTCGCCGAAGTCGCCGAAGCGTCGCCAAACCAGTTTGACGACTGGCGCAAGGCGTGGCGCGCGGCGGCGGACGGCGGTTCGCAGGAGCCGCTGCTGACGTTTATTGCGCGCGAACGCGGCCTGGCCGAGGACGTTTTTGTCCAGCGGCTCGCGGCTTCGCTCGGCTGGCCGTATTTGGACTTGCCGAAGCTTTCCGTTCCGACGGAGGCGCGGAACAAAATTTCCACGAAGGTCGCCTTCCAATATTCCATCCTGCCCGTGGCGGTGAACGACAACGTGCTGCAGGTCGCCGTGAGCGATCCGTTCGACGCGGCGATGATGAATTCCGTTCGTTATGACGCGCGGATGCCGGTGCAATTTGCGCTGTCAACCAAGCCCGAAATTGAAAAGGCGCTGAAAAAATACTACGGCGTCGGCGCCGAAACGCTCGACGAACTCGGCGAAGGCGAAGCGATGGAACTTGAAATCGCCAACGACAAGGAAATCACCGAAGATGACCAGGAAGCCAGCGTCATCAAATTCGTCAACCAAGTCATTTGGGAGGCGCACAAGGACCGCGCGACGGACATCCATTTCGAACCGGCGGAGGATGAATTGCGGATTCGTTACCGCATTGACGGCATTTTGCACCAGACGCCGATGCCGCCGCAGCTCAAGCGTTATCAAGCCGCACTCATCTCGCGCATCAAGGTGATGAGCGGCATGAACATTTCCGAAAAACGCCTGCCGCAGGACGGTCGCATCAACGTCCGCATCAAGGGCGAGGAAATTGACATCCGCGTTTCCACCGTGCCGACGGTTTACGGTGAAAGCGTCTCGCTCCGCCTGCTCACGCGCGGAAAAATTTTCTTGAGCCTGGACAAACTCGGCTTTGCGCCGCACGAGGAGACGATGATCCGCGAAATCATCGTCAAGCCGCACGGGATTTTTCTCGTCACCGGCCCGACTGGTTCCGGCAAATCCACCTCGCTTTACGCATTCCTCGCGGCAATCAATTCCGTCCACAAACGCATCATCACGATTGAGGAGCCGGTCGAATACGAATTGAAAGGCATCAACCAAATCGCCGTGCGTCCGGACATCGGTCTGACGTTCGCGATGGGATTGCGCCACATTCTGCGCCAAGACCCGAACGTGGTGATGGTCGGCGAAATCCGCGACATGGAGACGGCGGAAATCGCCATCCGCGCCTCGCTCACCGGCCACTTGGTTTTTTCCACGCTGCACACGAACGATGCGCCGAGCGCGTTTACGCGGCTCATTGACATGGGCATCGAGCCGTTCCTGGTGGCGTCGTCCGTCGAAGCAATCATGGCGCAACGACTGGTGCGCACGATTTGCACCGGCTGCAAGACCGAACAGAAAGTTGAGGCGGATTATCTGCGCAAAATCGGTTTTCCCGAGAACGAAATCGGCACGGCGAAATTCTGGCGCGGCGCCGGCTGCGAGGATTGCCGGCAATTCGGCTATCAAGGACGCAAAGGCATTTACGAATTGCTCACTGTCAGCGAAGCCATCCGTCCGCTGATTTTGGGCCGCGCGGCGGCCACGACCATTGCGGCGAAAGCCATCGAACTGGGCATGCGCACGCTGCGGACCGACGGCTGGAACAAGGTGAGGAACGGCGAAACCACCATCGAGGAAGTCCTGCGCGTCACGCAAATCGAGGAGCACATGGACGCACTGGCGGGCGACGAGAAAACACAATTCATTCCGCGTTGAGAGATGACCACAGCCGCAACATTTATGATTTATGATTTGCGATTTATGATTCCTCAATCGTTGGCCGGGCAAATCATCAATCATCAATAATAAATCAAAAATTTCTCATGGCCCGCTGGCATTCCTGTAACATCCTGCAATCCGCACCCGGCGCGACCCGCCTCTGGCAGTTTGCCGCCAAAGGTGGCGGTTTTGTTTTGAACCGTGAATACACCGGCACGTCCGGCGAGCCGCTGCCGTCCCGTTTCGTCGCCAAATCGTGGAGTTCGCTCTGGCAACCGCGTCTGAACGCCGCGTGGCTGCCGCCGGAAAGCGTTTTCCTGCGTGTCATTGAACTGCCGAAAAGCAATTTCGAGGAAACGCTCGCGATGGTGGAATTGCAGTTGGAAAAACTGTCGCCGATGCCCGTCGCGCAAATCGTCTGGACGATTCATGTTCTGTCGCAGTCGCCGGAAAATTTGCAAACCGTCGTGGTCGTCATCGCCGCGCGGAGCGCAGTGGAGGAATTTCTTGGCAAGCTTGAAAGCCAGGGCTATCTCGCCGACCGGCTTGAAGCGCCGATGCTGGATGAACTGGAAGCCGCGACCGGAACCGGTTCGCCACGCCAAAACGAAACAGCGGTGGGAGCGTGGATTTATCCGGCGCTGCAAAATGGCCGGAACGTCGCGCTGGTGGCGTGGCGCGCCGGCGGCGTGCTGCGGAGCTTGAGCTTCATCATGCTGCCGCTGGGCGCCGACCGGGCGAAAAATTTGAAGGAGCAGCTCGCGCATCTGATCTGGGCGGGCGAACTCGAAGGTTGGCTGACGCAACCGGTGGAATGGCATTTGGTCGCTGATCCGGCCGCCGCCGTCGAATGGGAAACCTTGTTGCGTGCTGCCGTGGACGGGCCGGTGCAGGTGACGAAGCCGCTGCCGCCGGCGGAACTGGCTGCGCGCACCGCCCGCCGCGCCGCGGCGGCGGCGAATTCTGTCGGCGCCGCTTTGTTGCCGGCGGAATTTTCCGCGCGCTACCATCATCAATTTGTTGACCGCCTGTGGCTGCGCGGGCTGGCGGCTGCGGGGATTTTATACGCGATTGGCGTGGTGATTTATTTTTGCGCGACGAGTTGGGTCGGTTATCAGACCGGCAAAGTTGAACAGCAAGTCGCGGCGATCAGCGGGGATTACACCAATGCGATGGAACTCAAGGCGCGCTACCAAATTTTGAAGGAACGGGAAAATTTGAAATATGCCGCGCTGGACTGCTGGAAAGTGGTCGCGGAACAATTACCGCAGGGAATTTCTCTGGAGCGGCTTTCTTTTGCCGGCGGACAAACGCTTACGTTGAGCGGCACGACGACGCAGGACCAAATCAACGCGCTCTTTGATTTCAACAGCGCGATAAAAAAAGCCGTGGTCAACGGCCAGCCAATGTTCAAACCGCAAGGCGGTGAGGACGTCAATCCGCGCGTGGGCGCGAACGGTGTCGTCTCTTGGAGCTTAACGTTGTTGTTGGCAAACGCGGAGGCGTCACCGTGAAAAAATACCTGGCACAACTGCGTCCCATGGAGCGCCGTCTGGCCGTCGGCGTGCTGGTGGTTGTCATTTTGGTTTTGAACTGGTGGTTTATCTGGCCGCATTTTTCAGATTTTAGAAATTTGCGGAGCGAGGGGAACGACGCCCGCCGAAAGCTGGCGCTTTACCAGACCGCGATTGCGCAATCGGCGAATTATGCGGCGCAGGTCAAAAGTCTGGAAGGCCAGGGCGGAAACGTCGCCCCCGAAGACCAGGCCGTCAATTTCATGCGCACCATCCAGGCGCAAGCCGCCGCCAGCGGTTTTACTCCAAGTGATTACTCGCGTTCGCAAACGCGCACGAACGACGCGTTTTTCGTCGAGCAGGAGCAGACTATCACCGTCGTCGCCGACGACAAGCAACTGGTGGACTTTCTTTACCGGCTTGGCAGCGGCTCTTCGATGGTGCGCGTGCGCGACTTGGAATTGCGACCCGACGCGTCGCGCGAGCAACTCAGCGCCAACATCCAGCTCGTCGCCAGTTTCCAGAAAAATCCCCCGCAAGATTTGAAATCCACAACCGCAAACGCACAATGAAAACAACCGCGCTCTTCCTGATTTTATTTTTAACCGGCCTAAGCCTCCGGGCGCAAACTCTGCCCCGAGTGCCCGGCGCCTTCCCTACCAACATTATTGCCTTGCCACCGGCCACCAATGCGCCGCCGGAACAAATGATTCCGGCGGGCGACATTGATTTTGAGGGCGTGGATGTGGATCAGGTGCTCGACGTGTATGCGAAATTGGTCGGGCGCACGTTGTTGCACGCCGGTTTGCCATCAGCTTCCATTGTGTTGAAAACGGAAACGCCGTTGACCAAAACCGAGGCGATTGAAGCCTTGCAGGAGGTGCTCGCGCTCAACGGCATTTCGGTCATAAACGTCGGTGACAAATTCGTGAAAGTGGTGCCATCGGACCAAGCCAACGCTTCCGGAGCGCCATTTAACAACGAGACGGCGGCGCAACTGCCGGACATGGGTTCCTATGTGACGCGCATTGTGCAATTGCAATACGTCAAGCCAAGTGAAATAATGCCGGCCCTAACACCGTTCGCAAAATTGCCCAACTCCATTATTCCGCTGGACAGCAACGGCATCCTCATCATCCGCGACTATGCTGAAAACGTGAAGCGGATGCTGGAAATGATCAAGCAGGTGGATGTGAACATACCGGAGGAATACATTTCCAAGGTCATTCCCATCAAATACGCGCTGGCGTCGGATATTGCCAGCGCGCTGAACAGCCTTGGCGGCAGCGGCACTGCCACCGTCTCCTTCGGCAACAATGCGTCGTCCGCGTCACCCATCAGCGGACTTCCGAGCAACCACATCGGTACAACAGGGTTTGGATCCGGGATTGAAGGAGTGGGCAACACACAGCCTAACGGCATTAACCAGCCGCAGGCGACGACCACGCCCAACGGCACGCCCACAGGCGGAACAACGTTCCAGCAGCGGTTGCAGCAAATCATCAATCGTGCCTCGGAGCCTGCTGTCAGCGGCGGGCAGCAGAACCAAATTCAGGTTTTTGGCGAGGCGAAAATCATCGCCGATGAGCGGAGTAATTCACTTTTGGTTTTTGCGACGCGAGATGACATGGAAAGAATCGAGCATGTGGTTTCGCAACTGGACGTGCTGCTTTCGCAGGTGCTCATCCAGGCGGTCATCATTGACTACAACCTTGGTCCCAACACGTTCACTTTCGGTGTTTCCGCGGCACAAAATCCGCAAATCTACAGCCCCAGCCAGGGAATCGTCGGGGGCGGCGGTATGGGCAATGGCCAGTCATTACTCTCGCTTTTGAGTGACTTTGGCACCGTCAGCAATGGTGTTTCCGGTTTTGCCAACACCCTTAGCCCGGGCCTGAACTATTTCGGAAACATTGGCCCGAATTGGGACGTGGCAATACAGGCGGCGGAGAATGACAGCCATGCGACCATTGTCCAGCAGCCGCGCATCCAGACCTCACAGGCCAAGCCCGCGCAATTCTTTGTGGGCGAAACCGTGCCCTATGTCACGAGCACTTACAACTATGGCGGGGTCGAAGGCACTCAGAACTCTTACTCGCAGTTGTCCGTCGGCGTGGAATTGGATGTGACGCCGTTCATCAACCCGGACGGCCTCGTCGTCATGGACATCCAGCAGGAAATTGACGACATTGACGGCTACACCACCATCAGCGGCGTCGGCAATATCCCCAACACGGACAAACGGACGCTCTCCTCTGAAATCGCCGTCAGAAATGGCGACACGGTCATGCTCGGCGGCTTCATCAAAAACCAAAAATCCACGACTCGAGCCGGCGTGCCGTTTTTAGACGACATCCCGCTGCTCGGCCCCCTCTTCAGCAGCCGCAGCGACCAAAAGCAGCGCGAGGAACTTCTCGTGCTGATGCGCCCCACCGTTCTCAAGACGCCCAAAATCGCCGCGGAAAATACCATCAAAGAAGAACAGCAACTGCCCGGGGTTGCCCGCGCCGAGGCCGATGACGAGGCAAATGAACGGCAGGAGGTTGAAGCCGAACGGAAAGACGAACTGAAAGCCGCGAGATCCAAAAATGGAAGCTATGGAGTTTTCACAACCCAGCCGCAGACTGGGACGATGGATACGAACGGCGTTCCAATCAACATGAACGGCGGCACGGAAGCCAATCCCCCCAGCTATGAGTATTGATTTTAATTTCCCGGCGGCGTGTTCGTAATCGCGCCACTGGAGAATAATTGTTCAAAGCTGCGCAGCGGGTGCAGCGGCATCAATAAAAATTTCGGGACATAAATCGGATCGCTTTTGGGTTTTTCCAATGTGCCGGTGACTTGGCATTCAAACAATTTGCTCACCGGCCACAACGCCGTGCTGAACAGCGGGCCGACCATCCAGGTGTTGTGCAGCAATTGCGCGTTGACACGCAGATTGACGTTTCCGGCCAAATCCACCGTCCCGGCGTATTGCAGTTGCGCCATCGTCGCCCGGATTTCCAGCGAGTCGGTGTGAATCACGCCGTTGGTAATCGCAAATTCCGCCGAGGCGTCCGTCGCGCGGCTGCTTCCCAGACCCGGCGAAACCGCATTCAATACCGGCGACAAAATCCCAAAAATCGGCTCATTCCAAATCAGTCCATTGCGCAACCGCGCGTGGCCATAACCGTCCCACGTCCGCCAGTTCCGCGTGTCTGCGCGCGTCACGATCAGTTTTCCGGACAACGTGCCTTCGAGATCGTTGGTCAATGACGACAGATTCGCCGCCAGTGCGTGCAAATCCACGTTCGTCACGTCCGCCGTGAATTCGTAATCTGCGCCCTCGTGCGGCGTCCGGAAATCAAAAATCGCAAAACCTTTTCCATTGCCGCCGTAGAATGCCGCCGCCACGTTTGTCAAAATCAACACCTGCCCCTGCCAGCGGATGGTCCCAACGATGTTAGTCGTCCTGAAATTCAGCCACTTAAACGGAGCGCCCCGGACGACATCAAAATTCATGTCCGCGTCCTCGATGTCGCGCGGTTCCTTGATGTCACGCAGGGGCAATTGGCCGTTCACCCGCGCCGCCGGCGGTTTCAGAAAATGATAAGGCTCCATCCATTCCGCCGTTTTCGACCCGATGGCACGCGCGACGGATTCCGGGTCCGCCGTGCTGAAGCCGTTGGTGAAATAAATCAGCCGCGTGTTGAAATTCAACGCGATTGTGTCCGCCGACATCATTTGCGCGCCGGTGTGCAACTGCGGCTCTCGAAATTCCAGCACCCCGCTCGCATAATGAAACTCCGTTGTCACGTCGCCCACCGCCTTGCCATGCACCGTGAAATTCGTCAATGCCGCGTACCCATCCGCCGTGAGGCTGGCGTAATCATCCGGCCGCCCGCTTACATCCGCGTCCAACGCCAGCGGCTCGGTGAGCTTCACGATTTCAAAAGCGTGCGCCACGTTGCTCGCCGTCAAAAATGGACGGATGGTTTCCGGGTCGAACTCACCGTGAAAGTGGCAGAGATAATCGCCCGTCGCGGCGCCTTCGCCACCGGTGGTGAGTTGGAGGCGGGTTTCTCCCTGTGCGACCGCTAAATGGACGACGAACGAACGCAAATCCCGCGCGTCGCCGTTGACAATCAGTCGTAACTGCGGTGCCACGGGATAGTGAATTTGGCGGAGCGTGTCGGAAAATTTTTGGAGCCAGTCCGGTAGTGCGCCGTTGTTGGCGGATTTTGGGCCGCTGAAAATTTTCAGCTTGCGAAGCTCCGGCGCGTGTTCGACTTCGCCGGACAAGGCGAGTTTTGCGCCCGCAAAATCCGCCTGAAAATTGTCGAGCGACCAGGTGTCGTTGGTTTGAAAACGAAGGTCGGCCTGGATATTGTCGAGCCGCAGGGCATTCGTCGGTGAAACCGGCCAGATGAGTTGGCCTTGGCGCAGGACGAGTCCGCTGACCTGCAATTGCCTTCGCAGCAATGCGCGAAAACCCAGCCGCAACTGCACTTCCACCGCCGAGAGCGTCGGGCTGTCATTCGTCCGCGCGCCGCCAATGCGGACGTTTTCGGCGACGATGCCGTGCTCGAAACGCAGGCGCATCCTGGAAAATTCCAGTTCGATGCCGCGTTCGCGCAGCGTGGCGACAAGCCGTGTTTTCAGGAAGTCGGGCAGACCGACGCGGTTGAACCAGACAACAGTGCAAATGGCGGCGAGCAGCACGAGCCACACGCTGACGCGCAGCCAGCGGAAGCAAACGCGGCATTTGCGCCAGAAACCGGGTTGCATATCACGGAACCCCGCCTTGCGAGGCCGGAATGGTGAGGTAAGTCTCGACAAATTGGTAAAGGATGGGCGGGAAAACGAACGCCCAGCGCTCGCCATCCAGCGTTGTGGCGGCCAGCGCGGTTTGCAACTGCGGCAATTCCTGGCCAAAATCCACGCTCAATTTTTCGCCGTTCTTGAGTTCGACGGTAATTTGCAGGTTGTTCGTGTTCAAACCATACGCTTCTGGATTGGCGATGTCGCGGCCCACCCAGCCGTAGGCGGCCAGTTGTCCCAGCCGATGCACCGTTTCTTCGATGGCCGGCGGGTTGATGATGCCCTGCGAGCCGGGCGCGAGCGACCACTTGTTCGCGCCGGTGCGGATGACCTGCCGCGTCTCGCCGTTTTGGTGCAGAGTGATCTGCACGACATTGGTCTCGCTGAAATTCCAGATGCGCCGGTCACGAAATTCCCAGTCCGCTTCCGGCAGCCGGTCGAAATCGGTCTTTGCGATGGCGTTGACGAAATCCTCGTCTGCGCGTTTGACAAAAACCTTGTCGTCCTGATTTGTGCCGAACAGCAATTGCGCGATGACCGCATTGGTGTCGCCGACGCTGGAGAGCAAAGTGATCTCGCGCCGCGGCGCCGCGAGTCCGTAAGCGGGCAGGTCGGGCGCGGTCACAACGCTGTTGACGAAGTCCACGATGCGCAAATTGGCGAGGATTTCGATGAACTGCTGGACGTTGTCCGCGTCCACCGGAAATTTCTCCCCGGGGATGGTCCAGTCGTTCGTCCCTTGCCGTTGCAGCGCATAATAATTCGTGCCGTCGCGGACATCGATTTCGGCGACCGGCGCAGTCAGTTCCAGCAAATGAGAATCACGGAAATCGTTGACCGTGCCGTCCCATTCCGACAACGACGCCTTGGGAATGGTAACGACGGCATTCCAACCTTCGCGCTGCGCGTAAATTTGCGTTGAATCGTCCGCCGGACTTTTTCCGGCGTAAATGCCGACGGTGAAGTTCGTGCCATGGCCGAGCCACAAATCCAAACCGGCGGGTTGCAACCCGAACGCGGTCAAATCCGCATTCGGGTCGTCGGTCACAAATTGCGTGACGCGCGCCGTCAGCAAATGTTGCAGGGCGTCGGTGATGCGGTCGCTGTCGGCACGTGCCTGCAATGGGCGGGTCATGCGCCAAAGTCCATTCGTTGCGTCGCGGTGAAATTCGACGACTTCCGCGCCGTTGGTCAAAAGGATGGAATCAAAATCGTTTTGTCCGGCCTCCACGAGCGCGGTGCTGCGCCAGTCGTTGACCGCGTGCGGAATCAATTTGAGCCAGCCGGCGTCGGCCACGAACGCGCCCTCCACGCCGACGACGCGGAGATAAACCTGGTCGCCGGGCGCGGTCTTGTTGCCAACATCCAACTGCCAGCGTTGATTTCCAGCCTGAATGACCAGGGACGTTTGCGGATGAACAAAACCGAATTCCACGTCGGAGTTTTCACGCCCGAATTCCGCCGCGCTGATTTTGGTCGCGGGCGCAAGATTTTGCAGCGCGGTCAGCAGCGTTTCGATGGCGGCGGGTTGAGCAGGATAAACAATGGGTTTGGTGAGCATCCATGAATTGTTTGTACGGTCGGCGCGGATTTCCAGCGCGCCATTCGGAATCACCTGGATGCTCGTGACCATCTGCGGGCGCAAGCCGGCAAGAATGGGCTGGATCGTGTTTGCCGGCGGACGGAAGTAATGTTGAAAAACAAAAATGAACGCGAAGAGAACCGCCGCGAGCGCAAACCAGATGCCTGTCGTTTTTGAATTCATTTTATTTTCTGCGCACCAGCCAGACGAGGCAGCCAAGCGCCAGCACGCCGCCCGGCATCATGCCCAATAGAATCCAGCGGACATTTTGCTCCTGCGCCTGTGTCATCAGCAGGCGAAATTCCGTGACGGGCCGCGGCCCGATGTCCTGAAGCAACGCGGTGCGGTCCAGCAGCCAGTTGACGGCGTAACCGAGAAAATCACGGTTGGCGGCGGCGTCAATCACCTCGTTGTCGAGGAAAAAGGAATCGCCGACGACAATCATGCGCATTATGCCGCGCGGGCTGGCGACGCCGGCAACGGGTTTTTGTTCGACCGCGACCATGAGGGGATAAGCGCGCGGAGGGACGCCGGGTTCGCCTGCCAAGACCGAATCTGTTCCGGAAAAGGCGAGCGCCGTCACCGTGGGCGCGTCCACGGACGGATTTTCCGCTGCGATTTTGCCGACGGGCCGTGGCAAAACCATCTCCAGCGCAAGATTGGTCAGCGGATTGACGACGGGATGCCGGCTGAAATTCAAGACCACGACGTCGTCGTCGGAATAATGATTTATGGGATCATGCACCACGTCGTTGATGACGTTGACGCCGTAGTCGGCGAGAATAGGTTCCAGCCCGGTGGGTTGCTGGATGGAAAAATAATTCAGCAGCACGAAAAGCCGCCCGCCCTGCGCGAGATAGCGGTTGATTTTTTGAAGTTCGGAAGGATCCATCGCTGTCGTCGGGCCGGCGATGATCAACAAATTACAGTCCATCGGAACTTCATCCGATCCCAGCAGCCGCAACGGCTCCAGGTCAATATAATTTTCCCCGCGCAGAACCGAGGCGAATCTCAAATAGCCTGTCTTGCCTGAATCATCGAGCGACGGCTCGCCATCGCCCTGCAAAAAATACGCCTTGAACGGCTTGTCGCTTTCCAGCGCGAGCAGGTCCGAGGTGAATAATTTTTCGCCGTTGAACGCGACCGGCGTGAATTCCAGTTTTTTGTCCTTGGACATTCCCGTGGCGCCGTATTGAACGAGCGCGTCGCCGGAAACGACTTTGACGCGATTGCCGCCGGCGTCGAAAATGATGAGATTTTTGTCGCCCGATGAATTGAAAAATTGCTGGTATTGCTCCTTCGCTTTTTCCGCCGCGCCCGCGTCGCGCACGTAATCCACGGAATGGATGGAAATGTCCGGGTTCGCCGCGCGGTATTCCTTTAGCAGTCCCAAAATATCGGGATAAAAATCATCCTGCTCATCGTAATACAGCGTGACGCTGACATGATTCGTCAGCGAATGAAGCACGCTCAACGTGCGCGGGGACAATCGAACGCGCGTCTCCGAACTCAAATAAAACCGGTGGGAAAATTGCGTGCCGATGAAATTCATCATCACGAGGACCGCGAGGACCAGCAGGGTCCGCACCACCACGTCCAAGCCGATGGTCCACCGACGGCGGCGCGAGAAACTGGGTTGGCTTTGGGCAGGCATTTTATTTCCAGCGCCGGCTTTCCACCGCGCGCAAGGTCAGGAACAAAAAGAAAAACGTGATGCTCAAGTAAAAAACCACGACGCGCGTATCCACCACACCGCGCGTGAAATCCTGCATTTGCTGGAACAGGGTGAAATACGACAGCGCCTGCGTTTTCCAGCTTCCGTTGCCGGTGACGTTCTGCGCGATGTAGGCGAGGATGAACAGGCAAACGTTCGGCACAAGGCTGATGATCGCCGCGACCATCTGGCTGCGTGAAACAGCTGACGCGAAACAACCCAGCGACAAAAACATGCAGCCCGCCAGAAAGATTCCCAGGAACATTCCGCCAACCGTCCCCGCGTCCAGCGCGCCCGCCTGGTTTGTGTAATGGCCCACGATGAACAGGCAAACCAGCGTCGGCAGCCACATGATGATGTAAAAAACAAGCGCCGCCGCGAATTTAGCCACCACCACCTGCAAATCGCCCACCGGCGTCGTCATCAGCGTCTCAAAAGTGCCGGTGGATTTTTCCAGCGCGAACAGCCGCATCGTGATCACCGGCGTCACCAGCATCAAAACAATCCAGAATAGCGCGCTGTTGAAAAACAATTCCGTGACCGGCATCGGAAACGTGTCGTTGCCGAGGCTTGCGATCAGCATCACGAAACTCAAGCCGATGAGCAGCGTCACCGCCGCGATGACGACGTAGCCCGTGATGGAAAAGAAAAATGACGCCAGCTCCCGGCGCGTCAGGGCCAGGAAAACTTTCATTCGCCTTCCTCCTCGTCGCTGGGCTTTGTCACCTGGACGTAAATGTCCTCCAGAGTGTGGCGGCTGCGCGTCAATTCGCGCAACGTCCAGCCGTGTTCGCGCGCCAGCAGAAAAATCATCGGACGCAAATCGTAGCCGTCGCGCGGTGTCAGCGCGCAACGCTGGAATTCGCCGTCGCTCGCCGAGACGTCAAACTGCTCCACGCCCGGCAACTGCGAAAAAGCTTCGTTCAACTCCGCCGCGCCCGCCGCGATTTCCGCGACGATCTGGCTGCCGCCCGCCATCAGCCGCTGCAAATTTTCCGGCGTGTCGGCGGCCAAAATTTTTCCGCCGAACATGATCAGCATCCGGCTGCACATCATTTCCGCCTCCGGCAAAATGTGCGTCGAAATCAGGATGGTGTGCTTGCCGGCGAGACTTTTGATCAATTGCCGCACCGACCGGATTTGATGCGGGTCGAGGCCGATGGTCGGCTCGTCCAAAATGATCAACTCCGGCTCATGCACGAGCGCGTCCGCCAGACCGACGCGCTGGCGGTAGCCCTTGGAAAGCTGCCCGATGACGCGGCGGCCAACGTCCTTCAAGCCGCACTGCTCCATCACCGTGGCCACGCGCTCGCGCGACTTGTGCCAACCGAGGCCCTTCAGTCGCGCGCGGAATTTTAAATACTCGCGCACGCGCATTTCGGGATGCAACGGATTGTTTTCCGGCATGAAGCCAATCCGCCGCCGCACCTCGTCCGACTCACGAAAAACGTCGAAGCCCGCCACCCGCGCCGTGCCACTCGTCGCCGGCAGGAAACAGGCCAAAATCCGCATCGTCGTGCTTTTGCCCGCGCCGTTGGGGCCGAGCAAGCCGACAATTTCGCCGCGGGCGACCGCGAACGAAATGTCGCTGATCGCCGCGCGACCAGCGTAGCGCTTCGTCAAATTAGAAACTTCAATCATCAGGCTGCGGGAGTTTAGCTGAAAAAAACCAGCGCGGGCAACCGCTCTTTTCATTTAACAGGCAAAGTTGCGGTTCGTTGCGTTCAAAATAAAATCGTTTTCGTCCTCATTCGCCATTTTCTGGTGGACGAGAATGGATATGAAAAACGATTGACTTTGCGCCTGTAAAAACGCAAAAGCAACCTCCAATGATCCCGCGTTCCGAAAGCTTTTACGCGCAATGGCGCTCGCCCGTCGTCGCCGCGAACCTTCTGCGCGACGAAAATTTCCCGACCGAACGGCTGCTGCAAGCCGTCTGGCGGCATCAGCGGCTGCGCCGCGACGCGCTCAAAACAGTGGATGGAAAAACCGTCCGGGTGCTGCATCCCGGTTTTGCCAGCGTCGAAGGTGGACCGGATTTTCGTGGCGCGGTCCTGCAAATTGGCGATGACGCGCCGCGCTCCGGCGACGTGGAAATTGATTTGCGTGCCGGTGGCTGGCGCGCCCATGGCCACGACCGGAATCCGAATTTCCAAAGCGTCCTGCTCCACGCCGTTTGGGAAGGCGAAGTCCAAAGTCCAAAATCCGATGTCCAAAACGCGCGAGCGATTTTGCCGTTGCAAAATGTTCTCGACGCGCCGCTGACGGAATTGAGCCTGTCGCTGGAAAACGAGTCGCCCCGCGCGCTGCCGGAAAATCTGCGCGGCAAATGCAGCGTGCCGTTGCGTGAACTGGACGAAACAAAACTGGCGGAACTTTTGTGCGAAGCCGCCAGCGTCCGGTTTCAAAACAAGGCGGAGCAATTCCGTGCCCGCGCGAAAAATGCCGGCTGGGAGCAGGCGCTTTGGGAACAATTGTTTCGCGCGCTCGGCTACAAGCACAATGTCTGGCCGATGCAAAATCTGGCGGAAACCAAACCACGCTGGCCGTGTGGCGCAACTTCTGGGTTTGAATTGCAGGCGCGGCTGCTTGGCATCGGCGGTTTGCTGCCGGACGAGCTGACACGGGCGCAAAAAAGTTCGGATAATTATTTGCGCCGCATCTGGGATTTTTGGTGGCGCGAACGCGATGAATTTTCCGATTTGATTTTGCCGCGCGCGGTCTGGAAGTTTCACGGCCTGCGTCCGGCCAATCATCCGCAGCGGCGGCTCGCGCTGGCGTCGCACTGGCTGGCGGACAAAACTTTCGTTTCAAAAATTGAAAACTGGAGCGCGGCGGAAGTTCCGGGCCAACGGCTTTTGGAATCGCTGCTCGAAATTCTGCAGGCCGGGCGCGATGAATTCTGGTCGTGGCACTGGACGTTCAAGTCGGCGCGGTTGAAAAAGCCGCAGCCGCTTTTGGGCGGCGCGCGGCTGACGGATTTGGCAGTCAACGTGATTTTGCCGTGGCTTTGGATTCGTGGTGCTTGCGCACGGTCACCAGGCGGCAATGAGAAAATTTTGCACGAAGTGGAACGGCGATTTTTCGCGTGGCCGGCGGCGGAAGACAATTCCGTTTTGAAACTGGCTCGTCAGCGGCTGCTTGGAACTTCTGCCGCGCGAGTTTTGAAGACGGCCGCGGCGCAACAGGGTTTGACGCAGATCGTCCGCGATTTTTGTGCGCGCTCGAACGCGGTTTGCGACGGCTGCCGGTTTCCTGAACTGGTGCGTGCCGCAATCAACCTTGAGAATTTGAAGGTGAATCCGGTCTTGCTTTGATGTCCAATTTGGCGAAGGGATTATTTTCAAACGCCGCCGGAGGTTGTTTGGCAGCGACGGAATTGTCCGGCTTTGGTTTCTTGATCGGCGCCGGCTCTCCGTAATTATTCTTTTCCGCAGCGGACAATTGGCCGTTTTCTTTTTGATTTGGATTTTTGGCGCGTTTGTTTCGCGGCAGCGGGCTAATCATCACATTGATGCCGCGGCCGATGAGCTTCGGCTGAAAATCGGGATGGCCGTAGGGCGCGATTTCGGCAAGGAATTTGTTGATGACCTCGAAGCCGACTTCCGTGTGCGCCATTTCGCGCCCGCGGAATTTCAGCGCGATCTTTACCTTCATGTCCTCGCAAAGAAAACCAATCGCGTGGGCGAGCTTGATGCCGAGGTCGTGCGGGTCAATGCGTGGACTCAACTGCACTTCCTTGACGGTCGAGGCGTGCTGGTGTTTTTTGGATTCCTTTTCCTTTTTGGCTTTTTCGTAGCGGAATTTGCCGAGGTTGACGAGCCGGCAGACCGGCGGCACGGCGTTGGCGGAGACTTCCACCAAGTCCACGCCATGCTGGCGGGCCATTGCCAGCGCCTCGTTGAGCGGAATGACCCCGAGCTGTTTGCCATCCACTGCAATGACCCGGACTTCGCGGGCGCGGATTTTGCCATTGACCCGGACAAACGAATCGGACGTAGAATGGCGTGAGAAGAAAGGGCGGCTCAAGACACCCTCGTTGGTTGTGGCATGACTGTGTTTTTTTGCATCAGGCGCTCCCGCACGGCGGGAACAATTCAAATCATGAGACGTTTTTAAGCTTTGGCAGGTTGCGGCGCAAGCAAATAATTGTCAATTTTCCGTGGCATTTCAATGATGCCGGAACAGACGATGGCGGTTCACGAGCAAATACCACACGATTAAAATGTTCAACGCCAGGACGATGAGCAGGCCGATTTTGGGATGATGAAACAATTGTTGCCGTTGTTGATCCGGCAAATTGGGCAAATGGCGGCGAACCAGTTCGAAAATTTCAACCGGAATGAAAAACGCCGACTCGCCAATGGTCACCCAGATCGCCCACTTTGCCCGAAAGGCCAGCCCCAATCCCTCGACCAGCAGAAACACTCCGCAGAGAAACATTCCCAGCGCCACCGTGCGCACGTTGGTCGGCGTGATCGTTTCCAGCCGGTCGGCGATGGCCGTGAAAAAACTTCTTTCGGGGTCGAGATGCACCCACTGCAAAAACTGGTTGAACAAATCCGGCAAATCCTTGTTCGCCAGCGAAAGGACGCCCAACGCCAGCAGCAGGAGCGCCACGCCTTTGATCAATTTGAACGCAATGATGAAATACAGCGTCGGTGCGCGCTTTTTTGGGGCGGGAATTTTGGCGTCCGGATTCATCAACGGATTTTAGACAGCAGAAAATCCAAAAGTTCAGAAATTTTCAAGCGTTCCTGTTTGCCGTCGTCGCGGTAACGGATGGTCACGGTGTCCAGCAACTCCGGCTTTTCACCGAGCGTGTCGAAATCAATCGTCAGGCAAAACGGCGTGCCCGCCTCGTCCTGCCGCGCGTAACGGCGGCCAATCGAACCCGCATCGTCGTAAAACACATTCATCCACGGACGCAATAAATCGCGAACGGCCTTTGCTTTTTCGACCAGCGGCGGTTTGTTTTTCAGCAACGGCATGACACCGACTTTGACTGGCGCGACCCGCGGATGAAATTTCAAAATCACGCGCGTTTCGGATTTTCCCTTGTCGTCCGTTTCCGTAATTTCGGAATAGGCGTTGCAAATCAGCGCGAGAATCAAACGATCCACGCCCGCACTTGGCTCGATGACGTGAGGAATGTATTGGCCCTTGGCCAGGCCGTTCGCGTCGTCGGTCGCCTGCTTTTGGATTTGCTCCGGCGTGTCTTCCGGTCTTGCCGTTTTGGTCAGATATTTTTTCCGATTTTCAAAATACCGCTGCCAAAGTTCCTGCCTTTTCGTTTCATCCGATTTTCCCCACGCGGCTCGCAATTCTTCGTCAAACACGCCCATTGGCTTGCCGGAAAAACGTTCGTGCTGTGACAAATCAAAATCGCTGCGCGCGGCGATGCCTTCGAGCTCCTGCGTGCCGAAAGGAAATTTGAACAAGATGTCCACCGTCGCGCGCGCGTAATGCGCGAGCTCTTCCGGCTTCTGCCAGTATTCCTCCAGCGTCGTGCGCGGCAGGCCGATGCTTTCGTAAAATTTGATGCGCTCCTCGACCCAGTATTTGTGCCATGCTTCCCAGCCCCAGTTGGCAGATGGAAGTTGGGAGTTGGCAGTTGGGTCGGAAACTTTTGCAACGTTGCCGGAAATGGCTTCGACGGCTTCATCCGGCTTGATGAAAAATTCCAGTTCCATCTGCTCGAACTCGCGCGAGCGGAACGTGAAATTGCGTGGCGTGACTTCGTTGCGAAACGCCTTGCCGGTTTGCCCGATGCCAAACGGGACTTTTTGCCGCGACGTTTCCAAAACATTTTTGAACTGCGCGAAAATGGCCTGCGCGGTTTCCGGGCGGAGATAGGCAATGGCCGATTCGTCTTGAACTGGACCGACGTAAGTTTGAAACATCAGGTTGAACGCGCGCGGCGCCGTTTTTTCGCCGTGGCATTCGGAAACCATCTTGCTCGGTTTTTGCGGGCACGGAATTTCATTTGTCTGATCCGCGCGAAAACGGCCTTTGCACGTTTTGCAGTCAATCATTGGATCGCTGAACGTGTCCACATGGCCGCTGGCTTTCCAGATTTGCGGCGACATGATGATGGTCGCTTCGAGGCCGGCCACATCGTCGCGCTGCAGCACCATCGTCCGCCACCAGAGTTCCTTGACGTTGCGCTTGAGTTCCGCGCCGAGCGGGCCGTAATCCCAAAAGCCGTTGATGCCGCCGTAAATTTCGGAGGATTGAAAAATGAAGCCGCGCCGCTTGCACAGCGACACGATTTTTTCCATGAGCAGATTGTCTTTTGGCTCGGACATGATTGGTTTCAATTTCAAAGTTCAAGATTGAGGTAAAACGCTGTACCACAAACGCTGAACGTTCAATTGAGTTGAACAGTGTTCGTCAATCGCGGCAGGAAATCAATCACGAAGGCGGGAAGAATTACAGACAACGACGGCGGACTTTTTCAAAAAAAATTCGCCCGGGCCGCGTGAATTTCACGCGCGGTGCGTGAAAAATTCCACGCATTGAAGTCTGGTGCGACAAATGAGGTTGCGGTTTTATTGGGATTTCAGCGAAAAAACCGGCCTGCCCAGATTGGCATCGGCTGTGCTAAATAAATTTTAGAAATTCAATTGACAGCCGGCACAATTCCGATAAAGTTTCCGGACTGCCCCTGAATAAATAACAAAAACGAAAAACCGTCTGAACTTATGAAAAAAATTCTCAAACAGAAAAAGGCCTTCACGCTCATCGAACTCCTTGTCGTGATCGCCATTATTGCCATTCTCGCGGCCATGTTGCTGCCGGCACTCGCCGCCGCCAAGCGCAAGGCTCAACGCATCAACTGCGTCAGCAACCTCAAACAGGTCGGCCTCTCGTTCCGGGTTTGGGAGGGTGACTTCAACGACAGATTTCCCCAAGCCGTCCCGACCGCACAAGGCGGTGGCGAGGAATATGTTTACAGCCAAATTCACCAAACCGCCCCAATAAACAATGCCAGCGGAGCCGAACCTCAAAACGCCTTCTTTGAAATCATGTCCAACCAAATTGTTAATCCCAAAATCCTATATTGCCCGTCGGATGCCACGTTTCAACCCGCTCTAACTTGGGCGTTGACCAATTCGGGCGCAGCGTCACCAGCGAACGTAAGCTATTTTATCGGCGGTGATGCTTCCGATGTGAATCCGCAAACAATACTGGATGGCGATCGCAACCTCTCAGGAAATGCTAGTGGCAACCCACTGTATGTGGGGACCGCGCAAAATGTGTTAGCGGGTGGCAATAACAGCACCTATTGGAATCCCAATGACTTGCATCTTGGATTTGGGAACATCGGATTGGCTGACGGCAGTGTCCAGCAAGATTCAATTTCCGGTATACAGACGGACTTGCAGAACGGCACCAACGGCGTAAGCTTTCAAAACGGTAAGAATGGTGCGTTTTATAATTTCCTCAGGACTAATCCCCAATAAATTTGAGGGATAGTTCGTTTTTGGATTCAAGCGAGGCATCCGCAGGGATGCCTCGCTTGCTTTTTGGAAGAAGCACGAAAAATTTTGAATTGGGAATGAGGAAGCTGATCCGCCTTCAACGCAAAATCCCTGAATTGTTTTGCCGGTGTTCCGCGAAAAATTTTTGCAACAGCGTGCGACATTCTTCCAGTCGTACTCCGGGAGTAATTTCACAGCGATGGTTCAACGTCGGAAATTGCAGTAAATTCATCGCGCCACCCGCCGCGCCACCTTTCGGGTCGCTTGCGCCGAAAACGACCCGCGCAATCCGCGTATGCACAATCGCGCCGGCGCACATCGGGCACGGCTCCTTCGTGACGTAAAGCGTGCAATCCGTCAGCCGCCAGTCACCGACGGCGGCTTCCGTCTGCGTGAGCACGAGCATTTCGGCGTGCGCCGTGGCATCCTTCAATTCCTCGACTTGATTAAACGCCCGCGCGACGATTTTACCCGCGCGCACGACGACCGCGCCGACGGGCACCTCGCCTTTTTCGTAGGCCTTTGCGGCCTGGCGCAGCGCTTCGCACATGAAATAATCGTCGCTGTGCAGGTCAATGACGGGTTCGTCAGGCATTTATGATTTAAGATTTGAGATTGCTTTATGGCGAAGGTGATAAGTCATCGAGCGAAAATTCTTCGAGCGTCCAATCGTTTTTGCCATCAGGATGGCAATGGCAGTGCGCCGCAAAAAATCCGCCGCGGAATTTCCAGAACCATGGCCAAATTTGCTCGCGATCCGTTTGCGCGATTTTCAGCGAATCAATTTCCGCTCGCTGGAAAAAACCAAAGCGGCCTTCCCGGCACGGCATGGGCAGCGCCGTCAATTTTTTCTTCACTTCGAACAAAAACATCAGCCAGTGCGTCTGTCCTTCATACCCGTGCTCACTGACAATTCCAGCCAGATGCAAATCCGAAACTGAAAGTTCGACGCCCATTTCCTCCTTCGCCTCGCGGCAGGCGCAGGCATAAGGCGACTCGCCGAATTCTGTTTTCAATTTGCCGCCGCACGGACTCCAGCGGCCGCGATTCGGCTCCTGCGCGCGTTCGAGCAAAAGAACTTCATCGCGCTCGTTGAAGCAGTAAAGCAGCGTGGCGACTTTGTATGGCAAAACCATCCCCGAATTCTGAATTTCAAATTCCGAATGTCGAATAAAATTCAATTGTCACGGCGCGCCAAAAATTTAGAATCGCAGTTCCAATTTGATGAAAACATTCAACATTGCGGCGCTGGCCGGTGACGGCATCGGTCCGGAAGTCATGCGCGAGGCCGTCAAAGTCTTGCACGTGACGAAAAAGAAGTTCGATTTTAAGCTCGAAATTACCGAAGCCCCCGTGGGCTGGGCGGGAATTGACGTTGCCGGCAAGGCACTGCCGGACGCCACCTTCGCACTTTGCAAAATGTCGGACGCAATTTTATTTGGTTCGGTCGGTTTGCCGGATCGCGACCCGACGATTCCAAAGGAGGAACGTCCCGAACGCGCTGCGCTTTTGCGAATCCGAAAAGAATTTGGTTTGTTCGCCAACTTGCGCCCTGTGAAATTGCCGAAGGTGCTGGCGCACGCCTGTCCGCTGGCGAAGGAACGGCAAGGCGACGGCATTGACATTCTGGTCGTGCGCGAATTGACGGGCGGAATGTATTTCGGCCAGCCGAAAAAAACCGAGGACCTCGGCGGCGGAAATTTCCGCGCGGTTGACACGATGGTTTACACCACGCCGGAAATCGAGCGCATCGCGCATGTCGCGTTTAAGGCCGCGCAGTTGCGCAGGAAAAAATTGACGAGCATTGACAAGGCGAACGTGCTGGAGAACGGAATTCTTTGGCGCGAAGTCGTATCGCGCGTCGGCAAAAATTATCCCGCGGTGGCGCTCGACCACATGTTCGTGGACAATGGTGCGATGCAGCTCATGCTCAGGCCCACGCAGTTCGACGTGATGTTGTGCGAAAATATGTTTGGCGACATTTTGAGCGACGAGGCGGCGGCGCTCGGCGGTTCACTCGGGATGTTGCCGAGCGCAAGCCTCGGCGCAACAACCGGCGAAGCGACTTTTGGTTTCTACGAACCGGCGGGCGGCACCGCGCCGGACATTGCGGGAAAAAATCTGGCGAATCCCATCGCGCAGATTCTTTCGGCGGCGCTGATGTTGCGGCACAGTTTTGGTTTGAACGAAGCGGCGGCGGCAATTGAAAGCGCCGTCGCCAAGGCCATCGAAGCCGGCAACCGTACCGGCGACATTTTCAACCCGAACGAAACCGGTGTTCGCAAAACTGGCACGCGCGAAATGGGCGATGCCATCGCTGCAGCAATTTGAAATGAACAATTTGACCGGGCACTCAACTTAACGGTTTATCCCTGCGAAGTTTCCCGTTTCAGCCCCATCTTTTTAATTCGCGAAAGCAAGGTGGTCGGTTTCACGCCCAAAAGTTCTGCGGCGCCGTCCGCGCCTTTGATTTTCCAGCCGCTTTTTTCGAGGACGAGCAGCAGGTTTTCGCGTTGGTGCTGCTGCATTTCCGTCTCGGTCAGAAATTCCCGTTCATTTTTTTGTTCGCTGCGCGGTTGGGTTGGCCGTGTTGGCGGTGAAGTGTTGGCGGCGGGAAGATCGAACTCCAGCGCGCCGCCGCGTGCGAGGATGACGGCGCGTTCAATCACGTTGCGCAGTTCGCGGATGTTGCCGGGCCAGTCGTAATTCTGAAGCTGGACAATGCCGGCGCGGGTCAGGCGCGGCTGGGGACAGTCCAGTTCCTTCGCGGAGACTTTGATGAAATGTTGTGCCAGCGCCGGAATGTCTTCCTGCCGTTCGCGCAACGGCGCGACCTGAATGGGAAATACGTTGAGACGGTAATACAAATCTTCGCGGAAACGGCCCGCCGCCGCTTCCTTTTTCAAATCGCGGTTGGTCGCGGCGATGATGCGCACGTCGGCGTGGCGGGTGCGGTCTTCGCCCACGCGTTCGTAACATTTTTCCTGCAACGCCCGCAGCAGCTTGCCTTGCAGTTCCAGCGGCACTTCGCCGATTTCATCGAGAAACAACGTCCCGCCCTCGGCCGCCTCGAATCGTCCGGCGCGGTCTTTGATGGCGCCGGTGAACGCGCCCCTGGCGTGGCCGAAAAATTCGCTCTCGTAAAGTTCCTTGGGAATGGAGGCGCAATTGACGCGAACCAGCGCCTGGTCTTTGCGGCGGCTGCGGCGATGAATTTCGTGCGCGACCAGTTCCTTGCCGGTGCCGGTTTCGCCGAGAATGAGCACCGAGGCGTCGGTCGGCGCGACGAGGTCAATCTGGCTGACGACCTGCCGCAGCGCCGCGCTCTGGCCGACAAGATTGCCGAAGGCTTTGGCTTCGACGACTTCTTCCTGAAGATACGCGTTCTGCTGTTCGAGCTGCGCCTTCAGCCGCTGGATTTCCTCGAAGGCACGCGCATTGGCAATTGCACCGGCAACGTGGTCAGCGAAGAGGCGTCCCCAGACCTCCGCTCCTTCGGGCACATTGGTTCGGGCGAATACGGCAATGACACCGAGCATCTCGCCCTTGTAGATAATCGGCACGCCGTTGAACCCGCGGATTTTTTCCCGCTTGAGCCAGGGAATGTATCCCAATTCTCCCGGTTCCTGGTCCAGATCCCGCAGTACCATCTGCTTTCCCGACACCGCGATTTTTCCGGCCACACCCACGCCCAGGGGAATGCGCGCGAACCAATCCTTCATTTGCGCGTATTCTTCTTCCTCGCCGTCTCGACCTATTAAGTTGCTTCCGCTGGCGACGGCGCGCAGGCAGCGCGTCTGGTCAGGACAATCCGGTCGGCGTACGCACGTCGCGCAGATGTCGCCTTTGTCAATCAGCCAGATGCGGACGCGCGCAACGTGAGACCGCTTTAGAATCCGGCACACCAACTTTTTCAAAAGTTGATCCAGCGACTGTTCCTGCGCGATTTCCAGCAGCAGACTGCTCGCAAAATCGGGATTAAACTTGTTGTCGTCTTCGGCTGACACCAATTGTTGATAACGCATCTGGAACGAAAGTTCAACCTTCAAGCAGAACGAGGTTTCGAACGTTCAAAATATCGTCCGACAATTTTAGGCGATTAATAATCAACTAATAAATTAAAAACAAACCACTTACATCGCAAATAGCTGCTTGGCATGAAAACTGTAATACGATATGGCAACGAGTAACAAAGTTCAAAATATGAATACAACTGAAAGCATGAATGTCACCGCGCTCAACCATGAAGATTTCCGTCCGTTCGGGAAAGTGACCACTCCGGCTCTGCCCAACAAGCGGCTGGTGCTTGAGTCCGAAGAAGAACAGGCCAGTCGCGTCAACGGCCATTCGCCCCAAAACAGCACGCCCAAGAAGAGCAACCGTCGGCGCAATTTAATTCTCGGCCTCACGACACTGGTCGCGACGGTGGCCACGGGCGTTTATTATTACGAATTTGTCGCGCCATTCGAGTCCACCGACGACGCGTTCATCGCGGCGCACGTCACGCCGATTGCGCCGCAGGTGGCCGGTCGCGTTCAGCGATTGTTTGTGAAGGACAATCAGGCAGTCAAAAAAGGCGACGTGCTGCTGCAAATTGATCCGAGCGATTATCAGGCCGAACTGGATCAGGCGAACGCCGCGCTGACGGCGGCGAAAGGCCGGGTGAATCAGGCGAACGCGCAGTTCACCGCGGACCAGGCCAGGGTGCAACAGGAAAAGGCCAACATGGTCGCCGCTGAAGCGGAAGCCAGACAGGCGGCGTCGGATTACAAACGGTATCAGGCGGTCGGCGACCAGGGAATTTCCGCGAGCGAGTTGGACCTCGCCGGCACCAAGGCGGACGCTTCGGAAGCGGAGGTTCAGGCCGCGCGCAACCGCGAACTGGCCGCTGAAGCGCAGGCGAACCTTGACCAGGCCAGCATTCAAACCGCCGCCGCCGAAGTTCAAAAGAATGAAGCCGATGTGCGGCAGGCCGAATTGAATTTATCCTACACGCAGGTCAAAGCGCCGGAAGCGGGTTATATCACGCACCGCACGGTGGAGGCGGGCGCTTACGTTGAAACCGGCCAGCCGCTGCTGGCGATTGTGCCGCAGCAAGTTTGGGTCGTCGCGAACTTCAAGGAAACCCAGTTGACGGACATGCACGCCGGCCAGCCGGTGAGCGTGAAAGTGGATGCCTATCCGCAATTGACCTTCAAGGGCCACGTGGACAGCATCCAGCACGGGTCGGGCGCGAGTTTCAGTTTGTTGCCGCCGGAAAATGCGTCGGGCAATTACGTCAAGGTCGTGCAGCGCGTGCCGGTCAAGATCGTCTTGGATAAAGTTTCCGATCCCAACATCGTGCTCGGTCCGGGCATGTCCGTCGTGCCGGAAGTGCGCGTCAACTAACTCAACGGCAATTTTCAACCCACTCACGCCATGAACGACAACGAACCCAAAGTGAATCCGTGGTTGATCGCGCTGACCGTGATGCTGCCGACCTTCATGGAAGTGCTGGATACCACCATCGCCAACGTTGCGCTGACGCACATCGCCGGCAGCCTCTCGGTTTCCACCGACGAATCCACCTGGGTGCTGACCAGCTATTTGATTTCAAATGCCATTGTCATTCCCTGCACCGCGTGGCTCGGACAACGGTTTGGCCGGAAAAATTTTCTGATGTTCTGCGTAATTGTTTTCACGGCGGCATCTTTTCTCTGCGGCCTGGCCACGAGCCTGCCGATGCTGCTCGCCCTGCGGGTCATTCAAGGCGCGGGCGGCGGCGCGTTTCAGCCGATTGCGCAGTCCATTCTGCTCGAAAGTTTTCCCAAGGAAAAGCACGGCGTGGCGATGGGCGTCTATGGTATCGGCGTGGTGATCGCGCCCATCATCGGCCCGGTCCTCGGCGGCTGGATTACGGACAACTATAGCTGGCGCTGGATTTTCTTCAGCAAACTGCCGGCGGGCTTTTTGGCAATTTGGCTTATTCAGCGTTTCATCCATGACCCGCACTGGATTCGCAATGCCCGGCCCGCGCGGCTGGATGTCATCGGTTTCAGTTTCCTGTCGCTCTGGCTCGGCTGCCAGGAAGTGCTGCTCGACAAAGGCCAGGAAGACGACTGGTTCGGCTCGCACTTCATCATTTTGATGACCGTGCTGGCGGTGGTCGGTCTGGCGGCCTTTGTCTGGCGGGTTTCAACGACGGACAAACCGTTCGTGGACCTGCGCGTTTTGAAAAACTACAACTTCAGTCTCGGCTCGGTGCTGATGTTCTTCGCCGGCGTGACGCTTTACAGCCTGACCGCCGTCATCCCGCTGTTCCTGGAATCGTTGATGGGCTACACCGCGTTGGAAAGCGGGCTGGCGATGATTCCGCGCGGCCTCGGCGCGTTGATCGCGATGCCGCTCGCGGGCCGGCTGGTCGGCAAGATACAAGGTCGCTACCTTGTCGCCGGCGGATTTCTTTCATTCGGCGCGGCCAGCTATGCGCTGGCGCAACTGTCGCTCAACCTCACGCCGTGGATTTTGTTCTGGCCGTTGTTTTTCAGCGGCGTTGCGATTGCGTTCATGTTTGTGCCGTTGAACACCATCGCGCTGGGCGCGCTCAAGCCGGATCAAATCGGCAACGCCAGCGGCATCTTCAATCTCATGCGCAACGTCGGCGGCAGCGTCGGCATTTCGATGGTGACAACGCTGGTCGCGCGCTTTGCGCAATTTCATCAAACGAATCTCGTCGCGAGCCTGACGCCTTATGACACCACTTATCAATCCGGTCTGCAAACGATGACGACGGCGCTGTCCGCGCACGGCGAAGGGCTGGCCGTCGCCCGGCAGCAGGCCGTGGGTTCGATGTATCACACGTTGCTCACGCAGGCGAACCTGCTCTCGTATCTGGATAATTTCCGCCTGTTCGCGCTGTTGTGTTTCGCGTGTCTCGTCGGCGCGCTTTTGCTAAAAAACGTAAAAGTTCACGGCCCGGTTTCAGCCCACTGAGATTTTGGCCCATTGAAAGGAAAAAATATGAAATTGAATCACTTGTCACTTGTGGCTTTGCTGGCGGTCGTTGCCGCCGGTTGCGCCGTCGGCCCCAATTATCAACGGCCTGCCGTCAGCGCGCCGACGCATTGGAGCGAACCCTTGACCGGCGGCGAAACCAATGCGCCGGCGTCACTCACCGCCTGGTGGAAAAATTTTCACGACGCCGAACTGGACTCGCTGATTGACCGCGCGGTGCAATCCAATCTGGATTTGCAAATCGCGCAGGCACGGGTGCGCGAAGCGCGCGCGGAATACACGGTCAAGATCGCCGATTTCCTGCCGACGGTGGACGGCTCCGGCTCCTACGCGCGGACGGAAACCAGTCATCATCAGCCCGTGCTGGGTTCGCTTTCCATTCCGTCGAATGTTCCGTTTGACAACGACGTTTATCAAGCGGGCTTCGACGCGTCGTGGGAACTGGACGTGTTCGGCGGCAAACGCCGCGCGGCGGAAGCGGCCAAAGCGCAGGTGCAGGCGTCCGAATATGGCCGGCGCGCGACGTTGGTCACATTGCTCGGCGAAGTGGCGCGCAATTACGTGGACGTGCGCGGCTGCCAACGCCGCCTGGCCATCGCCAATGAAAACATCGCCGCGCAGGAAAAGGCGCTGGCCATCACGCGCGACCGTTACACCAACGGCCTCACCAGCGATCTGGACGTGCAACAAGCCGCCACGCTGCTCGCCACGACCAGGGCGGAAATTCCCACGCTGAACACGTTGCTTCAGGCTTCCATCCATCGGCTCGGCGTTTTGCTCGGCCAATCGCCCGGCGCGTTGCAAGCCGAGTTGACGCGTGTTGCGCCGATTCCCGGCGCGCCGCCGGTGGTTCCGGTGGGATTGCCTTCCGATTTGCTGTTGCGCCGTCCCGACGTGCAGCAGGCCGAACGACAACTGGCCGCCGCCACCGCCGACATCGGCGTGGCCAAGGCCGATTTGTTTCCGAAGTTTTATCTCACCGGCGTGGCGGGATTCGAGAGCATCAGCGCCGGCGACTGGTTTTCCGCCGGCAGCCGGTTCTGGTCCGCCGGGCCGACGGTGCAATGGTGGATTTTTGACGCCGGCCGCATCCGCGCCAACATCCGGGTGCAAAACGCCAGGCAGGAGCAGGCGCTGGCCGTTTACGAAAAAACCGTGCTGACCGCGTTTGAAGACGTGGAGAATGGACTGGTTGCCTACGCGAACGAACAAACCCGTCGCCGTTCGTTGGAAGACGCCGTGGCATCCAGCCGGAAGTCGCTGGAGCTGGCCGACAAACTTTACGCCAACGGCCTGACGGATTTTCTCAACGTGCTCGACGCCGAACGCTCGCTGTATCAGGCGCAGGACGCGCTCGTTCAAAGCGACCACACCGTTTCCACGGATGTCGTTGCGCTCTATAAGTCGCTCGGCGGCGGATGGGAAACGGCGGAGAATTCAACGTCGCTGGCGCAAAACGCTGAAAGCGACAAATGAAATTCATAACAGTTTATGCAAGCAATCTATTTGAATCAAAAGGGTGGCGCGGAATCGTTGATGCTCGGCAACCTGCCGCAACCGCAACCGCAAGCCGGCGAAGTGCTGGTGAAAGTTCACGCAACGGCCGTCACCCCGACGGAGTTTCAATGGTATCCGACCTTCAGCACGCCGTCCGGCGAAGCTCGTCCGTTTCCAATTGTGTTGAGCCATGAATTTTCCGGCATGGTTGCGGCATTGGGCGCAGGCGTTGAAAATTTCAAAATCGGCGAGGCCGTGTATGGACTCAACGACTGGTTCGCCAACGGCGCGCAGGCCGAATATGTGGTCGCCCCGGCCAGCGCGCTGGCGCTCAAACCGCGACTGCTCAATCATGCGCAGTCGGCCGTCGTGCCGATTTCCGCGCTGACCGCTTGGCAGGGACTTTTGGAACGCGCCGGGTTGCGAGCCGGCCAGCGCATCTTGATTCACGGCGCGGCGGGCGGCGTCGGCATTTTTGCCGTGCAACTGGCCCGCTGGCGCGGTGCGCACGTCATCGCCACCGCTTCAGCGAACAATCTCAATTTTTGTCGCCTGCTGGGAGCCGACACGGTGATTGATTATCAGGCCACCCGGTTTGAAGACGCGGTTCGCGGCGTGGACGTCGTGTTCGACACCGTGGGCGGCGAAACCTTGGCGCGTTCGTGGAACGTGCTGAAGCCGGGCGGAAAGCTGGTGACTGTCGCCGACGGCGGCGCGCACGCCGACGAACAACGTGTCCGTGATGCCTTCATGCTCGTGCGCGCGGATGGCTGCCAACTGAAACAAATTGCCTTTTTGATTGATGCCGGCGACTTGCGGGTTTTTGTTGAAAAGGAATTTCCGCTGTCCCAGGCGCGCGAGGCCTGCGCCCGCGCGCGGCAGGGCAAAATGCGCGGGAAAATTGTCCTGAGCGTGTCGAAGTAAATTTGTTTTGCATGCCTTGCCTTGCAAAAGCGATGATTTGCGCAAGGTTGGTTTTGATCTACAGATGGCAAAATGATTGCATCGTCCGCAACATTCGTGGCATATCCAGCGCATGAAATCGCTGACAGAACATTTGTGGTTCGAGACGCCGCACCGGCGCGATTACCTCAACATCACGGACACGGTTGAAAAATTGGTCCGCCAGAGCGGCGTGCAGGAAGGCATTTGTCTGGTCAACGCCATGCACATCACCGCCAGCGTTTATATCAACGACGCAGAAGACGGGCTGATTGCAGACTACGACGACTGGCTGGAGAAACTCGCGCCGCACGCTCCGACATCGCAATACCTCCACAACCGCACCGGCGAGGATAACGCCGACGCGCACCTGAAACGGCAAATCATGGGACGCGAAGTGGTCGTGGCGATCACGAACGGCAAGCTGGACCTCGGCCCGTGGGAGCAGATCTTCTACGGCGAATTCGACGGCCGCCGGCGCAAGCGCGTGCTGGTGAAAATCATCGGCGAATAATTTTTCTTCGCGCAAAATTCAAGCAGCACATCCCAGCGGGTTATTTTCGCTGTCAACGACGTTGTTTGCGCCCTCAACCTGGCTTTTCACGTCGCCAACCGCGTTATTTATCCGGTCAATCACGCTTTTGACGTTCTTGAAGACGCAGTTTGCGTCGTCAACCACGTTATTCGCGTGGTTGCTTTCTCTAAAAGCGCCTTATTTCAAAGAATTTAGCAGCGAAAACCATTCAATTGCCCTTGGTGGTGCTGGTTTTGCCGCCCTTGCCGCCCGGCCCCACAAACCGGCTGCCCAAATCATCGGCAATGGACGACACGATTGCACGGTTTAAGTTTTAACGGCGAAATACCCGGACTGCGCGAAAGAAAACCGTGCAACAAAAAGGGCGGCCATCGCTGGCCGCCCTTGTAATTTCGAACTTAGAATTGATTCTAGTGTACAAGCCTGAAGAAGCCCATGGAATTGGTGGTCATCATGTTCGTGTAGGGGCTGGTTGCGTCAGGAATGGTAACATAAGGTCCGACCACGTTTGTGGAAAATTGGAGGTCAAACGCTGAATTGGTCCAAGTGATAACAACATTCCCATTGGAAAGCTGCGCATTCACGGGAATAGGCGTCACGTTCCCCACGCTTGCCGTGATGACCGAGCTGTTTGTGCCGCCGACATTGTCCGTGATGGTGTAGTCAATAGTCGCGGTGCCCGTGAAATCAGTCGTGGGCGTGAAGAGCACGTTGGTGCCGCTGATGGCGGCCGTTCCGTTGCCGTCCGTTTCACTCACGCTGACAAGGCTCAAACTGCCGCCGGGCGTTTCCACCATGTCGTTGGCCAACGGATTAAGCACGTTGTTAACACTATTTGGCGCGACGGTGACGGAATCGGGGTTGGCCAGCGGCGGTACGTTGGTCACGGTTACGGTGATGGTGGAGCTGCTCGATTCACCGATGTTGTTCATGATCGTGTAGCCGATGGTGGCGGCGCCGATGAAGTTGCTGGTTGGGACGAATGTCACATTTGTGCCGTCGGTTGTAGAAGTCCCATTGCCATCCGTTTCGCTCACACTGACGAGGCTTAAATTGAAACCGGCGTCATTTTGCAACGGAGCCAACAGATTGGTGGTGTTTTCCACGACGGCATAGTTGTCGGGATTGGCCAGTGGCGGGTAAAACACACTGTTAAATGTGGTCCCGACCATGACCTTGCCGACATTGATCAAGCCTTCGTTGGCTCCCGATTCGCGGAGTTCAAAGTTGGCAATGTTATACAGATTGGTGGCGGCCAATGGAGTGTCGTCCGTCACGCTGGCAGAGGACTTGTTGGTTGGGTTGACCCAAAGAGTTGAATACCCGTTGGTCAGCGACAGCGATGTAATGACGGTGTAAGTGACGCCCGGAGCCAAGTCTTGCGGGAACATCTGCGCGGTGAGCGCGGTCGCGCCAACCGTGTTGGCGATGCCAAGCCGGTAATAACCCGGGGCCGCGCCATTTGTGGCAGCCACCAAGCAATCTTCCACGTCAGCGGTGTTGCCGGAGCCGTCGTTGAACGTGACAAAGTAAGAACCATTGTTGAGAGGCATGGAGATTGGATACATGTTGACTGTAAAGCTGGAATACAAGGTCGTTCCGCTGTTGGTCGCGTAGGGACTGCCAATCAATTTGGCCTGCAGGTTTTCGGTGTTGCCATCTGAAACAATGGCGACATTGTTGTAACCCAACTGCAGTTGTCCGTTCACACCGCTTAAATGCTGCCAGTAAGGAGCACCCACAACGTCCAGAGAACTCCCGCCACCGCCGTCATAATTGAAATAGTCAACGGCCACGACATTGGTGTTTGGCCTCACGACAAATGCTATGTTCGCCGTTGTGCTGCGAGGTTCCTGCGGATCGTTGTCGTTGACGGTGACGCTGATCAGAGCGTTGCCGACTTGATTGGCAGCCGGGGTAACGGTAAGAATGGGATTAGCGGGGTTGCTATTGTTAATGACGATGTTCCCGGTGGGGACCACCGTATTGTTATCGGAAGAAACAGTATAAGTCAGGCTGGAATCGCCGTCCTTGGCGCTGCCAACCACAAACGGAATCGTCAGGGGCGTGTTGGCCAGCGTATTGGTTTCCTGCAATGCAGTCAGTGAGTTGGTCGGCGGCTGGTTGAGCGCCGATACCGTAAGCAGGAACCAGGTTGCCGCTGATTCTCCATTGGTATCAATCGCCGTAATCAGAATCGGTGCCGCGTCCATTGGATCTGGAATGAAGTCGCCCGGCGGAAATGAAATATTCAAAACGAAGTTGGTGGAGTCAGTATTTGTGACCGTAAGAGTCGGATTGATTGTGGATGGGATGGTGGCCTGTGGATATCCGGGGCCGGCACTCTGCCCTGTGACCATGCCGAGCGACTGCACGGAAAAAGTCAGATTGCTTGCAGGCATTTGAGCAGAACTCGCGCTGAAATTAAGAGCGAGGGTGTTGGTGTCCACCATGTTGGTAAAATACTCGCCGTTCGTGGCGGACATATCAAACGATCCGAAGATCGGCGGCGTATTGTTGTTGGTAATTGCATCACCCATGACGGCCACCAAGTCGTAACTCACCGTACCCCCTGCGGAATTGCCATTGGCCCCAGACGTGTAGGTATTGGCGGTGCCAACCCAAAAATTCGTCGTTCCAATGCCATAAGTAGCCGTGCTTTCCCATTCCGTCACGATTCGGATGCCAAAGTTGGGATTATCATCAACGCCTGGAAAACCTGTCAGACTGTAGTCAAAGGTATAATAACCTGCGTCTCCGGAGCCGTAGTGGCCGTTGAACGTGGAGCTTTCCGGATAATCAATCCAGTCTGTTCCATTGGTGGTATATTGCAGGCGCTCATATTCACTCGCGGTGGATGACACGCGGGAATCATACGCAACGGTGATGTTCTTTGCTCCAACCGTGCTGACGTTGAATTGCACGCCGTTCGCCTTGTTAGTGCCGGTCACCGCCGGATAGTTCTGCGTGCCCCACGCATAATTTTCGTAAAGCCCATAGCTGGCAGGCTGTTCAAAACCATACGGGGTCGTCACATAGCCATCGTAGTTGGGATCAAAGCCCACATCGTTGTCATCAAGCGCGTTAGTGGAGTTTGCATAAGGCGAGTAAGGCACGACAAAAGTAGGCGAGGGTGAAGGTCCTGGATTGTAACACGCGCCAACGGTCAACGCCGTGCCTGTGCCGATGAAGGGCACGGGGTTGAGCCAGCAAGTAGGATTCATAGCCGTGTTGGTGAATTGTGTCCCGTCAAAATCCCAAAGAGCCAGCACACCATTGGTCAGCGGCAATACGGTGGTATTGAGCGGCGGGATGATCGAAGCCACAGAACTGGTGACTGCGCCATAAACATTGGTGGCGACGACCACAAAGTTGGTCAAGTCGGCCGGCTGCCAGTCGGAAAGCGTCAGGATGTTGCTGGTGGCGTCGGAAACAACCGAACCGTCGCCCAGCGAAACAGCCGGAGTGATGATGTCGCCGCTGGCATCTGAATAAAACCACTGGTAACTGATTGGCTGGGTGCCCGTCACCGTAACGGTAAATTGAGCCGTTCCATACGCTACTCCCGACGCACTGGACGGCTCAACAGCAATGGCGGGGTCAAGAACGGTCAGCGTAACTACCCCGCTCGTCGCCGAGCCATACTCATTGGTCAGAATCGCAAAATAGCCTCCAGAATCCGGCCCCAGCACATTTGTCAGCGTCAAAGTCTGGCTGGTGGCCCATGGAATCAAATTCGTCGTCGTGTCTGTAATTTCATACCAGAAATTGCTGGCCGGACTGCCTCCAGCGGAGAGGCTAAAGCTCACCGTCTGCCCGGCATTGGCCAGATAATTTGACGGCGTTTCCGTCACTTGAAGGTTACTTGACGGTATTATGACAATGTTGGTGGGCGCATTTCCGCCGGGTCCAAAGCCAAGAAGCGCGGTCACGCCACCCTGAACGATGAAATCATTGGTGCCCATGACATTGGTGTAAGCAGCGGTCACCGGATCATAAATATACCAGGTGCCGGCGGTGCCGGTCGCGCCCCAGTTCACAATGCGGAAATAATTGGTCGTGCTGGAAGGGACATTTTGCAGAAAGCTGTTGGTGGCGAGGTTGTTGGTCCAGACCGTGGAAGCAGTGCCGCTGGGGATGGTCATGGAACCGATGTCACTA
>DATJRH010000002.1:0-17809 GCA_035504945.1 Candidatus Aquilonibacter sp. | reverse complement strand
TGCCGAGGATCGGAATATCGCCGAGCAGCGGAATTTTGCTTTCGCTGGAGGATTTGTCATCGGAAATGAGGCCGCCGATGACAATGGTCTGTCCGTCCGGTGTCACGACCACGGTGTTGGCGGAACGTTTATCGAGCGTGGGAGCATAAACGGGGGCGCTGAATATACTGCCGCCTTGAATTACCTGGCCAGGCGTCGAGGAATCAATTTCAGTCATTTGTGGTTCAAGAATCATTTGCACCAAGTTGTTTGCTCCGATGAATGGCGTAACGTCCAGTTGGATGCCGACGTTCTGATAGGTTCCGTTGATTTCCGGAACGGTGGTGCTGGTACCGCCGACGGTGGTCAAACTGACGCTGCTCGGCAGATAAACACTCTGACCGCTGACAATTTCCGCCATCTGGCCGTCGCGCGCGAGAACGGACGGGCGCGACAGCACCTGTGCCTTGCCGGCGGTGGCGATGGCCTGAAGCGTCGCGTTGAAATCGCTGCCCATGAATTGATAGAGACCGCCATTCCCGGCTGCCCCCGTCAGAGTCTGGGGCAGATTAAAGTTGTTGTTCAGATTCAAGGTCTGGTTGATCGGAGTGATGCTCGAAGGAACAATCGTTGCGGCCGTGCCGGAACCGGCCACCGTGTAATTGGTCAAGTAGCCGGTGATTTGCGAAAACTTCGGGCTGACGCCGGTGTAGGAGCCTTGAACGCCGAGGTCGAGGCCCTTGTTGTCATCCACTTCGAGGAAGACGGCGTTGATGAGCACCTGCGATTCGGGCGCGTCGAGGCTGGCAATGACTTTGGCAATTTGTTCTTCGGTTTCCTGGTCGGCGATGACGACGATGTTGTGCGTCACCGGGTCCACCTGAATGGTCGCAGTACCCACCATGCCGTTGTTGTTGTATTCGCTGCTATTGGCCGTGGTGCCGCGGTTGACGGCGCTGCCGCCACCACCACCAAAGCCGCCGAATCCGCCGAACCCGCCGAACCCGCCGCCGCCTCCGCCACGCCCACCGCCGCCTCCGCCACCGCCACGGGTCTGCGCGTGGAGTTCACCCACAGCGCACAAAAGAATTATCAGAACACCAATGAGATATTTTTTGAAATAGTTTGTTTTCATAGTTTGCCTTTTTTGTTGCACGATTTATTTCCAATTAAAATCCGCCGCCGCCGCGCGCGCCGCCAGTAGCACTCGTGCCGCCGATTCCGCTGGTGGTGGTGGTCGTGGTCATCTCGGTCGCGCCATTCTGCTGGCGCTGCTGGAGGGGGCTGGTTGTCGTCGAACTGCTGCTGGCGCTGCCGTTCCCGAACATGCTTTGCAGCACCTGCGCCACCTGCTGCGGATCGCTGTTCTTGGTCTGGAAAACATAAACATTCTGGTCGCGGGGCGAAGGCACATCCAAGTCATTCATCATGCCAGCGATCTGCTCCATCAAATCGTTCGGCGCGCTCACAATGACCGCTTGGAGGCGGTCGTCGGCCACGGCAGTCACTTGCGTTTCTTTTTGAATTCGTTCATTGTCGGTGTTGCCGCCACCGGCGCTCGCCGCCATCATTCGGGCAAAAAATCCGCCGCGGCCACCGCCGCCGCCGCCAAAGCGGATGGGTGCCGTGGCGTTGTTGCCGGAAGAGCTGCTCGGGAAAATGCTGGCCAATTCGGTCGCGACGTCGTTTGGGTTGGCGTATTTCAGCGGGAACACGCGGATTTCCGTCTCCGTCTGGGCGCTGTTATCCACCGCCTGGATAATTTCGTCCAGATGCTTGATGTTGGACTGCGTGTCGGTGATGACAATCGAGTTGCCGGTCGCGTTGGCGACAATCGTCGCCTGCGGCGAGACGAACGGCGACAAATCCGAAACCAGTTGCTGCGCTTCTACAAACCGGATGGGAATGATCCACGTCGCAATCTCGTCATTGTCGGGAATGTTGTTGGGGTCGTTGCCGGTCATGACCGGGATGTTGGCCGTCTTCGCCGCGCTTTTATCCATGATGGTCAGTATCCGTCCGTCGCGGACGGCGGCGTAGCCGTTCCGGTTCAACTCGGTGTTTAACAGACTTACCACCTCGTCCTGGGTCAAGTGCTGGCCGATGACGGTCACATTGCCGTTGACGGACGTTTCTTGCACAATGATGAAACCCGCCGCGTCGCTCAAATAACTCAATACTTGGTTTAGCGGTGCATTTCTGAAATTCAAATTTATGTCGCTGAAATTTGTCCCCATCGTTTGTTGGGGCGGCGTGAAGGCCGGGGCCACGGCTGTCGGCGCATTCCCCTTCGGCAAAATGACCGTGGATGTGACGGGTTGGTTTTCCGCCGGCATGGTTTCGGTTTGATCCGCCGGCGTGGTTTCGGCTCCGTTCATGTCGCCGCTTTGATCCGTCGTGGCATCCGGCGGGTTGGTGTTCTCCATGTCTGTTTCGTCGGATGACGGCGCGGATTGATCCGGTGTGGCGTATGTATCGTTGTTATTGTCATCCGGCGCGGTGGTCGTCGTCTGCGCGGTTGCCGACAGGAGCAATCCTGAAACGCAAATCGCAGTGAGGATGATGGTTGTTTTGGTTTTCATTTTAATTCCTGTTGTCTTTGCTGCATGAGTTTTTTCAAAATGTCGTTGTCTTCAAGCGCGGGACTGGGAGCGGAGCTGGTGTTCGAACTGGAATTTTCTGTTGCCGGGGCCGTGTTTTCTGTCGCGTCCGTGCCGGAGTTTAATTGTCCCTGCCCGGCCAACTGCCATTCGTTGTCTTCCTGCCGCATCAAATCGCCGATTTTCATTTGAACCGTTTGTTTTTTGTCGGCGGTTTCCAGCGTGACGCCGGTGAGTGTGATTCCAGCCACCGTGAAACCGGCGATGCCGTTGGTGTCCGATGGATAAAGCACCTTCCGCAAATCGGATTGGTTTCCGTCAAAAAACGCGAACATGCCCTTGTTGTAACTCATCGTGCCGACCAGCGTGAACGCCGGCGCGGAGGGCGATGGGTGCCGCGGTACATAGGTTGTCGGTCGCGGTGTCTGCGAATTGCGCGGATAGCGGTTCGGATCAAAAATATTCCGCTCGGCGATGAACCGACTGAAGGCCGAATAATCCGACGGGCCGGGCACGCCGTTCGATTGCGCGGCGGCGAAAAAGCCGTTTGCCAGCGCCAGCGCCAGCACCACCCATTTTTTGCATCGCGTCAGTTTCATGGTTTCGTTTGCGGGATGAGCACCAGCCCGCTGACTTGCAGGTCGAGCATGAGTTGCTGGCCGGTGTTGTCGTGCGCGCTCAACTCCATCGAGTCGAGTTTGAGTGCCATCGGCCCTTTTTCAATGTCGTAAATAAACTGGCTCAAGGCGTCCATCGTGCCGGACGCCTGGACATGGCAGTTGTAGGTCATGTAATTCGTCGAATCGTTCTTCCATTGCGGCATGATGCTCGTCACTTCGGCACCGCTGGCGCTCGACCAGTTGTCGAATGCATTAATCACCTCTTGTCCGGCCAGCGAGGGGTTGTCCGGCAGCGCATTTGCGCTCATGCTGCTCCACCGGCTGCGGAGCACGGCCTCGCGCTGGATCAACACTTTTCCGTCCTTCACCCTTGTGCTCAAATCCTTGATCTGCGCCGAGCGTGCCGTCCACAAATTCACCAGCGGATTGTAAATCAAACTGTTGCCGATGAGCAGCGCCGCCGCCACGGCGGTCAGCACGATTAAAAACTGTTGCCGGTTTTCAACTTTCATTGCGCGCCTCCGTTTCCATATTGAAAGTCGAACGTGAACTGCCTCGGCGCTTTGCCTTGAATCAAATCCCATTTGAAACCGCTCACGCCTTCTGCCGCGCTCAATTTCGCCTGCATCGCCAGCAGCGACGCGTTGTCCTGCGCGTTGCCGGAACAACTCACCGTGTTGCCTTCCTGGATGGCGATGTTCTTGGCCGTCACAACGCCGTCCTCGGGAAACGCCAGCGACAACTGCCGCAAAATCGCCAGGTCGCGGAACGTGTCGTCATACCACGGCTGAAATTGCTGGATTTGGCCCTGGATGCCCTGCAACTCCAGCACTTTCGCCGACATGGCCTTCCACTGCGAGTGCAGCCGCCACAGTTCGATTTGCTGGACAAAAAACATCCCGCCGACAATCACCACGACGCCGGCCGCCGCCGCGCCCACCGTCCGCAAACGGCCGGACGAATACTTCGCGGCAAACTGCTCGAGGAGCGTCGGTTTGGGCGGCAAAAATTCAAACGCGGGCGGCTGGTCCACCAGCGGACGCGCCGCGAGACTGAACGCCGCCGACAGCGACGCCTCCGGCGGAAGCTGAACGCCAAATTCATCCGGCTGGTAAGCCGTGACCACCTCCACGCTCAAGTCCATCGGCTCGAAACGCAGTTCCATCTCGTCGGCAAGCTGCCGCGCCAGTTCGCGCGGGCCAAAAATGCGGATGCGCTTCACCGCGTCGCGCAGCTCGGCGGGCAACTGGCCCAGCGTGATGCGCGATTCGCGGGCGACGAGATCGGGCTGCAGTGCGGGCCGGCCGTTGGGACTTTCAATCGCGCCTTCGAGCGCGCGCAACGCCGCCACGCCGCCGCCGCAGGTAATTTGCAGCGACACCGTGCTTTCGCCGATGGCCAGCACGAGCACGCCGTTGGAAGCTTCCGCCGCCGGCGGTTGCAGCGCCGCCAAGCCGAGCGTGAAGCTGACCGGCTTTAATTTTGCCGCCGTCAGAACCTGATCCAGCGTCGCGATGTGCGCGCCGGGAATTCCCGCGAGTAAAACATATTTTTTCTCCGCCGCCAGCGGGCAGCGCGAACTGGCCAGTTGCAGCGTCGCGACATCGGTGGGAAAACCGCGTTCGGCTTCCAACTGCAGCAGGCTCGCGGCGTCGGCCTCCGGCAACGGCGGCAATTCCGTGTGCGCCGTCAAAACCCATTTCAACGGGACGCCGAAGACGCAATGGCGTTCGCGCACGCCGGCGGCGTCAAGCTGGTTGCGGATTTCGCGACCGACGAGTTCCGGCGCGGCGGTCAGCGGATCAAGCGCAAGCGCGACGGAAAAACTCTGTTGCAATTGCAGCGAGCCGTTCGTGCGCCGCAGCACCACGCCGTCGAGCCGGCTGCCGTCAAGCGCGAGGCCGAGCAGGCTGGTCGGCCGTTTGTGTTTCCGAAATTTGATTTTCAAAATGTTGTTCATGGCGTCGTGTTGTTCGCCAGCAAAGCCTGCCGCACCTTGTCGCCCAGCGCCCAGCCGAGCCGGCTCAAGTCCTGGCGATAAAGAATGATGGGGGCGCCTTCGCTGGTGTCGAAAACGAATTTCACGCGCCGGTAGCCGCGTCCGAACGGCCCGACCGCCGCGATATCGGCGGTGAATTGAAAACTTTTCGTGGTGACGTAATCGCCGCGCGCCAGCGCCTTGATCACCGAGCTGTTGTTGCCCAGCGCGTCCATGATCCACCAAATGGAGTTGAGATTGCCCGCGTTCTGTTCGCGGTAAGTGATGAGTGTTTGCGCCGCGCCCGACGCCGTCATTTGATCCACGTTCAAGCCCATGAACAGCGCCATCAGCACGTCGCCGCCGGCGGTGTTGACATTCACGCGGCCGTAGAGATAAGTATTCGTGCTGGTGGTCACGTTGTTGTAAATCTTCGCAAAATCCGATTCGCTCATGCCGAAACTCTGGCATTGGACGGCAAAATCCAGAACACTGTGGAAATCGTTCACCCCGCCCGGAGAGGTGTGAACATAGCTCCAAAGGGTGTGAGCCATGTTGGCAGCGTTGCCGACGCCGTTGGCTTGAAGCAATGTCTGAATCGTTGATTGGGACGCCGTGTTCACGTTGGTTAGCGACGAGCCGTCGGAATGAAAATTCGGTTCGCGCGTCCACACCGTCGTGTATTCAAACAGGCCGGAATTCAACTGGCCCGTGCCGGTCGAATCCGTCTCGTTCGCATCGAGCGCGCCGTTGCGGTTGAGGTCGTCGCCGACGAGCAAATCCTCCGTCGCCCCATAGACGAGCCGCAGTTCGTCCTCGGTTTCAAACGGCGCCTCTTTTTCCTCGTAGCCCAGTTGCTCGTAATCCAACGCGTAGGTGCCGGAACTGTTGGTGCTGCGCCAGTCCACAATCGCCTGGGCAAAATCCGCCGTCATGTTCGGCAGATACGAAAGGATGTTCGTGTTGGCGGTGTTCAAATTCAGTTTCGAGCCTTCGTCAATCAGGCCGAAATACGGCTCGGTGGGGATTGTCCCGGAAGTGTCGGCGTCCGGGTCGCGGCCAATGAGCCAGAAATGCGCGTCGCCCACCGGCACATCCGCGCAGGCAAACTCCGAGCTGTCCGGCACCGCGCCGTTCGTCGCGTAGGTGCCAAGGACATAGCTGACGTAGCGCGCCGCGCCTTCGATGGCTTGATCCGCCGTGAGGCCGGCGACACGATTGTCCGACGCGCGCAGTTCGTAAGTCATGGAATTGGCGAAATACAACGCGATGGCCACCAGGCCGAGGGAAACCCACAGCACGATGATGAGTACCGACGCGCCTTCGCGTCGTTCATCAAGCGGCAAATTTGAATTTCGCAATTTCATTTCAACTTCCGGGAGTCATGGCGATGATCGCGTTCGTGCGCGACTGCGCATCAATCGGCACCACTAGTTCAATCGGCCCTGCGTTGTTGTTGTTGCCCGCCATCTGGATGTCCACACGGACGGCAACCGGCAAATTGGTGTTGACCGAAGTCAGGCCGGTCGTGTCCCAAGTGTCCTGCCATTGCGAGCCGTCGTAACAGGAGAACTGGATGCTCTGGACACCCGTCAACATGAGCTGGTCTTCCACTTCCGGCGTTGTCACAGGCAACAGGTTCCGCATGACACTGCGGACCAAATCCTTGCCGACGGCGGACGGGTCGGTTGGCTGTTTCAATTCGTAAGTAACGCGCTGGATGTCGGCCCACGGCGCGTTGTCGCTCAAGGCGCCGGTCGCAGTGAACATTTCAATCGCCACCGGTTCCGGCACGCCAGCGCTGGTCACATTGCCAACCTTGAAATCACCCGACAAAACCTTGGTCGTGCCGTTGGTCGGTGTCATGACGCATTCCAGATCGCGGCGCAGAAACATCATCGTCTCGTCCACCGGCGTGGCGGCGTCCACCACGTCCGTCGTCGTGTTGCGCAGCCGCAGCGCGGCGAACAGCACGGCGTTGATGGCGATCAACACCAAGGCGGCGACACCGATGGCGAGAATCATTTCGATCAACGTGAACGCGTGCATTTTGTTTGATTTAATTTTCACTGGAGCGAACTCGATGTCGTCGAGAGTTGGTTTGGCGGATTCGCCAGCGTGCTCAACTTCACCGAATAATCCCGGTCCTGCGCCTGGAACGTCACCTGCGCCGTCAACATTTCCATCGTAGCCTGCGGCCAGCTTTGCGCCGTCAGCGTCCACTGGAAATCCAGCGGACCTTCCGAGATCGTGCCGTTCTGCGTGGCTCCAGTCCAATTCGTCGTGACCAGGCTCTCGTTCAAAATCCGGTCGGCGATGCGCGCCGCGGCGCCTTTTCGCGCCGCGACCTCGCCCGCAAGGCTGGAAACGTGCAACGCCGCGACCGCCACCGGAATGACGATGGCCATGAACAGCATCGCCACCAGCACCTCGGCCAGCGTGAACGCGGCGCAAACTTTAATTTTTGCTGTCCTGAATTTCATAACCCATCCGATTCGACGACTCGACCAGCCAGCGCGAAACGCCGGCAGAATCGGTCAACTGCAACATCTGCGGACTGTTCTCGTCCACCGTGCCGTCCGGCAAAAACCGGATGGCGGGCAAATTGTTGAAGGTCGTCGGCGCGCCCAATCCGGTGTTCAACACCGCGATTTGCAACGTCGAATCCACCGTCAAAGTCTCCGCCTTCGGGTCGCCGGCCTTGCCGGTCGTCTCGGCCTGGAGACCGTAGGTGTTGTTTTTTTCGTCCACCCACAACACCATCGGCATGCCTGTCGAAACAGCGCGGCTCTGGCCGGCGTCCATCAGGGCAATCAGCCGGCGCGCCTCGGAATCCAACGCCTGACCGCGGATGAAATTCGCCATCGCCGGCGCAGCCAGCGACGTGATGACCACCAGCAGCCCCAGAACGAGTATCAACTCGATCAGCGTGAACGCGCGGCGACAGCGCCATTTATTTTGTCCAGTTGCCAATGTCATCTTCAGTTCCAATTTTGCCGTCTGGCCCGACGGACATTAAATCATAGGAATTTGTGTTATGCTTACCGGGACACTCATAAATGTAATTGTTGCCCCATGGATCAATTGGAAGATTGGGCGGATTAAAATACGGTCCATGCCAGTTTTTGGCGCCAGGCGGTTGTTGAACCAAATCCTGCAAGCTTTTCGGATAATAACCATTATCCATCTTAAATTGATCAATTGCGGATTTGATGCCCGTGCTGATGTCGCCTTGCGCTGCCATAATGCGGGCTCGCCCGGGATTGGAACCCACTTTTGGCGTAATGAGCGCGTAAAGTAAAATTTCCAGAATTGCCAGCAAGGACCAAAATGTAAATGTCGATCGCACATGACTTCTTCAATTATTTTGTCCAATTGCCAATGTTGTCGTCGGCTCCGTCTTTGCCCGACGGCCCCAGGGAATACAAATCGTAGCCATCGGGGTTGTGTTTGCCGGGAAAGACATAGACGTAGGGATTGCCCCACGGGTCGATCGGCAGCGTCGGCGGATCGAGATACGGCCCGTGCCAGTTCCGGGCATTGCTGGGCTGGGTAATCAAATCCTGCAGGCTTTTCGGATAGAAGCCATTGTCCACTTCAAACGAATCGAGCGCGGTTTTGATGCCGCCGTAAATATCGGCGTGCGCCGCCGTCTCACGCGCCTGTTCGCTCTTCCCGGCAATTTTCGGGATGACCAGCGCCGCCAGGATGCCGATGATCATGACGACCAGCATCATTTCGACGAGCGTGAACGCGCGGCGGAAAATGGTGTCGGTGGGGCAAGTTCCACGAGCCCCTGAAATTTTGTTCTGGTTGGTCAGGGACTCGCAAAGCTCGTCACTCCGAAGATTTGGGATTTTGATTTTCATAATGGTTTGTTTTTTATTTGATGTATTCACTCATGGAGAGCACCGGCAACAACATGCCGATGAAAATGGTGCCGATGAACGCGGCGATAAAAAACAGCATCACCGGCTCGGCGAACGCCACGGCGGTCTTCAGATTGCGGTCCAAATCCATTTCGGTGACGGCCGCAACGCGCACCAATTCGGAGTCCAGTTTGCCGCTTTCTTCCGCGACGGAAATCATTTCCAGCGTCGAGCCAGAAAAAAGCACCTTGCAATCTGCGAGGCTCTGGCCAAGCCGGCCGCCCTGCTGCACGCGCTCGATGGATTGCCCGACCGTGTCCACGAGAATCTGGTTGCCGATGGAGCGGCGGGCGACGTTCAGGCTGTAGACCAGCGGCACGCCCGCGCCGAGCAGCGTGCCGAGCATCCGGCAGAAACGCGCCATCGCAAATTGCGCGATGAGCGGGCCGACCAGCGGGGATTTCAAAATGATTCCTTCCCAAGTCCGCCTGCCTTTCGGGGAAGCAACCCAGGTGCGCGCCAGAAGACCAATGACAACCACGCCAATGGCGACATACAATCCGTAGGAACGCGCCAGATGGCTGGCGCCAATGATGAATTGCGTAATCAACGGCAGCGAACCATGGATTTGGGCAAAAACCCTTTGAAATTTCGGAATGAAAAAAATCAACAGCACGGTCAGTACGACCAGCGCGAGACAAAACAGGATGCACGGATAAATCATCGCCGTGAGAACCTTCGATTTCAGGTCCTTTTCGCGCGCTTGAAATTCCGCAATTTGCGCCAGCACCACGTCGAGAAATCCGCCGGCCTCGCCCGCCTCGACCATCGCCACATAAACGCGCGGAAAAGTCTCCGGCGATTTCGCCATCGCGTCGGCCAGCGACATGCCGTCCACGACGAGGTCGTGGATTTCTTTCCATTTGGCCTGCGCCGCGGGCGACGAAGTTTCCTTGTGCAGAATCACCAGCGCACGGCTCAACGGCACGCCGGCCGCGAGCAAACTTGAAAGCAGGCGCGTGAAATTTTCCAACTCCTTCGCGGAAACTTTGTTCGTCCCGAACTTGAGGGAAATATTTCCCAACCCGTCCAGCCCGGCGGGCAGACCCGCGCCGTTTTTTGAAACCGAACCGTTTTTCGCGCCGGCCTTTTCCAAAAGATTCACCGGACGCAGGCCGAGCGCCTCCATTTGCCGGAGCGCGTCGGGCCGTCCGGGCGCTTCAAGCTGGCCCTCGGTAATTTTGCCGTCGCTCCGCAAGCCTTTGTATGAAAAAGTGGGCATGGCGATTTAGGAGCGGCCCACCACCAGGCTGGCGGGCGTTTCCGGAATCGCGCCGGGTGGTGTTTCATTTTTGGCAGTTTGCGCCACCTCCTTGGCGGTGGTCACACTTAAAACTTCCGCGACGGTGGTGATGCCCTGCCGCACGAGACGCCAGCCGTCTTCGGCGAGCATTTTCATTCCCTGTTTGCGCGCGGCTTCGCGAATCTGGTCGGTCGAGGCGCTCTTCAAAACGAGCTGCCGGATTTCCTGATCCGTGTCCATCCATTCGAAAATGGCGTGCCGTCCGAAAAACCCGGTGTTGCGGCATTCGCGGCAGCCGACGGATTTGTAAATCGTCGCGTTTGGCGGAATGCCCAGTTGCACCTTGAGCGCCTGCGCGGTCGGCGAATTGTCCGGCTGCTTGCAATGCTTGCACAGCACGCGGACGAGCCGTTGCGCGAGCACGGCTTCGAGCGACGAGGCGACGAGATACGGTTCGACGCCCATGTCCACGAGCCGCGTCACCGCGCCCGGCGCGTCGTTGGTGTGCAGAGTCGAGAAGACCAAATGGCCGGTGAGCGATGCCTGCACAGCGATTTGCGCCGTTTCCTGGTCGCGGATTTCGCCGATGAGAACGACGTCCGGGTCGTGGCGCAAAATTGACCGCAGCCCGCGCGCAAAGGTGAGGCCGGATTTTTCGTTGACCTGAATCTGGTTGACACCTTTGAGCTGGTATTCGACCGGGTCTTCAATCGTGATGATTTTGCGGACGGCGTCGTTGATTTCGTTGAGCGCGGTGTAAAGCGTCGAAGTTTTGCCGCTGCCGGTCGGGCCGGTCACCAAAATGATTCCGTGCGGCAACTGGAGTACGCGGCGGAAACAGTCCAGTTCGCGTTTGTCCATGTCCAGTTCGCCCATGCCGCGCAACGTGGCATTCTGCCGGAGCAGACGCATCACCACCGCTTCGCCGTGCAGCATTGGAATGACGGAAACACGGATGTCCACCTCGGCGTCCTCAATGCGGATTTTGATGCGGCCGTCCTGCGGCAGGCGTTTTTCCGCGATGTTGAGGTGGCTTAAAATTTTGACGCGCGAAACGATGGCCGGCTGGAAGCGTTTCAATTGCGCTGGCACGGGAATTTCCTGCAGCTCGCCGTCAATGCGGTAGCGGATGCGGAATTCGTCCTCGAACGGTTCGAGGTGGATGTCCGACGCGCGCAGTTCGATGGCGTCCTTCAAAACCTGGTTGACGAAGCGGATGATGGAAGCTTCGTCCTCGGCGGCTTCATCGAGATTGGTGTCTTCGGCGTTTTCGTCCACGACTTGGAACGATTTGTCCTCATCGAGTGTGCCGATGGTGTCCGCGCCGACGCCGAGACGTTTTTTGATTTCACGCTGAATGGCTTCGCTGGAGGCGAGCACGGGCTTGAGGTTCAAGCCGGTCATGGTTTTCAGCGCGTCGAGTCCCTGCGTGGCGAAGAGACGGCTGGTGGCGACTTCAATTGTGCCGTTGGTGCGCTGAAGTGGAAGGAGTTCCTCCTTCAGCAAAATGCGCGCGGGAAAAAGAGAGAGAAGCTGACGGTCCGGCTCCACGTCGTCCAAGGTTGTGAACGCTAGGCCGTATTCCTTGGACAGCCAGCGCAACACGTCCTCCTCGCTTTGCGCGGGGGATTTCTCGGCCGTCAGGACCTTGGCGTCAATCGAAGACAGTTGCTTGGCGGCAATCATGCGGTCAAGCAACTGCTTCAATGGAGAATCTGGGACAACAGGTTCAGTCATAATGGAAACGTCAGCTTCTCTTTTGCGAATTGGGTCAGTCGAGCAATCCCATCAAAGTCGCCTGTGCTTCCTGCTTGACCGTGAGCACCGCGCGGAGATTGTCCTGGGCTTGTTTCAGCGCAGCCTCTTTCGTTTGTTGGGAAGCCTGATACTTTGCCAGCAGGTCTTTGATTTCGTCCGTGGGAGCGTTGTTATCAATGGCCTGTTGCAACGCGTCAGCCGCCGGGTCAGGTTGCTGACCAAAAGGTCCGCCGTTGCCGCCGTTGCCGCCGCGACCACCGCGACCGAACATCATGCGCATGCCACCCGCCCTAACGTCACGCTGGGCGTCCATCACTTTTTGGACGAGCGGTTGAACCGCGCTCCAGTCGGTGTCGTTGGTGATGCCGAGTTGGTCCTGGACACGTTGCATCATGCGTTGCTGGAATTGCGCGGGGTCAAAATTTCCGCGACCGCCGCGACCGCCACCATTTCCGCCACCGCCGTTGTTTTGTGCCAAAACATTGCCAGCGCTCAAAAATAGAGCGGCGACCATTCCGCACACTACGAATAGTTGCTTCATTTTCATCTTATTCCTCATAGGTTTGTTGTGGTTGTAGTTTGTTCAAACCGGACATTACATTCGCGATGTCGTGGTTGAGAATTCAACCAACGCAATTCATATGCCAAACGAAAAATCCATGTTTCCTTATCAAAAGGCGCAATGAACTGCGCAATTGATGCTCGTTCCCCGTCTGCCAACGCGCAATTTTTGCGCAATCAACCAACACCGTGTCGCCGTCCGCCTCTTGATGGGCTGCAAAGTGGCGCAAGAAAATTCAGTCTGGAAAGTTGCCGATGAAATGCGCCGCGACATCGGTTCGTGGTCGAATCAGAAACGAATGGCTTAAGCCTGTCGGCTGACGCCAGTTTTGGTCGCTCGCAACAGAATTTGAGCCACGGCTTGGGCCAGTAGTTCGGGATTGGCCGGTTTGACGAGGATTTCGCCGATGCCCATCGTTTTCGCCGTTTGTTCCAGCAAGGCGCCCACAAAACCTGACATGAGCAGCATGGGAATATCCGGCCTGACCTCGCGCATCGCCGAGACCAGTTCCGTCCCCGACATGCCCGGCATCGCCCAATCGGTGATGATCAAATCGAAATCTTGCGGTGCCTGCTGGAACCGGCTCAAGGCATCCTCGGATTGCTCGTAGCGGGTCACAACGTATTCAACGCTGATTTAGCATTCATCGTTATGCCATGCGCACTTTGCCAACTAAATAAACCGTTACGACGATCACACATCGCGCCTGAATTTATGTATAAGCCGATGTATGACTCAAACCATCGCTTCCGAGCTTTCAGCCGCGAAGTTTCGGAAATTCCACAAATCCATCAAAAAGGTCTGCGTGAGGAATTGCTCTGTGACGACTGCGAGCAACTCCTGGCTAATAAGTATGAAAATTATGCAGCAGCCTCATTTTATAGGCCCGCATTGGAAATAATGAAACAGCCGCCTCTTGGATTTTCTATGCCGGGACTTGAATACCACCGTTTCAAGTTATTTCTGATTTCCTTGCTCTGGCGGTTGGGAAATGCCAGGCCCGGAGTGTTTCGCCCCGCACATTTAGGCCCACACGCGGAGACACTGCGAAAAATGATTTTGCAGGACAAGCCCGGTGACTGGCTGGAATACCCGTGTATGATTACAGCCCTGACACTGAACGGAAAATTTTACGGGGATTTCACGGCAGGGGCGTTCTCTACCAAAGTTGAAAGGGTGTCAGTTTGGGCCTTTGTGCTTTCCGGCTTTTTTTTCAATTTTTTTGTCGCCAGCCACAATCCACCTCAAATCCTCCAACCGTTTTTTCTAAAGCCCAGCGGGTTATTGGAAATTGGCGTTAAGGAAATGCGGGAGATTGACTCCTTATATGAATTCGCCTGCGACATCGGGGTTGCCCAGCGCGGGCGTCGAACGATGCAGATGTAGAAGTAACCAGCGTGTCTTTGCGTTTATGCGCCATGATTCACGCCTCTGCCACTTCGACGCACGGCTTGGTATGCAAATCCTCGGCGATGCTCCGCACAATCACGCCCAAGTTGCGCGCTGTCAAGATTGGCTGAAGTTGGCTTGCAATGAAACATGAAATTCCCGCGTTGACTGCCGGATTTTCATGGGGTTTCCCGAATAATGCGGATCGCAGCACGACGCTCTTTTTTGGCCACACGCCGTTTGTTGTATGGCCGCAAGTGTCGCCACCATTCCGGCGCGGCAACCAGCGTGTCTTTGCGTTTGTGCGCCATGAGTCAGGCCGATTCTGTCAGGCGGCTTCCACCAATTCAATCCGCACCGCCTTGCCCAACGCCCGTGCCACGCGCGAGACTGTGGACAATCTCACGTCTTCCGCGTGATTCTCCAGCCGCGAAATCGCCGACTTCTTCGTCTTGGTGATTCGCGCCAGTTTTTCTTGCGTTACGCCCGCTTGTTCGCGCGCTTCGCGCAACATCACGCCAATTTTGAATTCCTCATAGCCCGCGTCGAAATTCTTGGCGAACGCCTTGTCGTTGCGCTTCCGCCGCTCAATGTAATTTTCCACGTCTTTTTTCATTTTTGTTTTCTCCGGCTTAAATGGTCGCGCTTGCGCTGCTGCGCCAGCGCAATTTCACGCTCCGGTGTTTTTTGTGTTTTCTTCGCAAACCCATTGGTCAGGATGATCAATCGTCCTGCATCCCAAAATCCCAGCAACCGAAAGGCGTCGCCGCCAAACTCGGCGCGCACTTCCCATAAATCGTCCGTGCCTTCCAGCTTTTTCAAATACTGCTGCGGCACGCGCGGCAATTCCTGCACCACCCGCAACACCCACAATACTTTTTGCGCCTGCTTCGCATTCAGCGAATCAAGGAACTCTTCCACCGGACACGCCTCGGCAGCCGTCCGGTAAAATTGCACTTGCAACATTGGAGCAGGTTAACTTAATTGTGAACCCTTGTCAAATCCAACCGCTGGCCCAAGTCGTGTGCTTGACCGCAAAGGTCGTCAATCCAAGACTTCCTTTGCCAAAAATTTCCGCGCGAACGAATCGGTTACATAAACTCGTTTGGACTGCCGCGAGCTACCCCCCCCGCCCCCTCCTCAACTTTCTGTTCCAGCCGCAGCTCCAATTCCGGTGGGCTGTCCAACATGCCAGCACTAGCCCCGGCCAGCAAAATTGCTTTGCGCCGATTTATCACCATCTTCCTCGAATCTTGAAAGACCGGTTTATGGTCTCTTCGGCTTCGCTCAACTTGAATCTCACGTTCTTCCCGATTTTGATGTAGGGCAGCAACCCACTTTTCATCCAGTTATCCGTCGTGCGAACGCTGATCTTAAAATGTTCTGCCACGCTCTTCTTGCCGACCCACCCTTCGACGGCAATCGGATGGAGAGCCTGTGCCTGCAATACCACGTTCACAGGCACCTTCGCCTCGTTAGACTCCTTCACCTTTGCGTTGATGATTTCAGTGATAGTTTCGGCCAATCCTGCAATTGAGTTGGCCAAACGATGGACTTCCGATGAATTATTCATGCTGCCAATTTTCATTCAACGTCACCCAAAAACCATTTTTAATCGCGCCCCGTATCGCGTGGCGGGAAAGACAAACTAAGCTTGAAAACCTCAAGAGTGGCTCAGAAGTGGCTCAGTGAAATTATTTTCAACAAGAATTACAAATGACAGAATGCCACAATTACATTGATAAAATTGAGTTAAATTAATGGTGCATCCGGCAGGACTTGAACCTGCAACAGTCTGATCCGAAGTCATAAAATGACCTTTTGCCCCTTTTGCTCATCTTTATCTATCACGATGAAACGCCGATAAACACTGGCGATTTTGCGTTTTAGGTTTGCTCGCCTTTGGTCTATTTGAGCGGCAAAAAGGGCAAACAGTATCAAAAAGCAGTATCCAATTTCCCAGCTCCGGCAACGCGCTTTCCAAAGACATTAAAAACAAAAATTCGCCAATGATCAATTTCAAACTCGAATGCCGCGACTTTGCGTTTGGGCAACGGACGGCCTTTCGGAAATGGCGCGGGACATTTTGATTTCAAACGATTCAACGACAATGCTCATGTCCTGACGCGGATAATTCTGGTCGAGATGCTCTTTCACCTGCGCCTTTACGTCATCCTTCCAGAGATTCAAAACCTGCTTCTGGTCGCGGATAAAATCTCGCAAAACGTCCCTGACGTTGTGCCCGCTGTTCAAAACCTCTTTGGTTTCACCGGATGGCAACGGCAGACATTCGACAATGGCAAATTCCAAGCCCGCCTCCGTTCGCCGGTGGCAAATGGACGTGATTTTCGACAAATCAAGGCCATGCCGCCATTCCGTGCCGTCGTCGGTCTGGATGGCTCGCCCAGGCGAAAGCAACGCGGCTCTGAAAGCCTCGTTCCCAATGGTCGTCAGATTGCTTTCAAGGTCGTGAATCACGCCGCAAGTGTCTTTGAACTGCTGCATCTGTTTTGAAAAGGCGGCATTTGTCTCGACGGCAGCCGATTCCTGCAAGGCCGTGGGTCTTTCGTTGTATTTCATAATCACCTCAAATCGGTTTGCAAAAGTTTGACCAGTTCAACGCGCGGCACGAGCAATTTGCCGCGCAACACACGGCAGGTTTTAATTTTCTGCCGCTGGATCAGCCGATACATGGTGTAATAATGGATGCCAAGCAGGTCGGCGGCTTCTTGAATCGAATACGCCAGCCGCTCGGCGGGCGTCACCGTGCTTGGCGGTGGTTGTTGGTTCTGTTCAGGCATGGTTTCCATACGGTTTTACTGGTTGCGGTTTTTGTCCGAAGAAAAATCCATCTTGCTCCAATCAATTTGGGAAAGGAATTGCATTGGCGGAATGTTGAGCACATTGGCGAGATAGCGGACTTGGATCAAATCAACGCGCAGCGTGCCGCCTTCCAGTTTGGCAACGGTGTCACGGCTCGCCTTATGCCAGCCTGCAAGCTGCAATTCGATGGCCAAAGCAGGTTGCGTCAATCCGAGTTGATTACGCAATCGGCTCACGAGTCGCCCGACGAAAATAAAACTCCGTTGCTTCACACTTTCAAATTTTCCATGTCGGCGGTCGCGCATTGACCAGAAAACTGGACAAAATGGCATTCCGCTCATTTCTACATTTCCATGCGATTTCGTTCGCATTGACCCGAATTCGGGACAAAATGATTTTGCCGCTCATTTTCTCATGCGATTTCATTTCGCGGGTTCCATTCTGGAACAAAATTTTGCCTCCGTTTTTACCAGAATTTCGGCAGCCGGGTTGTGATGAAATCCTCACAACTTTTCGTTCCGGTTCTCTCTCGCGTTCACGGCGATTTCCACGACTGCGTTTATAGCAAAACGCGCTGCGCATCCTGTGCGGGAAGCGCACAAGATTTTTCCAGTTTTCAATTTCACGGCGCATTTTTACCTCAATTCGCGCATACAGGTTGTAATGATTTCATTACAAACTGATGGGATTTCAAAAAACCGACTTCCCTGGGCATGGCAAAGCCATGCGAAGGGAAGTGGGGGGTCATCAAACCTGCCAATACCGGCGACAGGTTCTCGCCATTGAAGCCAACTCGATACGAGGGCGGTTAGGACATTATCGCACCGGCTTTCGCCGGCCTAGTCAAGATAGGAGACACAGGCTCTTACGTCCTGCCTCAAGAAAACCAATAGCACAACCGAATCAAAACGCAAGTTGCAGGGAATAA
>DATJRH010000001.1:0-61908 GCA_035504945.1 Candidatus Aquilonibacter sp. | reverse complement strand
ACGGCGTTCTTTTTTTACGTTACCCACAAGGAAACGCGGTTGTTTGGCGCAAAGCGCAAGGCCAAGGAACGCCCTTTTATTGTCGTTTCCATCAGCGAGTGCAAAGCCTGGGCCGAGGAAATGAAACGCAGGGTTGGATTTGTGGACGACCCAGATGAAAGTCTTTTCAAGGAAAGTGAACGTCTGCTCCAAGCCACAGGCGGGGAGGAACCGACAGAGAAGGAAGTCAGGGAAGCCACGGAGTTTGCCGAACGCGACCCGAAGGACAAGGGCAACCGGAAGGTACGGTATCAAAAGGAACGGAGCACCATCTATGACGACTATAAGCAACAGGACATGCTTTATTTGATGACCGAATTGAAAGCGGCAATGTCGTCGCCTGAAAAGGCCGCTGCCCTGCGGCGGCGATTGCGAAAGGGAATGGCGTGGGACAAGGAGAACAAGACCTGGAAATTGAAGGAGGAAAAATGATGTCGTATGCCAACAGAGTCTCAATTTAATGACCGTTTGATTCGTTTCCCGGAATTGGAGAAGATTTTTGGCGTCTGCAAGCGGACGGTGAGACGCAGAGCGGAAAGCGGCGAGTTGCCGCCGTTGCGACGGATTGGCCGCGCCGTCGGGATGCTGGAAAGCCAGGTCAAAACGTATTTTCAAAAGTTGAGTCAACCGAGTTAATTGAAAGGACAATATGATCGCTTATATCTATCGCCACAAACGACAACACAATGGCAAAACGGTTTTCAGTCGAATTTGGCGGGCGCGGCTGAAATTGGATGGCGACTTGAAACCTCGTGATATTTCCTTGGGTGTTTCCGACAAACAAGTGGCCGAGCAAAAATTACGGGACATCACCCGCGACCATGAACGGGTGTCAGTCGGTTTGCTGGCGCCAGCAGCGCAACGCGAGACATTTGAAAATCCAATGGAAAAGCTGGTGGACAGCTATGTGGCCGACTTGAAAGCGTTGGGCCGCTCTACCGATCACGTCCGGCATGTGGACAAGCGGTTGCGACGGCTCATGCGGGAATGCCACTGGCAGAGCCTCCGCGATGCCACGGCGGATTCGTTCCTGCGCTGGCGCGCCGAACAAACGCAGGCCCCCAAAACCATCAATGAATATCACGCTGTCCTGTCAGCCTTGTTCACCTGGTTGCGCAAACAAAATCGCGTTGTGGTCAACCCGTTTGAAATCATCAGCAAAGTGGATTCGCGCGGTCGGGAACGCATCCGCCGGCGGGCATTGAGCGACGACGAAGCCAAGCGATTGCTGGCAGGACCGCGCAAGCTGCTTTATCTGCTGGCCATGCACACTGGCTTGCGGCGTGGCGAAATCAACGCCTTACATGGAGGCGATTTTCACATGGATACGGCCAATCCGTATTGGATGCTGCCTGCCAAATTCGTCAAGAATCGTAAAGAGCAGCCCCGTCCGCTGCATCCTGAACTGGTCGAGGAATTGCAGAAGTTGAAAGCCGCTGGAAAATTGAAGCCGGAAGACCTGATGTTTCCCGACAGAGTTCCGCCCATGAAAGTGATCCGCGCGGACTTCACGGCGGCTGGTATTCCTCTGACGGACGAACGCGGGCATCGTGTGGATTTCCATGCGTTGCGGACGACCTATATTACCCGTCTGCAACGCGCTGGCGTTTCGCCCCGTGAAGCAATGGAACTGGCGCGGCACAGTGACATGCGTTTGACGATGAAGACCTATACGGACGTGGCGCAGTTGCCCTTGGCAGCGACCGTCCGCCGATTGCCTTCGATTGGAGACACACAAATAGACACACAAACTTTAGTCGCCGACCGTCCTGCTGTGTCACCGTCTGTCCTTGGTGTGAAACCGTTCAAGGTAGGCAAAACCATTGAAAACATTGGCGAGAATCATCGCTCGTCACTGGCTGTCACCAACGGTCACAAAAATCAAACTGGCGGAGAGAGGGGGATTCGAACCCCCGATACGGCTTTTGACCGTATAACGGTTTAGCAAACCATCGCCTTCAGCCACTCGGCCATCTCTCCGTTTTTTCCAGTGAAGCTGGTTTGCAGCGTCCGCTCAAGCAAATTTTATTGGTATGTCAAAGGAATGGATTTGCGGCTTGCATTTTTGGGGGTCGCAGGAAAGACTCTTTCTTCTTATGCAATCGCAAGATGCAACAACGGTCTGGCTGTTCAAATTGTGGCCTTGGCTTGAAGCCAACGTAAAAAAACTGGCCGTCGCCGCGGCGGTGGTGCTTCTCGCCGCCCTTTTAATCTCATATTATTCCTGGCGACAGGAAAAAAAGGAGGTTGATGCCGGACAGGCGTTCACGCAAGCGGCCATGACTTCGGATGACAGCCAGCGGGTGGACGCATTTTTGAAAATCGCCGCGGATTATCCGGGCACGCCCGCCGGTCAACGCGCGTTGCTACAGGCTGCGGAGGCATTGTTCCAAACGGGAAATTTCGCCGACGCGCAGGCGCATTTTCAAAAATTTCTCGACACCTACCCGGACAGCACTTTTGCATCGCAAGCGTCGCTCGGCGTGGCAGCCTGCCTGAGCGCCCTGGGCAAAACCAGTGACGCCGCCGACGCTTACCAAAGAACCATCAATGAAGCTTCCGATCCGGGCACTCTCATCAACGCAAAATTCGGCCTCGCCCAAATTGACGACCGGTTGGGAAAAATCCCTGACGCCCTCGGCCTTTACGAAGATGTCGCCAATATGGATCCAGGCGGACCATTCGGCAATGAAGCCGCATTACGCGCGATGGAATTAAAGGCAAAATTGCCGGCCACTTCGGCGCCCGCTGCCTTGGACTCCACCTTCAATCTTAACCATTAACCACCGCCCCATGAAGCTGACCATCATTGGAACGGGTTACGTCGGCCTGGTCACCGGGACTTGCTTCGCCGAAGTCGGCCACCACGTCATTTGCGTGGACAACGACGCGGCCAAGGTGAAACTCCTTCAATCCGGCGGCATTCCGATTTACGAACCCGGCCTTGAGGAACTCGTGAAGAAAAATACCGCCGCCGGACGGCTCGCGTTCACGAACAGCACGGCCGAAGGCGTCCAAAAATCCGATGTGGTTTTCATCGCCGTCCCGACGCCGCCGCAACCGGACGGCTCGGTGGATTTGAGTTTCATCGAGCGTGTCGCGCGCGACATCGCCGCCGCCATGACTGATTACAAAATTGTCGTGGACAAAAGCACGGTGCCCGTCAAAACCGGCGAAAAGGTCGCCGAAACCATCAAACGTTATTGCAAAGCCAAGGTGGATTTTGATGTCGTCAGCAATCCCGAATTTTTGCGTGAGGGTTTTGCCGTGGACGATTTGATGAAGCCTGACCGCGTCGTCATCGGCACCAGCTCACAGCGACCCGCCGCCGCGATGAAGGAAATCTACGCGCCGTTCAATGCGCCGATCATCATCACCGACATCGCCTCCGCCGAACTCATCAAACACGCGGCGAATTCCTTTCTTGCGCTGAAAATTTCCTACATCAACGCCATCGCCACCGTTTGCGAGGCCGCCGGCGCGAACGTTCAGGAAGTCGCGCAAGGCATCGGCCTGGACGAGCGCATCGGTCGCCGCTTCCTGAACGCCGGCATTGGTTTCGGCGGCAGTTGTTTCCCGAAAGATTTGAGCGCGTTCATAAAAATTGCCGAGCAAATCGGCTACGATTTCAAGCTGCTCAAGGAAGTCCAGCGCATCAACGCGGAACAAATGGAGCGCTTCGTCAAGAAAATCACCGACACGCTCTGGGTTTTGAAGGACAAAACCATCGGCGTCCTCGGCCTCGCGTTCAAACAAAACACCGACGACGTCCGTTCGTCGCCCGCGATTGAGCTTTGCCGGCGCCTGCAAAAGGAAGGCGCGACACTGCGTGTTCACGATCCAAAGGCGATGGAAAAAGCCAAGCCGCTTTTGCCGGACGTGATTTATGAGGACGATATGAACGCTGTTGCCGAAGGCTGTGACGCGATTGTCATTGCCACCGAATGGGACGAATTCAAGAAGCTTGATTTGGAACGCGCCCAGAAATCGCTTACGCATCCAATCATGTTCGACGGACGGAATTTGTTCGATCCGGCGGAAATGGAGAAGCACGGCTGGATTTACAAGAGCATCGGACGCTAGTTTTAAGTTTTGAATGCTTGGTTTTTAGCTGCCATGAGCAAAACCACCTCCGCTTCAACTAAAAATTCAAAATTCAAAACTCAAATCTCGATCGGGGTTTCCGCCGCGCTGATTTTCCACAAAGGAAAACTTCTAATCACTCAACGCCCGGCCAAATCCCATCTCGGCGGTCTTTGGGAATTTCCCGGCGGCAAACGCGAAGCTTGCGAAACGTTTGAAGAATGCCTCGTTCGCGAAATCCGCGAGGAATTGGGAATTGAAATTTCCGCCGGCCAATTATTCGAAGAAATCACCCACAGCTACGCTGAAAAAACCGTTCACCTGAAATTTTTCATTTGCCAATGGATTCAGGGCGAACTACAACCGCTCGGTTGCGCGGCATTCAAATGGATTGGCAAAGATGAACTGGCGGATCACGAATTTCCCGCCGCTGACGCGCGACTGCTGGAAAAACTGCGCGCCTACAATTTCCCGTAAAATTCTTCGATGACCTGCTTGAGGTTGTTTTCCTCCGGTTTGACAATGGCAAACTCGCGCTGGGCGTTTTCCACCGAATCGCTCGCGTGCGCGGCGTTGACCGTGATGTTCGAGCCGAATTCGCGGCGGATGGAGCCGGGCGGCGCCTTGGACGGGTCCGTCGGGCCGAGCACATCGCGGATTTTGCGGACGGCACCCACGCCCTCATAAACCAGCGCGATGCACTTTTGCGTGCCGGGTTTTTGCCGGTCTTCTTCCGAGGTGCATTCGGACGGCGTGCGCCCGGACATGAAGCGCATGATGACGTCAAACTGATTGTCGCCGTGCAACGGGCCGAGAATGTCGCCCAGCGCCTTTTGTTCGGCGGGCGGAATTTTGAAGGTGAATTCTTTTTCCAAAACCGCCTTCGCGCGTTCGCTGACGCCTTCTTTCAGTTTCGTGCGCAACACATCGCGGACCGGGCCGTAAAATTCCATCGCCTGCGCCACGCTCATGTGCAGCACCTTCGCGCCGACGATGTAAAGTCCGGCGCGAGAGAAGAAATCAATCACGTTGCCGGGGCGGCCTGTCGCAAAATTGAAATTGTCCGGCTTGATGAGCACCAGCGTGCGTTCGGGCTTGTCGCCGGGCGGATAGGCGATGACATTTTCCAGCATGCCACCGTCACTGTCGGAAAAGCGCGCCCACAATTTCAGCTTGGCGTCCGCCTCCTGCGCGTTGGGCGCCGCGAGCACGGCGGGTTCAAAATAACGCACGCGGCCATCATCCTCGTCAATGATCAGATCGCTGTAAGTGTCGCGGATGGTCTCGCCACCGCGCCGGTCGGGACTCAAATTGCCGACGGCCAGCCGGATTTTCCGCACGGCGTCGTCGCCGCTAAAAATGGTCATCAACACGCGGCGGCGGCGGCCCGTTTTCGGATCGGGTGCAAGATTTTCAAGAACGTAATCCCGGAGCAATTCCTGAATTTTCCGGTCCTGCGAGTCCTGCGCCGACACGATGGTTTCGGCGTATTGCCTCACCAGTTCCGCGCTCGGCGCAAACATCCGCATTGCGGCGAGATCAAGCCCTGTGCGCGAAATCAGCCGGCTTAAGATGCCGCCGTTGCGCGATTTATAGAGCGAATAGGGAGTGAGAATGACGTAGGCGAGCTGTTGCGACATATATTAGCTCGTCGGAGGATTGGGGGTTGTGGTTGGAGCGGCCTTGCCGCCCAAAATTTTGAACATGACCGTGCCGCAGGTCGGGCACTTGCCCTTGATGGCCTTGCGCCCGTTCTTCATCGTTTCCTCAACGCCATCGGCGATTTCCCGCTTGGCCTTGCATTTGACGCAATATCCTTCTGCCATAAAACTTTTGCCGCCCGCGCTTCATGCCCGAACGGTGAAACCAGCATAGCCAAGCCAAATCCAAAGCGCAACCGAAAAGGAAATCTTAAAACCATTGGAAACAAATGTTTTGCGCTGAAAATCCGCAGTTGAGGCAGACCCCGAAACGGCTCCTTTCTGACTTTGTGAAATTTTTCACTTGCCACCGAATTGAAATCTAATTTATTGTCCGTCATCAGCATGAACCCCAAACGACACTCGGAGTCGTTGGCCAATTGCGGAAATAACTCCACCCTCATTTCCGCTGTCCAAAGAGCAGCATCCCGATTGGTCCGCCACCGCCGCGAATCTTTCCCGTGCCGCTCCGACTCCAAGGACAACTCCTCGAAATTTGAAAACGGCCGCTCCACTTTTGAAGCCAATTTCTCCCGGTTTGACGACGGCTCCTCCGAATTGAAATCCCGCTCCTCCGAATTGAAGGCTTGTTCCTCCCAATTAAAAATCCGCTCCTCCGGTTTGACAGACCGTTCCTCCAATTTTGGCAACAGCTCCTCGGATTGCGAAATGCGCCCCTCCCGGTCGAAAACGCCCTCCTCCGGTTTGAAAACCCGCTCCTCCGCATGGAAAATGGCCTCCTCCGGCTTGCGCAGCGGCTCCTCCCAACGGAAAATGCTCTCCTCCCGACGCAAAACCAGTTCCTCCCGGTTAAAATGCCCCTCCTCCAAACTGAAAATGGCTCCTTCGATTTCAAAAACCGCTCCTCCGGCTTGTAAAATCCCCGACCAGATTTGCAAAATACTGTTCCAAAGCAATTTACATTACTTTTTGCCGCGCGAAGGCCGCGAGGTCTGCAAAGAAGGCATTTTCACTCCTTCGACCCTTCGCGCGACATTTTTAACCCTCAACATTCAACCATCAACTCACAGCCAACCATGAAACACCTGCACTTCCCCATTGCCATCCTCGTTCACGAAAGCGGACTTATCGTTGGCGCGGCCAATGATTATCCCAAGGTCGTCACGCGCCTGCCGACGGCTATCTGGCGGAAACCATCGCGCTCCAGCAAAAAGTTTCCGGCGATGTTTCCGGCCAGAAAACCGCTTTGGGCGAACTCGGCCCGCTCACCCAGGCACAAGTCCAGAGCCTGGTGACTTTGCATCATTGCATGAGCCAGGCGCGCAAGACCGCCAAGCTCGCCTTTCCCGGCCAGACGGTGAAACTGCATCAGGAATTTCAAGTGGGCGCGCACGAACAGAACGACCTCGGCTCATTTCTGGAGCGCGCGGACATCGTGCTGGCCACCGTGCAAAGCGACAAGAATCTGCCCGCGCTCAAACTCAAGGGCTGGTCGGACACCGACACGACGGCGTTTCAAACGGCGCGCGATGCCTTTGGTCCCGCCGAGCAATATCGGGAAAGCTCCAAGAGCGGCGCGAAGGACACGACCGTGCAAAAGAACCTGGATGCCGTCGCCCTTTACGACCACCTGTTGACGATTCAAAACGCCGCCGATCTGGAACTTCCCGTGACCAATCCCGCCAACGCCGGCGCGCGGGACGAATTTCGACTGGCCCATTTCCCGCCCGACACCGGCGGCAACCACGAGCCGCCCGCCCCGCCCGCGCCCACAACACCGGGGAAATAAAACCAACCTCGAAAATAAAAAATGCCCAATCCCCACAGACATTTTCCGGCACGTAACAGTCCTGCCGATTTCCTCTTCATTCCGCGCGAAATCCGGCGCTGGGAAATCTCCCGCTTCAGTTTGTCCGTGCGTCTGGAACACGCGCTTGGCTACATGGGCTGCCGGCAGATGGGCGATTTGCACGGACGCCGGTTGTCCGACATTATCCGCTGGCGAAACATTGGGAAAAAATTGCTTGGGGAATTGATTCAACTCGTCCGGAGGGTGCAGGAAGGAAAACAAACGGCGCATCCGGTCGGGCCGCAACACCGCCAGCCCGGAGGATTATTATGAAATTTGAGGATGGGCTTTGGGGAAGCTGTTTGCCGCCGGCGCCGCAAACACCAGGGAAATGATAAAAGCCTTTTGCTGAATTCATTTTGGGAGGGAGGGTGGCACAGGCCACTGGCCTGTGTTGTCCGGCAACCTGCCGGACAAAGGGGGAAGGCAAAAGCCGTTGGCAGGTTGCCAACTGCAACGGGCAGGTTGCCCGTTCCACCCAAACCAAGATGCTGGCGGACGGGAACTCGTTTCCGGTTTTCATTTTGGGATGGACAATTGGGGCAATTGGCGTTTGAATTCCTGATGCAAAGGCAAAACTATGAAAACAAGAATTTGTCTTCTCGGAATTTTTGCGTTTGTGGCGTTCGCGATTGCCGCACCGCGCACTTGGATTTTAAAAACGGGTGAAACGGTCACTGGTAATTATTTTTCTTCGGGCACAACTGCGGTTGTCATCAAAGTCGGTGGCACAAATTGTATCCTAAAAATCTCTGACCTTTCAAGCAATGATCAGACTTTTGTGAAAAGCATACAAATGCAAAAGGAGAAGAATGATGCCGCATTTCGAGAAGCCAGGAAAAAATTCATTGAAGAATACGAGCCGTTACGCGTGATAAATGGCGAACTTTATGATTTTTCTGTTCTTTATCAACTTACTTCTGATGGGACTTGGAGCGACGATGACATTGCTAACGTATTTGATGATTGGACCGTTCACGGCAAAGTAATTCAAGTTCTCAATGACGGTCTTCTTGTTGAAGAATCACGGTTGGATCAAGCCGTCTTCTTGAAAAATTATCGTCATCAAGACGCGGTAGTTGATGACACGCCGATTACGGCGTTTGCATTATTGAGCGGACGATACACATATGAAAATACAGCGGGAGCGGAAAATACGATTTTTGCTTTCGACTGTGGAAGAACTTACAATCCAAACAGCGACACTTTCTCAAATAAAACAGTGCTTACTTATCGCAAGGTTGGGGAATACACTTATGCGCCAGAAAAAATTAGTTTGCCAGTTTACGATTATGACAAATTTGCACCAGAAAATCAGGAGCTATCCCGCGTATCCACGCTAAACAACACGTCAGAATCGAATTCGTCTGCTTCTAAGCAAGATATTGCCGATTCCGATCCAGCAGTAACCGGCACAGGCTTTTTCATCACGGATGATGGTTATTTGATTTCAAATTATCATGTGGTCAAGGATGCGACGAAGATTCGTTTGCTCACGAGCGCGGGTTTGATTGACGCCAAAGTGGTTCAGGTGGATGAGGCGAATGACCTGGCCTTGCTCAAAGCGGACGGGAAATTTTCTCCATTGCCCATTTCATCCAGCCGGTCGGCGCAATTGGGCGGCACGGTGGCGACGGTCGGTTTTCCCGACATCGGTTTGCAGGGGTTCGCACCCAAGCTGGCCAAGGGGGAAATCGCGTCGTTGTCCGGCGCGGAGGATGACCCCCGCTATTTTCAAATCAGCGTGCCGGTGCAACCGGGCAATTCGGGCGGGGCGCTGGTGGATGAGCGGGGCAACGTCATCGGCATCGTGTCGGCCAAGCTGGATGCGGCGTCGGCGCTGGCGGCGAGCGGGGCGTTGCCGGAGAATGTGAATTACGCGGTCAAGAGCAGCCTGCTGTTGAGCTTCCTGGAATCGGTGCCGGACGTGGACGCCAAGCTGAAAGCACCCAACACGGCGGATGAAAAGTTTGAAGACGTGGTGAAGTCGGCGCAGGATGCGGCGGTGCTGGTGCTGGTGTATTGAATTTTATTTTCCTGCCAATTTTCGCAATTCCGTCTTCAGAATTTTTCCGGTGGCGTTTTTGGGCAGCGCAGGCATCAAAGCGCTCTTATCCTGCTTTACGGCAAACCCAAAAGGGATTACTGTTGCTGCGTTATGATCGTTCCACTTTCCAAATTGCGGCTCCGCCGGGATGAAGACGGCGTGTGGATTGCCAAGTCTGCCTTGCTGCCCGGTTGTCACGCGCACGGGCGCGACCGTGGCGAAGCCGCTCTCCGCTTTCAACAGGCCGCCAAGGCACATCTGGAAGCGCTGCTGGAAACTGGACGCCCCATACCGGAGGCTTTTCGCGACAAGTTCGTTCTCGCCGCCTGACCATGGGCAAATATCCGTCCTGGAATTGCCGGCAACTGGAGCGCCGGCTGCGTGAAATCGGTTGCGAACTTCTCCGCACCGCCGACAGTCACCGGCACTATTCCAATCCCTTTCAGCCCGACCGCCTCATCACGTTCGCATGGCATCCGGGCGACGTGCCCCGCGGCATCATCGCTGACATCGTTGAAGACCTCGGCATCAGCCGCGACGATTTCTACTTCAAGCGTTTTTAAGCCTGCGGACTTAATTTTCGCAATTCCGTCTTCAAAATTTTCCCGGTCGCATTTTTGGGCACGCGGCTTTTTTATTTGCTTCATCTGAACGTCGTTGTAAATTCAAGCATGACCTTCAAAGTTGTCATTCATCCTGAACCGGCGGGTGGTTTTTGGGGCGAAGTTCCCGCGTTGACGGGCTGTTATTCGCAGGGCGAGACCGTGGCGGAGTTGCTCGCCAATTTGCACGAGGCGGCGCAAGGCTGCCTCGAAGTCCTGCGCGAGGCTGGACGCACTCCTGATCCCGAAGTGGAAATCACCGAACTGGCCTTATGAGGCCAATCACGGGCAGGGAGCTTTGCCGCCGGTTGAACGAAGCGGGTTGGTCGCTCAAGCGTATTCACGGCAGTCATCACATCTTCGGCAAGGTGGGCGAATGGAAAATCATCAGCGTGCCGGTCCACGGCAATCAGAACATCAAACCGGGCCTGGCCAATCGCATTTCGCGGGACGCGGGCATTTCATGGTAAAAATCATTTCACCGTCATTTTCCGCAACTCCGTCTTCAAAATTTTCCCGGTCGCGTTCTTGGGCAGCGCGGGCAGGATGAAGATTTGTTTCGGCGTTTTGTAGTCGGCCAGTTTGCCGCGGATGAATTCGTGCAGCGCCTTTTCATCAATCGTCTGCCCTTCCGTCGCCGAGACGAACGCCACCGGCTGTTCGCCGCGCCGCACATCCGGCACACCGATGACCGCGGCTTCCTTCACGCCGGGGAAATGATAAATCACCTCTTCAATCTCTCGCGGATAGACATTGATGCCGTTGACAATGAGCATGTCCTTCTTGCGGTCGGTGATGTAATAATAGCCGTCGCTGTCGCGGTGGCCCACGTCGCCGGTCAGCAGCCAGCCGTTGCGGAAAGCCTTTTTGGTTTCTTCGGGCTGGTTCCAATAACCTTGCATGACATTGCCGCCGCGCACGCAGATTTCGCCTGTCTCGCCCACGCCGAGAATTTTCCCGGCGTTGTCCTGCACGCTCATTTCCACGTTGGGAATCGGGATGCCGATGGAACCCGCCTTGTGTTCGCCGTGCAGCGGATTCTTGGAAACGACCGGGCTGGCTTCGCTCAAGCCGTAACCTTCGATGAGCGGCACCTTGAATTTCTCCTCGAATTCTTTGAGTGTCTGCATCGGCAGTGGAGCGGAGCCGCTGATGAAAATGCGGATGGGCTGCGGCGATGGCAGTTGCGCGCCGACGAGCATCCGGTAAAACGACGGCACGGCGGGCAGAATTGTGGCGCGGCGCGAAAAAATTTCCTGCAAGGCCGCGCGCGGCGGGTTCAGCGACTTCACCAGCACAATCGCGCCGCCGGTGGTGAACGGCAGGAAAATGCCGACGGTCATCATGTAGGTGTGGAACAGCGGCAGAATCACGGCGAAGCAGTCGTCCGGCACGGATTCGAGGACGATGCGGCAACTGTTGACGTTATGCAGCAGGTTGCCATGCGAGAGCATCGCGCCCTTCGGCTTGCCGGTCGTGCCGGAGGTATAAATGATGACGGCTAAATCGCCTTCGGCGCGTTGAGAGTTGAAAGTTGAAGGTTGAGAGTTCAACCGCGCAAATTCCTCAACGTGGAAAAATTTCAGCGACGGGCGCGCGGCGAGCAGGTCTTTTTCGTGAACGGCCAGCTCCGCGTCGGTGATCACCACGTCAATGCCGCCGTCGTTCAAAATGTAGCCGACTTCGGCGGGCTTGAGAAAATTGTTGACCGGCACGACGACCGCGCCAGCGCACAAAACACCGAACACAGACGCCGGAAATTCCGGGCGGTTCTTCAGCCAGAGCGCCACGCGGTCGCCGGGCTTGACGGCAAAATGGCTTTGCAAATGCGCGCCGGCCTTTTGCGCCTGCGCGAGCAATTCGGCGTAGGAAATTTCCCTTTCACCGAAGTAAATGGCTTTTTTTTGCGCGTGCTGCTGCGCGCAATTTTGGAAGGCGGCGGCGAGATCCATGAATTTTGGTTTGAAATTTTAGGTTCAAGCCGGCAAATGTCGAGCCTGTTTCCCGCCGCGCGAAATTAAAAACTTAAAATTCTCCGGCTTTGTGATAAAAATTTCCCGTGATTGACACCGAAGAAAAGCTCGCCGCGTGGCTGCCGAAAATTCGCGCGGCAAAATGGGTCGCGCTCGACACGGAAGCCGACAGTTTGCACGCCTATCCTGAAAAAGTCTGCCTCATCCAAATCAGCACGGTGGACGGCGACCGGCTGGCGGACCCGCTGGCCGGAATCAATCTCGCTCCGCTGCTCGACGCGCTCAACGCCCACGAACTTATCATGCACGGCGCGGATTACGATTTGCGGCTGCTGGAAAAGCATCACCAATTCGTTCCGTCGGCGATCTTCGACACGATGCTCGCGGCGCGGCTTTTGGGCGAACGGCAATTCGGCCTGGCTTCGCTCGTTGAAACGTTTCTCGGCGTGAAGCTGGACAAAGGCCCGCAAAAGGCGAACTGGGCGCTGCGTCCGCTCACCGAACGGATGGAAAAATACGCGCGCGCCGACACGCATCATTTGAAGCCGCTCGCGGACAAATTAAGGCTCAAGCTCCAGCAAAAAAACCGCCTTGCATGGCATCGGGAAAGTTGCATGCGGTTGATCGCGGACTGCTCGCGTCCATCCGCCGCGGATACGGATTCCGTCTGGCGCGTCAAGGGCAGCTCCATTTTGAATCGTCCGGCGCTGGCCGTTTTGCGCGAGCTTTGGCGCTGGCGCGAGCACGAGGCGGTTCGCGCCAACCGCCCGCCGTTTTTTATTTTGTCGCATGAAAAGCTCGTGGACGTCGCCGCCGCTGCCGCCACGCGCCATTCGGTTGAGAATCTTTTGCCGCCGCGCATGTCGCCGCGCAGGCGGGAAACTTTGTTTGCCGCCATCAAAGCCGGCCTGGCGCTGCCCCATGAAAAACAGCCGGAAGTTTTGCACCGAAAATTTCATCGTCCGACCGCCGAGGAGTTCAGCCGTTATCGCGAGTTGGAAAAAATTCGCAACGCTCGCGCACACGAGCTGGGCATTGACCCGACGCTCATCGCCAGCCGCGGAACGCTCGGTGATCTCGCGCGCGACTGGGGCAAACACGCGCCGGAATTGATGAACTGGCAGCGGGAATTGCTCACGTGAACGCGCTGTCCAATTTTCTTGAAGACACGGCTTGGAAAGGCGCGGTGCTGAAACCCGTCGCCGGCGACGCCTCGATGCGGAAATATTTTCGGGTACGGAAGGACGGCAAAACCGCAATTCTCATGGACGCCTCGCGCGTTCGGGTAACCGTCGCGCCATTTGTTCAAATTGGCGAACAGCTCAATCAACTCGGCCTGAGCGCGCCAAGAATCTTTGCCGGCGACATCGAAAATGGATTTTTGCTGCTGGAGGATTTCGGCGACGAAACATTTTCACAACTGCTCGAAAATGATTTTGATTCGGAAACACTTTTCACATTGGCAACGAACGTTCTGATTGCTCTGCACAAAAAGCCGAGCGCCGCGCCCGAGGATTTACACGCCTATCATCCGCAAAAAATGCTGGATGATTTGGAATTGTTTTTGGACACGCATGAGGTTCCGGAAAATGGCAAGGCGGAATTCAGAAAGGTCTGGCTCGAAGCCTTGCTGCTAGCGCATCAAGTTCCAGCCTCGCTTTTGTTGCGTGATTATCACGTTGCCAATCTGATGCTGCTGCGTGAACGCGAAGGCATTCGCCGGGCCGGGCTGTTGGACTTTCAAGATGCGTATCGCGGGCCGGTCACTTACGATTTGGTCTCGCTGCTCGAAGACGCGCGCCGTGATTTGCCACCCGGCCTCAAGGAAAAAATGATTGCGCATTATTACGATCAATTTCCGAATCTTGACCGGAATGATTTTGAAACTTCAACGGCAATTCTGGCGGCGTTGCGGCACACGCGCGTGCTGGCGGTTTTCGAGAAATTAAGCCGCGATGGAAAGCCGGATTATAAAAAACTTCATTCGGCGCGGGTGGAACGATTGTTGCAAGAAGCATTGGAGCACCCGAAACTTGCCGCCGTGAAAAATTGGTTCGCAAAATATGCGCGATAAAATCAAAAAGGCGATGGTGCTGGCCGCCGGTTACGGCACACGGCTGCTGCCGTTGACGGAGTGGACGCCCAAACCGCTCGTGCCGGTCGCCGGCAAGCCGATGATTGAATATGCGCTGGAGAAACTGGCTGCTTACGGCATCGAGGAAGTCATCGTCAACGTCTCGCATCACAAGGAGCAGTTGGCCGCTTATTTGTCCGCGTTCAAAGGTTTGAGCTTCAAGATTTCCGAGGAAGTTGAGCCGCTCGAAACCGGCGGCGGATTGAAAAAGGCGCTGCCGCTTTTAGGCAACGAACCGCTCTTCATCATCAACAGCGACATCATCTGGCTTGATGACAGCGAAAGCGCGCTCGAACGGCTGGCAAATCATTGGGACGACGCAAAAATGGATTTTCTACTGCTCGCGCAATCAAAGGCAAGCGCCGTCGGCCATGACAATGGCGAAGACCATCTTTTCATCAAGCGCGAAAACACCATCGGCTGGAACGATCAAGAAGCGCCTTACATCATCGCCGGAATCGGCATTCTTCATCCGCGCGTCCTGCAAAACGCGCCAGATGGAAAATTTACCGTCAAAATCCTGTGGCACGAAGCGATGAAAAAAAATCGTCTCGCTTGCTTGCCACATTGCGGGCGATGGTTTCAAACGGGCACCGTCGCAGACATCAAAATAGCGGAGGAATTATTGCGGGAATAATTTTACCGCACCACTTCAAACGCGAAGCCCTTCAGATATTCCGTTTCGGGAATCATCGGGATGACAGGATGGTCGGGCGATTGCGAAAATGTTGCCACGCGGCGCAAAATTTTGCGGGTGTCGTAGGCCGCCGAAAGCAGGGTGTCCTGAAACAATTCCGCGCCGACATGATGCGAGCAGCAAAACGTCGCCAGCACGCCGCCGGCTTTCAAAAGTTTCAACGCGCGCAAATGGATTTCCTTGTAGCCGCGCAACGCATCGGGCACGGATGCGCGGTTGCGTGTGAAAGATGGCGGGTCGAGAACGATCAAATCGAACCGCGGAATCACGCGCTCGTGCGGCCTGACGGCCGTGTTCGCCTTGAGCCAGTCGAAAACGTTCACAGTTTCAAACGAACATTTTTCGGCGAGGCCATTCGCCGCCGCGTTTCGATTCGAAGCCTCAATCGCTTCCGCGCTTTGATCCAGCAAATGAACATGTGCCGCGCCCGCCCGCGCCGCATGCAAACCGAATCCGCCGAGAAAACTGAAACAATCCAAAACCCGCGCACCATTCGCAAATTGCGAGACGGCCTGATAATTCGCCTGCTGGTCCAGATACATTCCCGTTTTGTGGCCGCCGACGAGATCGGTTTCAAACTTCAGGCCGTTCAAATTCACGGAAACCGGCCCGTTCAATTCGCCTGACAAAATTCCATTCACCTCGGCCATCCCTTCAAACTTGCGTGAGCCGATGTCGCTGCGCTCTAAAATCGCGCGCGGCGAGAAAACCTTTTGCAGCACGGCGACGATTTGCGATTTGTGCTTGTCCATGCCGAGCGAGGAAATCTGCACCACGAGAACGTCTTCGTATTTGTCCACGATGAGGCCGCTCAAAAAATCGCTCTCGGCGTTGACGACGCGAAACGAAGTCGCAGCCGGCAAATGCCGTTGCCGAACCGCGAGCGCGATGCGAATTCGCTCCTCAAAAAATTGTTCATTGACTTCAACCCGCTCCGGCGAAAGCAAGCGCACGGCAATTTTGGATTTTGAATTGAAAAAGCCGACACCAAGAAACCGCTGGCGGTGGTCTTTGACCTGCACGAGTTCACCGTCAACAGGAGTTTGCGCGACACGAAGAATTTCGCCGGCATAAATCCACGGATGGCCGGCGACGATGCGATCGGCTTCGCCTGGTTTGAGCAGGATAGTTGGCAATGAATCCATTTTTGTGATTTATGATTCTTGCACCGGCTGCAATGACTGAGTGCGGTGCAAATTGAATATCCTAAATCGTAAATGCACTGCGTTCGGGAGGGAACTTATTTCGCCGAAAAAATAACTTGCAAGATTTGCTAACCCGGTGGATAAGTCTATCAAAGCCTATGAAAACAAGCACTCCTATCAGCGCGCTGTTGCATCACAAGGGATCAACGGTTTGGACCATTTCGCCGGAGGCCACGGTCTTCGACGCCATTCAACTTATGGCCGACAAAAACATCGGCGCATTGCTCGTCATGGCGGGCGGCGTGCTGGTCGGCGTTATTACCGAACGCGATTACACGCGCAAGGTTGCGCTCGCGGGAAAAACCTCGCGGCTGACACGCGTGAGGGAAATTCTTTCCAACAAAATCGTCACGGTCACACCGGGCGAATCCATCGAAGATTGCATGAGGCTGATGACGGAAAATCGCGTGCGCCATCTGCCCGTCGTTCAAAACGAGGAAGTCCATGGCATCGTTTCCATCGGCGATGTCGTGAACTGGATTATCTCGGCGCAGGATGCGACGATTGCGCAGATGGAACAATACATCGCCGGCGGCGTGGCGGCCTGAAACAAGCGCGAATTTATTTCGCCACTTGGTCCACCTGATTTTCGTAGTTGATGGCGGCCTGTCGTAATTTATCCGAAGCGGCGGCTTTTTTTACCGCTGCGTCGAATTTTTCGGAAGCGAGCGTTTGAATCTCTGTGTAGTGATTGAAGGCAAAAACCACAATCGCTGCAACAAGGAGAAAAATAAAAATTCCCCGGACACGTCCGAAGAGCTGGCGGCGATGTTCCGCCCGGACTTTCCGCCGCCGGTCAATTTGAATCCATTCGGCAATCTTTTTTTCAGTTATTTCCACATCCTATTTGCCGCATATTCCATGCCGCCACGTCGTGGCCAGCGCCGCCCGTTGATGACTGTTGGTTGCCCGCGATGAATGTCCAAAATTTAGACTGTAGTTTGACTCAAATTTTTAAAAATCGTTGCTTGACGCCGGACGGCTGCGGCATAGCATCACCGATGTCGTTCTTGGCAAACTCAAAAACCAAAAACCAGAAAGGATAATGCTATGGAAAACGCAACCCCCGCCCAGACTCCGCCACCGGCTACCGGTGAAGACAAAACAGTCGCCATTGTCGCCTATCTGACGCTGATCGGCTTCATTGCGGCCATCATCATTCACAGCAACAAGAAAACCAAGCTCGGAGCATTCCACCTTCGGCAAATGCTCGGGTTTATTCTTTCATGGCTTGCTGTCATCATTCTCGTGTTTATCCCCTTCATCGGTTGGATTCTGATTCCTGTTTTTTACATCTTCATGCTTATGTGTTGGATCATGGGACTCATCTCCGCAATCAACGGCCAGATGAAGCCCATGCCCGTCGTCGGGCCGATGTATCAAAAATGGTTCGGCACCACTTTTGATTGATTGTCTCCTGTTTGGGAACTGGACCGAGCGCCGGCCAAACCGAACTGCCGCCGTGACGTGACAAGCCGGACTTGAATTTCCGGCTGAATGCGACATGCCTAAAAAGGTAAATTCGCCATGGCAACAACTTTCAATTCAATCATCCTCGCGTGCTGGATCATTTTCATCGTTTATTGGCTCGTCAGCGCGCAAAGGGTGAAGGCCATCGCGGAAAAGCAGAGCCTGTTGTCTGCGCTGGCACATCGGATTCCACTCGGATTGAGTTATTGTCTGCTGATGTTTCGGCGCCTGCCGCCGCCCATGAACCTGCGGCTGATACCGGACGCGGATTGGGCGCTGGTGGTTGGCGTGTTGGTTTGCGTGCTCGGGTTGTTTGTGACGATCTGGGCGCGCTGGACACTGGCGGGCAATTGGAGCAGCGATGTGACCTTCAAAGAGGGGCACGAACTGGTGCGGACCGGGCCGTATCGGTTCGTGCGGCATCCTATCTACACGGGGCTTTTGGTGATGTCCCTCGGCACAGCGCTTGAACTCGGCAGGCTCCGTTGCTGGTTAGCCCTGCCGTTGATGGCTGCCGCCTTTTGGATCAAACTCAAACAGGAAGAACGGCTCATGTTGCGGCATTTTCCCGATGAATATCCCGCCTACCAAAAACAGGTGAAGGCGCTGGTGCCGTTCGTCATTTGAAAATTGGAAACGCCGGCTGGCCCCAATTTCACCGCGCGGCAATCCATTGGGCGTGAAATTTCATGAGCGCATTGAGCATGAACTGGACGGCCACCGCCGCCAGCAGCAGTCCCATGATGCGGATGGCGATGCTCATGGCAATCGGGTTGAACCAGCGCGCGCTCCGCACCGCCAGCCGGAAAATAAAATAGGTCGCCAGCGACACCACCACGATGCAACCGTAAAGCGCGAGGTGTTGCGCCACGGTCTTGGCCTCGTTCTGGAGCAGGATGGTCGTGGAGATCGCGCCCGGCCCGGCCAGCATCGGAATGGCCAGCGGCGTGACGGCGATGTCCGTTTTTTCCGCGCCGGCCTGTTTTTCCTCGCGCGTCTCCTGCACGCGCGAACGCTGCACGCGCAGCATGTCCAGCGCGATGATGAGCAGCACGATGCTCGCCGCAATTTCAAATGCCGGCATCGTGATGCCGAAAATTTTGAAGAAAAATGTCCCCGCCACCGAAAACAACAGCAGCACCACCGCCGTGGTGCAGCACGCCACCCGCGCCGTGCGGAGACGCTGTTCCGGCGTGTCATTCGGCGTCATCGCCAGAAACGCCGGCGTCGTCGCCAGCGGGTCCACAATCACAAACAGCGAACTCGCCGCGAGCAGGATGTATTCGAGCAGGCTCACGCAAGAATCATTGACTCTCAATCCTCAACAATCAACCATCAACTAAACGATGAGCGCGTTCCCGGTCAGCTTGGAAAAGGAAGCCCAACTCTCGCGCCGCATGGCCGCGCTGGGCGTGCGCGAAGCCGACATTGAGGAATCCTTTGTCCGTTCCGGCGGCCACGGCGGCCAGAACGTCAACAAGACCTCCACCTGCGTCATGCTGCTCCATCGCCCGACCGGCTTGCAGGTCAAATGTCAGGCCACGCGCCAGCAGGGACTCAATCGCTTCCTCGCCCGCCGGTTGTTGCTCGACAAGATTGAAGAGCGGCAGAAAGGATTCGTCGCCGCCCGGCGCGCCGAGATTGAAAAGATTCGCCGGCAAAAACGCAAACGTTCCCGCCGCGCCAGGGAACGGATGCTCGCCGACAAATCCCGTCAGGCCGAAAAGAAAGCCGCGCGACGGCCGGTCGTGATGGATTGATTATTTCCGCTGAAACACCAGCTCACCGTCATTCGCGCTGACTTTGATTTTATCGCCCGGCTTGAACTCGCCTTCGAGCAGTTTCATGGACAGCGGATTCAGCAATTGCTCCTGCACCGCGCGTTTGAGCGGGCGCGCGCCGAATTGCGGGTCGTAACCTTCCTTCGCCAGCAGTTTCTTCGCCGCGGCATCCACGTCCAGCGTGAGGTTTTGCTGCTTCAACCGGTTTTCCAGCCGCGCAATCTGGATTTCAACGATCTTCGCGAGTTCCTCCTCGTCGAGGCTCCGGAAAATAATCACGTCGTCCACACGGTTAAGAAATTCCGGGCGGAAATGGCGCTTTAATTCCGCCATGATTTCCTTTTCCAATTCTGAAATTCCTTCCGCCTTCTGCCTTCTGCCTTCTGCCTTCGCAAAATATTCCTGAATATTTTGCGACCCGATGTTGCTGGTCATAATGACGATGGTGTTCTTGAAATCCACCGTCCTCCCCTGCCCGTCCGTCAACCGTCCATCGTCAAGCACCTGCAACAGCACGTTGAACACATCAGGGTGCGCTTTTTCAATCTCGTCGAAGAGCACCACTGAATACGGCTTGCGCCGCACGGCTTCGCTCAATTGCCCGCCTTCATCGTAACCGACATAGCCGGGCGGCGCGCCGATGAGCCGTTGCACGGAGAATTTTTCCATGTATTCGCTCATGTCAATGCGCACCATCGCGTTCTCGTCGTCGAAAAGAAATTCCGCCAGCGCGCGCGCCGTCTCGGTCTTGCCCACGCCGGTCGGGCCGAGAAAAATGAACGAACCAATTGGCCGGTTCGGGTCCTGCAATCCGCTCCGCGCCCGGCGCACGGCGTCGGACACGGCCTTGATTGCCGCCTGCTGCCCGATGACACGCTGCGCCAAACGCTCCTCCATCTTCACCAGCTTTTGCCGTTCACCTTCGAGCATCCGCGAAACCGGAATGTGCGTCCACGATGCCACGACGCGCGCGATGTCTTCGTCCGTAACTTCCTGCCGCAACAGGGAAGTGCGCGTCGTCTGCGCGGATTGTTTTTCTAGATTCGCCAGCTTTTTCTCAAGGTCGGGAATTTTACCGTATTGCAATTCCGAAGCCTTGCTCAAGTCGCCGCGACGCTGCGCCTGCTCCAGCTCAATCTTCGCCTGTTCCAATTGTTGCTGGACGATGCTCACGGCATTGACGGCGGATTTCTCATTCTGCCATTGCGCGGTGAGCGCCTTGGATTTCTCCTTCAAATTCGCGAGCGTCTTGTCAATCAGCTTGAGCCGCTCCTTGCTCGCCGCGTCCTTTTCCTTGGCCAGCGACGTGCGCTCGATTTCCAATTGCAAAATCTGCCGGTCAAGCTGGTCTAGTTCCGTCGGCTTGGAATCCAATTCCATTTTGATGCGCGACGCCGCCTCGTCCACGAGGTCAATCGCCTTGTCCGGTAAAAACCGGTCGGTGATATAACGATGCGACAGCATCGCCGCCGCCACAAGCGCTGAATCCTGGATGCGCACGCCGTGATGAACTTCGTAGCGTTCCTTCAGCCCGCGCAAAATCGCGATGGTCGCTTCAACGGTCGGCTCGGCCACCATCACCGGCTGGAAACGGCGTTCCAGCGCCGGGTCTTTCTCGATGTGCTTGCGGTATTCGTCCAGCGTGGTCGCGCCGACACAGCGCAGTTCGCCGCGCGCAAGCTGCGGTTTCATGATGTTTGCCGCGTCCGTAGCGCCTTCCGCCGCGCCGGCGCCAACCAGCGTGTGCAGTTCGTCAATGAACAAAATAATTTTCCCGTCGCTCGCGGTGATTTCCTTGAGAAACGCCTTGAGCCGGTCCTCAAATTCACCGCGATATTTTGCGCCGGCGATCATCGCGCTCAAATCCATCGCCACGAGCCGCTTGTTTTTGAGCGATTCCGGCACGTCGCCGCTGACGATGCGCCGCGCCAAACCTTCCGCGATGGCTGTTTTGCCAACGCCCGGTTCACCGATGAGCACGGGATTGTTCTTGGTGCGGCGGGTGAGCACCTGCATCACGCGGCGGATTTCCTCGTCGCGGCCGATGACCGGATCAATTTTGCCCTGCCGGGCGAGCGCGGTGAGGTCTCGGCCGTATTTGTCGAGCGCCTGGAATTTGGCTTCGGGATTTTCGTCGGTCACGCGCTGGTTGCCGCGCAATTCCGCGAGCGCCTTGAGCACCGCGTCGCGCTTGAGACCGTGCGCGGTGAAAATTTTCTTGAGCGACGGACTGGCTTCATCGAGCAGGCCGAGCAGCAGATGTTCGGTGCTGACGTAATCGTCTTTGAGCTTGTGCGCCTCGGATTGCGCGGCGTCGAGCGCCTTTTGCAGGTCGCGACCGGCGTAGGGATCGCCGCCGCCCTGGACTTTGTGCCGGCGCGCGAGTTCCGCCTCCAAAGCCGGCTGGAGCCTGGCGGGCGGCACGCCGATGCGCGCCAGCAATTCCGGCACGAGGCTCTCGGCCTGGCCGAGCAGCGCCAGCGCCAGATGCTCGCCGTCAATTTCCTGGTGCGAACGGTCGCGCGCGAGCCGTTGCGCGTCCTGCAACGCCTCCTGCGATTTGAGTGTGAGCTTGTCGAGTTGCATATTTAATCAATGTAATGATTCGCGCCGCGCGTCAAGCCTCCGCGCTTTTGACAATGGTATGATTTCGCGCAAAACCGCGAAGGCGGCGAAGGAAAGGATGCTTTTCCTTATGTTTTCTTCGCGTCCTTTGCGCGACATTTTCTTACCGCCGGACAATACGACCACGCCGTTTTTCCTTTCACCAACGACGCGGTTTATTATACACAATTGGACCAATGCAACAACTCATCGCTGGCGTCCATAAATTTCGCAAAGAGGAATTCGGCAATTACCGGAAGCTCTTCCGCCAGCTCTCGCAGGACGGGCAAAATCCGCACACGCTCTTCATCACCTGCTCCGACTCGCGCGTGCTGGCCGAACTCATCACTCACAGCCAGCCGGGCGATTTGTTCGTCGTCAAAAATGTCGGCAACATCGTCCCGCCCGCCGGCGTGCGCGGCGACACCAACTCCACCGCCGCCGCCATTGAATTCGCCGTCGAGACCTTGCGCGTGGGCGACATCGTGATTTGCGGCCACTCGCAATGCGGCGCCATTTCCGCGCTGCTCGGCAAATCGCCCGTTGGAGATTCCCTGCCGCACCTGCGCGACTGGCTGAAACTCGCGGCGCCGGTCCTGGAAACGCTGAAAAAAGATTACCCGCACCTGCAAAACCACGAAGCACGCTGGACGGCGGCGGCGGAAGAAAATGTCCTGTTTGGCCTCGACAATCTGCATGGCTATCAATGCGTCCAGGAACACTTGATGGACGGCACGCTGCGATTGCACGGCTGGTTTTTCAAGATCGCCACGGCGGAATTGTTCGCCTTCGACCCGGAGACACGGCAATTCACCCCGCTGGTGCCGGAAAAATAAATCCGCGCCCGATTGGCGGGGACAGGGCGCCGTCCCGACCCTCAATTCCCGCCTTAAAAAAATAAAATCCGCCGGAACCATTTCTCGTCCCGGCGGTTTGCTTTCAATCTTCAACTCTCAACCTTTCCCATCACGTCGCCATGATGGAGATGGGCGTGCTCCAATTGCTCTGGCCCGTGCTGCCGCCGATGGCCTGCGCTTGAATCATGTAGATCGTGCCCGGCAGCAGGTTCGTCAACACGATCCGGCGCGCCTGCGGGAAGGCCCCGCCGTTCACCCAGGTCTTGCCCCCGTCCGTGCTCAACTGGATTTGATACGACTTCGCATTGGTCACCGGCGAGAGACGCAACGCCACCTGCGTGGTCCCATCGTTGGTCGCCGCCAGGATTGTGGGCGCGAGCAATGGCGATGAGGGCGATTGGGTGGGCACATTCTGGAATCCCGACGAGAGCAGCATCGAAAGGCTGTTCAACGCCACGCTCTGCACATAAGCGCCCGTTTTTCGAAACGCATCCAGCAGCGCCTCGCGCACCTCATCGCGCAACGCGGTGAGCTGCGGGCTGCTGTTCAACGCCATGTTGCTGACGGTGGTTTGAAACGCCGCCAGCAAGGCCGACAGGTCCGCCAGCTTCACCGGCAGGTTACTGAATGTCGCACTGCCCGTGAGACAGGTGATGATGGTTTGGATAAACGCTATCAGATCATTGTCTGACAGCCCGGCAAACGCATAACTTACACGATAACGATTATTTATCATAACTTTCTCCATTCTCTTTTTAGTGACTGCGACCGCCCGGCAGAACCAATCGGTGCTGCTATTGCAGGCTGTCATGGAACGAAACCCTAGCGTCCAGCGTTCCAATGTGATAAGATACACTTAGAATAAATAACTAATACATTACAAATAATAACAGTTTCCATTCGAAATTTTTTTGCCGCAAGGCGAAAATCCCGCTCGTCGGTTCCAGTTCGCCGGGAAATGGTCCGGCCAATAATTTTTTTTAGGCAATCATTTTTGAAAATTCCCCTCACCGATCGCGTGTGGCAAAAGTGGACATTCCAGACCTCCTAAAAAAGCCGACCCGGCCAAAATCCGTCGGGAATCGGCAGGCTCCCTTCGACAATCGGCAGCTTTCATAAAAGAGCCAGTCCTGATTGTTGACTTAATGCGATATGCAATGGACGTGGTGGAATTCATGCAATTAGCACAATTGAAATGCAAGCCAGGAGACCAACAACCGCATAAATCATCTAAAATCGTGGCAATCGCACGGCATACCCCAAGCTGGGAAGTCAAATATGAAAACAATCCTGCTATTTGCCTGCGCTGTCATGCTGCTCACGACAAGCGGATGCATTGTCGCCCGAACTCGACACGGGACAGTTGTTGCGCCCATCGTCCCGCCGCCGCCGCCTGTCGTTGTTGTTCCAGCCCGATAGCGCCCCTTGAGTTTTCGCTTTAAGCCTTCAGCACTTCGATGAAGGCCTCCTGCGGGATGTTGACGTTGCCGATGGATTTCATCCGCTTTTTGCCTTCCTTCTGCTTTTCGAGGAGTTTGCGTTTGCGCGAGACGTCGCCGCCGTAACATTTGGCGGTCACGTCCTTGCGGAACGCGCTGACGGTTTCCGACGCGACGATTTTGCCGCCGATGGCAGCCTGGATTTTCACCGCGTACTGCTGGCGCGGGACGACCTCTTTGAGCTTGGTCGCGAGGGCGCGTCCCCTGCCCTCCGCCTTGGTGCGATGGACAATGCACGAAAAGGCGTCCATTGGCTCGCCGTTGACCAGCATGTCGAGTTTCACCATGTCGCTCTCCAGATAGCCGGCCTGCTCGTAATCCATCGAGCCGTAGCCGCGCGTCATGCTTTTGATGCGGTCGTGAAAATCAATCAGGATTTCATTCAACGGCACCAGCGAGGTCAGCATCACGCGCCTGGCGTCAAGCGTCTCGGTGTGGTCAACCGAGCCGCGTTTCTCGGAAATCAGCGCCATCATGTCGCCGATGTTTTCGTTCGGGCAAATCACAAACGCCTTCACCATCGGCTCCTCGATTTTTTCGATGTAGGTCACGTCCGGCAGAAACGCCGGGTTGTCCACATCCTTGTGCGTGCCGTCGGTGAGGGTGACGTGATACACCACGCTCGGATAGGTCGCGATGATGTCCATGTCGTATTCGCGCCGCAGCCGCTCCTGGACGATTTCCATGTGCAGCAAGCCGAGAAAGCCGCAGCGAAACCCGAAGCCGAGCGCGACGGACGTTTCCGCCTGATAGACGAACGCCGAATCGTTCAACTGCAATTTGCCCATGCTCGCCTTCAGATGCTCGTAGTCCGCGGTGTTGATGGGATAAATGCCGCTGAACACCATCGGATGAATTTCCTTGAAACCGGGCAGCACCGGGGACGGATTCCGCGCGTCGGTGATGGTGTCGCCCATTTTCACCTCCTGCGCGGTCTTGATGTTCGCCGTGAAATAGCCTGTCTCGCCGACTTCGAGCCTCTCGCGTGTGTAAGGTTTGGGATTGAAGCTGCCGACTTCCTTCACCTCGACGTTTTTTCCCGAATGCAGCAACTTCACCTGCTGGCCGGCCTTCAATTCGCCGTTGAACACGCGGACGTGGGTGACGACGCCCTTGTAAGTGTCGAAAAAGGAATCGAACGCCAGCGCCTGCAAGCTCCCCTGCCCGGTCGGTTTCGGCGGCGGAATGCGCGCGACAATCGCCTCCAGGATTTCCTCGATGCCGATGCCCTGTTTGGCGCTCGCGGGAATCGCCGTCGCCGAGTCAATCGTCAGAATGTCCTCAAGCTGCTGCTTGGTTTGCGCGACGTTCGCGTGCGGCAAATCAATCTTGTTGATGATGGGAATGATTTCGAGATTGTGGCCCATGGCCAGGTGCATGTTGGCAACGGTCTGCGCCTCGACGCCCTGCGCGGCGTCCACGATGAGCAGCGCGCCTTCGCACGCGCTCAGGCTGCGGGACACTTCGTAGGCAAAATCCACGTGGCCGGGCGTGTCAATCAGGTTCAGTTCGTAGGTTTCGCCGTTCCTGGCCTGGTAAAGCATCGTGACCGGATGCGCCTTGATGGTGATGCCGCGTTCGCGCTCCAAATCCATCGCGTCCAGCAATTGATCCTCCATGTCACGCGTCGCAATCGTCCCGGTGCGGTGCAGCAGCCGGTCGGAAAGCGTCGTCTTGCCGTGGTCAATGTGGGCAATGATGCAGAAATTTCGTATGTGCGCGGCGTCCATTTAATGATGTCAGATGCTGAATTTCAAAATGCAAATTCGAGCACTTCATCATAGCGGTAAAATGCCTGAAGAAAAGAAAATTAAACCAGAACGGCCTTGTTCGTCTTCAGATATTTCTGGATGGTTTTTATGCCGCTACATGAATTGGCCACGCGGATGGCGTCGGGCTTGCCGAGTTTGTAATGCACCAGCAGCTTGCCGACCATTTCCACCTGAAGATCCGCCCCGGCCATGCGCCAGCGTTGACCGGCCGCCAGCGGTTGTGAACGCGGGCGGCGGGCCGGCTTGCTCTTTGTCATGGTTTATTCTGTGTTTTGACCCGGAATTATACCAGCCAAATCGCCCGGCAATTCGAGAGAAAATATTTGCCGGCAACATCCAACGCTGGTTTCCTTTTGTTCATCCGCCAAACGCCGAGTATTTTTTCACGCCGCGCTGCCACATGAAACGCGCCAGCAGATAAGCCGCGATCACCCAGCCGAGTTGCACGAACAAGCCGCCCCACAAATCCGCGCCGGAAATTTTGCCCATGTAAATCGCGACGGGGAAATACATTTCATACGGAAACGGCGTGAACATCAGCGCGTGAAACAGCGGCGGCGAAAATAAATCCAGCGGAAACATGTGGCCGCTGGCGATGTATTCAAACGCGAACAGAATGAAGATGAGCGTGGAGATTTCCAGCAGCCAGAATGCGAGCATGGCCATCGCGTAGGAAATAAAAAATTGCAGCAGCGCCGTCAGCACGAGCGAAAATGGAAAAACAATCCACGCGGCGGCGCTAGCCGGAAGGACAACGTAGTTGCGAAAACAGAAAATAAAAATTGCCAACGGCACAAACGCCATCATCACAAACGCGACGCGCCCGGAGAAAAACAGGCACAGCCGATACCAGAGATAATCAATCGGCTTGAGCAGAAACTGGCTGATATTGCCTTCGCGAATGTCGGTGGCAATCTGCCAGTCATCCTCGTTGACCGCGGTGGACACGTCCACGACGGCGACAAGCAGGTAGTAGAAAATCATTTCCGCCCGCGTCCAGCCGGAATGTTGCGCGCCGCCGATTTTTTGCCAGAGCGCCAGCATGGCGAAGAGCGGAATGAAGCTGAACAGCGTCCGCGTCAAATAATTGATGCGATAAGTCAGGTTGCTTTGCAGCCCGATGCCGATGACGTGCAGATATTTTTTCATGGCCGCGCGCCGGGCTGAAATTTCAGACCACAAATTCCAATTCCTGCCGCCGCGGCAGCAACCCGCGCTCGAAGCCCTGGCCGAGAAAACGCCGGATGGATTCCCTGCCCCGCTCGCCGTAATCGAGCGTCCAATGGTTGACATACATGCCCACGAATTTGTCGGCGAGGTCGCGGCCCATGTCGCGAGCAAATTGCAGCGCGTGCTGCACGGCCTCGGCGCGATGATCCAAACTGAACCGGATGCTCGCCGTCAGGATTTCGGAAATTTCCGAGCGCGTTGCCACATCAAATTTTTTATGGATGACATTTCCGCCGAGCGGCAGCGGTAATCCGTCATTTTGTTTCCCCCACCAAATGCCGAGGTCTTCGCAAACCAGCAGCCCTTCATTTCGGTATGTCAACTGGCCTTCGTGAATGATCAAACCGATTTCGGCAGTTCCGTTTTTCACGGCGGAAAAAATCTGGTCAAACGGCACGACGACGAAATCAAATTCTTTCGCTGGTTTGCCCAGCCAGAGTTGCAGCGCTAGAAACGCGCTCGTCATGGTTCCGGGCACGGCGATTTTCTTTTTGGCAACTTCGTCGCGGGAAAATTTTTGTTTCGCTACGAGCATCGGACCATAGCCGTCGCCCATGCTTGCGCCGCTTGGCAACAGCGCGTATTTATCCGAAATGTAAGCGTAGGCATGGATGCTGACGGCGGTGATGTCGAGTTCGCCGCAAGTGGCGCGCTCGTTCAACGTCTGGATGTCCTGCAAAATGTGCTGGAAATGAAAACCGTGCGTCGGAATCAATTCCTTCGCGAGCGCGTAAAACATGAAGGCGTCGTCCGGGTCGGGCGAGTGGCCAAGCGTTAGTGTCGTTTGCTGCATCGGCGGAAATTAAACCACGCCGCGCGGACTGTCACGATGAGAAGATTGATGTGCGGCGAACTTGTACTGCTGAATTTTCCGCCGCGCGCGCCTGCGTTCAGCCATCCGCAATCGACCGCGATCTCCTTTGTCGCTTCATTCCCGCCAACTTGCAAAGGCGTCCGCAGGCGCGTGCGTCATATCCATCCTTCGGCAGACCGTTTGCCCTCTCCAAACCTGCCTGCCGGGTTGTTCCCCACCCCAACATCACCCACAAACACTCAACACGACCGCCTTTAGCACCATGCGTGCCGAAGCGCTGGATACTTTCAAAATTGCAAAATCACATCGTTTCATGCTGTTTTGAAAGCAGGAAAAAATTGGACGCGCACGGCGCGCTGTTGTTTCTTTACCAGTGTGGCAAAAAAATCCTGGCAGAAAATCAACACAAGAAGTCATTGCCAACAGAGTCGCCAGATTTCAATTGAAATGAAACAGAAGTCAGCTTTTTTTGCTCCGGCCGAAAACCACCATGTCCAGCGAGATCATTCCGCCGCCGGCGATGAGCAAAGCGACGAAACCCGACAAATAAATGAATGCCAGTTCGCCATTGTTGGTTCCGCTCAAGGCCGTCTGATGAACCATCAAAAACGCGACGAACAAATCTATGACCAACGTCAGCGCCGCGAAGCGCGTCAACAACCCGATGGTCAGCAGCGCGGAGCCGACGACTTCGGCGAACATCACCAACGCCAGACTTACCGGCTGGCCGATGTGCAACGGATCGGGAAAGTTCGCAACCTTGTCGTGAAAGTTAATGAGCTTGTCGAGGCCGTGGTTGAAAAACATTGTCGGACCAAGCCAAAGCCGCATCACAAACAAGGCCAGATTGGTTGCCGCAGAATCATTGCCCGGAGCAAAAATTTTTTTGAGCATAAGTTGTTTTCACAAAACTTAGCCGCGAAATGACGCCGCGACAAATTAAAACCGCTGACGGATGATTTTCTTAGACTAAGACTTTTACCTAGCCGGCTAGGTATTTATACCAATATGGAATTAGCTTTTACCCCAATTGTTGCGGCGCGACATTTAGCGCAAATTGGTGTCATGGAAACAAAATTTGTCAGCCAACACAATGGCGGCGAATCTTCCGTGCCTAATCTGTTTAGCCAGACTTATGCTGCTGATAATGGCATTGACACCGGAAACGTCAACCGCGCGCTGGTCAATGCCCTCACCAACTCAAAAATCTATCGCGACTACAACCGTGCCTTCAGCGACCTGACGGAACTGCCGCTGGCGCTGCAACCGGTTGAGACCTGGCAATTGCCGCATCACGGACACCAAAATGAAAACCCATTTTGCGCACTGATTTCGCGCGCCAGCCATGCCTGCGCCGCGTGTCTGCAAACGCAGGAGCGTTTGTGCGCAAAGGCCTTCCGCAGCCCGCAGGCCATCATCTGCCCGGCGGGACTTTGTGACATCGCCACGCCGGTGCGCATGAGTGACCACTTGATTGGCTATCTCCAGAGCGGACAATTTTTCAAAAAAAAACCGGACCGCAAACAATTTGAACGAGTAGTTCGATTGGTGGCGGGCTGGGGACTGGACACAAACCGCAGGAAATTGAAGGAAGCTTATTTTTCCACCAAAGTTGTTTCCGCCAAGCACCAAAAATCGGCGCTTAAGCTTCTTTCGATTTTCGCACAACAACTGGCCGAATTGAGCAATCAGGTTTTCATCGAGCAGGAAAATGCCGAGTCGCCAATCATCCGGCGCGCCAAGGAATTCATTCACGAACATCAGGGCGAAAGATTGACACTCGGCCAGGTCGCGCGCTCGGTCAACATGAGCACGTTTTATTTTTGCAAGATGTTCAAAAGGATCATCGGCATCAATTTCACCAACTACCTTTCGCGCGTGCGGGTCGAAAAATCCAAAAACCTGCTGCTCAATCCGAACTTGCGCGTGAGCGAAATTGCCTTCGAAGTCGGTTTCCAGTCGCTGACGCACTTCAACCGCGTGTTCAAGAAAATCCTCGGCCAGTCGCCCACGCGCTACCGGGCGCAGTTGTTGATGCGCTGATTTCCATAAATTGCAGGACAAAAAATGGCGAGTTTTTGACAAATGCGGTGAAGTCTTCCAGCCTGTTCGCTGTCAGTTTATTGATGAGTTGAATCACAAATTATGACGACACCAATTATTTCTTCCAACGGGCTGGAACCCGCCCACGACATTTTGCAGCAAACACGCCGCCGTCCGCTCGCGCCGATCTTTTCACCACAAAGCATCGCGGTCATCGGCGCAACGGAACGGGAAGGCAGCGTCGGGCGCACCATTTTGGAAAATCTCCAGAAGGGCGGCTTCACCGGGACGCTCTTTCCCATCAACCCAAAACGCGACACCGTGCTCGGCGTCAAGGCTTATCCGGACATCAAGGCGGTTCCGTCCAAGTCCGACCTTGCCGTGGTCATCACGCCGCCACCGACCGTGCCGGGCATCATCCACGATTGCGTGGAATTGGACGTGGGGGGGGCAATCATTATTTCCGCCGGCTTCAAGGAAATCGGCGCGCCGGGGGTGGAGCTGGAACGGCAAATTATGGCCGAAGCTCGCCGTGGCAACACGCGAATCGTCGGCCCGAATTGCCTCGGCGTCATGGCACCGCACGAGAAATTAAACGCGACGTTCGCCGCCGACATGGCGCGGGCTGGCAGCGTCGGCTTCATCAGCCAGAGCGGCGCGCTTTGCACGGCGGTTTTGGATTGGAGCCTCCGCGAAAATGTCGGCTTCAGCGCGTTTGTTTCGCTCGGCTCCATGCTCGATGTAGGCTGGGGCGATTTGATTTACCATCTCGGCGACGATCCGAACACGCGGAGCATCGTTATTTACATGGAAACCATCGGCGACGCGCGGGCATTCTTGTCCGCCGCGCGCGAAGTCGCGCTGACCAAGCCAATCATCGTCATCAAACCCGGTCGCACCGCCGCCGCCGCCAAGGCTGCCGCGTCGCATACCGGTTCGCTGACTGGCAGCGACGAAGTGTTGCAGTCGGCGTTCCAGCGCGTCGGCGTTCTGCGCGTGGACACGATTTCCGAATTGTTCGACATGGCGGAAGTTCTTGCCAAGCAGCCGCGCCCGAAAGGTCCGCATTTGACCATCGTCACCAACGCTGGCGGACCGAGCGTGATTGCCACCGACGCGCTCATCACCAGCGGCGCGCAATTGTCTGAGTTGAAACCGGAAACGATGGAGGCTTTTAATAAAATTCTGCCGCCAACGTGGAGCCATAACAATCCAGTGGACATCATTGGCGACGCGAAGCCGGAGCTTTACGCACAGGCCGTGGACATCGCGGCCAAGGACCCGAACACCGATGGTCTGCTCGTCATTCTCACGCCACAGGCGATGACCGACCCGCTGGCAACCGCCGAATGCCTGAAACCTTACGCGCATCTGGACGGCAAACCGATTATTGCCAGTTGGATGGGTGCCGGCCAGGTCGAGAAAGGCGAGGACATTCTTAATGCCGCGAACATTCCGACGTTTAAATATCCAGACCGCGCCGCCCGCGCTTTTTATTACATGTGGCGCTACAGTGAAAATTTGCGCCAGCTTTACGAAACTCCGGCCATGCCGCCGGCTTCCAAAAACGGCGACATTGATCGCGAAAAAGCCGCAAAGTTGCTGGCCGATGCCCGCCAGGCCGGGCGGACGATTTTGACGGAATTTGAATCGAAGGAACTGCTCGCGGCCTACGGCATTCCAATTGTTGAAACGCACATCGCGCGGACCGAATCCGATGCCGTAAAAATTGCCGCCAAACTTGGCTTCCCCGTCGTGCTGAAATTATTTTCCGAAACCATCACGCACAAGACCGATGTCGGCGGCGTGCAATTGAATTTGCGGACGGCCTCGGCGGTAAGACAGGCGTGGAAAACCATCGAAGCCTCTGTCGCCAAAAAAGCCGGCGCGGAACATTTCCTCGGGGTCACCGTGCAACCGATGGTCAAGCTCGAAGGCTACGAATTGATCGTCGGCAGCAGCATGGATTCGCAGTTCGGGCCGGTTTTGCTTTTTGGAACGGGCGGACAGCTCGTGGAAGTTTTCAAGGATCGCGCGCTCGCGCTGCCACCGCTCAACGCGACGCTGGCGCGGCGCATGATGGAACGCACAAAAATTTTCACCGCGCTCAAGGGTGTGCGCGGGCGCAAATCTGCGAACATCACCGAGCTGGAGCAATTGCTTGTTCGTTTCAGCCAGCTGGTCGTCGAACAGCCGTGGATTTCGGAAATTGACATCAATCCGCTGCTCGTTTCGTCGGAGCGGATTTTTGCGCTCGACGCGCGCGTGGTCCTGCACGATTTGAAAACGCCGGAGAACAAGCTCCCCCACCCGGCCATCCGTCCGTATCCGGTACAATACGTCAGGCCGTGGAAATTGAAAAACAAGGCGCCGATCGTCATCCGCCCGATCCGTCCCGAAGACGAGCCGATGATCGTGAAGTTTCACGAGACACTCTCGGAAGAAAGTGTTTATCACCGCTACTTCAGCGCGTTGAAACTCTCGCAACGCATTGCGCACGAACGCCTCACGCGGATTTGCTTCAACGATTACGACCGCGAAATCGCGCTGGTGGCCGAGCACAAAATGCTGCGAACGGAAGAGCGGTTGATTTTGGGTGTCGGCCGCTTGAGCAAATTGCACGGCGTCAACGAGGCGGAATTCGCCGTGCTCGTCAGCGACGACTGGCACAACTTTGGCCTCGGCACGGAATTATTGAAGCGGCTCGTCCAGGTTGGCGGCGACGAAAAGCTGGACCGGATTGTCGGCCAGATTCTTCCCGAAAATCACGCCATGCAGCATATCTGCAAAAAGATCGGTTTCGAGGTCAAATACAACAACGACAACCACGGCTTCATCGCCGAATACGTTTTCAAAAAAATATGAACTCCCCTGTAAAGCATTTCAAAACCCTCGACGGCTGCGAAGCCGCCGCCTACGTCGCCTATCGCCTCAACGAGACGATGGCGATTTATCCCATCACGCCGTCGTCGCCCATCGCCGAGTGGTGCGACCAGTGGGCGGCCGAAGGGAAGAAAAATCTCTGGGACACCACGCCCGCCATTGTCGAAATGCAGAGCGAAGGCGGGGCGGTCGGCGCCGTCCACGGAATGTTGCAGACCGGCTCCATCAGCACCACGTTCACCGCGTCGCAAGGCTTGCTGCTGATGATTCCAAACATGTTCAAAATCGCCGGTGAACTTTTGCCGACGGTTTTTCACGTCACCGCGCGCACCGTGGCCACGCATGCGCTTTCCATTTTTGGTGATCACAGCGACATTATGGCCTGCCGTTCGACCGGCTGGGGAATGCTCGGCGCGGCCTCGGTGCAGGAAACGATGGATTTTGCGCTCATTTCGCAGGTTGCGTCGTGGCGTTCGCGGCTGCCGTTCATTCATTTCTTCGACGGCTTCCGCACGTCGCACGAAGTTTCCAAAATCGAATTGCTCGACGAATCCGTGATGCGCGCGTTGATTGACGAAAAATTGCTCTCCGAAATCCGCGCCCGCGCCATGACACCAGACAAGCCGGTGCTGCGCGGCACGGCGCAAAATCCCGACGCCTTTTTTCAAGGACGCGAAGCCGCAAATCCCATTTACTCCGCGTGCCCTGACATTGTGCAAAAGGTGATGGACGAATTTGCGGAACAAACCGGACGCAAATACAATTTGTTCGATTACGTTGGCGCACCGGACGCCGAGCGCGTCATCGTGCTGATGGGTTCCGGCTGCGAAACTGCCCACGAAACCGTCGAGCATCTGGTCGCGCGAGGTGAAAAGGTCGGTCTCGTCAAAGTGCGACTGTATCGCCCATTTGACAGTCGGCGGTTTGTCGAAGCGCTGCCGATTTCGGTTCGAAAAATTGCCATTTTGGATCGCACGAAGGAACCGGGCGCGACGGGCGAACCGCTGTATCAGGATTGTCTGACGGCGATTCTCGAAGAAATTTCCAACGGCCGGACGCACCTGAAACATTTGAAAATTCTGCCGCAAATCGTCGCCGGACGCTACGGATTGTCGTCGAAGGAATTCACGCCGGCGATGGTCAAGGCGGTCTTTGACAATCTGGCCGACAGCCGGATTGACGCCGCGCCGAAAAATCATTTCACCGTCGGCATCAACGACGACGTTTCCCATTCGAGCCTGTTCGTGGACCCGAATTTTTCCACCGAGCCGGCCAACGTTGTTCGCGCGCTGTTTTACGGACTCGGCGCGGATGGCACGGTCGGCGCGAACAAAAATTCCATCAAAATCATCGGCGAGGAAACGGACAATTACGCACAGGGCTATTTTGTTTATGATTCGAAAAAATCCGGTTCGATGACCGTTTCGCATCTGCGTTTCGGTCCGCAACCAATCCGCTCGACCTATTTGATTTCCAGCGCGAACTTCATCGCGTGCCACCAGCCGGCGTTTCTGGAGCGCTACGAAATGCTGCGCAGCCTCGTGCCCGGCGGAACCTTTTTGCTGAACACACCGCACTCAAAGGAAGAAGCCTGGTCAAAACTGCCGACGCCGGTGCAGGAAAGTCTGCTCGCCAAAAAGGCGAAATTCTTCGTCATTGACGCCACGCACGTCGCGCGCAACAGCGGCATGGGCGGACGCATCAACACCATCATGCAGGTCTGTTTCTTCGCGCTCTCCGGCGTTCTGCCGAAGGACGAAGCGATTACCTCGATCAAAAATTCCATCAAAAAGACCTACGGCAAAAAAGGCGAGGAAATCGTGAAGATGAACTTGCAGGCCGTGGACAACACGCTCGCGCACCTGCACGAAGTGCCGCTGGCAAACTGCAAATTGAACGGCGCGGGTCCGCTGATTCCCCCCATTTCACCAGACGCGCCGGAATTTGTCCGCAACGTTCTCGGCAGGCTGGCCGCAGGTGACGGTGATGATTTGCCCGTCAGCGCGTTTCCGAAGGACGGAACTTTTCCGACGGCAACGGCGCAATTTGAAAAGCGCAATCTCGCGCTGGACATTCCTGTTTGGGATGAAAAGACCTGCATTCAATGCTTGAAATGCGTGGCGATTTGTCCGCACGCGACAATTCGCGCGAAAGTTTATGAGCCGGAAAAATTGAACGGCGCGCCGGCGACGCTCAAATCCGTTGATTCGCGCGTGCCGGAATTCAAAGGACTGAAATTCACGCTGCAGGTCGCGGCGGAAGATTGCACCGGCTGCGGCATTTGCGTGGAAGTCTGCCCGGCAAAAAACAAAACCGAGGCAAAGCTCAAGGCCATCAACATGAAGCCGCAGCCGCCGTTGTGCGCGGCGGAACACGAAAACTGGGATTTCTTCCTGAAACTGCCGGAGTTTGACCGGCGCAAAATCAAAACGACCGCGTTGCGGCAGCAACAAATCCTGCAGCCGCTGTTCGAATTCAGCGGCGCGTGCGCGGGCTGCGGCGAAACGCCTTACATCAAAATGCTCACGCAATTGTTCGGCGACCGCGCGGTCATCGCCAACGCGACGGGCTGCTCCTCGATTTACGGCGGCAACCTGCCGACAACGCCTTACGCAAAAAACAAATGCGGCCGCGGCCCGACGTGGTGCAATTCGCTGTTTGAGGACAATGCGGAATTTGGCCTCGGCTTCCGCGTTTCAATAGACAAGCAAAAGGAATTCGCCGGCGAATTGCTGAAGAAACTCGCCGCCCGCGTCGGTGAAGATCTGGCCACTGAAATTTTGAACGCCGACCAAGGCGACGAAACGGGCATTTACGACCAGCGTGAGCGCGTGTCGGTCTTGAAGTTCAAGCTCCAAAAACTGGATTTACCGGAGGCAAAATTGCTGCTCGGCCTCGCCGACCAGCTTGTGAAAAAGAGCGTGTGGATTCTCGGCGGCGACGGCTGGTCTTACGACATTGGCTACGGCGGCCTGGACCACGTCCTCGCCAGCGGCCGCAACGTGAACGTATTGGTGATGGACACGGAAGTTTATTCCAACACCGGCGGACAAATGAGTAAATCCACGCCGCGCGGCGCGGTGGCAAAATTCGCGGCGGGCGGAAAGCCGGCGGGCAAAAAGGACCTCGGCCTGATTGCGATGAGCTACGGAAACATCTATGTCGCCAGCGTCGCGCTTGGCGCAAAGGACGAGCAAACATTGAAGGCGTTCATCGAAGCGGAATCGTATCCCGGCCCATCGCTGATTATCGCCTACAGCCATTGCATCGCGCACGGCATCGCATTGGATCGCGGCATCGGCGCGCGGCAGCAAAAGCTTGCGGTCGAGTCCGGCCAATGGTTGCTCTACCGCTATGACCCGCGCCGGACGGAGCGCGGGGAAAATCCGCTGCAAGTTGATTCGGGCGCGGCGAAATCCAAGGTGCAGGATTTCATGCTCACGGAAAACCGGTTCAAGATGCTCACCAAGAGCAAGCCGGAAGACGCGAAGAAATTATTTGCGCAGGCGCAGACTGACGCCGAGCGGCGCTGGAAATTTTATCAATTCCTCGTCGCGCGCGACACAAAACCGGAAGGCAGCCAGCCGGCGTAAATTCAAAAATTTAATTTATGGACCTGACGACAAATTATCTCGGTTTGAAATTGCGTTCGCCGCTGGTGCCGTCGGCCTCGCCGCTGTCCGAGGACGTTGACAACATCCGGCGCATGGAGGACATGGGCGCGGGAGCAGTAGTGCTGCACTCGCTTTTCGAAGAGCAACTGCGCCAGGATCGGCTGGAATTGAACGCGCATTTACAGCACGGCACGGAAAGTTATGCGGAGGCGTTGACTTATTTTCCCGAGCCGGGCGAGTTCCATCTTGGCCCGGAGGATTACCTCAAGCACATCGCCAAAGCCAAAGAGGCCGTGAACATCCCGATTATTGCCAGCTTGAACGGCTCGTCGCCCGGCGGCTGGACGGATTACGCACGGCAGGTCCAGCAGGCTGGCGCCGACGCGCTGGAGTTGAACATCTATTACATCCCGACCAACCCCGACCTCGACGGCACTGAAGTCGAGCGGACCTATCTTGAAATCTTGCAGGCGGTCAGATCAGCGGTAACCATTCCGGTCGCCGTAAAATTAAGTCCGTTCTTTAGTAATTTTCCAAACATGGCAAAAAAGCTGGTTGCCACTGGCGCGAACGGCCTGGTTTTGTTCAACCGTTTTTATCAGCCGGATTTGGATTTGGAATCGCTCGAAGTGAAACCAAATCTTTTGTTGAGCTCGCCGATGGCGATGCGGCTGCCGCTGCGCTGGATCGCGATTCTTTTCGGAAAATTGGACGCGAGCCTGGGCGCGACCAGCGGCATTCACCGCGGCGCAGACGCCTTGAAAATGCTCATGGCTGGCGCGGATGTGACCATGCTGTGCTCGGCCCTGATCCGGCACGGCATCGCGCAAATCAAAGTGATGGAAAACGAAATGACCGCGTGGATGGAAGAACACGAATACGAATCCGTCGCGCAACTCAAGGGCAGTCTGAGCCAGAAAAATTGCGCCGATCCGGCGGCGTTTGAGCGTGCGCAATATATGAAGGCGCTGTGCAACTATAGCGCCTGAATCAGAACACTTCCACTTTCAAGCCCGTGGCGTTCCGCACGGTTTGCGCGATGAAGGAAAGCATTTTGAGCGGCAGATGTTCGCACTCGGCGTGTGCCATCGGTCGCGTGGCGGAATAAATTTGCACCAGCGAAATCTGCGCGCCGTCCCTCACCAAATCTGACAGCCGCTGCGCGTATTGCTGGATTTCGTCGTGCGACGGCTCCTCACTGTTGATGGCTGCGAACAAGCTTTGAATCACCACCGGCCGCCGACGCGCCAGCGCGAGAATGTTTGCCAGCGTTTTTTCCAGCGGCATTTTCGGACGGTTCACCTTGTCCAAAAATTCCTGCGTCCCTCCGTCGAGCTTGGCCCAGATTTCGTCCGACTTCGTAAAATGTTCCAACCCTTGCAGCACCTGCGGCTGGTCCAGTCCAGCGGCGTTTGTAATCAAAACGATTTTGAAAAATGGAAATCCCCCCAACGCCCGAATGCGGATGACCGCTTCCACGGCATCGGCAAATTCGGGCGCCAGGGTTGGCTCGCCATCGCCGCTCAAGGCGACATGGCGCAATTGAAGCAGTTCGTCAGGCAAACCGTGGTAGTCCGGCAACTCGCGCAGACGTCCCTGCTGCACAAACGTCAGTGTGCGGCGCAATTCAGAGGCCATCGCATCCGCGTCCAGCTTCAACGCAGGCGACGGCAGGCGGCGATCCACTTCGCAATAAATGCAGTCGAAGTTGCAGAACTTATCCGGGTTCATGTTGATGCCCAGCGACAATCCATGCGCACGCGACGAGACGACGACATAGACAAAATGATTATCCAGAAAATCGCGAGGTCGCCCGAAGGCGGTCTCACGCGGCGCTACAGCCAGCGGACGTTTGAACGCCGTGCGCTCTGCCTTTGTTGATTTGCCGGTTATAGCTTCCACGACTTTGCCTAATAATTTACCAGAGCGGTAAATTGGCACTACACAGTGGTTGGCAAAAAGTCGCCAAATCTTGCTAGGGCATTTACGGCCTTTTTGACCGGACTTTGCAAAAATTGGCAAAATGAGGACATATTTTGCTAAAATGGCCTCTGACTCTTGTCGGGCTGGAATGGTGGCCTTACTTTATTCGGATGAAAGAAAACCGTTTTTTTCCGAAGGCGGATGGCGTCGGCCTGATGCCCAAACAAGATCGAACCGCCTGGCTCAAGGGTAACAACGCGCGCTGCCTGATGCCGCCGCGCAAACCGCTGGGCAAGGCGTGGCACCTCGTCCTGCTCGGTGCGCCCGGCGTCGGCAAGGGCACGCAGGCGGAACTGTTGTCCGAGCGCCTCGCCTGCTGCCATCTTTCCACCGGCGACATTTTTCGCGCGGCGAAATGTTTTGACGAAAAGGACCAGTCGCCGGCGATCCAAAGCGCGCTGGGCTTCATGAAACGCGGCGAACTGGTTCCCGACGAAACCGTGCTGCAACTCGTCGGTGAACGGCCACGCTGCCTGCGCTGTTCCGGCGGATTTTTGTTGGACGGTTTTCCCCGCACCGTGGCGCAGGCCAAGGCGCTGGAAAAACTGCTGAAAGAACAGGAAGTGGATTTGTCCGCCGTGTTCAATTACGAACTGCCGCTCGCGAAAATCATCGCGCGCATTTCCGGCCGCCGTATCTGCTCCAAATGCAAGGCCGTCTTTCACGTGGAAACCCGCCGGCCGCAGACCGAAGGCATTTGCGACCAATGCGGAGGAGCGCTAGTGCAACGCGAAGACGACCGCCCGGAGGCCGTGGAAGTGCGGATGAAAGCCTACGAGCAAAGCACACAACCGCTCATTGAATTCTATCAGAAGCGCGGACTGCTTATCACGATTGACGCCGAGGGTTCGCCCGAAGAAATTTACCGGCGCACGCGGCTGCTGGCGATCGGCCGTTGATCGCCGCTCAACAAATTCTCGGAAGTTGCTCGCCACTGGCCATATCCAGAATCCGCCGCGCGCCGATCGCGCTTTTCAAATGAACCATCGGCGCATGCTCGTTCGTCGCCTTGCCGATGATGCAGGCGTCATTTGAATATTTCCGCAAAATCGCCAGCGCGCGTTCGACGTCGCGTTCGGCGATGAATGCGATAAACCGGCCTTCGCACGCGACCTGAAACGCATCGAGTCCGAGCATTTCACACGCGGCATGAACGTCTTCGCGCACCGGAATCAATTTTTCTTCGACCAGCAAAGTCAAATTGGCCGCTTCGGCGATTTCGTTGAGCGCACTAGTCAAACCGCCGCGCGTCAAATCGCGCAGGCAATGAATTTCAATTCCAGCCTTTAACAATTCCAAAACCATTTCGTGAACCGGCGCGGAATCGCTTTCAATTTTGCTTTCAAATTCCAGCCCTTCGCGCACGGCCATGATCGCCATTCCGTGCCGTCCCAAATCGCCGTTGACTAAAATCACGTCGCCGGGCTGGACGCTTTGCGGTGCGATTTTTTGTTCATGCCCGATGATCCCGATGCCAGCAGTGTTAATGAACACGCCGTCGCCTTTGCCCTTGTCCACGACTTTTGTATCGCCTGTGATGATTTGCACGCCGCATTTTTTCGCCGCGTCGCGCATCGAGCACACGACACGCCACAGCGTTTCCATCGGCAGCCCCTCTTCGATAATGAACGCACTGCTCAAATAAACCGGGCGCGCGCCCGCCATTGCCAAATCGTTGACCGTGCCGTGAACCGCCATCGAGCCGATGTCGCCGCCGGGGAAAAACAACGGCCGCACGACGTAGGAGTCGGTTGTGAACGCAATCTTTCTTCCACTCAATTCTGCGACCGCTGAATCATGCTGCGTTTCCAACAACGGATTTTGAAACGCCGCCAGAAACATTTTGCCGATGAGCTGGTGCATCAACTTTCCGCCCCCGCCATGTGCCATCAAGATGTGCGGATATCGCGCAATCGGAATTGGGCAAGCGCCTGAAAATTCAATTGGCTTTTGAGCGCTCATTTCATTTCGCCGTGATCGTGTCGCACTGCCGCCGGTAGCGATAGTAGGCCGCGCATGCACCTTCGCTCGAAACCATCGTCGCGCCCAGCGGATGCTCCGGCGTGCATTTCGTTCCGAATGCTGGACATTCGCGTGGCTTGATCAGTCCCTGCAAAACTAAACCGCTTTGGCATTCGGACGATTCCTCGACGCGATGTTTCGCGACACCGAATTTTTTCCCGGCGTCAAACGCGGCGAATTCATCGCGCAAGCCCAAGCCGCTTTGCGGAATTTCGCCGATGCCGTGCCATTTGCGCGACACGACTTGGAAAACTTTCCAAATCAATTCCCGCGCCGGCTGGTTTCCCTCCCGCCGCACCGCGCGGCTGTATTGGTTTTCCACCTCGGTGCGGCCGGATTCCAGTTGCCGCACCGCCATCAGCACGCCTTGCAAAATATCCAGTGGCTCAAAGCCGGTGACAACCACCGGCACGCGGTATTTTTTTGTGATGGGAATATATTCCTCAAACCCCATCACTGCGCAAACGTGGCCGGCGGCGAGAAATCCCTGCACGCGGCAGTCCGGCGAAGACAGCAGCGCTTCCATCGCCGGCGGCACGAGCACGTGCGAAACCAGCATGGAAAAGTTTTTTAGCTTCTTTTGCGCCGCCTGAAAAACTGCCATCGCCGTTGCCGGCGCAGTCGTTTCAAAACCGACGCCAAAGAAAACAATTTCCCTCGCCGGATTTTGTTCCGCGAGCTTCACGGCATCCAGCGGCGAATAAACCATCCGCACGTCGCCGCCTTTTGCCTTCAAGGAGAGCAAATCAGTCGTGCTGCCCGGCACGCGCAGCATGTCGCCGAACGACGCGAAAATCACATTCGGGCGTGCGGCAATTTCCAACGCTTGGTCAATAATTTCCAGCGGTGTGACGCAGACCGGGCAGCCAGGTCCGTGGATGAGCGTGATTTTTTCCAGGAACAGTTCATCAATGCCGAACTTCACAATCGCGTGCGTCTGGCCGCCGCAAATTTCCATGAGCATCCACGGCTTGGTCGTGACGCGGTGGATTTCGCGCGCGAGTTGTTGCGCGCCTTCCGCGTCGCGGTATTCGTCGATAAACTTCACGGCGACGCCTCCTTCAATTCGCCCAGTTCATCCATCTGCTTCAAATACTCAAAAATTTTCTGTGCCTCGGCTTCGTCCACGACACTCAACGCAAAACCGACATGAACGATGACGTAATCGCCAATCTTCGCCTCCGGCACGCAGGCAAGGCTGGCCTCCTTGAGGATGCCGCCGAAATCAACTTTGCCCGCGCGCGCCAGCGGTTCGTTGCCGCTGATGCTCACAATTTTTCCTGGAATGGCGAGGCACATTTTAAATTTACGATTTACGCTTGCTCGCGAAGCGCGGCCACGACTTGTCCCAGGGCAATTCCGCCGTCGTTCGGCGGCACGCGCTGGTGCCAATATGGTTGAAAGTTTTCCTCGCGCAAACGCTGGACAACGCGCTCCGTCAAATAACGATTTTGAAAACAGCCGCCGGAAAGCACGACTCGCGGCTCCTGAACAATTTTGGCCACGGCAACAACTGCTTCAGCCAAGGCATTGTGAAATTTAGCGGAAATTTTCCCGACGGAAATGCAGTCATCTAGATCCGCCAGAATGGACTTGAGCATCGGCTCCCAGTCCAGACTCATTTCGGGTTTTTCAATCCGCAATCCGCAATCCGCAATCCGCAATTCATACGCTTCGTCCGTTTCTATTCCGTCGAGTGAAAATTCCAGCTCCATCGCAGCCTGCCCTTCGAATCGCATTTGCTGGCGCACGTTGACAAGTGAGGCAACGGCGTCAAAAAGCCGGCCCATGCTGGAAGTCCTTGGCGAATTCAGCTTGCGATGCAACATTCCTTTGAGCGCGCTGGATTCAATCGGAGAAATATCTCGCAGCGGCGGTAAGTGGCTCATTTCAAATGCCGCGTCGCCGAACAACTCGTAAAGCAAGCCGATGGCCGGGCGGCGCGGCTCTCTGACCGCTTTGTCACCGCCTGGCAACCAGAAAGGACGCAGATGCGCGATGCGTTCAATATGCATATCGGCAATCTGGAAAAATTCTCCACCCCAAATTGTGCCGTCCGTTCCATATCCCGTGCCGTCCCACGAGACGCCGAGCGCGGGCGGCACGACTTCATTTTCCGCCATGCAGGATAAAACGTGCGCGATGTGATGCTGGACGCTGATCTGCTTCGGAATTCCAGATTCGCCGGCAAATTTCGTCGAGAGATAATCGGGGTGCAAATCGGTCGCGACGATTTGCGGTTTAGCATCGTAAAGTTTTACGAAATCGGCGATGACGCGTCGAAAAGCGTTGTTCGCCGGCTCGGTTTCCAAATCACCGATGTGTTGGCTGATGAAAATATTTTTGCCGACGGCGAGCGCGACGGAATTTTTCAAATGCGCCCCGACGGCCAAAATTGGTCGAGAGTTGAGGGCTGCAAGTTGAGAGTCCAACGTGACAGGCAGCGGCGCGAATCCGCGGGCGCGGCGCAATACCATTTCGCGATCCAAAACAACCCGGACAATTGAGTCGTCCACATGCCGGACAATCGGACGGTTGTGAACCAGAAATAAATCCGCTATGCCGCCAAGGCGTTCGAGCGCTTCGCGTTCGTCCGTGTAAACCGGCTCGTCGCTCAAATTGCCACTGGTGGCAACGACGGGAAATTTCAATCCAGCCATGAGCAGATGATACAGCGGATTTGACGGCAGCATGACGCCAAGATTCGGATTGCCGGGCGCAACGGAAGTTACAATCGCGAATTCCGGGTCGCGGATTGCTAATTTGTTTTGCCGCAGCAAAACAATCGGCGCTTCGGGCGAGCAAAGCAACCTTTCTTCGAGCGGAGAGACTTCGCAAACGGCCTTCACACTTTCGAGCGACGGAAACATCAGCGCGAAGGGCTTTTCCTCGCGATGTTTGCGCTCGCGCAGAAGCTGGATGGCGTTTTCGTTGCGCGCGTCAGCCAGCAAATGAAATCCACCAACGCCTTTTACCGCGACAATTTTTCCACGGCGGATTGCGCTGACAGCGGCGGGAATCGATCCGTTTGGCCCGAAGATCGCCTCGCCGGTCGCGCTCCAAAGTTGCAATTGCGGGCCGCAATCCGGACAGGCGTTCGGCTGCGCGTGAAATCGCCGGTCGCGCGGATCGTCGTATTCGGTCTGACATTGCGGGCACATCGCGAATTTTTTCATCGCCGTACTCGCGCGATCGTAAGGCAACAATTCGACGATACTGAAACGTGGGCCGCAATTTGTGCAGTTCGTGAATGGATAAAGATGACGGCGGTTTTTGGGATCAAATATTTCGCGCAGGCAATCGGGACAGGTGGCGATGTCAGGCAAAACCAGCGTGGATTTGCCGCCAGAACTTTCGCTTGGGCGGATTTCAAAGTTTTTGTAGCCGGCAGCGTCAAGCCATGTGGATTCGAGGCTTTGAATGGAACAGCGCGGCGGCTTTTCGGCGTTCAACCGTATCAGAAAATTTTCTAGTTGTTCGCACGCGCCTTCGATTTCGATGAACACGCCTTGCGGAGAATTATTGACCCAACCTGTCAAAGCGAGTTCTTCCGCGAGCCGGAAAACAAACGGCCGGAAACCCACACCTTGAACCGCGCCGCGAACGGCGAGTTTCAACCGCGCAATCTGACCGCGTCCGGCTGCCGTCAACGTTCGAACTCGAAGCTCTCGAGCACCATGTCGGTCGGATTGACCGCGAGCACTTCGGTCGAGCCGCATTTGGGGCAGACGTCGGGCAGATGATGGCCGTGGAATTGATGTTTGCATTTTTTACAGCGGAGCAGAGGTTCGACCTCGTTAAGTTCCAGCGCGGCGTTCTTCACCAGCGGGCGATCTTTTTTAACAATGTCAAAGCTGAACCGGACGTGATCGCCGCTGTGGCTGGTGAGCGCGTTGCAGCGGATTTTGACACGCGTGACGGACTTCGCCTTTTGTACGGCGGCCTGATTTTCCACCGTCTCGATAATGGCGCGGACTAGATGAACTTCATGCATAATCAACCTGGTTGCAAAACCGAATGGCTTCAATTCATGGAAAAAGATAAACGCGTGCGCGCGAAGCGGCTCAACAGAAGTTGGCAACTACTTCGTATTTGTTGCCATCAGCATGGCAAAATTGTTCGGCCAGCGATTGAATGCGGCGGAGCGCCTCGCGAAAACCGACTTCGGCCTCCGGCGACAATTCCTCGCCAAAATCCAGCTTCTTGGCCGGAATCGTTAGCCACCATGCTTCCGGCGCGCCGCCGAAAACATCGCGGGCGAGCGCAAGCATCGTCCGTGGGTCGGCGGCGTGCGCCATGAGTTGTGAGGAATTGTTGGGTTCGAGTTTGCGGAATTGAACTTCGTTCGGTATATCCACCGCGGCATCCACAAAAATCACGCTGGCCGCACGCGAAACCGGCTCGGCGTGTTCGGGCGAAAGTTGCTGGCAAATCAGCGTCCGCACGCCCGGCAGCCACAACGCGCCAACCGCTTCGGCCACGCGCGGGCCGACACCGTCGTCGGAGCGCAGCGTGTTGCCATAGCCGATGACAAGCAAATCGGTTTTCATAAGTCAACTCCGCGCAATCTCGTTCAAAACTTTTCCATCTGGCGCGAGCAATTGAATATGCAGCGGCATTTGCCCGACCGCATGCGTCGAGCAGCTCAAGCACGGGTCGTAACAGCGGATGCCGTGCTCAATGCGATTGAGCATCGGTTCGGGAATTTCTTTGCCGTGGACATAGTGCCGCGCGATTTGCGCGACGGTGCGGTTCATGGCCAGGTTATTTTGGCCGGTCGCGACAATTAAATTCACTTTTTGCAGCAGGCCGTTGCGATCAACGGTGTAATCATGGAACAGCGTGCCGCGCGGCGCTTCGCTAACGCCCACGCCGCGCAGGCAATTGATGCCGGCGTCGGCGCGCAAATCGTCGCTCAACAAATCCGAGTCGTCCAGGTAGCGTTCGACGAGTTCAAGGCTTGCGAGAATTTCGATGAGCCGCGCGTAATGATAAAGAAACGACGACGTAACCGCGCCGCTGCCCATGCCTTTGAAAATTTGCAACTCGGCGTCGGCTTTGGGAACGCCCATGTGTTCACAGACATTGAGGCGGGCGAGCGGGCCAACGCGGTAAATTCCCTTCGGAAAACCGAGCGGCGTGTAGTAAGGCGATTTAAGATACGACGAGCTTTGCACCGCCTCGCCGATATAGTCCAAATAGTTTTGCGGATCGAGTTGGTCGGCGACAATTTTGCCGTTGCTGTCAATGAAGCGCAGTTTGCCGCCGTGATGTTCCCACGAGCCGTCGGGCGCGACGAGTCCCATGAACAATGATGGGAAATCACCGAAGACCTTCATCTCGCGCTCGTGCGTTTCAAGAATTTTCTTGAACAAATCCAGAGCGGCGCCCGTGGTGCTATAAACTTCCGGCAGCCAGGCTTTGATCCACTTGCGCCCTTCCTGCGTCAGCGGGCTGCGCACACCGCCGGGCACGGCCCAGGCCGGATGAATTTTTTTTCCGCCGAGGATTTCAATAATTTCCTGGCCGAACTGGCGCAGGCGGATTCCGGCCCGCGCAAGGTCGGCGTTGGAAGCAATCAAACCAAAAACGTTGCGCTGCTGTTGCGGCGTGTCCCAGCCGAGCAAAAAATCCGGCGCGCTCAAATGGAAAAAGCTCAACGCATGGCTTTGAATGATCTGGCCGAGATTCATCAGGCGGCGCAGCTTATCGGCGGCGGGTGGAATCTTGACGGCCATGATGGCATCGCCGGCCTTGGCCGACGCGAGCAAATGGCTCACCGGACAAATGCCGCAAATGCGCGGTGTGATGCCGGTCATTTCGGTGTAAGGCCGGCCTTCGCAAAATTTTTCAAAACCGCGGAACTCGACGACGTGAAATTGCGCGTCGGAGACATTTCCGTCGTTGTCCAAAAAAATGCTGATCTTGGCGTGACCCTCGATTCGAGTCACCGGATCTATGACAATGCGTTTTGACATAAAATGGTTTCAACCAAATTTCAGTTGCGCGCCTTCAAGCTTTGGCGCCGCGCCGCTCAAAACTTGGATCATCAGCGCCTTGATGCGATCGGCGGGCGGCGGGCAGCCGGGCAAAAAGTATTCGACATACACGGCCTCATGCACCGGCACGACATTTTTGAGCAGTTGCGGCACGATGCCGTCGGCTTTCGGCACGCTGGGATTGTTCTGGGCGTTTTCGATATAGGCGCGCTGCAAAACATTTTCGGCGTTGTCCAGGCCAAGTTGATTGCGGATGGCCGGAACATTGCCAGTGACGGCGCAGTCGCCGAAAGAAACGAGCACTTTTGCCCGCGCGCGAATTTTGTGGAGGATTTCAAGATTGTCCTCGTTGCAAACCGCGCCTTCGATGAGGCACACGTCCACGTTTTCGGGAAATTCCTTCACGTCCACGACCGGGCTGTAGACGAGGTCAATTTTTCCGGCGAGCTCGATGAGAAATTCATCAAGATCAAGGAACGACATATGGCAGCCGGCGCAGCCGCCGAGCCAGACTGTGGCAACACGCAATTTCATAATTTAAATTTCACGGCAACCATTGTTTTTTCTCCCGCGCATTGACGATGAATCCCAGCTTGTCGCAGTCATGCTTCATCTCGGCCACCGTCGAGCCTTTGTGGAACAGCGCGCCCGTCGGACAGGACATGACGCACTTGCCGCATTCGGTGCAGGATTCGGAATCGCCCCACGGCCGGTTGAGGTCGTTGATAATGCTGGACTTCGCGCCGCGGCCGGCGACATTTTTCGTTCCCGCGCCCTCGATATGCCAGCAAACACGAACGCAGCGTCCGCAGAGAATGCAGCGGTTATGGTCCATGCCGAACAGCCGGTGCGTCGCGTCCACCTTCCATTTCGGAAAACAATAATCGTAGCGGACGTGCTCCATGCCCTGCGAATACGCGAGCGTCTGCAATTCGCAGTGGCCGTTGGCCACGCAGACAGCGCAGACGTGGTTGCGCTCGGCGAACAAAAGTTCCAGCGTCATGCGGCGATATTTCCGCAGCCGTTCGCTGTCGGTCTTCACGTCCATGTCTTCGCTGATTTTTGTCGTGCAAGCGGGCAGCAATTTCGCGACGCCGGCGACTTCCACCAGGCAAAGCCGGCAAGCGCCGACATCATAAATGCCTTCGAGATGGCACAGCGTCGGAATTTTGATTCCGGCCTCGGTCGCGGCCTGCAAGACCGTTGCGCCTTCTTCGGCGGTGATCTGCTTTCCGTCAATGGTCAAAGTTTTTGCGGCCATAAAATTATTTCGTCACGAGTTCGGGTTGTTTTGCCGCGCCGTCGGAACGCGGGCCAAACGGATCGGGCTGTAGCAGCGCCTCGTATTCGTTGCGGAAAAACCGCAGCGTGCTCATGGTTGGATTCGGCGCGGTCTGGCCGAGGCCGCACAAGCTGGTGTTGCGCACCATGTCGCAAAGTTCTTCCAGCTTCGCGAGGTCGCGGGCGGTGGCTTTGCGATTGGCAATTTTGTCCAGCAAATTGTGCATCTGCACCGTGCCCGCGCGGCACGGAACACACTTGCCACAGGATTCGTCCATGCAAAATTCCATGAAGAACCGCGCGATCTCCACCATGTTCGTCGAATCGTCCATCACGATCATGCCGCCCGAACCCATGATGGAGCCAAGCTTGCCGAGCGATTCGTAATCCACCGGCGTATCGAGGTGCTGCGCCGGGATGCAACCGCCGGACGGCCCGCCGGTTTGCACGGCTTTGATCTTGCCGCCGTCGGGCGCGCCGCCGCCCATTTCCTCGACAATCGTGCGCAGCGGCGTGCCCATTGGCACTTCAAGCAGCCCGGTATTTTTGATTTTTCCGGCGAGCGCAAAAACTTTGGTGCCTTTGCTTTTTTCCGTGCCGATGCTGGCGAACCAGTCCGCGCCTTTGCGGTAAATCGCCGGCACATTGGCAAACGTTTCGACGTTGTTGAGCAGCGTCGGGCAGCCGAACAAACCGCTCTCCGCCGGAAATGGCGGACGCGGACGCGGCACGCCGCGCTTGCCTTCGACCGACGCCATTAACGCCGTCTCCTCGCCGCAAACGAACGCACCGGCACCGATGCGCAAGTCCACGTTGAAATTGAACGGCGATTCAAAAATGCCTGCGCCGAGCATGCTCATTTGTTTCGCCTGCTTGATGGCAATCTGCAAACGCGCGATGGCCAGCGGATATTCGGCGCGCACGTAAATAAATCCCTGCTCCGCGCCGACAGCATAAGCCGCGATGGCCATGCCTTCGAGCACGCTGTGCGGATCGCTTTCCAAAACGCTGCGGTCCATGAATGCGCCGGGGTCGCCTTCGTCGGCGTTGCAGACGACATATTTTTTTGCGCCTGGCGATTTGGCGACGGTGCCCCATTTGAGTCCGGTTGGAAAGCCCGCGCCGCCGCGGCCGCGCAGACCGCTTTTGACCATCGCCTCAACGACGTCCTTGGGCGTCATTTCGTTCAGCACTTCGTGCAGCGCCTGGTAACCGTCCGCCACGATGTAACTTTCGATGCGCTCCGGATCCACGACGCCACTGTTGGCCAGCACGATGGAAGTTTGTTTCGCAAAGAAGGGTGAATGGGAATCCGCCTGCGGCACGTCCGTTTTGCCGCCCTTGAGCGCGGCGATAATTGACGACGCATTTTCCGCCGTGACTTTGACGTAAAGCCTGTCTTCCGTATCGGCAGCGACGAGCGGGCCTTCGCAGCAGAGTTTCATGCAGCCGACCCCGCGGACTTCGACTTCGTTTTGCAGGTCGGCGTCCGCCACGGCTTTTTCAAGCTGCGCCTTGACGGCTTTGGAGTCGGAGGACATGCAGCCGGCAGCCATGCAGCAGCGGAGAATTGTTTTTTTCCGCCCGGCGATTTCCTTTTCCTTGATGGCGATGAGATCGTTGAGGGTCATTTTTGCATCCAATGGTTGATGTGTTCGAGCGCGGATTCGGACGTGGCGCGCGGCGTGACGGTGCCGTCATAAATGACTGCGGGCGCGATGCCGCACGCGCCGATGCAGCGCGCCGTCAAAAGAGAAAGCTTGTTGTTCGCCGTCGTTTCGCCGGACTTGATTTTATATTTATCCTGAATGGCGTTGATGATTTTGTCTGCGCCTTTCACGTAGCAGGCCGTGCCGAGGCAGACGACGCAAGTATGTTCACCCTGCGGCTTGAGCTGGAAGAAATGGTAAAATGTCGCGACACCATAAACGCGGCTCGGCGGCAGCTTGAGTTTGATGGAAACAAAGAGCAGTAAATCATCTTCGAGATATCCGAACAACTCCTGCGCCTTGTGCAAAATCTCGATGAGCGCGTCGTGCCTGAACTGGTGCTTCTTCATGTGCGCCTCAAGGATTTTGAAGCGCTTGTCACCGCTGGCGTGCTGCATCACACGCTCGGCGTTCTTTTCCTTTTCCAGTGAAAGCATCGGTAACATAAGTTCAATTCGTTTCAACTATGACAGCACATAAGTTAACCGACTGCGAAAGGGCGCGCTCCACCGCGTTTGGCTTTGATTGAACATTTTTTGCACCTGTCCGGCAGCGTTCACGGGTGGATTCTTTGCATTTTTTGTCATTGCGTCCGCAAAAAAGCCTAAGTCGTCCGCCAAACATATGCCAAAAAAGGTGAAGTGATTGCCAAAAAATGTGAAGATTGTTTCCCCAAAAAACATCAGATTTAGGCTGCGGATTACGTTAAAAAAATAAAACACACTTATGTCTAAATCATCTAGTTCTGCAAAATATGTTTTTCTTTTTGGAAACAAAAAAACCGACGGCAACGGCTCCATGAAACCGCTGCTCGGCGGCAAGGGGGCAAACCTCGCCGAAATGACACGGATCGGCCTGCCCGTGCCGCCCGGTTTCACCATTACTACCGAGGTCTGCGCTTATTACTACCAGAATAAAAAAACCTACCCGAAGGAACTCACCGCTCAGATGCAAAACGGCGTTGCCTTCATCGAAAATATCCTCGGCAAAAGATTTGGCGATCTACAGAAACCGCTGCTCGTTTCCGTCCGCTCCGGCGCACGCGACTCGATGCCGGGCATGATGGACACGATTTTGAACCTCGGCCTCAACGATCAAACCGTTCTCGCGCTCGCCAAATACAGCACCAACGAGCGGTTCGCGTGGGATTGTTACCGCCGCTTCATCCAAATGTATGGCGATGTTGTGATGGGCGTGCAAAAGGCGGCAGGCGAGGATCACGAGCCTTTTGAAACCGTCATTCACGAACTCAAACATGAACGCCATCATGCGGATATTGAGGACACGAAACTCACCGTGGACGATTTGAAGGAACTCGTCGCCCGTTTCAAGAATTTAATCAAGGAACGCACCGGCGGCGAATTTCCGCAAGACCCGTGGAAACAGCTTTGGGGCGCAGTCGGCGCGGTGTTCGGTTCGTGGATGAACGACCGCGCGATGGTTTATCGCCGCAAATATAATATTCCCAGCGAATGGGGAACCGCCGTCAACGTCCAAGCGATGGTTTATGGCAACACGGGCGAAAAATCCGGTTCCGGCGTCGCGTTCACGCGCGACCCGGCAACGGGTGAAAAAGTTTTTTACGGTGAATTTCTCATCAACGCGCAGGGCGAAGATGTCGTCGCGGGTGTCCGCACGCCGGAGCCGGTCGCGCAATTGAAAAATCATCTGCCCGACGCGTTTGCCGAACTGGAAAACATCCGCCGAATTTTGGAAAACCATTTCCGGGACGTGCAGGATTTTGAATTCACGATTGAAGACGGCAAGGTCTTCATGCTGCAAACGCGCAACGGCAAGCGCACGGGGTTGGCCGCCGTCCGTTTCGCCATTGAAATGGAAAACGAAAAGTTGATTGACTGGAAAACGGCGATTCAGCGCGTCCCGGCAAATCAATTGGATCAGGTGCTCGCGCCGATTTTTGACCGTAGCGCGGTCAAGGCCGCCAAATGCGTCGCGCGCGGCCTGCCCGCTGGACCCGGCGCGGCTTCAGGCAAGATGTATTTGAATGCCGAGCGCGCTGTCGAAGCCGCACACAAGGGCGAAAAAGTTCTGCTCGTCCGCAATGAAACGTCGCCGGAGGATTTGCGCGGCATGATTGCGGCAGAGGGAATTCTCACCGCGAAGGGCGGCGTCAGCTCGCACGCGGCGCTCGTCGCGCGGCAAATGGGCAAGGTCTGCGTCTGCGGCGCAAGCGCGTTGAACATTGATTACTCGGCTAAAACGATGGCCGTCAACGGCGATCTTTTCAAGGAAGGCGATTTTATTTCCATCAGCGGCACCGCCGGCGAAGTTTATCCGGGTGAACTCAAAACCGCCGCGTCGGAAATCGTCCAGGTGCTCGTCGAAAAATCGCTCGAGGCGAAGGACAGCGCGGCATTTCAAATGTTCAAGAAGCTCATGGACTGGTGCGCGAAGGTGACGAAGCTGCAAGTCCGGACCAACGCCGACACGCCGGAGCAGGCCGCCAACGCCGTCGCGTTCGGCGCGAGCGGCATCGGTTTGTGCCGCACCGAGCACATGTTTTTCGAGGGCAGCCGCATTGACGCCATGCGCGAAATGATTCTGGCTGGCAACGTCGCCGACCGGAAAAAGGCGCTGGCAAAATTGCTGCCCTATCAAAAGGCCGACTTCATCGGCATTTTCAAGGCGCTGGACGGATTGCCGGCGACAATTCGTTTTCTCGATCCGCCGCTGCACGAATTTCTGCCCAACAGCAAGGAGCAGCAGATGGATTTGGCGCGCAAGCTCAACACTCCCGTCGAGAGAATCATGGCGCGCGTCAACGAACTTCACGAATTCAATCCGATGCTCGGTTTCCGTGGCTGCCGGCTCGGACTGGTCTATCCCGAAATTTCCGAAATGCAGGCGCGGGCGGTTTTTGAGGCTGCCGCCGAGGCGCACAGGGAAGGCATCAAATGCAAACCGGAAATCATGATTCCGCTCGTCGGTTTCAAAAAGGAACTGGACATGCAAATCGAAGTTGTCCATCGCGTCGCCCGCGAGGTCATGGCCGAAAACAAGGTGAAATTGAAATACCTCGTTGGCACGATGATTGAAGTGCCGCGCGGCGCGCTCACGGCGGACGAAATCGCGCAGACGGCGGAGTTTTTCAGCTTCGGCACAAACGACTTGACGCAGACGTGCCTCGGCATGAGCCGCGACGATTCGGGTTCATTTTTGCCACATTATGCCGAATTGGAAATAGTGAAAAAAAACCCCTTTGCCACGATTGACCAGAACGGCACTGGTCAATTGATGAAGATTGCGGCGGAAAAAGGCCGCGCGACTCGGCCGGGCATCAAGCTGGGCATTTGCGGCGAACACGGCGGCGATCCCGACTCGGTGAAATTCTGCCACAAACTCGGATTGAGCTACGTCAGTTGCTCGCCGTTCCGTGTGCCGGTGGCCCGGCTCGCGGCAGCGCAAGCGGCGCTGGAAGCCGCAGCAAAATAAACGGCAAAGAAAAAATAAAACCAATAAACCATCAAATCAACGCGAACAGAAATCTATGCACAAAAACAAATTAAGCACTCTTGGTTTAATTGTGGCGGCCTTTTTTGGTGTGACCAACGGACTGCACGCCAGCGAAGCGGACCTGCAAATCCCCGCGCTCGACCAGATTAAATTCACCGGTCTCGGCGGCATCGGCGGCCTGACGCTGATGTATCTGGGCATCGTCATGTGCGCCATCGGTGCCGCGTTCGGACTGGTGCAATACTGGCGCACCAAAAAACTGCCGGTGCATAAATCCATGAGCGGCGTCTCGCGCATGATTTGGGAGACGTGCAAGACGTATCTGCTGCAACAGGGAAAATTCCTCGCCGTGTTGTGGCTGCTGATCGCGGGCTGCATCCTTTTTTACTTCAGAGCGCTCGAACATAAAAACTTCGCGGACATCGGCGTCATTTTGCTGGCGTCGGTTTTGGGCATTCTCGGCAGCTACGGCGTGGCGTGGTTTGGCATCCGCATCAACACCACCGCCAACAGCCGCACGGCATTTTCGGCATTGAAGGGCAATCCGCTCAAAACTCTTTCGATTCCGCTTCAATCCGGCATGAGCGTTGGTCTGCTGCTGGTTTGCGTGGAATTGTTTTTCATGATTTGCATCCTGGTCTTTGTGCCAAGCGACCTTATCGGCCCATGCTTCATCGGTTTTGCCATCGGCGAATCGCTCGGCGCGGCGGCGTTGCGAATCTGCGGCGGCATTTTCACGAAAATCGCGGACATCGGCAGCGACCTGATGAAAATCATTTTCAAATTGCCCGAAGACGATCCGAAAAATCCTGGTGTCATCGCCGATTGCACCGGCGACAACGCGGGCGACTCGGTCGGGCCAACGGCGGACGGTTTTGAAACTTACGGCGTCACTGGCGTGGCGTTGATTGCCTTTCTGGCCCTCGCGCTGGCGGGCGACCAGACAGTTTGCGCGACACTCATCATCTGGATATTTACCATGCGCGCGCTGATGATCACAACTTCACTGGCCTCTTATTTCATCAATGATTCGGTTTGCCGCGCCAAATTCGGTAACTTGAAGGATTTTGATTTTGAAGCGCCATTGACTCAACTCGTCTGGATTACCTCCGCAGTTTCGATTTTTGTCACTTTTCTCGCGAGCTATTTTCTGCTGGCCAAGCAGCCGGGATTGAATCCCGATTTGTGGTGGGTGCTTTCGGCGATCATTTCCTGCGGCACGGCGGCAGGCGCGTTGATTCCCGAATTCTCGAAAATTTTCACCAGCACCAATTCGCAGCACGTGAAGGAAATCACCAACTGCTCCAAGCACGGCGGCGCGTCGCTGAATATTTTGTCGGGCTTCGTTGCCGGCAACTTCTCGGCATTTTGGACGGGGCTGGTCATTTTGGCGCTCATGTTCACCAGCTGCTTGTTCGCCATGTATCAAGGCTCGCCCGTCGTGGCGCTGATGCCCGATGAAATCAAATTCGCCGCGCCGATTTTTGCGTTCGGCCTCGTTGCGTTCGGCTTCCTCGGCATGGGACCGGTGACGATTGCCGTGGACAGTTACGGACCGGTCACTGACAACGCGCAGTCCGTCTACGAATTGAGCCAGATTGAATCGCGCCCGAACATCCGCGCCGACATCGAGAAACATTTCGGCTTCAAGCCCGATTTTGAAAATGCCAAATACCAGCTCGAAAAAGGCGACGGCGTCGGCAACACCTTCAAGGCCACGGCCAAGCCGGTTTTGATCGGAACGGCCGTCGTCGGCGCGACGACGATGGTTTTCGGCATCATCATTTTGCTCAACAATATTGGCAAGGCCGCCGATCCGACTTTCAGCATCATTTCCAAATTGAGCCTTGTCATGCCTGAAATCATCCTCGGCCTGCTCATGGGCGGCGCGGTAATTTATTGGTTTACTGGCGCGAGTTGCCAGGCCGTCGTGACCGGCGCCTATCGCGCGGTGGTCTACATCAAGGAGCACATCAAGCTCGACTCCGCCACCGCGTCCGAAAAGGACAGCAAGGAAGTCGTTCGCATCTGCACCGTTTACGCCCAGAAGGGAATGTGGAACATCTTTATCGTGATTTTCTGTCTCGCGCTGTCGCTGGCATTTTTCAATCCGTATTTCTTCATCGGCTATCTGATTGCCATCGCGTTCTTCGGATTGTTCCAGGCGATTTTCATGGCCAATGCCGGCGGCGCGTGGGACAACGCCAAAAAAATCGTTGAAGTGGAAATGCGGCAGAAAGGCACCGACCTCCACGCTGCCACCGTAGTCGGCGACACCGTGGGCGACCCGTTCAAAGATACCTCGTCCGTGGCGTTGAATCCCGTAATCAAATTTACCACGCTCTTCGGCCTGCTTGCGGTGGAAATTGCCGTCACGATGCAGAGTCAGAATTTGAAGAACTTCATCGGCGGAATTTTGTTTATTGCCGCGCTGGTTTTTGTCCACCGCTCGTTTTACGCCATGCGGATTCCCGAAGCCAGCCACGAAACGTTGCCGCCGCCGACCGGACATAAAACCGACAATTCAAATCATGCCCACTGGGTTTTGAGAAATTCAACCATGCCGAATGGCAAAGGCGAAAAGGATGGACTCGCCTCGACTTTGGAGCACCCGCACCGTTAAATCCAGCAGAAGCTTAAAGTTCTGACCACAGCGCGTCTGCCTTGAGCAGACGCGCTGTTTGCCTTTTCAGGCTTTGATGACCGTCGCCCCCGCCGCCGGACGCGAGACGAAAATCGTCGCGTCAATTTTAGTTTTCCTTTTGTAACCGTCGGCAATTTGTTTTGAGATGGCCTCGACGCTTTCGGTCTTCACCAAGGCAACCGTGCAGCCACCAAAACCGCCGCCCGTCATGCGGCAGCCGTAAATTCCGCCTCTGACACCAATGGCTTCGGCGATTTCCACGATGGCATCCAATTCCGCGCAGCTCACTTCGTAATCGTCGCGCAGCGAAGCATGGCTGGCGAACATCAACTGCCCGACCGTTTCCCAATTCGAGGCGCTGACGCCCTCGGCGGCGTGAACGGTGCGTTCAATTTCGCCGATGACATGGCGCGCGCGGCGGAAAACCACTTCGTCCATTTTGCCCTTAGCCGACTCCAGCATTTCGGCGGTCGCGTCGCGCAAGGAAGCGACGCCAAGAATTTTCGCCGCAGTTTCGCATTGCGCGCGGCGCTGGGCGTATTCGCCGCCGCTCAATTCGTGCTTCACGTTTGTGTTGGCGATGAGCAACTGGACGGAAGCGTCGGCCATGGAAACGAGTTTCGTCTCGCGCGAGCGGCAATCGAGCAGGAGCAGGCTGTTTTGCCGGCCCATCACGGAAATAAATTGGTCCATAATGCCGCACGGGACATGGGCAAATTCGTGCTCGGCCTTCTGGCACAGCAGGGCCTTTTCAACGGGATCAATTTTCTTGCCGGTCGCCGCCTCAATCAGCGTCGCGGTGCAGACTTCAAGTGCGGCGCTGCTGCTCAATCCGCCGCCGAGCGGCACTGTGGAATGCAGCAGCACGTCGAGTCCGCCCGGATTGACGCTGCGCTCCAGAAAACCGGCGATAACGCCGCGCGGATAATTTCCCCACTTGGGCGGAGCAGGCTTGACGGATGCCGACAAGTCAATGAGCGCCGGGTCAACGCCTTCAACCACGTCGCGGATTTGAATTGTTTCTTTGGCGGATTTGTCGGCGGCCATGACCGCGTAACGCTCGATGGCCATCGGCAAAACAAAACCGTCGTTGTAATCGGTGTGTTCGCCGATCACGTTGACGCGTCCGGGCGCGGCGACAATCCAGCGCGGCGGACGTCCGTAAATTCTAGCGAACTCCTGCGCGGTATCGGCGGCGAGCTTTTGCAAATAGGTCATAATAAATAAAAATCGCCGGGCAAAACATCATCCCGGCGCAGTAAAAATCGGTTTCGGTTCAGGCCGACGGCGGTGTTTTGCTCCCGCGCACGGCGCCAATCAACATCAGGACGCCGAATACGACCAGCACGATGCCCCACCACAAATCAATGTTAATGTTGAGAGCTTTTTCGCTCGGTCCGGTGATAAGACCCTCGATAACAAGGAGCACACCGATGAGCGAAAACATCAATCCGATTGGCCAGCGTAAATCGAGTCCCATAAATTTTTCTTTCTACCAAAAGATAATGTTTAGGATGACACAGGCAATGATTAAAATCGTTCCCAGCACCGCCGGGCGCTGGAAGAAATGCTGTTCATGGTCTTTGATCTTGGGTGTCAGCGAATACACCAAGCCTTTGAGTTCTTCATCCGTTTTCGTCCGTGCCGTCGCCAGCGAAATAACGACCGTCAGGATAAAGCATCCGGCAAAGGCGAAGCTGGCCAGCCAGAAATTCTGGGCCATTTCGCTGGGAAACATTTTAACGACGTGAACATAACCGCCTTTGATTCCGGGAACGTCGCCGACGGAAAGAGTCAGCGCATGGAAGATGGCAGAGGTAAAAATGCCGCCGATCAAACCCAGAAACGCGCCCGTGCCGGTGGTGCGCTTCCAGAACATGCCCAGCAGGAAGGTGGCAAAGATGGGGGCGTTGACAAAACCGAAAACCAGTTGCAGCGCGTTCATCGCATTGTGGTAATGGCTGAAATAATAGGCGCAGGCGATGCTCAACAGCGTGCCCACGATGGTCACCGCCTTGCCCATCCACAAATAATGACTGTCGCTAAGATCCTTATATGCAACGGTGACCTCTTCCGTTCCGCCGTCTTTACGGACCAGCGTGGCTGAACGCGGGCGGTCCAAAACATTGCGCCGGAAACTTTGATAAAGGTCGTAAGTCCAAACGGTGTTAAAAGCGGTGATGTTGCCGGCCATGCCGGACATGAAAGAGGCAAACAGCGCCAGCAAGGCCAGCGACAGCAGACCGTGCGGACAGAATTTCTCCACGAGCGAAGGGATGACGGCGTTGTAGTCGTTTTCGGCGACACTGCCGTAGAGGGCGGCTTTGATTTGTTCTTTCGTCTCCGGGTGCTGGGCATTCGCAGTGATGAGCGCGGAAACTTTGTCCTCATACACCGGGGCGCCGAGCGCGTCGCTGACGGCCTTGATTCCGGTATTCATGTCAGATGGGCTGGCGCTCTGTACAGCGTCAACGGCCTGGGCGTAATTGGCGTCGGAAATAATCGGCGGGGGGATGCGATAGTTCTTGTTTGGCAAAGTGGCCAAGGCAATGGCGATCATACCCGGCAAAATGACGATGGCCGGAAAGAGCATTTTGGGAATGGCGGCCACCAACGGCGTGTTACGGGCGGCGGTCATGTTTTTGGCCGCCATTGCCCGCTGCACGACGAGGAAATTCGTGCACCAATAGCCAAAGCTCAAAACAAATCCTAGCCCGAAGACCATGGCGAAAACGTCCACGCCCATCGGATTGTGCGCCGGGCCAGCCAGCAGCGGTTTCCACGCGCTGCTCCAGGCGTCGGGCGCGAATGTTTTGTCGTTGAGCGCCAGAGCAGCGGGATTTTGCGCGACATCGGCCAGCTTGCTTTTCAAAACGCTCCAGCCACCCACGTCTTTCAGCCCGAGCCAAACCACCGGAGCGAAGCCGAGCACAATCAGGAAGAATTGCAGCACTTCGGTGTAAATGGCCGAGGTCAGGCCGCCCTTGAACACATACACCACCACCACCACCGAGCAAATCCACAAACTCCAACTGTATTTCCAACCAAGCAGCAGATGCAGCAGGTCGGCTAGCGCGTCCATCGAAATCCCGGACGTGGCCACCGTCATCACAGCAAACGCGAAGGCGTTGACCCAGCGAACGCGTTCGTCAAAACGCATTTTCAGGTATTCAGGAACGGAGCGAGCCTTGGAACCGTAGTAAAATGGCATCATGAACACCGCCAGAAAGACCATGGCCGGGATGGCGCCGACCCAGTAAAAATGGGCCGTGGCGATGCCGTATTGGGCTCCGCTGGCCGCCATGCCGACCAATTCCAGCGCGCCGAGATTGGCGGAAATAAAAGCCAGTCCGGTGACCCACGTGGGGATGGAGCGGCTGGACGTGAGAAAGTCCCCGGAACTTTTCATGTAACGCGCCAGCACCCAGCCAATACCCAAAATAAAAACGACGTAGGCCAGCAGAATGGTGTAATCAACCCAGCTCAGATGAATTGGTTGCATAAGGATTTGCAGATGTTTAGCGACTCGCCGTAAAAATGTCAATGCGGGAAAATGAAAAAAACAGCGGATAAAAATTCTTGATGACGAGGATAAATCCACTTGCCATTCCGATTGCTTTTAGCCGGAGTTTGTGATTTATTGGCGCACAAAATAAAATTTATGCCGACCAAAATTGAAGAAAAGACATTGGAACTTTGCGAGGCCATCGTCGCGCAGCCCGAAATGGCGTCCATCCGCAAGCGCATTGAGACGTTCGCCGCCGATGCCAGCGCGCGCGGCCAATATGAAGCCGTCAACACCCGGGGCCAGGCACTTCACCAGAAACAACACGCTGGACAACCACTGAGCGACACAGAGATCGCTGACTTCGAGAAACACCGCGACGCGCTTTTGAGCAATCCCGTGGCACGCGGTTTTTTGGACGCGCAGGAGGAGCTTCACGAACTGCAACAGACGATTCAACGGCAGATTTCCAAAACCCTTGAACTCGGACGCGTTCCCACCGCAGTCGATCTCGAGGAGGGTTCCTGCGGCGAGGGCTGTGGCTGCCATCATTGAAAACCGCTTGTTCACGGGGATAAACCTGCCGCGCGCCCGCGCTTGCGGCTAAATTTCATTTTCTGTTGCCTCGGTAGCTCAATTGGTAGAGCAGTTGACTCTTAATCGTAAAATGCAGTTTTTGCTATTTTTGGCTATGGTATTCAATCGCTGATTTGTTCAATTTTCACAATGGTTTTTTTGTTTTACCTTTTGCCGCCTTTGACAATCTTTTGCCCTGAAAATTGGTTCGGGGATACAATGCGGGATACAAAGGGAAAAATTGAGTGGGAAATCAACTGCGCTCGACGAGGATCAGTTCTTTACCGGCTTTTTAACGTAGACAGCAGACGGCCTCCGACATAATTTCAAATCGCCGCAATTCAAATGATGAGTAACGTCAGACCAAAGACATTGATCGTTTCGTTGGAAGCCTGGCCGACCATTGCCCGCTTACCCAAGGCCTTGCAACAGTCGGGCTTTGAAGTGGCCGCCTTGTGTTATCGGAACAGCTTTCTCGCCACCACGCGATATCTGGATCAGTTGTTTCCTCTCCATTCGCGACGCTTCGGCGGCGCTGTTCTCCGTCAGTTGACCGAAGTTATTAACCAGTGGAATCCTCATCTAATCATTCCTGGCGACGACCGCACCGTGCTTTTTTTCCAGCGAATAATTCAGTTGCACCAGTCAGAAAAGCGGACACTCCCACCCAAAATGCTGGAAACGTTGAATTTGTCGTTCGGAAATTTGGACTGGCTGGCTGAAACGACAAGCAAGCTTCGCACGTTACGACGGGCGCAAGAGCTTGGAGTGAAAACGCCAAGATTTGCCTGTCCCAGTTCCATTGAGGAAGCAGTGAGCCAAGCAAAAGAATTGGGCTGGCCGGTGGTGGTCAAAAAATCCACGAGTTGGGGCGGTGGGGGCGTGACTTTTTGCGACAACGAACGGCAGGTGGCAGCCACTTACGCCAAATACGGCGGGGTGGATCGCTGGCAGGGCCGCCTCAAGTCGCGACTCATGCAAATGCGCGGCTGGACGCTGGAGTCGGAGTGGTTTCCGGCGGATCCCAGCGTCACTGTGAACGAAGCCATCCGGGGAAAAGAGGCTATGATTGCGGTGGCGGCAGCAACGGGCAAAGTCTTGGCTTATGCCACCGCCATCAAGGAGCAATGTCATCCGACCCCCAAAGGCCCTCCCTCGGTGGTGCGACTTGTTCATCATTCCGGTATTTTACAAACCGCTGAAAAACTGGTTCGGCATTGGGGAGCCACCGGCTTGATCAGTTTTGATTTTATGCTGACTGCGGAGGGGGAGGCCAGCCTGATTGAATGTAATGCGCGACCTATATGCCTTTCTTACATGGGAAGTTTGTCAGGCTGCGACCTTTGTCTTGTCCTGCACCATCATTTTGCAGGCCTCGAAATTCCCGCACCGTCTAATCCCCGCCACGAAATCGTGGCTCAATTTCCCAGGGAATGGCGGCGCGATCCGAAAAGTCACTACCTGCTCGAAGCCTATCACGATGTTCCTTGGGACGACCCTGGTCTGGTTAAGAAATTGATAGAGGATTGGCATTAATCGGGCGTGGTCAATGGTGCCGAAGGATGTGGAGTTTTGCACACTGCGGCCAGTGTGCCTGCGCACAAAACGGGAGAGTAAAGTGGAAATCTAGCATTGTTCATCTTTACTGGCGAATAATGGTCGGCGGGAAATTCTGAATCAAACATCTGGATGCCATATTCCACTACTCGGTTGTATCACGCGCCTTTTTGTTTTGGCAAGCGCGGCATTTGGCGATTAACTGGCGCCATGCAAATCGTCCTCGACTATTTGAAACAAAACCAGGCGCGCTTCGTCGCCGAACTTTGTGAATTTCTCCGCTTCCCCAGCGTCTCCGCAC